>WRPH01000002.1:0-152500 GCA_009773375.1 Paracoccaceae bacterium
ACCCGTTACGACAGATGCCCTAAGGTCTTCCTCTCCGCCGTCGCCCTCGCTGCAACCGTAATGTTCTGGCTTTGAAGATCAATGAGTCTGGACCCTAGCCCAAATCCCGCTGGGCGGGTTTGAAGCGAAGCCCACCAGCTTTGAGGGCGACCAGCAGGAAGCCTCGGTGGCGCTGTTCACCTCGGCCGATGGCAAGGTGGAAATCGGGGTGTGGGAATGCACGCCGGGGCGCTTTACGGCGGATCGCAGCGCGTCGTCCGAGTTTTGCCATTTCATCAGCGGATTGATCGAAATGACCCACGCCGACGGCAGCAAGGTGCGGCTGGGCGCGGGCGATGCGATTGCCCTCCCGCTCCGCTGGGCTGGGCTGGAAGGGCGAATGGCGGGTGATTGAGCGGGTGCGCAAGCTGTATGTGATCACGCAGGGATAGCGGGTGAAAAAGTGACGGCACCCCTTATCCCTTGCATTCTTTACGGTTCCCGCCTATATCGCCAATAACAGCTGCTTCCGGGTCCAAACCTGAAGCTACCGAACGTCACAACCGGGCCTGTTGGCCCGTTTTTTGTTTTTGGAACCTCATGTCTGATTTGATTGCCAAAACCGCCATGGATCGCCGCCTTGCCGACATCATCACTCCGGTGATTGAGGGGCTGGGGTTTGAACTGGTGCGGATTCGTTTGATGGGCGGGGCGACTCGCACCTTGCAGATCATGGCCGACCGTCCCGAAGGCGGGATCGAGGTGGATGACTGCGGCGAAATCTCGACCGCCGTGTCGGCGGTGCTGGATGTGGAAGACCCGATCGAAGAAAATTATGTGCTGGAGGTTTCCAGCCCCGGCATCGACCGGCCGCTGACCCGTCTCAAGGATTTCGAGATGTGGAAGGGCTGGGAAGCGCGGGTGGAAACCACCGAACTGATCGACGGGCGGCGGCGCTTCAAGGGCACGCTGGCGGGTATCGACGGCGATGAAGTGCTGATCGAGATCGACGAGGCTGGCGAGGTGCTGACCATCGGGTTGCAGTTTGAATGGCTGGCCGATGCGAAACTGATTCTGACGGATGAGCTGATCACCGAAATGCTGCGGCAGCGCAAAGCCAGCGGCGTGGTCGACGAATCGCAGTTTGACGAAATCCAGGAAACCGACGGGGATGACGAAGAAGACGCCCCCGAAGCAACAAAACACTAAGCGGGAGAATTCCGATGGCGATTACCTCTGCAAACCAGCTTGAGCTTCTCCAGACCGCCGAGGCGGTTGCGCGCGAGAAGATGATTGACCCCGAACTGGTCATTCAGGCGATGGAAGACAGCTTGGCCCGTGCCGCCAAATCGCGTTACGGCGCTGATATGGATATCCGGGTGAAGATCGACCGCAAGACCGGGCGCGCGACCTTTGCGCGTATCCGGACGGTGGTTGAGGATGACGCGGTGGAGAATCACCACGCGCAGCTGACCGTGAAGCAGGCGAAATCGCATCTGAAAGATCCGCAGATTGGCGATGAGATCATCGACGAAGTGCCGCCGGTGGATCTGGGCCGGATCGCAGCGCAGTCGGCCAAGCAGGTGATCTTGCAGAAGGTCCGCGAAGCAGAGCGCGACCGTCAGTATGAAGAATTCAAGGACCGCAAGGGCACGATCATCAACGGTCAGGTCAAGCGCGAGGAATACGGCAATATCATCGTCGATATTGGCCGCGGTGAAGCCATTCTGCGCCGGAATGAAAAGATCGGCCGCGAATCGTATCGCCCGAACGACCGCATCCGCTGCTACATCAAGGACGTGCGCCGCGAAGCGCGTGGGCCGCAGGTGTTCCTGAGCCGCACCGACCCGCAGTTCATGGCGGAACTGTTCAAGATGGAAGTGCCCGAGATTTACGACGGTATCATCGAGATCAAGGCCGTGGCGCGTGATCCGGGCAGCCGTGCGAAGATCGCAGTGATTTCGTTCGACAACTCGATCGATCCGGTGGGCGCTTGCGTTGGTATGCGCGGCAGCCGGGTGCAGGCCGTGGTGAACGAATTGCAGGGCGAGAAGATCGACATCATTCCGTGGAACGCCGATCAGGCGACCTTCCTGGTGAACGCGCTGCAACCGGCCGAAGTGTCCAAGGTTGTGATCGACGAAGAAGCCGGCAAGATCGAAGTCGTGGTGCCGGACGAACAGCTGTCGCTGGCAATTGGCCGTCGTGGTCAGAACGTGCGTCTGGCCAGCCAGTTGACCGGCCTTGATATTGATATCGTGACCGAAACCGACGAATCCGCGCGCCGTCAGGCCGAATTCGCCGAGCGCACCAAGCTGTTCATGGACAGCCTCGACATCGACGAGATGATGGCGCAGCTGCTGGTTTCGGAAGGCTTCACCAATCTGGAAGAAGTCGCCTATGTGGAAACCGACGAGCTGCTGTCGATTGACGGCTTCGACGAAGGCACCGCTGGCGAATTGCAGACGCGCGCCCGTGAATACCTTGAAGCGGTGAACACCAAGGCGATGGAAGCCGCGCGGGCTTTGGGCGTGGAAGACAGCCTGGTCGAATTCGAAGGCCTGACGCCGCAAATGCTGGAAGCGCTGGCAAAAGACGGCATCAAGACGCTGGAAGACTTCGCCACCTGCGCCGATTGGGAACTGGCTGGCGGTTGGACCACGGAAAATGGTCAGCGCAAGAAGGACGAAGGCGTGCTGGAGAAGTTTGACGTTTCGCTGGAAGAGGCGCAGAATCTGGTGATGACTGCCCGCGTCATGCTGGGCTGGGTTGACCCCACGGAACTGGCTGGTGCCACGGAAGCGGTCGACGAAGACGAGGAGGCCGAGGCCTGATTTAGGGCCTCGGGGATTACCGTGACGCGCGGTGGCCGGGAAAAACTGAACGACGACCCCGAACGCAAGTGCATTGCGACCGGGGAAAGCCAGCCGAAAGCGGGTCTGATCCGCTTTTGTCTGGGGCCAGAAGATATGATCGTGCCGGATATTCTGGCACGGCTTCCGGGCCGGGGCTTTTATGTCTCGGCGGATCGGGCAGCGATTGAAAAGGCGGCGAAGAAGGGCCTGTTTGCCCGCGCCGCGCGCCAACCGGTGAAAGTGCCAGACGATCTGGCCGATCTGGTGGAGGCGTTGCTGTTGCGTCGGGTGATTGATCTGATCAGTCTGGCCCGCAAGGCCTCTGGTGCCGTGATGGGCTATGAGAAGGTCAAGGAATGGCTGCAAAAGGACAAGGCACGGGTGCTTATACAAGCCTCGGACGGGTCTGAACGCGGCAAAACCAAACTGCGCGCGCCGGATGGGGAAGGCTCTTTCATTGGCTTTCTGTCGGCGCAGGAAATGGGTTTGGCTTTCGGGCGCGAACGTGCGATACACGCCGCGCTTGCGGCTGGTGGACTCACAGCGCGTGTTGTAGAGGAAGCGGCAAGGTTGGCTGGTGTGCGTGGGCAAATCGGGCAGCAGGATGGCGGCGAGACCGCCTTGAAGGATACGTAGGACGCATGAGCGATACAGACGGCAAGAAACCCCTCGGCTTGGGTGGCGCACCTCGTTCCGGTCAGGTGAAGCAAAGCTTCAGCCACGGCCGCACGAAGAGCGTTGTTGTTGAGACCAAGCGCAAGCGCGTGGTCGTGCCGGTGGCAGCAGCCAAACCGGGCACCCCGGGGGCAACTGCCCAGTCGGGGTCTGCGTCACATCTGGGTGACCCCTCGAAACGCCCGGCCGGTATCTCGGACGCCGAGATGGAACGCCGTCTGGCCGCCCTGCGGGTTGCCAAGGCCCGCGAGGCCGAAGACAACGCGCGCCGCGCCGAAGAAGACAAGGCCCGCGAAGAAGAGCGTGCCCGCAAACGCGAAGAAGCCGAAACTAAGGAACGCGAAGAGCGTGAACGGTTGGCGGCTGCCAAGGCCAAGGCCGACGAAGAAGAACGTCTGCGCGCCGAAGCCGCTGCCGAAGCTGTGGCGAAAGCCGCCGCGCGCAAGGCCGATGTGCTGGGCACAACCCGCCGTCAGCCAGCTGCACCAGAAAAGCCCGCCGATGCTGCTCCGGCAGCCCGTGGTGATCGGGCAGATCGCAATGCACCGGCAAACGCGGCTCCGACCGCTGCCGAAACCGCTGCCCGCGCGCCGATGGGGGCCAAGCCGCCCTTGGCCGTGCGCAAGGTGGACCGTGAACGTGAAGAGCGTGAACGCAACGCCAAGGCCAAAGGTGACGATGGTCGCCGCACAGGCAAGCTGACGCTGAATGATGCGCTGGCTGGCGAAAGTGGCCGCACTCGCAGCATGGCCGCGATGAAGCGCAAGCAGGAAAAGGCCCGCCAGAAGGCGCTGGGCTTTGGCAAACCTGAAAAGCAATTCCACGATGTGCAGCTGCCGGAATCGATCACGGTTTCCGAACTGGCCAACCGGATGGCGGAACGCGCCGCCGATGTCGTCAAGAGCCTGATGAAAATGGGCATGATGGTGACGATGAACCAGGCCATTGACGCCGATACGGCGGAATTGGTGATCGAAGAGTTCGGCCACAAGGCCGTGCGCGTGTCGGATGCTGACGTGGAACAGGCCATCGAAACCGTGAAGGATTCGGATGCCGATCTGGTTACCCGCCCGCCGATCGTGACGATCATGGGTCACGTTGACCACGGCAAGACCAGCCTGCTGGATGCGATCCGCAAGGCGAACGTGGTGTCGGGCGAAGCCGGTGGCATCACCCAGCACATCGGCGCCTATCAGGTGACGACCGAAAAGGGTCAGGTTCTGACCTTCCTCGACACGCCCGGCCACGCTGCCTTTACCTCGATGCGTTCGCGCGGGGCGCAGGTGACGGATATTGTCGTGCTGGTGGTTGCGGCGGATGACGCCGTGATGCCGCAGACGATTGAAGCGATTGCCCATGCGAAAGCGGCGAAAGTGCCGATGATCGTGGCGATCAACAAGGTGGATAAATACGGCGCCGACCCGATGAAGGTGCGCACCGATCTGCTGCAACACGAAATCGTTGTGGAACAGATGTCGGGCGAAGTGCAGGACGTGGAAGTTTCGGCCAAGACCGGCCAGGGCATTGATGAACTGCTGGAAGCCATCGCGTTGCAGGCAGAGATCCTCGAACTGCGCGCCAACCCGAACCGGGCGGCTGCAGGTGCGGTGATCGAAGCCAAGCTGGACGTGGGCCGCGGCCCGATCGCCACGGTTCTGGTGCAGAACGGCACCCTGCGCAAAGGCGACATCTTTGTCGTCGGCGAGCAGTGGGGCAAAGTGCGCGCCCTGATCAACGACAAGGGCGAGCGGATTGACGAAGCTGGCCCCTCGGTTCCGGTCGAAGTGCTGGGCCTGTCGGGGACGCCCTCGGCTGGTGACACGCTGAACGTGGTGGAGACCGAAGCGCAAGCGCGGGAAATCGCGGATTACCGCGAGAAATCCGCGAAAGACAAGCGCGCGGCGGTGGGTGCTGCGACCACGCTGGAACAGCTTATGGCGAAGGCCAAGGCGGATCAGTCGGTTGCCGAACTGCCCGTGTTGGTGAAGGCTGACGTTCAGGGTTCTGCCGAAGCTATCGTGCAAGCCCTTGAAAAGGTTGGCAACGAAGAGGTGCGCGTGCGCGTGCTGTCTTATGGCGTCGGCGCGATTACCGATACCGACGTGATGTTGGCGGAAGCCAGCAAATGCCCGATCATCGGCTTCAACGTCCGGGCGAATGCCTCGGCGCGGAATTCGGCGCATCAGAAGGGTGTGGAAATCCGCTATTACTCGATCATTTATGATCTGGTGGATGACATCAAGGCGGCGGCTTCGGGCCTGTTGAAAGCCGAGATTCGCGAAACCTTCATCGGTTATGCGACGATCAAGGAAGTGTTCAAGGTTACCGGCATCGGTCAGGTCGCGGGTTGCCTGGTCACCGAAGGCGTTGCGCGCCGTTCGGCGGGTGTGCGCTTGCTGCGGGATAACGTGGTGATCCATGAAGGCACGCTGAAGACGCTGAAGCGCTTCAAGGACGAGGTGAAGGAAGTCATCTCGGGGCAGGAATGCGGTATGGCGTTTGAGCGCTATGACGATATTCGCGCTGGCGATGTTATTGAAATCTTTGAGCGGGAAGAGGTTCAGCGCAAGCTGGCCTGATATCGCTGCAGCCTTGGAAACAAGGCCCCTGTAAACGGGGGCCTTGGAAACGGGGGCATGATCCAAATAGAAAAGGCCGGGGAAACCCGGCCTTTTTCTTTGCGATTATGTTGGAGTCAGGATTTGCGAACGGATGCAACCGGATAGCCAACGAAGGTTTTTTCATCGACCTTCACCATGATCTTGCCATCGGCAAGCTGACCAACCAGCAACCCTTGAATAGAAACACAACTTCCCACGGAAATCGTTCGCAACATGTGCCAATCCCCCAATCAGCGTATCTGCCCTTGGTTGTAAGGCCGATTCGTTAAAATTCCCACCAAATTTTCGACACAATTCTGTCAACAAGGGGAATATTTGTGCGAAAGTTACAGCCAATCCCGCAAAATCGGGATCAACGGCAAATCGGCGGGGGGCATCGGGTAATCGCGCAGCTTGTTGGGGCGCACCCAGGCCAGGGTCTGGCCTTCCTGCGCCACCGGAATGCCCTCCCAACGGCGGCAGGCGAACAGCGGCATCAGCAAGTGGAAATCATCGTAGCTGTGACTGGCGAAGGTTAACGGGGCCAGACAGCTGCGCCAGGTGTCGATGCCCAGCTCTTCCTTCAACTCGCGGATCAGCGCCAATTCGGGGGTTTCGCCGGGTTCAACCTTGCCGCCGGGAAATTCCCACAGCCCCGCAAGCGATTTGCCCGGAGGCCGCTGCGCCAGAAGCACGCGGCCTTCGGTATCAATCAGCGCGACAGCCGAAACCAGAAGCGTTTTCACGAGCGATAGTCGGCGTTGATTTCGATGTAACGGTTGGTCAGATCGCAGGTCCAGACTGACCGCTTGGCGCTGCCCAGCCCCATATCGACGGCAATCACCAGCTCGGGTTGCAGCATATAGGCCGCGCCGTCTTCTTCCTTGTAATCCGGATTGCGCCAACCGTTCTGGGCCACCAGAATATCGCCGAATTTGATCGTCAGACTGTCGCGTTCTGCCTGCGCGCCGGACTTGCCGATAGCGGCGACGATGCGGCCCCAGTTCGGATCTTGCCCGGCAATCGCAGTTTTCACCAAGGGTGAATTTGCGATGGCCAGCGCAGCCTTGTGGGCATCGGAGGGGGTGGCGGCGCCGGTCACGCGGACCTCGACAAACTTGGTGGCACCTTCACCGTCGCGCACGACCTGATGCGCGAGGTTCATCATCACGCCACGCAGGGCGACTTCGAACGCCTTCAGCGCCGCGCCTTTCAGCTCGGCAGCGGCGGATTGGCCGGTCGCGGCCAGAAGCAGCGTGTCAGAGGTCGAGGTGTCGCTATCAACGGTGATCGAGTTGAAGGTTTCATCGACATTGCGCGACAACAGCTTTTGCAGATTGGTCGCGGAAATCCTGGCATCGGTGAAGATATAGACCAGCATTGTCGCCATATCCGGCGCGATCATGCCCGAGCCTTTGGCGATGCCGGCGATCCTGATTTCGCCGCCTTCGCCCTGAAGGGTCGCCGCAGCGCCTTTCGGGAACGTGTCGGTGGTCATCATCGCATGGGCCGCCATTTCGATGGCGTCTTCCTGCAGCCCGGCCACCAGATCGTCGATCTTGTCGGTGATCTTGGTGTAGGGCAGCGGCTCGCCGATCACCCCAGTGGACGAGGAAAACACCCGCGCTGCCGGAATACCCAGCGCCTGCGCCACGCTTTCGGTGACAGCGGCCACGGCCTGATCACCGACCTTGCCGGTGAAGGCGTTGGAATTGCCCGAATTTACCACGATGGCAGCGCCGACATCGCCCACGACCTTCATCGCCAGCTTGGCCTGACAATCGCGGACGCAAGCAGAGCGGGTGGTGGAGCGGGTAAAGCTGCCCGCCATGGCGGTGCCGGGGGCAAGCCGCACCAGCATCACATCCTTGCGGTTGAGGTATTTGATCCCGGCCTCGACGGCGGAAAATTCCACCCCGGCGATGCGCGGCAGCACCGGGAAGCTGGCGGGGGCCAAGGGCGAGACGGGCTTGGCCGCCTTGGCCGGAGCAGCCGGGGCAACCAGTGCCTTCAGCTGTTTCTTCAAAGCCTTGGCTTTCGCCTTCCAGTCTTTCTTTGCCATGCTGGCCCCCGTAGCAGATTATTTGTCGAGCAGAGTAAGATCGCTGATCAGCGCCGGGTCAATGCCCTCGCCGGGTTTTTCGATCTTGGCGGCGTCGGTCAGCGCCTTGATATGCGCCTCGACCGTCTTCTGTTCGATTTCGACAGCGAGTTCGTCGCGCATGTCATCCAGCGTCGGCTTGGCGGCGATGCGGGTTTCTTTCACCAAGATCAGGTGAAAGCCGAAATCGGATTTGATCGGACCAGAGACCTTGCCAACCTCGGCGGCAACCACCGCATCTTCGAACGGCTTGACCATGGCGCCCAGACCGAACCAGCCCAGATCGCCACCATTGGCACCCGAGCCGGTATCGGTGGAATTGGCCTTGGCCAGTTCGGCAAAATCAGCGCCGCCATCAAGCTGGGCTTTCAACTCGTTCGCCTTGGCCTCGTCCGCGACCAGAATATGCGCGGCGTTGTATTCGGTGGCCGGGGCGGCATCCTTGAAACGGTCGTCATAGGCCTTTTGCAGCGCCTCGTCCGACACGGCGGCGGCAACGACGGGTTGCAGTGCGGTGTTGGACAGATAGCCGCGACGATCATTTTCCAGTTGCAGCGTGTCTTTCTTCGACAGGGTTTCGCCCATCGACTGCGCCAGCACGGTCTGCTGCACCAGCTGATCAACGATGCCCTTGAACAACACGTCGGGCGGCAGGGCTTTATACTGTTCCGGCAGGGCCTCGCGCGCCATGATCACATTGCCCAGCGTGATGTTGGTGCCGTTGACGGTGGCGATCACCGTATCGGCGGTTGCGTCCTGCGCCATCGCCGGGGCCGCAAATGCGACGCACAGCGCCGCCCCTGCCAGAAACCGCATCGCTTTTGCCATCTCACACTCTCCTGATCGTGCCGCGGCTGTGCGCGACGTTGACTATACCGGGGCTTCCCCTTACATCGCACGGGTCGCGTGTGACGCGGGCCGCCCGGCCCTTTGCGCCCTTCTATGGAAGGCGCGCGGGACGGGCAAGCCGGAGCCTCACACGATATTGTCAATAACGACCAGGCGGAGAAAACATGCTGGGTCTTGGAACGCTTGCGCGGAAGATGTTTGGAACGCCGAATGACCGCAAGGTCAAATCGGTGCGTCCGTTGGTCGCAAAGATTAACGCGCTGGAAGCTGAATTCGCGGCGCTGAGCGATGACGGGATCAAGGCGAAAACCGCCGAATTCCAAAAGCGCGCGCAGGGTGGCGAAAGCCTGGATGCGCTGCTGCCAGAAGCCTTTGCCAACTGCCGCGAGGCCGCCAAGCGCGCCTTGGGTCTGCGCGCATTTGATGTGCAGCTGAAGGGCGGGATCTTTCTGCATCAGGGCAATATCGCGGAAATGCGCACCGGCGAAGGCAAGACGCTGGTCGCCACTTTTCCGGCCTATCTGAATGCGCTGACCGGCAAGGGCGTACATGTGGTGACGGTGAACGATTACCTCGCCAAACGCGATGCCGAATGGATGAGCAAGGTCTACGGCGCTTTGGGCCTGACCACCGGCGTGGTTTACCCCTATCAGGGCGATGCCGAGAAGAAAGAGGCCTACAAGGCCGACATCACCTATGCCACCAACAACGAGCTGGGCTTCGACTACCTGCGTGACAACATGAAGGGCAGTCTGGAAGACATGGCGCAGCGCGGCCATAACTTTGCGATTGTCGATGAAGTGGACAGCATCCTGATCGACGAGGCGCGGACGCCGCTGATCATCTCTGGCCCGTCGCAGGATCGCAGCGATCTGTATCAACAGGTCGATAAGCTGATCCCGCTGTTGAACGAAACGCATTTCAAGCTGGACGAAAAGACCCGCAACGTCACCTATTCGGAAGACGGTAACGAGTTTATCGAGAACGCGCTGCACGAGGCCGGGATTCTGCCCGCCGAGCAAAGCCTGTATGAACCGGAAAGCACAACCATCGTCCACCACGTCACGCAGGCGTTGCGGGCGCACAAGCTGTTCACCCGCGACCAGCAGTATATTGTCCGCGATGGCGAAGTGATGCTGATCGACGAATTCACCGGCCGGATGATGAAGGGCCGCCGCTTGTCGGATGGCCTGCATCAGGCGATTGAGGCCAAGGAGGGCGTGGCGATCCAGCCGGAAAACGTCACTTTGGCATCTGTGACCTTCCAGAACTACTTCCGGCTTTATGACAAGCTGGGCGGCATGACCGGCACGGCCAGCACCGAAGCCGATGAATTCATGGAAATTTACAAGCTGGGCGTGATCGAAGTGCCGACCAACCGCCCGGTGATGCGCAAAGACGAACACGACGCGGTGTATCGCACCGCGCGCGAAAAGTTCGAAGGCGTGGTGAAGACCATTCAAGAGGCCCACGCCACGGGGCAGCCGATTTTGGTCGGCACCACCTCGATTGACAAATCCGAGGCGCTGTCGGTGATGCTGAAGGCCGCAGGCATTCCGCATAACGTGCTGAACGCGCGCCAGCATGAACAGGAAGCCCAGATCGTTGCCGACGCCGGCAAGCTGGGGGCTGTGACCATCGCCACCAACATGGCGGGCCGTGGCACCGATATCAAACTGGGCGGCAACGTCGAATTCAAGGTGATGGAGGCGATCACCGCCGACCCGCACCTGCACCCCGACGAGGTGCGCGCCCGCGTCGAGGCAGAGCACAAGGCCGATGAAGAAGCGGTGAAGGCTGCGGGTGGTCTGTTCGTTCTGGCAACGGAACGCCATGAATCCCGCCGCATCGACAACCAGCTGCGCGGCCGGTCTGGCCGCCAGGGCGACCCCGGTCGGTCAGCCTTCTTCTTGTCGCTGGAAGACGATCTGATGCGGATTTTCGGCTCTGAACGGCTGGATTCGGTGCTGTCCAAACTGGGCATGAAGGAAGGCGAGGCGATTGTTCACCCCTGGGTCAACAAATCGCTGGAGCGGGCGCAGGCCAAGGTCGAAGGCCGCAACTTCGATATTCGGAAACAATTGCTGAAGTTCGACGATGTTATGAACGACCAGCGCAAGGCGATCTTTGGCCAGCGTATGGAAGTGATGCAGGCCGAAGACCTTGGTGAAATCGTGATGGATATGCGCCATCAGGTGGCCGACGATCTGGTCGATCATTACCTGCCGCCGAAATCCTACGCCGACAAATGGGATGTCGCCGGGCTGCACGACGCGCTGATCGAAAAGATGGGGCTGGAACTGCCGATCATCGCTTGGGCTGCCGAAGAAGGCACCGATCAGGATGTGGTGCGCGAACGGGTGATCGAGGCCAGCGACAAGCTGATGGGCGAAAAGCTGGAGGCTTTCGGGCCGGACAGCATGCGGTCTATCGAAAAGCAGTTGCTGCTGCAAACCATCGACGGCAAATGGCGCGAACACCTGCTGCGGCTGGAACATCTGCGGTCGGTCGTCGGCTTCCGGGGCTATGCGCAGCGCGACCCGCTGAACGAATACAAGACCGAAAGCTTTGCGCTGTTTGAATCGATGCTGAACTCGCTGCGGCAGGATGTGACGCAAAAGCTGGCGCAAATCCGCCCGATCAGCGCCGAAGAACAGCAGGCGATGATGGCGCAATTCCTGGCGCAACAGCAGGCGGCGCGGGCTCCTGAACCTGTGGCCGAGGCGGCTCCGGTGGTTGCAGCCTCGGCGGCTTTGGCCGGGTTTGTCGAAACCGATCCCAGCACCTGGGGCAACCCATCGCGCAACGATCCCTGCCCCTGCGGATCGGGCGAGCGGTTCAAGGCCTGCCACGGCAAGCTGGATTAAGCCCTGACAGATTGATTTCAAAGGGCGGCTTATGCCGCCCTTGCCGCTTTATTGCCGCTGATTTCGGAAACATTCCTTGATTGCGCCGCATCCGCGCCCAGTTTCGCCCGCAGAACGGTCGAAACGGATTTCTTTGGAGGCATCAATGGCAGTTGATTTGAAGCGGAGGCTGGCCCGTGGTGTCGCCGTCATCACCATCGCCCTCGGCGCTGGTCATCTGGTGCAAACCATGTCTGACACCGGCACAAAACAGCGCGTGGCTCAAGCTGACGTGGCCCCGAAAGCCAAACATATCGAAACGCTGGCGGCTGGCGCGGAAACCGTGAAACCCGCTGTGGACCCGGCGCTTGCCGCGCCGCGCTTGCCTGCCGCTGTGGCGACAGCGCCCGCGAAGCTGCCGGAACCCGCCGTTACGGTTGAAATCGCGCCCGTAAAACCAGCAGAACCCGCCGCCGTGGCGGAAGTTGTCCCGGCAAAGCCTGAAGTCGTGCAGGCGATTGAAGTTGCCGCAGACCCCTGCCCGGTGACGCTGGATCTGAACGCATCTGAAAATGCGATGGTCACGCTGATGCTGACGGCGCCATGCCATCCGGCGGAACGGGTTGTGCTGAAGCATGCGGGCCTTGCGGTTTCGGCGCAAACGCTGACAAGCGGCGCGCTGGTGGCCAGCCTGCCCGCGCTGGAGCGGGATGCAAAGATCGAGGTGCTGTTCAAGGATGGCTCTGCGGCAGAGGCCACTCTGGCAGTGCCGGAAATCACCAGCGTTCGCCGCTTTGCCGTGCAATATCAAGCTGATGACGCCTTCCAGATGCATGCCTTCGAGGATGATGCGGGTTACGGTGGCCCCGGCCATGTCTCGGGTGCGACGCCGCATCTTCCGGCGGCGGGCGTGCCCGGCAAGGGTGGTTTCCTGACGCTGCTGGGCGACAGCACCACTGATCTGCCGCTGCTGGCCGAGGTTTACACCTACCCCGCCGACCCGGCGCAAAGGCCCGAGGTCGTGGTTGAAGCCGCCGTGACCGAAACCGCCTGCGGCCGCGAAATTCTAGGTGAAACGCTGACCAGCTTTGCCGGCAAGGTTTATATCGGCGATCTGACGGTCGCGATGCCGGAATGTGATGCGGTGGGCGATTATCTGGTGTTGAAAAATCTTGTCCCTGACCTGAATATCGCCGCCAACAACTAAGGTCAGGCGGGCATGTATGGTGGGTCTTTGGCGCGCGGCGGTTTTCGCCGCGCTGTTCCCGTGTTTGGCGGCGGCGCAGGATGTCACGCTGACCTCACGCGATGGGGCCCTGGCGATTTCTGGCCAGTTGCAAGGCTATGACGGTGAGTTCTTTCGCATCGAATCCGCTTATGGTGCGCTGACCATCGACGCCTCGGGAGTGATCTGTGACGGCCCGGCCTGCCCCGATCTGACCGCGCCGAAAGCGGTGATCCGTCTGGTCGGCGAGGCGGATGCAGGGGCGGCGCTGATCCCGCCGCTGCTGGCGGCTTTCGCGGCGTCGCGCGGGCTGATCTATGCGGCACCCAGCGGGCCAGATGCCGCCGCGCTGCTGACCGATCCCGCGACAAACAAGGTGCTGGCCGAGATTTCCTTCCGCCCGCTGCCCCCGGATGCGGCCCGCGCCGAATTGAAGGCGGGGCGGGCTGAATTGATGATTGCGTCAGCCGCTGAACCCGATCTGGGCGCGAAAGCGGTGGCGCTGGATGCTTTGGTGGCGATTGTGGCCACCGACAACCCGCTGCCGGGGATTTCGACGATTGATCTGGCCAAAGTGCTGACCGGCGAGGTGCAGAACTGGCGCGAGGTCGGCGGGCCGGATATGCCGCTGGTGCTGCATGGGTTGACACCGGACAGCGATCTGCAACGGGCGCTGTCGGCGCGGCTGGGGCGCGATCCGGCGGCGACGGTGACGCATGCCGATTTGCGCGATCTGGCGGCGGCGGTGGCGAAAGACCCTTGGGCAGTGGCGCTGACCGGGCGCGCAGCGGTGGGGGCGGCGCGGGTGCTGCCGCTTTCAGACAGCTGCGGCTTTGCCTTGCTGCCCAGCCCGCTGGCGGTGAAGGCCGAGGATTACCCGCTGACCCTGCCGGTTTACCTGCTGACGCCGCGCCGCCGCCTGCCGCTGATGGCGCGCGAACTGCTTGAATTCATGGCGCTTCCCGCCGCACAGCAGGCGATTGCGGCGGGTGGTTATATTGACCGTGGCCCGGAAACCCAGCCGATGACGGCGGACGGCTTGCGGCTGATCAACGCGATTCAGGGCGCGGGCGAGGAAACCACGCTGGCCGATCTGAAACGGCTGGTCGATCTGATGGATGGCGCTGACCGGCTGTCGCTGACCTTCCGGTTTGAAGATGGCACCAGCCGGATGGAGGCATCAAGCCTTGAAAATCTGGCCGATCTGGCACGGCTGATCGAAGTTGGCGTGTTTCGTGATACCGAGCTGATCCTTGCGGGCTTTTCGGATGGGTCGGGTGCAGCGGCCGCCAATCTGGAACTGTCGCAGATCCGCGCAATGGGGGTGCTGTCGGCGCTGAAAGACGCAGCCCCGGCTGCCGCAGAAGGCGCGCTGCCCCGCGTGGAAGCCTTTGGCGAGGCGCTGCCGATGGCCTGCGACGAAACCGCAGCCGGGCGACGGTTGAATCGGCGGGTAGAGGTTTGGCTGAAACCGTCGTTCAAACCCGATCCGGCTACAGATACCCTGCCGAGCGGAAACTGAGTTCGCGGCTTTTGCCGATAATCAGATGATCGTGCAGGGTGATGCCCAGCACCTGCGCGGCGTCCTGAATCTGATGCGTCATCGAAATGTCCGCCTCTGACGGTGTCGGGTCGCCGGACGGGTGGTTATGCACCAAAATCAGCGCCGAGGCGTTCAGTTCAAGCCCGCGCTTTACCACCTCGCGCGGGTAGACCGGCACATGATCGACGGTGCCTTTCGCCTGTTCTTCATCGGCGATCAGCACATTCTTGCGATCCAGAAACAGGATGCGGAATTGTTCGGTTTCGCGGTGCGCCATGGCGGTATGGCAGTAATCCAGCAGCGCATCCCACGACGACAGCACCGGCCGGTTCATCACCCGGGCCCGCATCATCCGCTGCGCGGCGGCTTCGACGATCTTCAGTTCCTGCACCACGGCTTCGCCCACGCCTTTGACCATAAGCAGACGCGCGGGTGAAGCGGTGACGACGCGGTTGAAATCGCCGAAAGTTTCGAGCAGTTCGCGGGCAAGTGGTTTGACATCTTGCCGCGGGATGGCGCGAAACAGCAGCAGTTCCAGCAATTCATAATCCGGCACCGCCTGCGCGCCGCCTTCCATGAAGCGGGTGCGCAGGCGTTTGCGATGATCGGCAATATAGGACGGCAATTTGCCGGGCATGGCCGCGCCGACGGCTTCATCAGCGTCGAATAGCGGCAACGAGGCTTCGTGAAAGGCGTTTCGGGTGCTCATGGCAAGCAGGCTGCCACGAGTCTGATGAAGAAATGGTTAACGCCGGATCACAGCATCGCCAACAGCGCGAGGCTGGGTTGACCGGTAACGGCAAGCCCCTTCGCCGCCTGAAAAGCCGAAATCGCGGCAATGGTCTTCGCGCCGATCACGCCATCGGAGCCTTGCGTGTCATAGCCCGCCGCTGTCAGCTTGCGCTGCAAGGCTTGCCGGTCGGCAATGGTCATGCCCTGTGCATCCGGACCAAAGGACGCCCGCAACGGACCTGCGCCGTTCAAGCGGTCAGCCAGATGGCCGATGCCCAGCGCGTAGTTTTCGGCGTTGTTATAGCGCAGGATGACGTTGAAGTTGCGATAAAGCAGGAAGGCCGGGCCGCCGGCACCACCCGGCAGCAGCAATGAGGCTGCGCCGTGGTTGGCCAACGCCCCGTTGACGCCGCGCACCCCCAGATCGGCCCAATCGCTGCGGGTCTTGCCGCGCCCGGCCAAGCCGGTGTTGAAGCCCGAGGGAAGCTGCACCTCTTGACCCCAAGGCTGGCCTCGCGTCCAGCCGTTCTTGGCAAGATAGGCGGCGGTGGAAGCCAGCGCGTCGGTGGGATCATCGCTCCAGATATCGCGGCGGCCATCGTCCCGGAAATCGACGGCGAAAGCAAGGTAGCTGGTCGGGATGAACTGGGTGTGGCCCATCGCGCCCGCCCAGCTGCCGGTCATGCCTTGCGGGCTGACATCGCCGTTTTGCAGGATCTTCAGCGCCGCGACCAGTTGCTGTTCAAAGAACGCGCCGCGCCGGCCGTCATAGGCCAGCGTCGCCAGCGCCGAGATCACCGGAACCGAGCCGCGCCGGGTGCCGAAGAAGCTTTCCAGCCCCCAGACGGCGGCGACGACATGCGGCTCTACCCCGTAGCGCACCTCGATCGCCTGCAAGGTGCCGCTTTGCTGGGCATAGGCTTGGCGGCCCATCGACAGGCGTTCGTCACTGGCGGCGATGGCGAGGTAATCTTCGGTGGTGCGGGTGAATTCGGTCTGGTTGCGGTCTTTTTCAATTACGCCGGGGATGAAGCCCGAGGCGCGGAAGGCGGTGTCGAAGGTGGCGGGCGAGATACCCTTGTTCAGCGCGCGCGGGCGGAAATCCTGCACCCAGGCGTCAAAGCCGGGGTTGGCGACCATCGGCATCGCCTGATCGGCAGGGCGGGCGCGAAGCGGGGTGCCGCCACCGACGCAGGCAGACAGGCCCAGCGCGGCAAGGCCCAGCGAGAAATTGCGCCGTGTGGTCTGCATGAAGGACTCCGGTTCTATCTGCTCTTTTGGCAAGTTTAGCCGAAACCCTGCAAAGGGCAAACCGCTGCGGGGGAAATCGCCGAGCGGTGTTTTCTGGCAAGACCGACGGGGGTTTCACACCCCCGCGCCCGATTTCCCTGCGGGGAAATCAAGCTCCCCCGTGGGATATTTGGGCAGAGAGGATGACCATTTTAGTCAAATTGTCCGGGGTTGGTGCGGGGGTCAGATGCCGTGGCCCGCCCAGGGGCCGTGCTTGTCGGTCAGCCCGTCCACCCGTTCAAAGCCATGCGCGCCGAAGAAATCGCGTTGCGCCTGAATCATGTTGGCGGTGGAGCGGCCAGTGCGCATCATGTCGAACCAGGCCAGACCCGAGGCCAGCGCCGGAACCGGCAGGCCGTGCAGGGCGGCGGCGGCGATCACTTGCCGGAGCGCGGGATGGCTGGTTTTCAGGTGATCGGCGAAGAACGGGGCCAGCATCAGGTTGCGGCTGGGGTCTTCGGTCAGCGCCGTCGCCATGTCGTTCAGCATCGACGAGCGGATGATGCAGCCTTCGCGCCAGACTCGGGCGATTTCAGGCAACGGCATCGGCCAGTTGAACGCGGTGGCGGCGGCAGAGATCAGCGTGAAACCCTGCGCGTAACACAGGATCTTGCCTGCGATCATTGCCTGTTCCAGCTGGGCAAGCGTCAGGGCAACGTCAGGTTTCGGGGCAGCACCGAACAGCGCCTCGCCTGCCAGACGTTCCTCCAGCCGCGACGACAGGTTGCGCGCCATTACTGCTGCCTCGATAGCCGGGATCGTCGCGGCGAGATGTTGCGCTTCGATCACCGTCCAGCGGCCGGTGCCTTTTTGCCCGGCGCGATCAACGATCATATCCAGCATCGGTTTGCCGGAATGTGTGTCTGTTGCGGCGGAAACCTGCGCGGAAATCTCGATCAGGTAGGATTGCAGCGGGCCTTGGTTCCAACTGGCAAACGTCTCGGCAATCTGCGGCGCGGTCATGCCCAGACCGTCGCGCATCACGCCGTAGACCTCGGCGATCATCTGCATGTCGGCATATTCGATGCCGTTATGCACGGCCTTGACGAAATGCCCGGCCCCGGCTGGCCCCATGTAATCGGCACAGGGCTGGCCCTTATACTTTGCCGCAATCGCGTTCAGCACCGGGGCGACACGATCCCAGTCGCTCCGCAGGCCGCCGCCCATGATCGCCGGGCCATGCCGCGCGCCCTCTTCGCCGCCCGACACGCCGATGCCCATGAAGCGCGGGCCTTGCACGGCATCGGCAGAGCGGCGGTTGGTGTCGTGAAACAGCGCGTTGCCGGCATCGATGATCAGATCATCCGCTGCCAGCAAGGGCCGCAGCGCCGCAATCTGGTCATCCACCGCCTGCCCCGCCGGGACCATCAGAATGATCGCGCGCGGCGGTTTGATCGCGGCAACCAGATCGGCCAAAGTCTCGGTCGGGGTGATCATCGCGGCCAGCGCGCCCGCCTCGGCCTTGAAGGCGTGGGTGACGGCGGTGGTGCGGTTCCACACCGCGATCGGGAAACCCTTTTCGGCAATGTTCAGGGCCAACATCGCCCCCATGGTGCCTAGGCCGATCAGGCCAATGCTTGCGGTGGTCATGCGGTGCGCTCCGGTCAAAAGAGAATGCTTGTCTCTGCTATCGCTAACACCCGCGGGCGTCAAACCCAACGCACCATTGCACCGCAGGGCGATTGCAGGCACCTTGAAGCCAAGCCCGTTGTTTTGAAACAGGAGATTTTCATGGACCCGAACGCCTTCGTCGGCACTGGCGCTGTTTATCTTGCCGTCGCGCTGTTCATCATTGTGGCGATTTTCAAGGCGGTGCGGATTGTGCCGCAAAGCATGAAATTCGTGGTCGAACGCTTTGGCCGACTGCGGGCGGTGCTGGGGCCGGGGATCAACTTTGTGGTGCCGTTTCTGGATCGGGTGGCGCACAAGGTTTCCATTCTGGAACGCCAGTTGCCCACCGCGCATCAGGATGCGATCACCACCGATAACGTGCTGGTCAAGGTGGAAACCAGCGTGTTTTACCGCATCATCTCGCCAGAAAAGACGGTGTATCGCATCAAGGATGTCGATGCGGCGATTGCGACCACGGTGGCGGGGATCGTGCGGTCTGAGATCGGCAAGATGGAACTGGATCAGGTGCAATCCAACCGCAACGAGCTGACCGCCAATATCCGCGAACATGTGCGGGCGATGGTGGAAGATTGGGGTATCGAGGTGACGCGCGCCGAAATTCTGGATGTGTCGCTGGACGAGGCGACGCGCCACGCCATGCTGCAACAGCTGAACGCCGAACGGGCGCGGCGGGCACAAGTGACAGAGGCCGAGGGCAAGAAGCGCGCGGTGGAACTGAACGCCGATGCCGAACTTTATGCCGCAGAACAAGGTGCCAAGGCGCGGCGCGTTCTGGCCGATGCCGAGGCTTATGCAACCGGGGTGATTGCGGGTGCGATCAAGGAAAACGGGCTGGAGGCGGCGCAGTATCAGGTGGCGCTGAAGCAGGTTGAGGCCTTGACCACCGTGGGCAAGGGGGAAGGCAAGCAGATGATCTTTGTGCCGGCACAGGCGCTGGATGCGTTTGGCGATGCCTTCAAGATGTTGAAAGGACGTGGGTAAATGTGGGATGTCTGGTGGGTCTGGATCGCGGGCGGCTTTGCCCTGGGCGTGGCAGAGGTGCTGTTGCCCGGATTCATCTTTCTGGGCTTTGCGATTGGCGCGGTACTGACCGGGATATTGCTGGGCTTTGGCCTTGCCGTAAGTCTGGCGCTGCTGCTGCTGATCTTCGCGCTGCTGTCGCTGGCGGCCTGGATCGTCCTGCGCGCCACCTTGGGGGTGCATAAGGGTCAGGTGAAGCTGTGGGACAAAGACATCAACGAGTGATGGATTTTGTCGGCGCGAAGGTGGCTTTGATCTGTGGCGATACCCTGCTGACCTATCTGCGCGATGACAAGCCCGGCCTGCCCTGGGCGGCGATGTGGGATCTGCCCGGCGGTGGCCGAGAGGGTGCCGAGACTCCCGAAGCCTGTCTGCTGCGGGAATTGCACGAGGAATTCGGGCTACGGTTTGGCCCGGAACGGCTGATCTGGCGCAGGGTTTGGCCGAGTATGATGGATGCCACGCGGCTTTCGGTGTTCTTTGCGGGCCGGATCACTGCGGATGAAATCGCCGCGATCCGCTTTGGCGATGAAGGCCAACACTGGCAGATGATGCGGGTGGCGGCGTTTCTGGACCACGCCGCCGCCATCCCGGAAATGCAGCGCCGCGTTGCCGTGGCGCTGCCGCAGATTTAGCCGACCTTGCAGGCCGCCATCACCGCCATGTTCAGAATATCGTTCACCGTCGAGTTGGTGGAGCAAATCTGAATAGGCTTGGTCACCCCGGTCAGGATCGGGCCGATCACAGTGGCACCTGCCATTTCCTGCATCAGCTTCACCGAAATCGACGCCGAGTGCCGTGCCGGAACCACCAGAATATTCGCAGGCCCGCTGAGCCGACAGAACGGGTATTGCGCCATCACTTCGGCGTTCAGCGCCACATCGACGGTCATTTCACCTTCGTATTCGAAATCCACCTTCATGCCATCCAGCACCTTGGGTGCTGCGTGCATCTTGGTGGCGCGCTCCGACACCGGATAGCCGAAGGTCGAAAACGACACGAAGGCCACGCGCGGATCGAGCCCCAGATTGCGCGCCACTCCGGCAGCTTTCACTGCGATATTGGCCAGATCGGTTTCGTCCGGCCATTCATGCACCAGCGTATCGGCGATCAGCACAATGCGGCCCTTGTTCAGCAGCGCGGTCACGCCAACCGCGCCGTCCGAAGCCTTCGCGTCAAACACATGGTTGATCAGGTTCAGCACATGCGCCGATTTGCGGGTGACGCCGGTGATCAGGCCATCGCCGTGGCCGTGTTGCAGCATCAGCGCTGAAAACACATGCCGGTCGCGCGCCGCAAGACGATGCACGTCATGGCGGTCAAAACCCTGACGCTGCAGGCGGTTATACAGGAAATCCTTGTAGGTTTCCAAATGCCGCGAGTTGGCGGCGTTGACGATTTCAAGCTCGCGCACGGCATCACCAAGGCCTGCCGCCTCCAGCTTTTCTTTCACATCGGCGTCGCGGCCCACCACAAGCGCACGACCCAGGCCGGCCCGCTGATAAGCGACAGCGGCGCGCAGCACGCGCGGATCGTCACCTTCAGCAAAGATCATCCGGGCTTGCGCCTGCTTGGCACGGGCATGGATGCCTTGCAGAATGCTGGCGGTCGGGTCCATCCGCGCCTTCAGGCTTTGTTCATAGGCTTTCAGATCAGCAATCGGCCGCCGCGCCACGCCGGTATCCATGCCAGCCTTGGCCACGGCGGGCGGAATCACATAGATCAGGCGCGGATCGAACGGCGTCGGGATGATGTAATCGCGGCCAAACGACAGCTTGCGGCCATAGGCCATAGCCACCTCGTCCGGCACATCTTCGCGGGCCAAAGCCGCCAAGGCGCGGGCGCAGGCGATCTTCATCTCGTCATTGATGGCGCGGGCGTGGATATCCAGCGCACCCCGGAACAGATAGGGGAAGCCCAGCACGTTATTGACCTGATTGGGATAATCGCTCCGCCCCGTCGCCACGATGGCATCGGCGCGCACCGCATGCGCCTCTTCCGGGGTGATTTCCGGGTCGGGGTTGGCCATGGCGAAGATCACCGGATTGTCGGCCATGCTGGCGACCATCGCAGGTGTCACCGCCCCTTTGGCTGACACGCCAAGGAACACATCTGCGCCCGACATCGCCTCTTCCAGCGTGCGCAGCGGCGTGTTGGCGGCATGCGCCGATTTCCACTGGTTCATGCCCTCGGTGCGGCCCTGATAGATCACGCCCTTGGTGTCGCACATGATGCAGTTGTCATGCGCAGCACCCATGGATTTCAGCAGTTCAAGGCAGGCGATCCCCGCCGCCCCTGCCCCGTTCAGCACGATCCGCACGTCTTGAATCTTCTTGCCGCTGATTTCCAGCGCGTTGATCAGACCGGCCGCACAGATCACCGCCGTGCCGTGCTGATCGTCATGAAACACCGGAATGTCCATGATTTCCTTCAACCGCTGTTCGATGATGAAACACTCGGGCGCCTTGATATCTTCAAGGTTGATGCCGCCAAAGGTCGGCCCCATCAAGGACACCGCCTTGATGATTTCTTCGGGGTCTTCGGTATCAAGTTCAATGTCGATGGCATTCACATCGGCAAAGCGCTTGAACAGCACTGCCTTGCCCTCCATCACCGGCTTCGACGCCAGCGCGCCCAGATTGCCCATGCCCAGAATGGCAGTGCCGTTGGAGATCACCGCCACCATGTTGCCCTTGACGGTATAGTCATAGGCCAGCGCCGGATTATCGGCGATCGCCTGCACCGGCACCGCGACGCCGGGGGAATAGGCCAGCGACAGATCGCGCTGCGTCGCCATCGGCACCGAGGCCACAACCTCGTATTTGCCGGGGCGCGGTTCCAAATGGTAGGCAAGCGCCTCTTCGGGCGTGATTTTCGTTTTGGTCATCAGGGGGCCATCCTGTTTCTCTGCAAGTCTGTCGGTGATAGCGATGCGAAGTCGGCACGCATAGTGCCTTTTCGTCGCCCCCCCGGTTTTGTAGGGTTGCGCAGCTTTGGGGGATTGCATGTGACCGACGACACCGTAACGCCGATGATGGCGCAATATCTGGAAATCAAGGCGCAGAACCCCGGCGCGCTGCTGTTCTACCGGATGGGCGATTTCTACGAGATGTTCTTCGACGATGCCGTCGCCGCAGCCGAGGCACTGGACATCGCGTTAACCAAGCGCGGCTTTCACAAAGGTGAGCCGATTTCGATGTGCGGCGTGCCCTATCATGCCGCCGAAGGCTATCTGCTGACGCTGATCCGCAAGGGCTTTCGTGTGGCGATTGCCGAACAGATGGAAGACCCGGCAGAGGCGAAAAAGCGCGGATCAAAATCGGTGGTGCGGCGCGACGTGGTGCGGCTGGTCACGCCGGGAACTTTGACAGAAGATTCGTTGCTAGAGGCGCGGCGGCACAACTACCTGACGGCCTATGCCGAGGTGCGCGAAGAAGGCGCGCTGGCTTGGGTGGATATTTCTACCGGCGAATTGCGGGTGATGCCCTGCCCGGAAGTGCGGCTTGGCCCGGAACTCGCCCGCCTCGCCCCGCGTGAAGTGCTGGTGTCCGAGGCGCGAGAGCGCGATTTGGCCAGCATAGTGACTGAATCCGGCGCAGCGCTGACCGCCCTGTCGCGCGGCAGCTTTGATAGCACCAGCGGCGAAAAGCGGCTGTGCGCGCTTTGGGGCGTCGGGTCGTTGGATGCGTTCGGCAGCTTTGGCCGCGCCGAAATCGCCGCGATGGGCGCGCTGGTGGATTATCTCGATCTGACCCAACGCGGCAAACTGCCGCTGCTGCGCGCGCCACTGCGGGAAAGCGCGCATGGCGCGATGCAGATCGACGCCTCCACCCGGCGGAATCTGGAGATTACACAGGCGCTTTCCGGCGGGCGCGAAGGCTCGCTGCTGGCAGCGGTAGATCGGACGGTGACGGCACCGGGGGCGCGGCTGCTGGAGCGGCGGCTTTCCAGCCCGTCGCGCGATCTGTCTGTCATCCACCAGCGGCTGGAAACCGTGGGTTTTCTGCTGGAACAGAGCCATTTGCGCGAAGACCTGCGCTCCGATCTGCGCCGGGTGCCGGATATGGACCGCGCGCTGTCACGGCTTGCGTTAGAGCGTGGCGGCCCCCGCGATCTGGCCGCGGTCCGGGCGGGGCTGACGCAGGCGGAAAGCATCGCAGCGCGGCTTTCAGAGGTACCGCCGTTGTTGGCCGAGGCAGCACAGGCCCTGGTCGGGCACACCACGCTGATCGACCTGCTGGATGAAGCCCTGATCGCCGAACCGCCGCTGCTGGCGCGCGACGGCGGCTTCATTGCCGAAGGTTTCGACGCCGATCTGGATGAAACCCGCCGGTTGCGCGACGAAGGCCGCGGCGTGATTGCCCAGATGCAGGCCGACTATATCGCGCTGTCCGGGGTGCAAAGCCTGAAGATCAAGCACAACAACGTGCTGGGCTATTTCATCGAAACCACCACCACACACGCGGAAAAGATGTTCGGCCCGCCACTGTCGGAAACCTTCATCCACCGGCAAACTACCGCCAATCAGGTGCGCTTTACCACCGTGCCGCTGAGCGAGATCGAGACCAAGATCCTCAACGCAGGAAACCGGGCGCTGGAGATCGAAAAGCGGCACTATGAGGCCATTAGAGCCGTAATTGTAGCCGATTCTGGCCCGATTGGCGCGGCAGCGCGCGGGCTGGCCGAGATTGATCTGGCGGGCGCTTTCGCGGATCTGGCTGCAGCAGAGAACTGGGTTGAACCAAAGGTTGATGGCAGCCACGCCTTCGTCATTTCCGGCGGACGGCATCCCGTGGTGGAGCGGGCCCTGCGCAGACAAGGCGGCGCAGCCTTTGTTGCCAATGATTGCGCACTCACCGAAGACAAGACACCCGCGATCTGGTTGCTGACCGGCCCGAACATGGCGGGTAAATCCACCTTCCTGCGCCAGAACGCCCTGATGGCGCTGCTGGCACAGGCAGGCAGCTTTGTTCCGGCCACATCTGCGCATATCGGCCTTGTCAGTCAACTGTTCAGCCGCGTCGGTGCGTCAGATGACCTTGCGCGTGGGCGGTCTACCTTCATGGTCGAGATGGTCGAAACCGCCGCCATCCTGAATCAAGCCGATGATCGGGCGCTGGTGATCCTCGATGAGATCGGCCGCGGCACCGCGACCTATGACGGGCTGTCGATTGCCTGGGCAACGATGGAGCATCTGCACGACACCAACCGCTGTCGGGCGCTGTTTGCCACGCATTACCACGAAATGACCGCGCTGTCGGGCAAGTTGCCCGGTGTGGAAAACGCCACCGTCACCGTCAAGGAATGGGACGGCGAGGTGATTTTTCTGCACGAGGTCAAGAAAGGCGCAGCAGATCGCAGCTATGGCGTGCAGGTGGCGCGACTGGCAGGCCTGCCCGCCACTGTGATCGAGCGGGCGAAAGTGGTTCTGGAGGCGCTGGAAACAGGCGAACGCGAAGGCGGCGCACGGCAAAAGGCACTGATCGACGATCTGCCATTATTCCGGACCATGCCGGCGCCGGCACCGAAAGCCGCTCCGAGGACATCAGGGGTTGAAGCGAGGCTGAAAGATGTGCTTCCGGACGAGCTGACACCGATGCAGGCGCTGCGCCTGATCTATGACCTGAAAGAAATGCTGAAAAGTTAAGTCAAATTTGCCTTCATCTTGGCGAAATACTCCACGGGAGGTCCGGAGGGTGTGAAACCCTCCGGTGCCCGCCCAGTGATCAGCCTTGGGTATTGGAAGACACTCCGACCTGCGCCGGGCGCAACAAGCGGTCGTGCAGCAGGAAGCCGACGCCCATCACCTGAATGATCTGGCCAGCCTTGGTGCCCGGCAGCGGCGCCTCGAACATTGCCTGATGCGATTGCGGGTCGAAAACATCGCCGATTGCCGGGTTGATTTCAGTAACACCATGCTTTTTCAGCACATTGGTCAGTTCGCGCAGGGTTAGCTCAAGTCCCTCGATCAGGGCTGCCGCCTGGGCGCGGGTTTCTTCGTTGGCAGCGTCAAGCGCGCGCTTCAGGTTGTCGTAGACTGGCAGCATGTCGCGGGCGAGTTTGGAGCCGCCATACTGTTCGGCCTCGCGGCGGTCTCGGTCCCCGCGCTTGCGGGCGTTTTCAGCATCGGCCAAAGCGCGCATGAAGCGGTCGCGCATGTCGTCGCGTTCGGCGCGCAGCGCTTCCAGCTCTTCTGCCGCGATGAATTCCTCCAGCCCTTCAAGTTCGCCATCTTCGGGGGCGGTGTTGTCCTGCGCCATCGTCGTCTTCCTTACATTCCGTTCCGTCTTTGCCGGGTGCTTTAGCCTGAACCACGTTCGGACAAAAGCCTGCCGACCAGCTGCGCAGTGTAATCGACAATCGGAACGATGCGGCCATAGTTCAGCCGCGTTGGTCCGATCACGCCGACAGCGCCGATGATCTTCCGGTCAGCGTTCATATAGGGAGAGACCACCAGAGAGGAACCCGAAAGTGAGAAGAGTTTGTTCTCGGAGCCGATAAAAATGCGCACACCTTCGCCGGTTTCGGCAAGTTCGAGGAAGTCGGCGATATCCCGCTTGCGTTCGAGGTCGTCGAACAGCACGCGGATGCGGTCGATATCCTGGGATTCGGTGGTGTTTTCGATCAGGTTGGCGCGGCCACGCACGATCAGGCGCTCGGCGTGTTCATCAGAATTGTCCCACAGGGCGATGCCGCTTTCGACCAGGGCGCGGGCGAGCGAATCAATTTCCTGACGACGGTTGGCGATATCCTGGACAATGTTGCGGCGCAGTTCAGACAGGGTTTTGCCTTCGGCCAGCGCGTTGAGGAAATTGGCCGCTTCGCGCATTGACGACGGAGTTTGGCCGGGCGGTGGGGTGAAGATGCGGTTTTCGACGTGGCCGTTGGCAAAAACCAGCACCACAAGGGCGCGATCGGCGGCAAGGCTGACGAACTCGATGTGGCGGATTGGCGCTTCGGCCTTGGGGGCAAGAACGACCGAGGCGCCGCGGGTGATGCCGGACAGGGTGCCGCCGATGTGGTCAAGCAGGCTGGTTATGTCCTGATCGTTGCTGGCCGAGGCCGTGTCGATCAGTTGGCGGTCTTCGGCACCAACAGCGCCGACTTCGAGCAAGCCATCGACGAACATGCGCAGGCCAAGCTGCGTGGGGATGCGGCCAGCCGAAATGTGCGGGCTGTCGAGCAGGCCGAGGAATTCCAGATCCTGCATGACGTTGCGGATGGTGGCGGCAGACAGGCGCTCTGACATGCTGCGGGTCAATGTGCGCGAGCCGACCGGATCGCCGGATGCGAGATAGCCCTCTACCACCCGGCGGAATACCTCGCGCGAGCGGTCATTCATCTCGGAAAGGATCTTGCCGCCTTCGGTCATGCCTGTCGTCCTTGAGGATATGCACCTTAAGGAGCGTCGGGGGTGAACGTCAATGAGGGTTGCATCAGGCAGGGGCGCGGGACTATCTGGAACAAAGCGGAAAAGGAAGAAATGATGCGCCCCTCTGGTCGGAAGTTGAATGAAATGCGCCCGGTGTCGATTGAAATCGGCGTGATGAAGCATGCGGAAGGCTCGTGCCTGATCAAGATGGGCGAAACGCATGTGCTGTGCTCGGCCACGATCGAAGACAAGGCGCCACCGTTTCTGAAGAATACCGGGCTGGGCTGGGTGACGGCGGAATACGGCATGCTTCCGCGCGCAACCAACAGCCGGACGCGGCGCGAGGCGGCGGCGGGCAAGCAATCTGGCAGAACGCAGGAGATTCAGCGGCTTATTGGCCGGGCTTTGCGAGCTGGGGTGGATCGTTCGGCCTTGGGTGAGCGGCAGATCGTGATTGACTGCGATGTGATTCAGGCGGACGGCGGCACGCGTTGCGCCTCGATCACCGGCGGTTGGGTGGCGTTGCGGCTGGCAATGAACAAGCTGCTGAAGACCGGGGCGATTGTCAGCGATCCGATGATTGATCATGTAGCGGCGGTGTCTTGTGGCATTTATGCCGGGCAGCCGGTGCTGGATCTTGATTATGCTGAGGATTCAACGGCCGGGACGGATGGAAATTTCATCCTGACGGGTCGTGGGCGGATGATTGAGGTGCAGATGTCTGCCGAGGGGGCTACATTTTCGCGCGGGGAGATGGGCGAGTTGCTGGATCTGGCTGAGGCTGGCGTGGCCGGTCTGGTCGCCGCACAGAAAGCGGCTCTGGGGCTGGCATGATGCGGAAATTCTCGGGCGAGCGATTGTTGGTTGCGACTCATAATCAAGGAAAGCTTGAGGAGATCGCCAAGCTGTTGGAACCGTTCGGGATTTCTGTCCTCTCGGTGGGTGAATTGGGCCTGCCCGAGCCCGCCGAGACGGAAGCGAGCTTTGTTGGCAATGCCCGGATCAAGGCACATGCCGCTGTGCAGGCGACCGGATTGCCTGCCTTGGCGGATGATTCAGGGATTACCATTGACGCGCTAGCGGGGGCTCCGGGCGTATATACTGCCGACTGGGCAGAAACACCGGATGGCCGCGATTTTGTCATGGCAATGACGCGGACCTGGGCTGAGCTGGAATCCGTTCATGCAGCACAGCCGCGTACGGCGCAGTTTCGCTGCACTTTGGTTCTGGCCTGGCCGGATGGCCACGATGAGGTGTTCGAAGGCGTGATGACGGGGCGGATCATCTGGCCAATGCGTGGAGATCAGGGACACGGCTATGACCCGATCTTTCAGCCGGATGGGTTTGATGTGACCTTTGGCGAAATGGACCGTTGGCAGAAGAACCAGATCAGTCACCGCGCCGATGCGTTTCGCAAACTCATAGAAGGATGTTTCACGTGAAACATATCTCAACAGGGTCGCCGTTTGAAGCCAAGATGGGCTACAGTCGGGCTGTCGTAAAGGGTGGCTGGTGCTTTGTCTCGGGCGTTACCGGGTATGATTACACCACGATGGCGATGCCCGAAGCGATTGATGCGCAGGCCCGAAATTGCTTTGGCACCATTGCTGGTGTCTTGGCTGAGGCGGGTTTCGAAATGGCTGACATTGTGCGGGTGCAATACACCGTTACGGATGCAGCGCTTGTCGATCACCTGGCTCCGGTGCTAAGTGAGGCTTTGGGCACAATCAGGCCAGCGGCGACGATGGTGATTGCAGGTTTGATCCGACCAGAGATGAAGGTGGAGATCGAAGTAACGGCGTTCCGGGCTTAGATATGGAAGACTGGCAAAGCGGCGGATTTGGACTTTATCTGCATTGGCCATTTTGTGAGTCAAAATGTCCCTACTGCGACTTCAACAGCCACGTTGCCGCAAACATCGATCAAAAGCGCTGGCAGCGCGCGTATCTGAAAGAAATTGATCGTTTGGCCGCAGACACCAAAGGGCGTGTGCTGGAGACGGTATTTTTTGGTGGTGGCACCCCATCCCTGATGCACCCCGACCTTGTAGCTGCAATCATCGACAAGATCCGAACGAAATGGCCTATGGTGAACAATCCCGAAATCACCCTGGAAGCAAATCCGGGGTCTATCGAGGCGGGCCGATTCAGGGACTATCGCGCTGCGGGCGTCAATCGGATTTCGATGGGCATGCAGGCGATGAACGACGATGATCTGCGCCGCTTGGGACGAAAGCACACCGCAGCCGAGGCACTGTCCGCCTTTGATATCGCACGCAATAGCTTTGAACGGGTCAGTTTTGATTTGATTTACGCCCGACAAGAGCAAACATTGGCTGCTTGGCGGACTGAGTTGACACTAGCCCTTGCTTTGGCGGTAGATCACTTGTCTCTCTATCAATTAACGATCGAAGACGGCACCGCCTTTGGTGATCGGTTGGCGCGCGGCGGGCTGAAAGGTTTGCCAAACGACGACCTTGCTGCGGACATGTATGATCTGACCCAAGAGATCTGTGATGCGGCCGGCTTCCCTGCCTATGAAGTGTCAAACCACGCAAGACCCGGCTCGGAATCACGCCACAACCTGATTTATTGGCGCGGAGGGGACTACATTGGCGTTGGTCCGGGGGCGCATGGTCGCGTCACCATTGCCGGACAAAGATGGGCAACAGAAGCGCCAAAGGCACCGGGTGCCTGGCTGGATCTGGTCGAGAAGGATCGCCCGGGCGAAGCGCCACGCCACTTACTTCAGTCTGACGAGCATGCGCTTGAATATCTGCTGATGTCGATCCGGCTTTCCGAAGGACTTGATATTGCGCGGTATCAAAGACTTGCGCCGCAAGCTTTGGCAGCAGAAACGATTACCCACCTGTCAGACCTTGGCTTGATTTTGCTCGACGACGAACGTCTGCGCGCAACGCCCAAAGGTCGGATGGTACTTAACGCCATCATTCGCGACCTTGCCGGTGCCTAGATGCGCGTGATTTGGCTGCTTGTGGGTCTACTTTCAGTTGCCATGGCCGTAGTTGGGGCGTTTTTGCCGCTGCTGCCAACGGTTCCATTCCTTCTGCTTGCGGCGATATGCTTTTCCAAATCCTCTGACCGGTTACACGTCTGGCTGATCCAGCACGGCCGACTTGGCCCACCGATCAAAGCTTGGCAAAACAGCGGCAGCATTTCGCTTCCCGCAAAATGGATGGCGAGCCTTTCAGTGCTTGCGGCCATTGGCATCAGTCTTTTGCTTGGTCTGAGCTGGCGCATCTTGCTGATACAGGCCATAGCGCTTGTCTGCGTTATGGCCTTTATATGGACACGTCCCTCGGAATAGCCGACAATACCCGGCAAAGCAGGTCAAGATCATCAAGAGTCCGGTAGTTGATGGTAATCTTGCCGCCCTCCCCACCCGGAACATGATCAATGTGGACGCCCATCTTCAAGTTGGCAGACAAATCCGCCTCCAGCGCACGCGTATCAGCATCTTTCTCTCCCCGGTGGCGCAGGGCTTTGCGTTTTGCAGGAGAAACGGCCGATTTGCGAACTAGGTCTTCCGTTTCACGAACAGACAGGCCGCGGCCAACAACCTGCAGTGCAAGCTCGGTTGCATTATTCGTCGTCACCAAGGCACGGGCATGTCCCGCCGTCAGTTTGCCACCCTTCACCATTTGCTGCACATCTTCCGGCAAAACCAAAAGCCGCAGAAGATTGGCGATATGGCTACGGCTGCGGGATAGCGCCTCAGCGATCTTTTCCTGTGTATGTCCGAAACGCTGCATCAATTGTTTGTAAGCCAAAGCTTCTTCGATGGCATTCAATTCGGCTCGTTGAATGTTCTCGATAATGGCGATTTCCAGAACTTCGGAATCACTGAACTCTCGAACGATCACCGGCAGTTCATGCAATTGCGCAATCTGAGCTGCACGCCACCGGCGTTCACCTACGACAATTTCGTAGCGGTCTTCCTGGCCAATCTGTCGCACAATAAGGGGCTGAATGACGCCCTTTTGCCGGAGCGAATTTGCCAGATCATTCAGGGCTTCGGGCTGGAAATCGCGGCGGGGCTGATCTGGATTCGGAATGATCTTCTCGACCGGCAACATGAATTCAACACGACGATTGCCCTGAGCCGGCATGATCGGGTCGAGATTAACATCTGCCATAAGCGCGGAAAGGCCACGGCCCAACCCCCTGCGGTCTGCCTTCTTCTCCATCAATTTACCTCCTCCTCGGGGTGGCGCGAAATTGGGTGCCGCGCGAGCACTTCGCTGGCAAGGTTCCGATAGGCCTCTGACCCCTTCGACGATGAGTCATAGCTTAGGACTGGCAGAGCGTAAGACGGTGCCTCACTCACTCTTACGTTTCGAGGAATCATCGTCTTGAAAACCAGATCCCCCAAGGTGCTGCGCGCATCATTTTCGACCTGCTGCGACAACCGATTCCGGCTATCGACCATCGTCAGGACGACTCCCTCGATGCGCAAACCGGTATTTGCGCCCCGACGCACCTCACGAATGGTCAACATAAGCTGGGACAAGCCTTCAAGTGCAAAGAATTCGGCCTGCAGCGGCACCAAAACGGCATGACTCGCGACCATAGCGTTGACAGTCAAAAGACTTAGCGATGGCGGGCAGTCGATCAAGATAAAGTCAAGATCCAGCGTGTCCACTCGTGGCTCTCGTAGGGCATCGTGCAGCAAGAAGCTGCGTTTTTCATTCGCCACGAGTTGGATATCTGCCGAAGAAAGATCTGCAGTCGAAGGACAAATCAACAAGCCGTCTATATCCGTTTGAACGACGGTATCTACCAGTGGAATCTCATCGATCAAGAGGTCGTAGGTTGTCTTTAGGCGCGCAGAGGGCGGAAGGCCAAGCCCCGTAGATGCGTTGCCCTGCGGATCAAGGTCAACAAGCAGCACTCGAGCGCCGCGCTCCACCAAAGCCGCTGCCAAATTTATGGCGGTCGTCGTTTTACCGACTCCACCCTTTTGATTTGCAACTGACAGAATGTATGGCGCTGTCGATCTGCTGAGATCAGACATGATGAATGCCCCGCAACAAAAGAACCGAAGACGCACTTTCAGTTCGGCTGGAGTACTGCGTCAAATCGAAAGCCCAAGCTTGGCGCGCCTCACGGATCTCTTCTTCGGCGTTGACACCCTTTGGAAAAATCGCCATGCCATCTGGCTTCATGTGTCGAGCAGCAAAGCCACAAAGAGTAACTAACGGCGCAAGGGCCCGTGCCGACAAGATATCCGCATTCTGCGGCGCGAGATTTTCGATGCGCTCGACGCGGACTTGCACCCGCAACCTCATCAATCGAGCGACCTCTGAAAGAAAAACCGCCTTGCGACGATCGGACTCTACAAGCACGACATCCAGAGTGGGCAGTTCGTGTTTTGCCATGACCGCGATCACCAGCCCGGGAAAGCCGCCCCCGCTTCCAAGGTCACACCAAACTTTGGCTTCTGGCGGCACAAGCAGAAATATCTGAGCGCTATCCAAGACATGCCGATCCCAGAGTCCGGCAAGGCCGGCTTTTGAGATGAGGTTTATTGCTGGATTCCACTTTTCCACCAATCGACAAAATGCACGCAGATCTTCCAATGTTTCACGTGAAACATCGAGCCAATCCGGCAGGTCTTCCGGAGCGGATATCATTGTACAGCCACTGCACGTCGGGTCTTCCGAATATGCGCAAGGATCAGCGTCAGCGCGGCAGGCGTCATCCCCTCAATCCGCGACGCTTGTGCCAAGCTGGACGGTCGAAGTCGGCTAAGCTTTGCCGAAAGTTCTGCCGAAAGACCTGGCAGACCGTGATAAATAAAGCCCTCGGGGATAACAGCGGCCTCCTCCCGACGCAGGGCTGTCGCCTCGTCGTGTTGGCGCGAAAGATATTGCGCGTAAAGCGCATCGATCGCAGTCTGCGCCTGTACTTCCGGCGGAAACGTCGCAAACTCAGGCACAAGCCGCACGATCTGATCCAATGTCACATCAGGAAAGGCCATCACCGAAAGCGCGGAGCGCTTCGCGCCGTCCTGACTTAGGGTAATACCTACCTCAGCAAGCTCCCTGGGAAGGAACACCGAACGGTCAAGCATATCTTCAGCCGCCAAAAGGCTTAGCCTCTTGCTTTCAAATGCAATGCGCCTCACATCTCGGATACAACCCCGAGAGAGGCCAACCGGAGTCAGCCGCTGATCAGCATTATCTGCACGCAATGTCAGACGATACTCAGCGCGGGAGGTAAACATGCGATACGGCTCAGTCACGCCCCGAGAAGTCAAGTCGTCAACCATGACACCGATGTAACTCTGGGCTCGGCTAAAATGCAACGGCTGCTGCCCCAGCGCCGAAAACGCAGCATTCAACCCTGCCACCAAGCCTTGCGCAGCGGCTTCTTCGTAGCCAGTCGTCCCGTTGATCTGACCTGCAAAATACAAACCTGAATTTCTTTTCACCTGAAGTGACAGGTCCAACCCCCGCGGATCAAAGTAATCATACTCGATCGCATAACCGGGTTGCGTGATCCTGACGTCTTCAAGCCCCAAGATTGACCTGACATAATCGTGCTGCACATCCTGTGGCAAGGATGTGGAAATTCCGTTGGGATAGACCGTGTCATCGTCAAGCCCTTCGGGCTCCAAGAACACCTGATGCGAAAGCTTGTCAGCAAAACGCACAACCTTATCTTCAATCGACGGGCAATAGCGCGGACCAACCCCTTCAATGTGGCCACCGTACATCGCTGATCGCGACAGGTTCTGCCGAATGATCTCATGAGTCCGTTCATTGGTGTGAGTAATACCACACGCAATTTGCCGCACCTGTGGAGCCCGGTTCAGAAACGAAAAGACGACAGGATCATCATCGCCTGGCTGGCTTTCGAGCAAGTCCCAGCGAATTGTCTTTCCATCCAGACGCGGAGGGGTCCCCGTTTTCAAGCGACCGCGTGCCAGATCGAGATCAGCGAGTTGCTCCGCAAGTCGGATCGAAGGAGAATCGCCAACACGGCCACCAGGCCGCTTCTGATCCCCAACATGGATGATTCCGTTCAAGAATGTCCCTGCCGTCAAGATGACGGACAGCCCTTGTATCTTTACACCATCGGCTAACTCAACTCCAGAAGCTCGTCCACCATCCTGAATCAGCGCGACAACTTCCCCCTCGAGGATCGTCAGGCGTTCCTCGCGACCCAAGATGTCCTGAATCGCCGTCCTGTACAGTTTTCGGTCCGCCTGAGCCCGCGGGCCCTGAACTGCGGGCCCTTTTCGACGGTTCAGCAGGCGATATTGAATGCCCGCACGATCTGCCGCCAAGCCCATGATACCATCCATTGCGTCTATCTCACGCACCAGATGGCCCTTGCCCAAACCGCCAATCGCCGGATTGCACGACATCACGCCAATGCCGTCGCGGCGCAACGATATCAACAGGGTTTCAGCACCCACTCGCGCCGAAGCTGCCGCAGCCTCGGTCCCGGCATGGCCACCACCGATGACAATCACATCAAAATGTTTCACGTGAAACAGCCTCATTTCCCGATGCAGAAACTGGAGAATATCTCATCGAGCAGGTTTTCGACATCGATTCTTCCCACCATCATTTCCAGAGCCCGTAGAGATATCCGCAAATCGGCAGCAACCAACTCTGGCATAACTGTTGCAAGCTTCAGCCGATCCAAAGCCGCTTCCAGCCCCAACACAGCTCGCTGCATCGCGATACGCTGCCGTTCACGGATCAGCAAGCCAGCAGAGGCAGCCCTTGCCTCCAAACGCTCTGCAATTTCACCTACCAGCCGGTCGATACCAACTCCGGTCTTCCCAGAAACAGCCCTATCAACACCACCTGTTGTATCCGCTTTTCCCAATACAACTATGTCATCCATCTCAGGCTCAAGCATCATGACTTCATCGGGCGCCGTCTGCAAGAACACCCGCAGGTCAGCAGCCCTTGCCCGTGCCAAACCCCGCTCAACTCCGATGCGTTCCACGACATCTGACGATTCGCGCAAACCGGCGGTATCCAACAGCGTCACAGACAGGCCAGAAATATCCATCCTCACCTCAATCACATCGCGGGTAGTCCCCGCCACTTCCGACGTGATCGCAGCCTCTCGCCCAGCGAGAGCATTCAGCAATGTGGACTTTCCGGCGTTCGGCAAACCAACGATTGCTACCTCAAACCCATCTCTCACCCGCTCTGCCGCTTTGGCACCCGCCAATTCGGTCCGCAACGCAGCTAACAGTTTCTCGATCAAAGCACGCACCTCTGGGGTCACATCCACCGGCACATCTTCATCGGCAAAATCAATCGTCGCTTCGATCAAGGCAGCTGCCCGCACCAGATCCAACCGCCAAGCTTCAACCCGGCGTCCCAAAGCGCCAGAGAACACTCGCATCGCCTGGCGCCGCTGAGCTTCAGTCTCGGCGTCGATCAAATCAGCCAACCCCTCAACCTGAGCCAGATCGAGCCGTCCGTTTTCAAGCGCCCTACGCGTAAATTCTCCAGCCTCCGCCAAGCGCAAGCCTTCCAAACCAGAGAGAACCCGCAGAACCGAAGTGACGACAGCGCTACTGCCGTGCAGCTGCAGCTCGGCGCTTGGTTCGCCAGTAAAGCTTGCGCCCTCGGCAAACAGCAACACCAACGCTTCATCCAGCACTTCGCCGTTCCATACCAGCCGCCGCAAAGCCGCCTGCCGTACCGGTGGCAAAGCACAAAACTGCGCGACCGCCCAATGTGCAGACGGCCCCGACAAACGGATCACGGCAACGCCCGCCTTACCCCGTGCGCTTGCCAAGGCGAAGATCGTATCCATAGCCAAGCCTTTGATAAATAGCGCTTACGCGTTCATCGACTCGAAGAATTCGCCGTTGGTCTTGGTCTGCTTCAACTTCGAGATCAGGAATTCGATTGCATCTGTCGTGCCCATTGGGTTCAGAATCCGCCGCAGAACATAGGTCTTCTGCAGATCGGTCTTCTCAACCAACAGATCTTCCTTCCGCGTACCGGATTTCAGAATATCAATCGCCGGGAACACGCGCTTGTCCGCCACCTTGCGATCCAGCACGATTTCGCTGTTACCGGTGCCCTTGAACTCTTCAAAAATCACCTCGTCCATCCGGCTACCCGTATCAATCAGCGCCGTCGCAATAATGGTCAACGACCCGCCTTCTTCAATATTCCGCGCTGCACCAAAGAACCGCTTCGGTCGCTGCAACGCATTGGCATCAACGCCACCGGTCAACACCTTGCCCGACGACGGCACCACCGTGTTGAAAGCCCGTCCCAGACGGGTAATCGAGTCAAGTAAGATCACCACATCACGCTTGTGTTCAACCAGACGCTTGGCCTTTTCAATCACCATCTCCGCCACGGCAACGTGCCGCGTCGCCGGCTCGTCAAAGGTTGAAGACACCACTTCGCCCTTCACCGACCGCTGCATATCGGTCACTTCTTCCGGCCGCTCGTCGATCAACAACACGATCAGATAACATTCCGGGTGATTCACCGCGATCGAGTTTGCAATATTCTGCAAAAGCACCGTCTTACCCGTACGCGGCGGAGCCACGATCAGGGCGCGCTGGCCCTTGCCAATCGGGCAAACCAGATCAATGATCCGCGCGGAACGATCCTTGATCGTCGGATCTTCAACCTCCATCTTCAACCGCTCATCCGGATAGAGCGGCGTCAGGTTGTCAAAGTGAACCTTGTGCCGGGCCTTTTCAGGATCATCGAAGTTGATCCGCGTGACCTTGGTCATGCAGAAATACTTCTCATTCTCGCGCGGGGCCTGGATCACACCCTCGATGGTATCACCGGTGCGCAGGCTGAACTGGCGCAGAATATCGGGCGACACATAAATATCATCCGGGCCGGGCAGATAGTTGGCCGAGGGACTGCGCAGAAAGCCGAAACCGTCCTGCAGCACTTCCAGCACGCCATCGCCGCCTATTTCCCAACCTTCTTCGGCATGTTCTTTCAGGATCGAGAACATCATCTCGCCCTTGCGCATGCTCGGGGCGTTCTCAATCTCCCATTCTTCCGCCATCGCCAGCAACTCGGCCGGGGTCTTGGCTTTCAGATCGGCAAGATTCAAATGCTCAACAGTCATCGGGGATTCACCTTCGGCGCGCAGCCCGTAGCCCGGACCAACAGCAGCAATGTCAATGGAAAGCGGTATGGCCGAATGGCCGCGCTGCGTTTCCCCTAAGCCCAGCACCGCCGCGAGTCAACCACTTCAGAACTTCAGGATCACCGAGAATACAATAACCGCCATGAAGACCGTCGGCACTTCGTTCATCATCCGATACTGTCGCCCGGTCAGCGCATTGGCTCCGTTGAGGAAATCCTTGCGTCGCCAGCCGAGCCAATGATGAAACCACGTCATCCCCAGCACTGCCGCCGCTTTAGTCCAAGGCCAAACCTCGCTCCAGACCACAATGCCGGGCGTGAAAACCAAAGCTAATCCAAACACCCAGGTCGCGACACTTGCGGGATTGATGATGGCTTTCAGCAGTAAACGCTCCTGGTGCTGAAACAGCAGATCCATCTCACTGCCAGGTTCGACCCCGCGCTTTTGCAGGCCTTCAACGTGATAGACATAAAGCCGCGGCAAATAGAACAGCCCGGCCATCCAGGCGATGACTGACATCACATGCAGCGATTTTGCCCAAAGATAGTACGTCGCCAGAAAGTCGCCCACAGGTCACCTCGTTTCTTAGCTTCTTCTTAAAGAATAGATTCTAGAAAGAAAGATGATGTTGTAGGGACCGTGGATAACTGAATTCCGTAGTTTGTCCTGCAAGATATCCCCAGCGCGAAGGCTGTGAACAACTTTGGGTGAAACCATCGGTACACAATAAAATATAAACAAAGACAAATAGTTAGCTATAGTTATTCGGGCTTCGTCTCATCCACAGGCACGGGAAAACCATTTCACCCCCGACCAGCATCGGCAGTTATCCCGTTGTGGGAAACCCCGACGAATCGGGCGCAGAGGCTTGACAAAATCGGCCTGCTGCGGCCACTTTCCGGCAAAACATGGATTGCCCCCAATTTCGCTCGCCAGAACAAACACAGCTTATCCACAAGGCCGCCCCCATGCCGCGCCAGCTTCTTCTTGCCTCGGCCTCGGAAATCCGTCTGCACCTGTTGCGCAATGCCGGGATCGAGGTAACCGCGCTGCCAGCGCGGATTGACGAGACGGCTATTCGGCAGAGTCTGGAAGCAGAATCTGCCAAACCGCATGACATTGCCGATGCATTGGCCGAAATGAAGGCGCGCAAACTCGCCGATAAGCACCCTGGGGCGTTGGTGCTGGGCTGTGATCAGGTGCTTGCTTTTGAAAACCGGATTTATAGCAAACCAGAGACGGTTGATGAAGCGCGCGCGCAGCTATTCGCCTTTCGCGGTCAAACTCATCAACTGATCTCGGCTCTGGTGCTTTACGACGGTGGCAGGCCGGTTTGGCGGCATGTCGCGCGCGCCCGTCTGACCATGCATCTCGCATCTGACGGTTATATCGACGCTTATCTGGCGCGGAATTGGCCCAGTATCCGCCACTCTGTCGGCGCGTATAAGCTGGAAGAAGAAGGCATCCGCTTGTTTTCAGCCATCGAAGGCGACTACTTTACGATTCTCGGCCTGCCACTCTTGCCGTTAATCAGTTACCTCCGAACCAGAGGCTTCATCGCAACATGACCGACCTGCCCCGCATCCCTCTAGCCGGCGTTATTGGCCATCCGATTGCCCACAGCCGATCGCCAGCGCTGCATGGTTTCTGGTTAAAGCGGTATGGCATCAAGGGCCATTACATTCCAATGGATGTGGCACCGCAAGATCTGCGTCAAGCACTTGAAATACTTCCGAAACTCGGCTTTGTCGGGATCAATGTGACCATCCCGCACAAAGAGGCGATCCTGCAGATCGCCGATGTGATCACAGACCGGGCGGCGCTGATCGGGGCGGCCAACACCCTGATTTTCCGCAAGGACGGCCGTATCCACGCCGATAATACCGACGGCGCGGGCTTCATGGCGAACCTGCGGCAGAACGCGCCACATTGGAACCCAACCGCAGGGCCCGCAGCTGTTTTCGGCGCCGGCGGTGCCGCACGCGCAGTTATCGCGGCGCTGATCGAGGTGGGTGTTCCGGAAATTCGCATTGCCAACCGTACCCGGCCTCGCGCAGAAGCGATGCGGGTTGATTTCGGTGCCAAGCTGACGGTTTACGACTGGGTGCAGGCCCCAAATATGCTTGAAGGGGCTGCAACGGTGATCAATACCACCTCTCTCGGCATGTCTGGAAAATCCGATTTCCGGGTGCCGCTGGATGCCCTCGAAAAAACCGCCCTCGTCACCGACCTGGTGTATAACCCACTGAAAACACATCTCCTTATTGAAGCGGAATCCAAAGGATGCACCGTGGTCGATGGTCTGGGCATGTTGTTACATCAGGCCGCTCCCGGTTTTGAACGCTGGTTCGGGCACCGCCCCGAGGTTGACGAAGCCACGCGCTGCGCGGTCCTTTCGGCATGACTTTCCGCCTCGGGCTTACCGGCTCTATCGGTATGGGCAAGTCCACCACCGCGGCGCTTTTTGCGGATGCCGGACTGCCGGTTTGGGATGCGGATGCTGCCGTGCATCGGCTTTATGCCGAAAACGGTGCTGCCGTCGCCCCGCTGGCCAGACTTTGTCCGGAAGCCATTCAGGGCAATAGTGTTTCACGTGAAACATTGAAGCGGCTGATTGCCGCTGACCCCACTCTGCTGTCCCAAATCGAAGCCATCGTTCACCCGCTCGTCGCAGCGGATCGTACCGCTTTTCTCGCCCAGACCGCTGCCGATATTGCCATTCTCGATATCCCGTTGCTGTTTGAAAAATCCAGTCAGCATGAATGTGACGCCACCCTGCTCGTCACTGCACCCGCGACGCTGCAACGAAAGCGCGTGCTGCAACGCCCCGGCATGACCGAAGCGCATTTCCAAACTATCCTCGCCCGACAGATGCCCGACGCCGAAAAGCGCTCTTTAGCTACTCACATCGTTGAAACGCTGGACCTCGCTTCGACCAAAGCCTATGTCACCGCCTTGATCGCCTATATCCGAGACCAAAATGCGTGAGATCGTTCTCGACACCGAAACCACCGGCTTTGAACCGTCTGAAGGTCACCGTATCGTCGAAATCGGCGCCGTTGAGATCTTCAACCATCTTCCCACCGGTAATACCTACCACCAATACATCAACCCGGAACGCCCGATGCCGAAAGAGGCGTTCGAGGTGCATGGCCTGGGCGACGACTTTCTGCGCAATCAACCGGTGTTCCGGGCCATCGGCCAAGCTTTTCTTGATTTTATTGGTGATGCACAGCTTGTCATCCACAACGCTGCCTTCGATATGAAATTCCTGAACCACGAACTCGCCGCTGTCGGCTTGCCAACGATCCCTTTTGCGCGCGCCACCGATACCTTGATGATGGCACGCCGCAAATTCCCCGGCTCTCCTGCCACACTTGACGCGCTCTGCCGCCGCTTCGGAGTAGACAACTCTGCCCGTGAAAAGCACGGCGCGTTGCTCGACTCCGAAATCCTTGCCGAGGTCTATCTTGAACTTGTCGGTGGCCGCCAACCGGATTTCGCTCTCAATCCTGTGGCGCAGACGCAACGCAGTGGCGGCGCAGAAAAAACCTCAGATTGGCGACCGCGCCCGCGTGCTACGCCGCTTGCCCCGCGTATCACCGAGGCAGAATCTGCCGCACACGCGGCGTTTGTCGAAAAGATGGGCGATGCGGCGCTCTGGAAAAAACGGCTCTAACTCAGCCTGAAACATGATTATACCCACAAGGCCCCCCATGAAAACAATCTTCGTCACCGGCTCCGCAGGCTTCATCGGCTTTCACCTCTGCAAGCTTCTTCTGGCCGAGGGTTTTCAGGTTCACGGCTATGATGGCATGACCGACTATTACGATGTCAGTCTCAAGCAGCGCCGCCACGCCATGCTGCGACAAAGCCCCAATTTCACCGCAACCGAGGCGTTGCTGGAAGATCAGGCCAGCTTGTCCGCGGCGATGCACGCAGCACAGCCGCAAGTGATCATCCACCTCGCGGCACAGGCGGGCGTGCGCTATTCGTTGGAAAATCCGCGCGCTTATCTTGATGCCAACCTGATTGGCGGCTTCAATGTGCTCGATCTCGCCCGTGCGTTGAAGGTTGATCACCTGCTGATGGCCTCGACCTCATCGGTTTACGGCGCAAACACCGAAATGCCTTTCCTTGAAACCCACAAGACCGAAACCCCGTTGACCTTCTACGCCGCCACCAAGAAGGCGAATGAGATGATGGGCCATTCCTACGCCCACATCTATAACTTGCCGATAACCATGTTCCGCTTCTTTACCGTCTATGGTCCGTGGGGCCGCCCCGACATGGCGCTGTTCAAATTCACCCGCGGCATTCTCGAAGGCAGCCCGATCGACGTATACAACAACGGCGACATGTGGCGCGACTTCACCTATGTCGATGATCTTGTCCGTGGCATCCGCCTGTTGATCGACGCGGTTCCGCAGCGGCCCGAAACCCCGGCCGACATTCCGCAAGGTGACAGTCTAAGCCCCGCCGCGCCTTATCGTGTTGTAAATATTGGTAATTCCGATAAAGTCCGCCTGATGGATTTCATCGACGCGATCGAGGTCGAAACCGGCCGCAAGGCGATCCGCAATTACATGCCGATGCAAACCGGCGACGTCCCGGCCACTTGGGCAGATGCAACCCTGCTGCAAAGCCTGACCGGTTACCGTCCGCAGACCAACTTCCGCGACGGCATTGCCGCCTTTGTCCGCTGGTATCGCGATTATTACCAGATCTGACCCGCAGATGACAAAGCCAGCCCCGCAGGACTGGCTTTGCAAATCTTCCAGCCTTAGTTTGCGACTGGCTGCGCCTGGGCGCGACGGTGGATTTCCTGGCGATACAGCGCAAGGAAATCCACCGTATCAATGTTTAGCGGCGGGAAGCCGCCATCGCGCGTCACATCCGAGATGATCCGCCGCACAAACGGGAACAGCAGGCGCGGGCATTCGATCAGCAGGAACGGGTGCATCTGATCTTCCGGCACGCCCTCGACGTGGAAGATCCCGCCGTAATCGACCTCCAGCAGGAACAGCGTATCACCGTTGACCTTGTTTTTCGAGGTTACCTTGAACTTGGTCACGATATCAAACTGATGCTCTTGCGACCGTTTGCGCGCATCCAGGCTTACCTGAACCTGAATATCCGGCTGCACTTCGCTTGCCGTCAGCCCCTTCTGGGCCACCATGTTTTCAAATGACATGTCGCGGACAAATTGCGCCAGAACCGACATCTTGATTTGCGGCGCACCGCCAGTTTCTTCGGTCATACGACCCACTCCCTGCAATACCTCGCCAATCCGTATCAGGTCAAAGCGCGCGGCTCAATCCTGATGCCATTTCGACGGCCCGCCGATTTTGTCGCGGTCTGGCACCACCTCTTCATATTCGGCATCGACCCAATCCTCCGTGCCTTGCGCCCGGCCTCGCGCCATAAACCCCGCCACCCGCACCCGAGACGCAATCTGCGCAATCACCAACCGCCGCAGCAGCGGGATCATCAGCAACACACCCAGCACATCGGTAAAGAACCCCGGCAACATCAGCAGAAACCCACCGAGCAGGATCAGCGCGCCATGCGCCATCGGCGACACCGGGTCCACCGTCCCCGCCTGCACCTCGCGCAGCGCCCCCATCCCCTGCCAGCGCATCAGCGCCACACCGGCAAACCCCGTCGTCACCACAATCGCCAGCGTCGGCCATAGTCCCAGCCAGCCGCCAACCGTGACAAACAGCCCGATTTCCAGCAACGGCCACGCCAAAATCAGCGCAAAACCCCACATCCGCGTCTCCTCCGTGGTTTCCGCGCCCCAGACGGTAGACTTGCGCGCACCCAGCCCCTACATAAGATGCCAACGCCCGGATCACCAACCCCTCCGGCAAGTTTTGAGGCGCCTTGATGAATTCCTCTCTGATTCAACTGCTTGTTCTGGCTGGGATCGCCGTGTTTCTGATCCTGAAACTGCGTTCTGTGCTCGGCTCGCGCGAAGGCTTCGAAAAGCCGCCGCTGCCGCTTGATCCCGCCCGCCCGACGCCAAAACGCGATTTTGAGGTGATCGAAGGCGGCCCCGACCGCGACATCACCGATCACATTGCCGAGAACACCGCCGCGGCCAAGGCGCTTGCCGCGATGAAAACCGCCGAGCCTGACTTCAACGTAGGCGAATTCCTGCGCGGCGCGCGCGGCGCTTATGAAATGATCCTGATGGCGTTCGAGCGTGGCGATATCGACCAGATCCGCCCCTTCCTCGCGGATGAGGTGGAAGCCTCCTTCACCCAGGCGATCAACGCCCGGGAACGCAACGGCATGACGGTCGAGGCGAATTTCCTTGGCATCCGTGAAGTCACCCTCGCCGATGCAGAGTTTGACAGCACCAGCCGCACCGGCGAAATTACCGTGCGGTTTGTCGGCGAACTCACCTCGGCTGTGCGCAACAAGGCCGGCGAAATCATCGAAGGCTCGACCTCCGAAGTCAAACGCCAGCGTGACAGCTGGACCTTTGCGCGTCGCATGGGCGTGCAAGACCCGAACTGGCAACTCGTCGCAACTGGCGACTGACGGAGAACGAATGCGTGCCGCCCTCAGCGCCTGCCTGCTGGCGGTCAGCATGACCGCAGCGCCCGCCCCGGCGCAGATGCTGGATTTTGAAACCCTCGATGGCTGGCCCGAAGACAATCATCGGGCCGCCCTTGCCGCCTTTCTGGAAACCTGCGACCAACTCGATGCGCCCGACTGGCAGCCGATCTGCCGTCTTGCCGCCGACGCGGGCACATCAGATGCCTCTGCGAAGGCCTTCTTCGAGCTGATGTTCAAGCCAGTGCTGATCGGCAATCCCCCTGCCTTGTTCACCGGCTATTATGAACCGGAACTTGACGGTTCGCCGATCCGCACACCGCGCTTTGCCTACCCGATCTACGCCCGCCCGCCCGAGCTGCAAGATGGGCAGGTTTACCACGACCGCGCCAGCATCGAATCCGGGGCGTTGCGTGGGCGCGGCCTTGAAATCGCTTGGCTTGATGATCCTGTCGAGGCGTTTTTCCTGCAAATCCAAGGCTCTGGCCGCATTCGGATGACAGATGGCCGGGTGATCCGCGTCGGCTACGCTGGGCGCAACGGCCATGCCTATCGCTCGGTCGGCAAGGAAATGATCGCACGCGGCATGCGCACCCCGGATCAGGTTTCGGCGCAAGACATCCGGCATTATGTTCGCGGCAATCCCACCGCCGGCAATGCGTTGCTCAACACCAACCCGTCTTACGTCTTCTTCCGCAAGATCGGTGATCTGCCGGCAGACAAAGGTCCGATTGGCGCGATGGGCCGCTCGATCACCGCGATGCGCTCGGTGGCGATTGATCCCAGCTTTACCCCGCTCGGGGTGCCGGTCTGGATCGAAAAGACCGGCGATACCCCCATTCGCAGCCTGATGGTGGCGCAAGATACCGGCGGCGCGATCAAGGGCGCACAGCGCGCCGACATTTTCTATGGCACCGGCGCGGCTGCCGGTGATGCGGCGGGCACGATCAAGGACGGCGGGCGAATGATCCTGCTGCTGCCGATCGACCGCGCCTACGCCATGCTGCCCGAGGGTTGAACCATGGCTCGTCGCCGCACGCTGCGCCCGGAAGAAGAGGAAATCTGGCACGCCGTCGCCCGCACCGCAAAGCCGATGCACCCGATGGGCCATGTGTTTCTGAAGGCAGCCGAGCCGAAACCGCATCTTGTGATGTCGGAAACCGCGCCGCACCTGACCCCGGCGGCGCCGCGCCTGCCGCTGTTTCGGCTGGGCGAAAAGGCACGGGTCAAGCCAGCGCATGACGTGCTGCCCAGCCTGTCGGAAAGCCTCGCCGCCGCGCCGTTGCAGATGGATGCAAAGACCCACGGCAAGATGACCCGTGGCAAGCTGTCGCCCGAAGCCCGCATCGACCTGCACGGCCTCACCCTGTCCGAGGCGCATCCCGAGCTGATCCGCTTCATCCTGAATGCACAGTCAGCGGGTATGCGGCTGGTGTTGGTGATCACCGGCAAGGGCAAACGTGGGCAAGACATTGGCCCGATCCCGCTGCGGATGGGTGCCCTGCGGCATCAGGTGCCGCAATGGCTGCGCCTGCCGCCGCTTGGCCCAGCGGTGCTGCAAATTTCCGAAGCCCATCTGAAACACGGCGGCTCTGGTGCCTATTACGTCTACCTGCGGCGGCGCTAAGGCCAAGCCAGCGGTGCGTGAAAGCGCGACTTTCGCGCTGCGAAAGCCACACCGTCACACACCCTACCATCATGTTGCGATGGTTAACGGCTGATGAAGACAAGCTTGCAAGCCTTTGATTCTATGTAAACCGGCCCATGTCCACATGTGGACACGCCCCTATCGCGCCAACTCCGAAGCCATTCCCGCCACCGGATGCAGCACGATCTGAGTCGCATTCTGAACCGTCAAGACCACCCCCGGCAGCAGCCCGACCCGCGCTTGCCGGTCCGCCTCAAACGCGCCCTCAAGGTCGGCAATCCGGTCCAGAAGCAGGATCAACGCCGCTGAATCCCCGACCGTGAAATGCCCCGCCCCTTCCGAGAACGCACCAACATCCAGGAAGGTCACCTTCAGGTCAGCCACTTTCGAGACATCCGAAAGCGACCCCAACCGCTCTTCCTGCCCGGTCAGCATCGCGGAAATTCGCAGAAATCTGTCACGGTCCGACCCGAAGATCACAAACGGCTGCGGCAGCCCGCCCATTTCGTGCGCGCTTCTTTTGAAGACATCAACATCAATATCCGGCGAAATCAGGATCACCCCGCCAACCAGATCCAGCGCCCGCCGACCGCCCCGGATCGCCGTCTGCCGCAGCGCCTCCATCGTCAGCCCTGCCCCCATCGAGTGCGCCACCAGCAAGATCCGCGTCGCCCCGGCCGCCGCAACCTCCTGCATCAGCGACTCCAGCCCATCGCGTGCAAACAGGGCGGAATCGCGATCATAGGCGTAGCCCAGCGGTTCTGCGGCCGAGGGCCAGGCATAGTGAACCACCACCCCCGGCAGCTGCAGATCATGCGCGAACTGGGCGACCCGATATAGCCCTTCGGAGAAATTGTTGTTGTAGCCGTGGATGAAAATTACCGCCTCGCCGCCATTTCGGGCCAGTTCGTCATGCAAGTCACTGCGGAACGGGGTGTTGGAGGGGTAGATGACCTGATCGGTGGTCAGGAAGTGTTTGGCTGGATTTGCCTTGCCGTGCCGTGGCGGCCAGTTGATCTCGCCCAGTTTGCGGTTTGGTGGCACTGAAATATCGAAACGGGCAAAGTGGACCTTTTCCGATCTCTTGCTGCTGAAAGCCCCGTTTTGATCCTGAGCGCGGGTGGTGGCGACAAAGATTTGTTCCACCTGCCCGACCAAACTCGCCTGCGGGGCAAGGGTCATGGTGCCGCGTGGGGTGCAGGCTATCAGGAGGGTCAGGCTGAGGGTCAGCAGAAGGCGGGTCATTCGGGCTCTTTCTGCGTGGGAATGGGGGCTTTTTGGGCGAGAGGCGCGGCGTGCTGGTTTGGGGGATCGACAGGGCGGGTCCACGCGGGGACGCGAATTATATCATATTAAAACAATGGATTAGATTCTGCCCTTCATCTTTTGTTAAGGTTTGCCACACCCCATGCTGCTGCCAAAGGCAAGCCGCGTGCGCAAATATCTCTGTATAGCGTCGCAGGAACCGGGCCGCGATACAAGACCAAGGTCAGTTGGTTTTTGCGGCGGGACAAGGCAGCTGAAAGCCCAAGGGCTACCAGTCTTCATCCAGACGCAGCTGTTGTGGGGCTGATGTGTCGCCAGCCCAGCCTTTTTGCCTCGCCAGAAACACCTTTGCTGCGTCCGTAATGCTTTGGCGATGTTCGGGGGTCATTTTCGACAAGGTTCGATACGGCAGGGCCATGCGCGGATTAGGCGAAAGCACCGCCTGATTTTCGATCAGAAAATTCCAATAGAGATAGTTGAACGGGCAGGCGCGCGGGCCGAGTTTCTGCTTTGGGTCAAAGGCGCAGCCGCTGCAATAATCCGACATCCGATCGATATAGGCGCCGGATGCCGCGTAGGGTTTTGATCCCAGCCGGCCGCCATCGGCATGCAGCACCATGCCGTGCGTGTTGGGCAATTCAACCCAATCGAAGGCGTCGATATAGACGGCCAGATACCAGTCTTCGATCTGCGCGGGGGCAATTCCGGCCAGAAGCGCGAAATTGCCGGTGACCATCAGCCGCTGGATGTGATGGGCGTAGGCGGTGCGGCGGGTGGTGTCGATGCACTGCGCCATGCAGCGCATCGGGGTATCGCCGGTCCAGTAGAAAGCGGGCAAATCGCGCTGGGCGTTCAGGTGGTTGGTCTGAGCATAGTCGGGCATTTCCGTCCAGTAGACGCCGCGCACGAATTCGCGCCAGCCCAGCACCTGCCGGATGAAGCCTTCGACCGCATTCAGCGGCGCGTCACCTGCGTGATAGGCCGCCTCGGCGCGGGTGCAGACCTCGCGCGCGGTCAGCAGGCCAAGGTTCAGGTAGGGCGAGATCAGGCTGTGATACAGAAAATCCTCGCCCGTTTTCATCGCATCCTGATAGTCGCCGAACTGCGGCAGCGCATCGGTGATGAAGTGATCCAGCGCTTGCAGGGCATCCTCGCGGGTGACGGCCCAGCCAAAGGGTTCTAGATCGCCGAAATGCTCGGGGAAGCGGCTGGCAACCATATCCAGCACCGCGCGGGTGGTGGCATCGGGGGTAAAGCGCTGCCGGGCAGGCGGGCGGTGGCCGCGCGGCAGGGATTTGCGGTTTTCGGGATCGAAATTCCACTGGCCGCCTTCAGGACCATCGGCGCGCATCAGGATGCCGCTGCGACGGCGCATCTCGCGGTAGAAAAACTCCATCCGGCTGACCTTGCGGGCGCGGGACAGACTGGCGAAATCGGCGCGTGAACAGAAAAAGCGGTCGTCAGCGCAGATATCGACGGGCTGGCCAAGGCTGGCTTGCCAGCCCTGCATCATTTGCCAGACCCGCCATTCACCGGGTTCGGTGGTGATGACAGAGGCGGGCGCGTGGCGGGTGATGGCACGGGCCAGTTCGGTGGTGAAGTTGTGGGTGTTGGCCGGGTCTTCCAGCGTGACGTAATCGACAGCGATGCCGTCGGCGCGCAGGCTTTCGGCAAAATGGCGCATCGCGGAAAGCACCAGCACCAGCTTTTGCTTGTGGTGGCGGACATAGGTGGCCTCGTCGGCAACCTCGACCATCAGGACTATGTCGCGCGCGGGGTCGAGATCGGACAGCGCCGACAGATCGCGGGTCAACTGATCGCCAAGGATGAAACGCAAACGCCCGGTCATGCGGCGAAACCGCCGGGGGTTTTGGCGGATCGGCAGCGGTCCGAGCAATGTTTGACATTTTCCCAGTCGCGTTGCCATTTCTTGCGCCAGCTAAACGGCAAGCCGCAGACGGCGCAAATCTTGCTGGGCAGGTCGGATTTCTTGCGCATCTTTGCCATGGTTGCCAGTCGAAATTGGTTCAAGACGGGGATATGGCCCGGTTGGCCGGGGCATCAAGGCCAAGCTTCTGTTTTGTCGCATATTGACGAACATTTGCAGAACGCTAGGTATTGCGGCATGGCAAAGATGACCCTTCAGGACAAGCTGGCGATCCTATCGGATGCGGCGAAATATGATGCCTCCTGTGCTTCGTCGGGGGGAGAAAAGCGCGATGCCCGCAAGGGTGGCGTTGGCTCGGCAGGGGGCAGCGGCATCTGCCATGCCTATACGCCGGACGGGCGCTGCATTTCGTTGCTGAAGATCCTGATGACGAATTTCTGCGTCTTTGACTGCGCCTATTGCATCAATCGGGTGTCTTCCAATGTCGAACGCGCGCGGTTTTCGGTTGAGGAAGTGGTGACGCTGACGTTGGAGTTTTACCGGCGCAATTACATCGAGGGGCTGTTTTTGTCGTCGGGGATCATTCGGTCGCCCGATCAGACGATGGCCGATATGGTGCGGATCGCGCAGACACTGCGCGAGGAGCACGGGTTTCGGGGGTATATCCACCTGAAGACCATCCCCGATGCAGCGCCCGAACTGATCCGCGCGGCGGGACTTTATGCGGATCGTTTGTCGATCAATGTGGAACTGCCGCAGGATGCCAGCCTGCGGAAACTCGCGCCGGAAAAGCGCCCTGAGACCATTCGCGCCGCCATGGCGCAGGTGCGGCTGGAAGGGGAGGCGGCGAAAGATGTGTCGCATACCGGCAAGAAGGCGCGGCGATTTGCGCCTGCCGGGCAAAGCACGCAGATGATCATTGGCGCGGATGGCGCGGATGATGTGACGATCCTGACCAGTGCGACGCGGCTTTACACCGGCTACAAGCTGCGGCGGGTGTATTATTCGGCGTTTTCGCCGATCCCGGACGCCTCGGCCGCGTTGCCGCTGATCCAGCCGCCGCTGCTGCGCGAACATCGGCTGTATCAGGCGGACTGGCTGCTGCGGTTTTATGGTTTCAGCGCTGAGGAAATCGCCACGGGTGCGAAGGCGGGGCATCTGGATCTGGAGCTGGACCCGAAACTGGCCTGGGCGTTGCAGCACCGGGGTATGTTCCCGCTGGATGTGAACCTGGCTACGCGAGAGATGCTGCTGCGTGTGCCGGGCTTTGGCACCCGCACGGTGGACCGGATCATCGCCGCCCGCAGGCATCACGCCTTGCGCTATGAGGATCTGGTTCGCATCGGTGCGCTGATGAAAAAAGCGCGGCCTTTCATCAGCTTGCCGGGTTGGTCGCCCGCTGGATTGACCGACAGCGCCGAACTGCGCGCGCGCTTCGCGCCGCCACCCGAACAGTTGCGTTTGCTGTGAGTTACGGGGTTACGCTGCCCGAGCGCGACATCTTTGACGCCTGGCGCGTGGCTGCACGGGTGGCGATTTCGCATCGCATTCCACCGGATCAGATCGACTGGACGGGCGGCGGCGGGCTGTTTGTGGCGGCGGCTTTGCCCGATGATCCCGGCCCACATCAGGCGCGGGTGCCGGAGGGCTTTGTCAGGCTCGCCGGGTCGGTGATCTGGCATTCGGCACCGGAACGGCTGCCACTGTTGTATCAGGCGCTGTGGCGGCTGGATCGGCGTGACGGCGATCCGCTGTCGCAGGCCGATGCGTTGGGGCGCAGACTGCACCTGTTGGCGAAATCTGTCGGTCGCGATATTCACAAGATGCATGCCTTCGTGCGGTTCCGTGAATGCCCGTCGAATGGCCCGCGCCGCCGCTTTGCCGCGTGGTTTGAGCCGGAACACAACACGCTGGAGCCGGGCAGCCGCTTTTTTGTCAAACGGTTTGCCGATATGGACTGGTTGATTGCCACGCCGCGTCAGACTGCGCATTTTCAGGATGGTGCGCTAAGCTTCGGGCCTGCAGGTGCGCGGCCAGATCTGCCTGAAGATGCGTCAGAGTCGCTGTGGGCGACCTATTTTGCCAATATCTTCAACCCGGCGCGGGTCAAACTGGCTGCGATGCGATCCGAGATGCCGAAGAAATACTGGAAGAACCTGCCTGAAACCAGACTGATCCCTGCGATGCTGAAAGATGCCGAGGCGCGGGTACAGCGTATGCGCGAGGCGGGCGCTACGGCGGCGCGACCGGGTGCTGCGGCAATCTCTACCCGCTATAGCAGCACGATGCCGCAAGACCCAAACCTGCCCGAAACGCTGGCAGCGGCCTGCAGCGCCGCGAAGGGCTGCCGCCGCTGTGGCCTGTGCGAGGCGGCGACGCAGACCGTCTGGGGCGAGGGGGCGGCCGATGCGGCGCTGATGATTGTGGGGGAACAGCCCGGCGACCGCGAAGACCTTGCGGGCCGCCCGTTTGTCGGGCCAGCCGGGCAGCTGCTGCGGCAGGCGATGGCAGAGACAGGCGTTGATCCGGAGCGGGTCTGGCTGACAAACGCCGTGAAGCATTTCAAATTCATCCCGCGCGGCAAGCAGCGGCTGCACCAATCCCCCGACCGGCAAGAGATCGTGCATTGCCGCTGGTGGTTGGGGCTTGAGATCGGGTTTATCCAGCCCCGTCTGACGGTTGCGCTGGGCGCTTCGGCGGCTTTTGCACTGACCGATAACGCTGCACCGCTGGCAGACAGGCGCGGGAAGGTGGAAATCGGCCTGCACGACGGGCCGGTGCTGATGTCGTGGCACCCTTCCTACATCCTGCGACTTGCAGACCGGGCGCAGAAAGATCAGGCGCAGCAGCAGTTGACTGAAGATCTGGGCTTTGCGTTGCGCATGGTGCGAAACGAGGAATGACGCGAAGGCGCCACGTTCGCGAACAACATTCGCCCGCGCCACCGCTAAGGCGTGAAACCGTTGTCACGGCGTAAGTCACACAAGGCACGCGACTGCGTTGGCGTGATATTCAGAAAAATTTGAAAGAAGTGGTGCCGCTGAAGAGACTCGAACTCCCGACCCCATCATTACGAATGACGTGCTCTACCAGCTGAGCTACAGCGGCCCGCGCCCCTCATATGGCGATGGCTGCGGTTCGTCAACCCGGAACCGCAGCGCGTTTGTGACTTTCGCGCCGATCAATTTGCGCTGCGGGCGACGGCGGCGAGGTCGATGATTTCCGGATCGGACTCGGGCGTGACTTTCGGCGGTGTGGTTGAGGGAATCACCGGCTCGTTGACCAGCAGTGGCAGCAGCTCGGCCCCGGTGGCGCTGGCGCCGTGGGTTTCCACCGGGTCGCGCCACGACAGGGTGTCAAAGCCGCCGCAGTTTTCGCAAATTGGCTGCCAAGTCGCATGGATCGCCTGACATTTGTCGCAGCACCACTGCGGGCCGCGCGGCGCGGTCAGCGCCTTGGACAGCCAGCCGCGTACGACGGCCTCATCACTGCCTTCGCCGCGTTCGATGGCGGCCATGATCGCCAGCGCGCGCTGTGTCGGATGGCGGGTGACGATATCACCCAGCGCGCGGCGGGCGTCGGGATATTCCTCGGCGGTGATGTTCAGCTCGGCCAGCAGCAGGCGGGTCTCATCGTGGTCGGGGTGCAGGGCGGTCAGGGTGCGGAAGCGTTTCAGCCGTTCCTGCGGGATTTCATCGGGTTCAATTTCGGCGAAAGCGGCGGCGAGTTCGGGGTGGGGCCGCACCTCCCACGCCTTTTTCAGCACACGGGTGGCGGATTTCTTGTCGCCCCTGTCGATCAGTCCGCGCGCGGCCAGCACGGCGGCGGGGATCAGATCGGGTGATTGCCGGTTGGCCTCGATCGCGGCGTCGCGGGATTCGGCGGTGGCGGTTTCGTCCATCACGCCGCGCGCCTCTTGCAAGGCGAGCACGGCATCGCGGCGGCGGTAAACGTCCTTCGGCAGCGCACCAGCTTTCAACTTGGCCCCCAAGGTGGCGCGGGCACCTTTCCAATCAGCTTTTTCTGATTGCAGTTTCAGCAAGATATCCTGTGTTTCTGCATGTTTGGGTTTCAGCGCAAAAGCCTTTTCCGCAAGGGCGAGCGCGGTATCGGTATCGCCCTCGACCAGCTTTTGTTTCAGCAGGCCACGGATGCCGACAAAGCGGGTGGCCTCGGTCGCCAGAAGCGTCTTGTAGGCTTCGGTTGCGCGTTTGCCATCGCCTGCGGCCTCGGCGGCTTGGGCGACCAGCAGCGTCGTCAGTTCCGGGCGTTCCAGATATTTCTCGGCGCGTTGGGCGCGGATCAGCGCGAGGCGGCCTTCGCCGGAAGCCAGCGCAAGCAAGCCTTCGGTCAGCGCCTGATAGCCCTTGCGTTCGCGGTTGCGGTCGAAATAGCGTGAAATTGCGGTTTCATCGCCGTTCAGAAAGCGCAGGGTGGCGACGATGAAGCCGACCAGCTTCATCACCGTCCAGAGTGCTACCACCAGAACCAGCAGCAGAATGGCGGTTTGTAGCGGACCAAGGGTGAATTCCCAGCCAGCCACGGCGATGCGGACGCCTTCCTCGTTATGCAGCAGCACATCGGCACCAAAGGTCAGCGCGGCGATGGCAATGATGAACAGCAGAACCTTGAGCAAAGACCAGATCATCATACGCCCCTATTCGCCAATCGTTGCGGCAAGACCCGCAACCGCCTGTTGTGCCGCCATGCGGATTTCCGCCGTGCTGCGCCAGCCTTGCAGCGCGGTCTGGGCTTCGGGCGGTAGTGCGGCGATCTCGGTCAGCGCGGTGGCAAGATCGCCGGTGGCCAAAGCGGCCTCGGCGCGCGACAGGATCGCATCGGGATCGCTGCCTTCGCGTGGAGCCAGTGATCGCGCCCCGGTCTGGCTGCGCAAAAAGCTGGTGACACGGTCTGTCCAGCTTTCGCCCATATTGGCGCGCAAGGCGGCCTCCAGTGCGGCGCGGGCGGCCTCGGGGAAGCTGTCTTGCAGCGCGGCAAGGGTAGGCAGGCCGGTTGCGGCGTTGGCGGTCAGGATTTCCGGCACTTGACCCAACGCGGGCAGGGCGGCGGCATAGGCTGCACCACTATCCAACGCGGCTTGCAGGCGTCCCAGCGCGGCGCGGGACTCGGCGGTTTTGGCCATGGTTTCAGCGTCGGCCTTGATCTTGGCCGCCGCCATTTCAGCTTCTTTCAGCAGGGCCTCGCTGGCGGCGGTATCCACCACGGGCGCGGCGTTTTGCAGCGCCTGAAGTTGTGTCTGCAACTGCTTTATTGCGGCATCTTGCGCCGCCAAGACGGCAGACGAGGCACCATCGCCGTTGGTTGGCAGGGCTTCGATGGCGGTCAGGCGCGATTCCAGCGTAATCAGGCGGGTATCGAGCGGGGCCAGATCCGGTGGGGCGGTGGCTTCCAGCGCGGCGAGGCGCGTTTCCAGCCCGGCATCCCCCGATCTGGCGGCCAACTCCGCCAACTGCGTCTTGAGCATTGCGGTTTCCTGCTGCTGCGCCGTCAGGGCGGCTTGCAGCGCCGAGGTGTCCTGCAACGGCCAGCCGTTCGGCACATATTGTGCAAGCCCATAGCCAGCACCCGCTGCAATGACACCGCCGAGGATCGGGCCAAGCCAACCACCTTTGGGCGTCTGTTTGGCAGGCGTGATTGCGGCCGGGGTTGGCTCTGGCTTCGCTGGCGGCTCTGGCCGGGTGGGCTCGATCATTTCCACCGGCGCGGCTTCAAGCTCGTTCGTCTCTGTATCAGCCATCCTTGACCTCGCCTTCAGGTGTCGAGCCATGCCCATTGCTGTGAAGGTAATGCTTTGACCGGGTGCGGTTCAAGAACCGATCCCGCGTTGCTGCATTGCCGTTACCGCGTCGAGCATAGCCGAAGCGTCGGGCTGCGCTGCAATCTGGATCAACTCGGCGGGCAAATCGAACGCTTGCGCCACCGCAGGGCTGAGTGCCGCCAGCCAGAGCGGAGCGTGGCCGTTGATACGACGGATTTCTGCCACCAGAAGCCGCGCCGAACGGGGCGAGAAAACCGGCAGAATGACCGGGGTATCACCTTGCAGCAAAGCGATGGCTTCGGCGGTCAGGCTTTGCGGCTTCTGGCGGTAAACGATGACTGAAACAGTCTCTATACCGACAGAATTAAGGTCTTTTGTCAGATCACCGGCCGTATCTTCGGGGCGTAAAAGCAAAAGCCTGCCAGAAGTATGCCGGGCTTTGATCAGCGCCAGCAGCGCGCTTGCGTCACCTTCGGCAGACAGCGCCTGAAACCCCGCTGCGCGCGCGGCTTGTGTGGTGCGGTTGCCCACACAGTAAGCCAGATCGGGCAGCACGGCTCCGGTGGCGGAAATCCGCCGGGCGGCCTGAACGCCGGTCTCGGACGTCAGGATAACGGCGGCAAAATCGGTCTCGGGCAGGGCTGGGTCCAGAAACTCTGGCAGCATCAGCGGCGAGATCACCGCGCCGCCAACCTGATCCGCAAAGCGCAGGCTTTGCGCCAGCGGGCGCGTCAGCAGGATCGTGGGTTGGGATTGTCTGACCATGGCCTTGGTGTTACCTGCGTTCAGGCGGGCAATCAACGGCGGACCATGACGCAGACGCTTACCTTTCTGGGCATTGAATCAAGCTGCGATGATACCGCTGCGGCGGTGATCCGGCACGCGCCGGGCGATGTGCCGCAGATTTTGGCGTCAGTGGTGGAAGGGCAGACAGCGCTGCATGCGGCTTTTGGCGGTGTGGTGCCTGAAATTGCCGCCCGCGCCCATGCCGAACGGCTGGATCATTGCGTGGAGCAAGCGCTGGTCGAAAGCGGGCTGGCGCTGCGCGATCTGGACGGCATCGCGGTGACGGCGGGGCCGGGGCTGATCGGTGGCGTGCTGTCGGGGGTGATGCTGGCCAAGGGGTTGGCGGCGGCAACTGGGCTGCCGATGGTGGGGGTCAACCATCTGGCGGGCCACGCGCTGACGCCTCGGCTGACCGATCAACTGGCGTTTCCCTATCTGATGTTGTTGGTGTCTGGCGGGCATTGTCAGTTTCTGATTGCCCATTCTGCCGAACGATTTCAACGGCTTGGCGGTACGATTGATGATGCGCCGGGCGAGGCGTTTGACAAGACCGCCAAGCTTTTGGGCTTGCCGCAACCCGGTGGGCCAGCGGTGCAGGCCGAGGCGGCCTTGGGCAATGCCAAGCGCTTTGCCTTTCCGCGCCCGCTGCTGGATCGGCCCGGCTGCGACATGTCGTTTTCCGGGCTGAAAACCGCGCTGCTGCGGGCGCGGGATGCGGTGATTGCCGAAAGGGGCGGGCTGACGGTGCAAGATCGCCGCGATCTGTGCGCGGCGTTTCAGCTGGCGGTGGCCGAGGTTCTGGCCGAAAAAACCCGGCGGGCCCTGGCGATCTATCTGGAGCATGACCCGGCGCAACCCGCTTTGGCTGTGGCGGGTGGAGTGGCGGCAAATACGCTTATTCGGGCGATGTTAGAGACTGTTTGCGCCAAGGCTGGCGTGCGGTTTCTGGCACCGCCGCTGCGGCTTTGCACCGACAACGCGGCGATGATCGCCTGGGCCGGGATCGAGCGGTTTCGCGCGGGAATGGTAGATGACATGGCGCTTGCGGCGCGGCCGCGCTGGCCGTTGGATGCGACGGCGGCACCGATGATCGGGTCGGGCAAAAAGGGGGCCAAGGCATGATCGGGGTGATTGGCGCGGGGGCGTTTGGCACGGCGTTGGCGGTGGCGTTGGGGCGTGAAGGCCGGGCGGTGACGCTGTGGGCGCGCGATGCCGATCACGTCGCCGAAATGGTGCGAACGCGGGCAAATGAGGCGCGGTTGCCGGGGGTTGCACTGCCAAAAACAGTCTCTGTTACAGCGGAAATCGCAGATATGGCCGGGGCCGATGCGGTGCTGCTATCGCTGCCGATGCAGGCGCTGCGTGGGTTTCTGGCCGAACATCCCGGCCTGAACGGGCTGGCTTTGGTGGCTTGCTGCAAAGGCGTTGATCTGACCACGCTGAAAGGCCCGACCGCGCTGATCGAGGCTGCCTGCCCGCAGTCGCCGTTTGCTGCGCTGACCGGACCCAGCTTTGCCGCCGATATTGCACGCGGCTTGCCGACGGCGCTGACGCTGGCTTCGTCCGATGGTGAGACGCTGCAACATCTGCTGTCGACTCCCAGCCTGCGTTTGTATCGCACGCAGGATGTGATCGGGGCGGAACTGGGCGGCGCGTTGAAAAACGTCATCGCGATTGCTGCGGGAATTGTGATTGGTGCAGGCCTTGGCGATTCGGCCCGTGCGGCGCTGATGACGCGCGGCTATGCCGAAATGACCCGGCTGGCGCTGGGCCTTGGGGCAAAGACCGAAACGCTGGCGGGGTTGTCGGGGTTTGGCGATCTGGTGCTGACCTGCACCTCGGCGCAGTCGCGCAATTTTCGCTATGGCCAGGCGTTGGGGGCGGGGAAAGGCTTTGATCCGGGCGTGACTGTTGAGGGCGCGGCTACGGCAAAAGCAGTCTCTAACATGGCGAAAAGCTTGCAAATCGACATGCCGATTACCAACATGATTGCCGCGGTGATTGATCACCACATCACCTTGCCGCAGGCCATACAGGCGCTTCTTTCGCGGCCTTTGAAACAGGAGTAACCCATGCGCGTCGCCCTTATCTGCATCGACAAACCCGGCCATCTGCAAACCCGGCTGGACAACCGCGCCGCGCATCTGGCGCATATTGAAGCCTCGGGCGTGGTGGAAATGGCTGGGCCGTTTCTGAATGACGGGCAGATGACCGGCAGTCTTGTGGTGCTGAACGTAGATACGCTGGAACAGGCGCAGGCATGGGCGGCAGCGGACCCCTATGCCAAGGCGGGGCTGTTCGAAAGCGTAAGGATTACCGAGTGGAAAAAGGTCGTCGGATGAACTTCTGGCTGTTCAAATCCGAGCCTGACACCTGGGGTTGGGATGCCCAAGTTGCCAAGGGGGCCGTGGGTGAAGAATGGCATGGGGTGCGAAACTATCTGGCGCGCAACAATATGCGGGCGATGAAGCTTGGCGACCGTGGATTTTTCTATCATTCCAACATCGGTAAGGCGGTGGTGGGGATTGTCGAGGTTTGCCGCGAAAGCGCACCCGATAGCACCACCGACGATCCGCGTTGGGATTGCGTTTGGATTCGTGCACTGCGGCCCTTGCCGCGACCGGTGACGCTGGAAACCTGCAAACATGCGCCGGGGTTGGAGAAGATGGCGCTAGTGACTTGCCCGCGGCTTTCGGTGCAGCCGGTTACGCCGGAAGAATGGCGAATTGTTTGCGCCTTGGGTGGGATAGCAGACGCCCCTTGAGATTTGGAAACGGGGGGCCCCATACCCCTAAAGGACCCCCCATCCACCCCACGTGCTCCCTCAGCACCACACGTGTTCTGTAAAAAGGTCCCGGGCTCCTGCCCTGTAAGATCAAACTAGCCCGGCGGGTCGAGTCGCACAAACGCCAAGCGTTGAAAAATTGACGCAAACCCAATCGGTCAAATGAAAAACGCCCGCCGGTCAAGGGCGGGCGCAGTTGGCGATATGGCGATCTTACTTATTATAGATCGCTTCTTTGCCGAAATGCTTGGTCAGCATGTAATAGACGACGGCGCGGTATTTGTTGCGCTCGGACCGGCCATAGGTGTCGATCACTGCATCAATGGCTTCCATCAGTGCCGGGCTGTCAGCGAGGCCGAGTTTCTTGATCAGGAAGTTGTTCTTCACGGTTTCCAGTTCGGACTTGTCCGACCCCGCAACGGTTTCGGAATCGGCGCTATAGATCGCCGGGCCACAGCCGATGGTGACCTTGGTCAGCAGGTCCATATCCGGGTTGATCTTGCACTTGTTCTTCAGATCGTCGGCATATTTGGCGATCAGATCGTCGCGTTTGCTCATCTTGTTCATCCCCTCTGAGTTTTGGCTGAATAAATTGTCTGCCACGCAACGGCAGAGATGCGCGCAGCTTAGGGGATGGAATTTATCACTCAAAGGGAAATATCGCGGCAGGTTCCCCCTTGGGCGGATGCGTTCTGACGCAGTGCCACAAAGCAAAAGGCCCGAGGTTTCCCCCGGGCCTTTGCGGCGATTTCGCCGGGCTTAATAGCGGTAGTGTTCCGACTTGAACGGGCCTTCAACCTTGACGCCGATATAATCAGCTTGGTCCTTGCGCAGTTCGGTCAGCTTCACGCCGATTTTCTTCAGGTGCAGGCGAGCGACCTTTTCATCCAGCGCTTTCGGCAGGATGTAGACGCCGGGCTGGTATTCGCCGCCCTTGGTCCAGAGTTCGATCTGCGCCAGAACCTGATTGGTGAACGAGGCCGACATCACGAAAGACGGGTGACCGGTGGCGTTGCCAAGGTTCAACAGGCGGCCTTCCGACAGCAGGATGATGCGGTTGCCGGACGGCATCTCGATCATGTCCACTTGTTCTTTGATGTTGGTCCACTTGTGGTTCTTCAGCGCCGCAACCTGAATTTCGTTGTCGAAGTGGCCGATGTTGCCAACGATCGCCATATCCTTCATGTCGCGGATATGCTCGATGCGGATCACGTCCTTGTTGCCGGTGGTGGTGATGAAGATGTCTGCCGAGGCAACAACGTCTTCCAGCAGCACAACTTCAAAACCGTCCATGGCGGCTTGCAGCGCGCAGATCGGGTCAACTTCGGTGACTTTCACGCGAGCGCCAGCGCCTTGCAGCGAGGCGGCAGAGCCTTTGCCCACATCGCCGTAACCGCAAACAACGGCGACCTTGCCGGCCATCATGGTGTCGGTGGCGCGACGGATGCCGTCGACCAGCGATTCCTTGCAACCGTATTTGTTGTCGAATTTCGACTTGGTGACGCTGTCGTTGACGTTGATCGCCGGGAAGGGCAGCTGGCCCTTCTTGTGCAGTTCATACAGACGGTGCACGCCAGTGGTGGTTTCTTCCGACACGCCCTTGATTTCGGCGCGCTGCTTGGTGAACCAGCCGGGCGACAGTTTGAGCCGCTTTTTGATCTGGTTGAACAGGCAAACCTCTTCGTCAGATGTCGGCACTTCGATGATGTCGGTTTCACCGGCTTCAACGCGGGCGCCGATCAGGATGTACATGGTGGCATCGCCGCCATCATCGAGGATCATGTTGCAGGTGCCACCCTCGCCGCCGAACTGGAAGATCTTGTCGGTGTATTCCCAGTAGTCTTCCAGCGTTTCGCCCTTGATGGCGAAAACCGGTGTGCCAGCGGCGGCGATTGCAGCGGCGGCGTGATCCTGGGTCGAGAAGATGTTGCAGGAAGCCCAACGGACATCGGCCCCCAGCGCGGTGAGGGTTTCGATCAGCGCGGCGGTCTGGATGGTCATGTGCAGCGAGCCAGCAATACGCGCGCCTTTCAGCGGCTTTGCGGCGCCGAATTCTTCGCGCAACGCCATCAGGCCCGGCATTTCGGTTTCCGCGATGGTCAGCTCTTTGCGGCCAAACTCCGCCAGAGCGATGTCCTTGACGATATAGTCCATATGGTTTGCTCGTATCCTTACAAAATTGAATTGCGCATACCATCACAACGGCCTTCCGGCAATGGCAGAGCAAAAGCAGGGAATTTCGAAAGCCGCAACGGCTCGCTTTATCGGGGGGGGAATGCTAAGCCGGGCCAAAGTGGAGGGGTGAATGGGGAGTTGGTTGAAGAACCCGGCGCGGTTGGTGCCGTTGGCTTTTCTGCTGGTGATCCTGTTGGGAACCGCTGTTTTGATGCTGCCGATGGCGCGCAGCGGTCCGGGCCATGCGCCGCTGCTGACAGCCTTGTTCACCGCAACATCGGCGGTCGCCGTCACGGGTTTGGCGGTGGTGGACACCGCAGTTTACTGGACAAGATTTGGTCAGGCCGTGATCTACCTGCTGTTCCAGCTGGGCGGAGTTGGCATCATGACATCGGCAACGCTGCTGGTGCTTCTGGTGTCGCGCAGGCTTAGCCTTTCGCGGCAGATTGTTGTGACGACAGAAAGCCGTGGCATTGTATTTGGCGATGTGCGGGCGGTGTTGCGGCTGGCGTTGATGGTGATGGCGGTGGTGCAGGGCTTTGTCATGCTGGCGATGCTGCCACATTTTCTGAGCCTGGGTCTGCCCCCGACGGACGCGCTGTGGCATGCGACGTTCCATGCGGGCGCGGCTTTTACCAATGCCGGATTCTCGACCCTTCCCGGCGGGGTTGCGGCATTTGCCTCTTCTCCGGTGTTTCTGATGGCGGTGATGGCGGCGGTCTTGGTTGGTGCGCTTGGGATACCGGTGTTTTATGACCTTTCGCGGGCACCGCGCCCGGATCGGCGGCTGTCGCTGCACAGCAAGCTGACGCTTGTTACCACGTTGGGGCTGTATCTGATCAGCTTCGTCACGACCTTGCTGTTTGAATGGTCGAACACCGATACGATTGGTGCGATGCCGGTGCTGGACCGGGTCCTCAACGCCGCCTACCACGGATTTATGTCGCGGTCCTGCGGCATGAACACGTTCGACATGGCGGCAATCAGTGAAGAAACCCTGCTGATAACCTATGGGATGATGCTGGTGGGCGGCGGCTCTGCCTCGACCGCGGGCGGGCTGAAGGTCACGACATTTGCGATCCTGCTGCTGGCTGTCTGGCACGAGGTGCGCGGCAATGCTGATCTGACCGCTTTCGGACGGCGGATATCTCCTACCGTTTTGCGCGAGTCGCTGACGGTGTTGGTTTTGGCGCTTGGCCTGCTGGCGCTGGGTATCATGACTTTGCGGTTGGTGTCTGATTTGCCGCTGCGGCAGGTGGTGTTCGAGGCGATCTCGGCCTTTGCGAACGTGGGCCTTTCGATGAACGCCACACCGCTGTTTCCGCCTGCCGGGCAAACCGTATTGATTGTCTTGATGTTTGTTGGCCGCGTTGGCACCATCACCTTGGCCACTGGCCTCGCCTTGCGCTCTCGCCGCGCCGATTTCCGTTATCCAGAGGAGCGTCCGATTGTTGGGTAAAAAAGTGATCCCGCAAAGCGATTCCGTCATTGTCGTCGGTTTGGGCCGATTTGGCCGGGCGGTGGCGCAGAGCCTGGCGCAGTTGGGTCACGAGGTGCTGGGGGTCGACGACCGGTCTGAGGTGGTGCAAGAGCTGTCTGGCGCGTTGACGCATGTTGTGCAGGCCAATTCCACATCGGTTGAAACCCTGCGGCAGCTGAGCGCGGGCGACTTCTCGCATGCGGTGGTGGCGATCGGGTCGGATCTGGAGGCGTCTGTGCTGACCGTGCTGGCGCTTTCTGAACTGGGGGTGCCTGACATTTGGGCCAAGGCTGTCACGGAACGGCATGGCCGCATTCTGGAGCGGACCGGGGCGCATCATGTGGTTTACCCGGAAAAAACCATGGGCGAGCGTGTGGCGCATCTGGTCACCTCAAAGATCATTGATTTCATCGAATTTGACGATGATTTCGCCATTGCCAAAACCCGCGCCCCTGCGGATGTGCAGAATAAGACACTGGCGGAAAGCGAATTGCGGCGGACCTACAATGTCACCATCGTCGGCATCAAACGCCCCGGCGAGGATTTTACCTATGGCCGCCCCGATACCATGGTGCGCCCCGGCGATCTGCTGATCGTCGCCGGCCCGACCCGCGAGGTAGAAGCCTTCGCGGGCAAGACATGAAGCCGCCGCGCGCCTGGCAGCGCATGCTTTCGGGCCGCAGGTTGGACCTGCTGGACCCGACGCCGATGGATATTGAAATCGAAGACATCGCGCATGGGCTGGCTTTTGTGGCGCGCTGGAATGGCCAGACGCGGGGCGATTTTGCCTATTCAGTTGCAGAGCATTCGTTGCTGGTGGAGGAAATCTTTACCCGGCAGACTTGCGCGGATGCGAAGTGGCAGTTGGCGGCCTTGCTGCATGATGCGCCGGAATATGTGATTGGCGACATGATCAGCCCGGTGAAATCGGCAATTGGTGCCAGCTATGGCGAGTTGGATCAGCGGTTGACTGCAGCGGTGCATCTGCGCTTTGGCCTGCCTGCGGTTCTGCCGGTGGTGATCAAGAAGGCGATCAAATCGGCGGATAAAATCTCGGCCTGGCTGGAGGCTGTGCAGATTGCCGGGTTTAGCGAGGCCGAGGCGAACAGGCTGTTTGGTCGCCCGGATTCGGTCTTGTTGCGCGGGCTGGAAATCAGGCTGCGGCCGCCGGCAGAGGTGCGGGCCGATTATGTGCTGCGGCATGGCACATTGCTGGCGCGACTATCGGATTAACGGCGGCTATCGGGGTCAATAATGCAGATCAACAATTGCGGTTAAGGCAATTTCTTGCAGGCCGATCTAAATCAGCCATGCAAGACAGAGGACCGTCTTTTCAGACGGCCCTCAATGGCTCAGATTAGCAGATCTTCCGGGGTTTGACCGGCAGCCAAAGCGGCGACAAACCAGCGCGGCTTGCGGCCACGGCCCGACCAGGTATCAGAGGAATCAGCCGGGTTGGCATATTTGGCGCTTGCCGGTGCGCGCTTGCGCGTCACGGTAAGGCCGGTCAGTTCTGCAAGGCTAAAGCCTTTGGCGCGGGCGATTTCTTCAAGCTCTGCAAGGGCTTCCTTCCTTTTGCGATCTTCGAAAGATGCAATAGCCTTTGCGATTTGGGATTGAAGATCCTTCAACTCTTTAAGCGACAGGCTGTTAATATCAATGGTCACGGAAGCATCCTTTCAGGATTTGCGTGCGGCCTTCTAGGCCGATTGCAAATCAGAATCAAGAATGCTGATTATTTTGGGCTGCGTTTCGCCAGAATACGTTGCAAGGTGCGGCGGTGCATCGACAAGCGGCGGGCGGTTTCTGAAACATTGCGGTCGCACATTTCATATACCCGCTGGATATGCTCCCAGCGCACCCGGTCGGCCGACATCGGGTTTTCCGGCGGCAAGGGCATTGCGGCCCCTTTCGCCAGCAAGGCATTTGTCACGTCATTGGCATCGGCGGGCTTGGACAGATAATCGGTTGCGCCGATTTTTACCGCAGCAACGGCAGTGGCAATCGCGCCGTAACCTGTCAGCACCACAATCCGGCAATCCGGGCGGCGTTCGCGCAGAGTTTCCACCACATCAAGGCCATTGCCGTCTTCCAGCCGCAGGTCGATCACGGCGTAGGCGGGCGGGCGTGCCATCGCAATCGCGCGCCCTGCCGCAACGCTGCCTGCCGTTTCAGGCAGAAAGCCGCGCTTTTCCATGGCTTTGGCCAGCCGTTTTACGAAAGCCTCATCATCATCCACCAAAAGCAGAGTCCGATCCGCCCCGAGTTCCGCGCCAAGCTCTTCCGCCATGAAATCCCTCGTTTTTCGCCTAATATGAACCTAGGCTGCATCTACCTTGGGGTCAAACCCAACCGCTCAACTCTTGTTAATAAAGCAAGCGACGCGGTCGGCCATTTGTTCGGGCGTGTCATCGCGGTTGAAGAAATCGGCAAACCCGGATCCCGGCAGCATCAGATAGGTAAAGGTCGAATGGTCCATCAGATAATACTGATCGCCGGTATCCTGCTTTTTGTAATAGGTCTTGTAAGCGCGCGAGGCGGCTTGCACCTGTTCCGGGGTGCCGGTCAGGCCGATCATTTTTTCATGCAGATTGTCGGTGAAATCGCGCAGGATTTCGGGCGTATCACGTTCAGGGTCGATCGAGATGAACACGGGTGCCACCTCGTAGCCCTTGGCAGTCAGTAGATCGATGGCCTCGGCATTGCGGGCATTATCCAGCGGGCAGACATCCGGGCAGAACGTATAGCCGAAATAGACCAGAGACGGCTTGGTCAGCACATCCTTGTCGGTGACGGTCTTGCCGGTTTCGTCGACCAGCGTGAACGGCCCGCCGATGTCGCCACCGCCACCCGCAACCACAGAACTGCGGCATTCGGCGAATTTATCATTGGCGCGCTGCATCTGGATATACCCAAGCGTGCCACCCAGAAGCGCCACAACGGCCACGCCTGACAGAACCGCATAAAGTTTCGACATGCTCTTCTCCAGCTTTGTGCATTGATCCGCCAACACGCGCCCCCTATCAATCGTAAACCCGACGCAAAGGCCAGAGCCCTGATGTCAAACCAGCGTGACTTTACCGACGAAACCGCCCTGTTGCGCCCCGAGCGGGCCGATTGGCTGCGGCTGCGCACGCTGATTTTGCTGCGCTGGATGGCGATTGTCGGGCAATTTGTCGCGCTGGTCGTGGCGGATCAGTATTACACGCTGCAATTGCCGCTGGGATTGTGTTTTCTGGCGGTCGGGCTGGGGGTGATTGCCAATCTGGTCTCAATCTTCATCTTTCCGCAAAACAAGCGGCTGACCGAAGACGAGGCGCTGATGACGCTGCTGTTCGATCTGGGGCAGCTGTCGTTTCTGCTTTACCTGACCGGTGGGCTGACCAACCCGTTTGCGCTGCTGATCCTTGCGCCGGTGACAGTATCGGCCAGCGCGCTGGAGTTGCGCAGCACGCTGCTGCTTGGCGGCCTTGCGGCGCTGTTCATCACTCTGATCGGTGTGGTGAATGTGCCGTTGCGTTTTGCCGACGGCGCGGTGTTTGAGGTGCCGGGGCTGTTCACCTTTGGCTTTTGGCTTTCGATCCTGATCGGCATTGCATTCCTCGGCCTGTATTCCCGGCGGGTGGCGACGGAAATGCACTCGATGTCGGATGCGCTGCTGGCGACGCAGATGGCCTTGGCGCGCGAACAAAAGCTGACCGATCTGGGCGGTGTGGTGGCGGCGGCGGCGCACGAGCTGGGAACGCCTCTGGCGACGATCAAACTGGTCAGCGCCGAGATGCTGGATGAGTTGGCCGATTTCCCCGATCTGGCCGAGGACGCCCGGCTGATCCGCGATCAGGCCGACCGATGCCGCGATATTTTGCGGTCGATGGGCAAGGCTGGCAAGGATGATCTGCATCTGCGGCAGGCTCCGTTGGGCGCGGTGCTGCAAGAGGCCGCCGAGCCGCATATGGGACGGGGCATCGAGGTGATCATCAGCGTTGCCGGCCCGACGCCGGAGACCCGCGCGCCGCAAGTGTTGCGTCGGCCCGAACTGATCCACGGTCTGCGTAATCTGGTGCAGAACGCTGTGGATTTCGCGCGCAAACGGGTCTGGGTTGACGCCCAATTTGCAGAAGATCGCATTGTGTTGCGGATCATTGATGATGGCGAAGGCTTTCCGCCGCAGGTGATCGGCCGGATCGGCGACCCGTTTGTGCGCTCGCGCCGGGATGCGCAGGATCTGTCGCGACGGCCGGGATATGAGGGTATGGGGCTGGGGTTGTTCATCGCCAAGACATTGCTGGAGCGCACTGGCGCCGAACTGTCTTTCGCCAACGCCGCCGATCCGTTTCTGGCTCCTGATGAGCGTCCTGATCGCAGCGGCGCGATTGTCGAGGTGATCTGGCCCGCTGCTGTGCTGATCGCTCCGGCTGGGCGGCTGGGTGAAAATCAGGTGATTTCCGGGTAAGCGCTGATTTTGCCGTCCGCGTTTAACCTGCCGTTAACAATCTTGCCTTTAGGTTGCATCAGGGCTTTGGATTCTCGGTAAGGGTAGGTTAGCGCAAATGATTTGGGCAGATGATTGGGCGCTTGCATCGGTGATGTTCGCTTCGGCGCTTGTCGCTGCGTGCATCGGGATGGCTGCGCTGTGGGTGTTGCCGGTTCGTGTTGCTGCGACCGGAAAAAGTGTTTTCATTGACCACGGCCCGGCGACGACCTTCTTGTTTGACGGCGAGGCGTTGATTGACAGCACCCCCGACGCGCGGGCTTTGCTGGCGGTCAGTCCGGTGAAGGCAGGGCCATGGCCGCGCCTGATGGCCTATCTGGCCCCACGCTTTGCGGATCTTGAAACGGAGTTGAAGCGGCTGCCAGCCGAGGGTGCAATCACGCTGAGCGCGGCGACGGTCGGTATTCCATTGCTTTTGCACGCCGAAAGCAACGGCGGTTTGACAAGGATTTCGCTGATCGATGCCTCTGACGTGCCGCAAGGCTCGGCGCGCGACCCGCTGTCACAGCATGCGATGCAGGAAGAGTTGGCGGTGCTGCGAGATACTGTTGCCGCCGCGCCGATGCTGGTGTGGCGCGAAAACGTGCAGGGTGAGGTGGTTTGGGCGAATGGGGCCTATCTGCTGCAGGCCTTTAGCCTGCTGGAGGACGGCAAAGATCTGGGCTGGCCGCTGCCGCGGTTGTTTGATCGCAACGCGGCGCTGCAGGGCGCGAAGGATCAGCGCCAAAGCCTGACCCCCGCGGGGGGGGAGCCGCCGTTGTGGTTTGATCTGACAAGCCGGGAAGAGGCGGGGGGCTGCTGCTGTTTGCGACGCCTGCCAATGCGGCGGTGCAGGCCGAAACCGCGCTGCGGGATTTCATGCAGACGCTGACGAAGACTTTTGCACAGCTGCCGATTGGATTGGCGATTTTTGATCGCCAGCGCAAATTGCAGCTTTTCAATCCGGCGCTGATGGATCTGACCACTCTGCCGCCGGACTTTCTGTCGCTGCGGCCGTCGCTGTTGTCGGTGCTGGATGCAATGCGGGACCGCAAGATGCTGCCAGAACCGAAGGACTATCGTGACTGGAGACGGCAGATTGTCGATATGGAACGGGCGGCAGCCTCTGGCTTGTATGAGGAAACCTGGAGCCTGCCGGATGGGCAGACCTACAAGGTTGTCGGCCGTCCGCATCCGAATGGGGCGCTGGCGCTGATGATTGAGGATATTTCCAACGAAATGCTGCGGACCCGTCGCTATCGCGCCGATCTGGAGCTGGGCCAATCGGTGATCGACGAGGTGGACGAAGCGATTGTCGTCTTCGCGCAGTCTGGCCAGTTGGTGATGTCTAACACAGCTTATGCCGCAATCTGGGGGCATGATCCGGCAGAGTTGATGGGGGATAGCACCGTGCGCAGTCTTTCGGCGCACTGGCGGGCGCAGTCTGCCCCCAGTGTGATCTGGTCCGAGGCGGAAGATTACGTTGCCACGGTTGGCGATCGCGCCACCTGGCAAGGCGAGGCGCGGCTGCTCGATGGGCGTCTGGTGTCGTGCCGCTTTGCCCCTTTGGCTGCGGGGGCGACGCTGGCGTTGTTTCGCCCTCTGCCCGTCGCCGATACAGGTCAGGTTCGGCTTGCCGAAAGTGCCGGACTCCGCCGCGCCTGACCTTTCCCGTCTTGCAGCGGCGGGCGGGCAGGGTAGACTCTCCCCATGGATACGCGCAGGCCCGTTTCGATTTTCCTGCCCTCGGAAGAGGATACCGCCCGGCTGGGCGTATGGCTGGCGCATCGGTTGCAGGCGGGGGACTGCCTGCTGCTGGAGGGCTCGATCGGTGCTGGCAAAAGCCATCTTGCGCGCGCACTGATCCGGGCTCGCCTGGGCCGGATGGAAGATGTGCCCTCGCCCACCTTTACTTTGGTGCAAACCTATCAGGCTGATACCGAGATTTGGCATGCCGATCTCTATCGGTTGTCGCATCCGGATGAGGTCTTGGAACTGGGGTTGGATGAGGCTTTTGACCATTCAATCTGTCTCATTGAGTGGCCCGATAGGCTGGGTAAGCTTGCGCCGGCCGATGCGCTGCGGTTGACGCTTGTGTCCGAGGGTGAGGGCCGCCGCGCGACGCTGTCTGCTCCAGCGCATCCGCAGCTGTTGGCCGAATTCGCGGAGGATTGGCAGGCATGACCGAGCGATACGCCCTTTCGCAAATTTTTCTTGCCAATGCTGGTTGGGGCGAGGCAGATCGCTGGCTTCTGGCGGGTGACGCCTCGGACCGCAGCTATGATCGCTTGGCGCTCGGCGACAAGACCGCCGTTCTGATGGATGCACCCCCCGGAAAAGGCGATGATCCCGAAATCTTTCTGGACATCGCCCGTCATCTGACGGCGCTGGGGTTGTCTGCGCCGCGTTGTCTTGCGCAAGATCTGACCAATGGCTTTCTGCTGTTGGAAGACCTTGGAGATGGCATCTATGCGCGGCTGATCGAAGCAAATCCTGCGCTTGAAAACAGTCTCTACACGGCCGCGACCGCGGTTTTAGTGCGTTTGCAGGCCGCCGCTCCGGCGCAAGATCTGCCGAACCTTACCGCTCAGGATTGGGCTGAAGCCGCATGTTTTGCTGTGGATTGGTATCGGTATGCCATCACTGGCGACCATGCCGACCCGTCTGATTTCCGCGCTGCAATGGCCGATGCCTTGCTGCGTCATGCTGATGGCCCGCGCGTCATGATCCTGCGCGACTATCACGCCGAAAATCTGCTCTGGCTGCCCGAACGCCACGGCATTGCCCGCGTCGGCTTGCTGGATTTCCAGCTCGCGCAGCTTGGGCAGCCCGGCTATGATCTGGTTTCGTTGCTGCAAGACGCGCGCCGCGATGTTTCACGTGAAACCGAGCTTGCAATGATTCAGCAATTCCTGAGCCTGACAGGGGCTACAGATGCCAGATTCCGTCCGGCCTACGCCGCTTTGGGTGCCCAACGCGCCTTGCGTATCCTTGGCGTTTTTGCTCGGCTATGCCTGCATGGCGGAAAGCCTGCTTATGTCGCACTGATTCCCCGCGTCTGGCGGCAGTTGCAGCGTAATCTAGCGGCACCGGAATTGGCCAAACTTCGTCATATCTGTCAAAGCTTGCTGCCCGAACCCACCCCCGAAGCGCTTGCCAAAATAGGTGCCCAATGCGGCCATTTCCGTTGATGTTGTTCGCTGCAGGTTTTGGCACTCGTATGGGGGCGCTGACCGCCAACAAGCCAAAACCGCTGATCGAAGTTGCTGGCAAACCGTTGATCGACCACGCGCTGACGATTGCCGAGGCAGCCAAGGTTGGAAAAACCGTTGTGAATCTGCACTATCTGGGCGATCAGATCGCCCACCACCTGCAGGGCCGCCAGATCGAACTGTCTTGGGAGCACGAACAAATCCTTGAAACCGGCGGCGGGCTCAAGGCTGCGCTGCCGTTGCTAGGCGCGGACACCGTGTTCACTCTGAACACCGACGCGGTCTGGTCCGGGCAGAATCCGCTGACTGAATTGCAAGCGGCATGGAACCCGGAAATCATGGACGCCTTGCTACTGCTGCTTCCTGCAGAAAAAGCGCTGGGCCATTCGGGAATCGGTGACTTTCTGCTCGCGCCTGATGGTCGTATCCGTCGCGCGTCGGGGGCGGCTGCGCCAGTCTATCTGGGAGCACAAATTTTGAAAACGCAGGCTCTAACAGCCATAACAGAGCCTGTTTTCAGTCTGAACCTGCTTTGGGATCAGGCGATTGCACAGGGGCGGGCTTTTGGCCTGATCCATCAGGGTGGCTGGTGCGATGTCGGGCGGCCAGAAGGCATCGCAGTGGCAGAGACTCTGCATGTTTAGCGCCGCAAATCCGCGCGTCTTTGCGCTTCCGCCCGGGGTCGATTTTCCGGCGCATCTTGTGGCGGGGCTGCTCGACCGCATGGCGACGCGACCGCCCGAAGCGATGGCCCGCGTCACGCTTTACCTGAACACCGAACGCATGCGCCGCCGTGTCAGTGATCTTTTCACCACGCAAGGCGCGCGTTTCTTGCCGCGGTTGAAGCTGATCACCGATCTGGCGAAAGACCCTGGCCTTGGCCTGCCTGAACCTGTTCCGCCGCTGCGTCGCCGCCTGCAACTGGCCGAGTTGATCGCCAAATTGCTGGATGCGCAGCCCGATCTTGCTCCGCGCGCCGCGCTTTACGACCTTGCCGACAGCCTTGCAACGCTGATGGACGAGATGCAGGGTGAAGGTGTCGCCCCCGAGGCGATAGCGGCGCTTGATGTTTCAAACCATTCAAAACACTGGGAAAGGACGCAAACTTTTCTCAGCATCATCGCGCCGCTGTTCGCGGATACGCAAGACAGTGAGGCGCGCCAGCGCCTAGCGGTGCAGCAGATATCGGCGCGGTGGCAGGCCAATCCGCCAATCGATCCGATCCTTGTCGCGGGTTCAACCGGTTCGCGAGGCACGACTGCGCTGCTCATGCGTGCCATAGCAGAACTGCCCCAAGGTGCGCTGATTTTGCCGGGGTTTGATCCCGACTTGCCACCAGCCGTCTGGCAGTCGATGGATGATGCGTTGACCGCTGAAGACCACCCACAATATCGCTTCCGTCACCTGATGGATTTGCTGGCTATCGCGCCAGAGGCGATCCAGCCATGGCGCATAGCGGAGCCACCAGACCCAGCACGCAATAATCTGATTTCTTTATCTCTTCGCCCTGCCCCTGTGACAGATCAATGGCTGATCGAGGGGCCTGCATTGCCCGATTTGATTGAAGCAACCAGCGGTCTGTCGCTGATCGAAGCCCCCTCGCCCCGAACCGAAGCTTTGGCGATTGCGTTGATCCTGCGTGAGGCTGCCGAGACCGGCACCAAGGCAGCGCTGATTTCACCGGATCGCAATCTTACCCGCCAAGTCACCGCCGCGCTGGACCGCTGGGCTATTTTGGCTGACGATTCCGCTGGCCGTCCACTCGCGCTATCGGCACCGGGCCGGTTTCTGCGGCATATTGTGGCTCTGTTCGGCCAAAAGCTGACATCCGATCAACTGTTGGCCCTGCTGAAACACCCGCTGACTGGCTCTGGCAAGGATCGTGGTCCGCACCTGCGCCTGACCCGCGATCTGGAGCTGAAGCTGCGCAAACAAGGCCCAACCTTCCCGACCGGCGCTGATATTGTCGCATGGGCCGCTGCGCGTGCTGACGACGCACTGCCTTGGGCGCAAGCGCTTGCCGCCAGCCTTGATGATCTTGAAGCGATCCCTCGCCGCCCGCTCGCCGAGCACGTTGCGCAGCACCGCGCGCTCGCCGAAACCCTTGCGCGCGGTCTTGCGCCCGATGGCGCCGGGGAGTTGTGGCAGAAAGAAGCAGGCATCGAAGCCCTGAAGCTGATGGACGAACTGACCGCCGAGGCCCCGTATGGCGGCAGCTTCTCGGCGGCCGAATACCGCGATCTGTTCGAGGCCTTGGTGAACAAGGGCGAGGTCCGCGAAGCCGTGCAATCCCACCCCGACATCATGATCTGGGGCACGCTGGAGGCCCGCGTTCAGGGCGCTGATCTGGTCATTCTGGGTGGTTTGAATGATGGCATCTGGCCAAAACTGCCAGAACCTGACCCGTGGCTTAACCGCTCGATGCGGAAAAAAGCGGCACTGTTATTGCCAGAACGCCAGATCGGCTTGTCGGCGCACGACTATCAGCAAGCTATCGCCGCGCCGCGCGTGATCCTGACGCGTGCTGTGCGAAATGCCGAAACAGAAACCGTGCCCAGCCGCTGGCTGAACCGGCTGATGAACCTGATGGAAGGTCTGCCGCAGCGTAACGGCAAGGCGGCACTGGCGGCAATGAAGGCGCGCGGCGCAAACTGGCTGGCGCTCGCGACCGCGGTTGACCGCCCGACGCCGGAACAGCAAGCCGACCCGCGCCTGCAACCCGCCAAGCGCCCGGCGCCGCAACCACCCGTCGCTGCCCGTCCCGCGAAACTGTCGCTGACGCGGATCGAACGGCTGATCCGCGATCCCTACGCCATTTACGCCCGCTATATCCTGCGGCTGCAACCGCTCGACCCGCTGCATCAAACCCCCGACGCCCGTGATCGCGGCGTGGTGGTCCATGAGGTGCTGGAGCGTTTTGTGAAAACCCGGCCCACCGCCGAAACGCGTGCCGAGGCGCGCAACCGCCTGTTGCACATCGCCCGCGACGTTCTGGCGCAGGAAACTCCGTTCCCTGCCGCCCGCACGCTTTGGTTGGCGAAGCTCGACCGGGCAGCCGATCACTTTCTGGCGCAGGATGGCAAGCACGGCGGCACCGCTTTGGCGGTGGAAACCGTGGGCAGCCTGAAACTTGATAGCCTTGATTTCACCCTCTTCGGCACGCCCGACCGGATCGACCGTTTGCCCGACGGCAGCCTGCATCTGATTGATTACAAAACCGGAACGCCACCCAGCGTTGCCGAACAGAAGCACTTCGCCAAGCAACTCCTGTTGGCCGCAGCCATGGCCAAGCGGGGCGGTTTTGCCGATCTTGGCCCCTCTGATGTCAGCAAGATCAGCTATATCGGCCTTGGCGCCGGCGAAAAGGCGGTGGAAACCGACACCACGCCGGAATTGCTCGCGGCCGACTGGGCCAAGCTGATCACCCTGATCAGCCGCTATCTGACCCGCGCCACCGGCTATACCGCCCGCCGTGCCGTGTTCGAAACCCGCTTCCCCGGCGATTATGATCACCTCGCCCGCTTTGGCGAATGGCAGATGTCGGACCGTGCCTGCCCCGAAAGCGTCGGCCCCGAGGATGCAGCATGAACCGCAACGACGCTTCTGAACGGCAGGTTCAGGCCTCGAACCCCACTGCAACGACCTGGCTTTCGGCCAATGCCGGCTCTGGCAAGACGCGGGTGCTGACCGATCGGGTCGCGCGCCTGTTGCTGGGCGGTGTCGAGCCGCAGCATATCCTGTGCCTGACCTACACCAAGGCCGCCGCGACCGAGATGCAGAACCGCCTGTTCCGCCGTCTGGGCGAATGGGCGATGAAGCCCGATGCCGATCTGCACCACGCCCTTGCCGAACTGGGTGACGAAGGCCGCCACGCCCCGAACGCGCTGGCCAAAGCCCGCCAACTGTTTGCCCGTGCGATTGAAACGCCAGGTGGGCTGCGTATTCAGACCATTCACAGCTTTTGCGCCACGCTGCTGCGGCGCTTTCCACTGGAGGCCGGAGTTTCCCCGCAGTTTACCGAACTCGATGATCGCGCCGCGCGGCTGCTGCGCGAAAACATCGTGCAGGAAATGGCCGAATTCCGCGCGCCTGATCTGATGGCCGAAGTCGCCCGTGCTTATACGGGCGAGGATTTCAGCGGGTTGATGGAGCAAGTTGCCGCCAAGCGTTCCGGCTTTGCCAAACCGCTGACCGAGGCGCAGGCGCGCGATCTGTACGGCGTGGCCAAGGGTGAAAGCCGTGAAACCCTGCTGGCCGATGTTCTGCTGGGCATCGAATCCGATCTGATCACCGCCATCCTGCCCGCCCTTGCCGCAGGTGGCGCGACCGACAGCAAGACCGCCGCCAAGCTGGCCGCGCTCGATCTGCAAAACCCGTCGCTGGCCACCCTGTCAGCGCTGGAGGACATTCTGCTGTTTGGTAGTAGCGCGAAATCGCCGTTTGGCGCGAAAATCGGCAGCCTGCCGACCAAGCCGACGCAAAAGTTGATCCCCGCGCATTTGCCGCAACTCGATGCCTTGATGTTGCGGGTAGAAGCCGCCCGGCCCCGTCGCATCACCCTGCAAGCGGCGCAGAAAACCGCCCTGCTGCACCGCTTTGCCGCCAGCTTCCTGCCGATTTATGAGGCCGCCAAGGCCGCGCGCGGTTTCCTTGATTTCGACGATCTGATCACCCGCGCCAAGCTGTTGCTGACCAATCCCGACGTTGCCGCCTGGGTGTTGTTCCGGCTGGATGGCGGCATCGACCATATCCTTGTCGATGAGGCGCAGGATACCAGCCCCGACCAATGGCGCGTGATCGAATTGCTTTCGGCCGAATTTACCGCAGGTGAAGGCACAAGGTCTGGCGGGCGCACCCTGTTTGTCGTTGGGGATAAAAAACAGTCGATCTATTCGTTTCAAGGCGCAGACGTAGCCGCCTTCGATGAAAAGCATGGCTTCTTCAAGCAGAAGTTCGAAGAAACCAGCCAACAATTTCAAAGCCTTGCGTTGGAGTTTTCCTTCCGCTCCTCCGCAGCCGTGCTGCGCTTGGTGGATGAAACCTTCGGCGCGCGCTTCCCGCAGGCGCTGGGTGATCAGGTGTCACACCTTGCCTTCAAGCACCAAATGCCCGGTCGGGTCGATCTGTGGCCACTGATTGCGCCGGTGAAGGAAGACAAGGACGAAAACTGGGAAGACCCGGTTGATCTGATCGCGGAAACCCACCACACCGCGCGTCTGGCGGAAAAAATCGCTTCCGAGATCAAGGCGATGATCGACGCAGGCGTGCAGATTCCCACCGATCATGGCGACCGCCCGGTTCATGCCGGTGATTTCCTGATCCTGGTGCAGCGCCGCTCTGCGCTGTTTTCCGAGATCATCCGCGCCTGCAAACAGGCCGATCTGGCAATTGCAGGGGCAGATCGACTGAAGCTGGGCGGCGAACTGGCGGTGAAGGATCTGGCCGCGCTGCTGTCGTTTCTTGCCACGCCCGAAGATGATCTGTCGCTGGCTGCCTTGCTGCGCTCGCCGCTGTGTGGCTGGACCGAAGCCGAGTTGTTCGACCTTGCACATGGTCGCAAGGGCTTCTTGTGGGAAACCCTGCGCAACAGGACGCAACATTCGCAAACCATTGAAATGTTGCAGGATTTGCGTAACCAGGCGGATTTTCTGCGTCCTTTCGATCTGATCGAACGCGCACTGACCCGCCACGATGGCCGCCGCCGCCTGCTGGCCCGGCTGGGGCCAGAGGCCGAGGATGGCATCGACGAATTCCTGTCGCAGGCTCTGGCCTTTGAACGTAGCGAAATCCCCAGCCTGACCGGCTTTCTGATCTGGCTGGAAACCGACGACATCGAGGTCAAGCGCCAGATGGACAGCGAGGGTCAGCGCATCCGCGTGATGACCGTCCACGGTGCCAAAGGTCTGGAAGCGCCGATCGTGATCCTGCCCGACACCTGTGATCGCAAGCCGCAGGACCGGGATGAAATTTACAGCTTGCCGGATGGCCCGCCGCTGTGGAAGACCTCAGCCGAAGACAGCCCCGCCGCGATTGCCGCCGCGCGGGCGATGCGCAAACAGAAATCTGACGAGGAAAGCCTGCGCCTGCTTTACGTCGCGCTGACCCGTGCGCGTGCCTGGCTGATCGTCTGTGGTGCGGGCGATGCAAAAAGCGATGGCGCTTGGTATAAACTGGTCGCGCAGGGCATGCAGGCGGTCGGGGCGGACGCAATCAGCGGCGGTGTGTTGCGCCATGCCCATGGTGATTGGCCTGCGCCTGCGCAAAAACAGGCTCTAACATTGCCCAAGCAGCCGGATTTGCCAGCTTGGGCCAGCCAGCCCGCGCAGACCCCGGACCGTCCGACACAACGCCTGTCGCCGTCTGATCTGGGTGGTGCCAAGGTTCTTCCCGGCGAAACCGATGGCAGCAGCGAAGAGGCTGCCAAGGCGCGTGGCACCGCTTTGCACATGTTGCTGGAACATCTGCCAACCGCCCCGCGCGCCACATGGCCCGGCATTGCTGCCGCGCTGATCCCTGATGCGACGCAACGCGCCAGCATTCTGCCCGAGGCCGAAGCCGTTCTCACCAACCCCGCCTTGGCGCATATCTTCGCGCCTGACGCGCTGGCCGAGGTTGGCTTCACCGCCGAAATCAACGGCCAGCGCGCGCTTGGCAGCATCGACCGTCTGCTGATCGCGCCTGACCGCGTCCTTGCCGTCGATTTCAAATCCAACCACCGCATTCCCGCCACCCCGGAAGCCACCCCAGAGGGGGTGTTGCGGCAGATGGGCGCCTATGCCGAGGCGCTGCGGCAAATCTACCCCGACAGGCGGATCGACACCGCGATCTTGTGGACCAGCTCCGCCACCCTGATGCCACTTGATCCCGAGATGGTGAGTGCGGCCCTATCACGCACCACTATCCCTTGACCTTCGCCCTGCCGATCCTTAGGTTCATTCTCTGACATTTTTCCTCAGGAGATCCCGCCATGGGTGCCAATACCATCGCTGTAACCGACGCCACTTTCGACGCCGAAGTTCGCAAATCGGATATTCCGGTTGTGGTGGATTTCTGGGCGGAATGGTGCGGTCCCTGCCGTCAGATCGGCCCGGCTCTGGAAGAGCTGGCCGCCGAATATGCCGGTAAGGTCAAGATCGTAAAAGTAAACGTCGATGAAAACCCCGATAGCCCGGCGGTTCTAGGCGTGCGCGGCATCCCGTCGCTGTTCCTGTTCAAGGACGGTCAGGTTGTGTCGAACAAGGTCGGCGCTGCACCTAAAGCCGCTCTGGCCAACTGGATTGCCTCGGCGATCTGAGCCTCTACAAATCGAATCACAAAGGCTCCCTTTGGGGAGCCTTTTTCAAAGTGGCCAGCCGTGATCGCGCAGCCGTTTTTCAATCTGGGCTGCGCTGGTATCCCCCACCGCGCAGACCGCGTTTTTCTTGAAAAACCACCACAGATAATCCGCAAACGGCTGTGGCTGCTGCGCCTTGGAAAAGGCCGCCGCCACGCCTTGCTTTGGCACCAATCCGGCGATGTGGTGAAAGTCGATCCGGGCAAACAGCACCGCAGGCTTGGCCGCGAAATAGCCCGTCAATGCCAGTGAAGAATTCTCGGTCACAACATAATCGCACCCCGCCAGCAGCGGCATGGATTTGTCTGTCGCAAGCGTAAAGCGGTCGATCTCGTGCAGCGCTGCGCGCTCGGCATCGGAATAAACCTCGCGCGGGTGCAGGGTGGCGATGATCTGCCGATCCGGGTCTGCCTTTAACGTGGCATGGATCATATCAATCGGGCTGAGCGCCTGAAAATGCCGCCTTTGCAACAGCTTGCCCTGCAACGGCATAAAGATGTAGCCGCCTTTGTCAATGGTTTCGCCCTTGAACAAACGGTCGCGCCAATAGGTCTGAAACCAGCCAAGGCCCTTTTGTCCCGGAAAGCGCAGGTCGGCAACATCCCAATCCCAGCGGTCATTGGTGCTCTCTATCCGATAGTAATTTTCCAGATAGCAGCGCCGCAGGCTTAAACAAAACGGATCATCCACCGGGCGATTGTAGATCAGATGATAGCCCGGCCCGCCGACCTCTTCCGTCTGGCCGCGATAGGTTATCTGCCAGCCCGCAGCCCGCACCGCCGCAACGATGCCGCTAAAAATCCCCTCGCCCGCTTCGGCAAGGTGGCGCTTGGTGGCATCAAGATAGAAATTCAAAAGCTTTGGCTGCATGCGGCAAACCTAGGGGGTTTCTGGCCGCCCCGCCAGTCGCCCGCTTGTGCGAAACCGCGCGGGCTTCCATATAGAAGGCAGCAAACGGAGGGCGACATGGCCGACGAAAAATTCCCCGGCTGGCATGGTACAACCATTCTGGCAGTGCGCCGTGGCGGCGAGGTCGTTGTGGCGGGTGACGGGCAGGTCAGCCTTGGCAATACCGTGATCAAGGGCACCGCCCGCAAGGTCCGCCGCCTGACTCCGGGTGGGCATGACGTGGTGGCAGGCTTTGCCGGTTCAACCGCAGATGCCTTTACCCTGTTGGAACGGCTGGAGAAAAAGCTGGAAGCCGCGCCCGGACAGTTGGCCCGCGCCTGTGTCGATCTGGCGAAAGACTGGCGGATGGACAAATACCTGCGCAATCTGGAGGCGATGCTGATCGTCACCGATGGTGCTGATCTGTATGTGATCACCGGCGCGGGTGACGTGCTGGAACCTGAACACAACGTCGCCGCCATCGGCTCGGGCGGGAACTTTGCGTTGGCCGCCGCGCGGGGGCTGATGACCACCGATCTGCCCGCTGAAGACATCGCCCGTCGCGCCATGGCCATCGCGGCCGATATTTGTGTTTACACCAACGGCAATCTTACGGTTGAACGGATTTCCAAATGACCAACCTGACCCCGCGCGAAATCGTCTCGGAACTCGACCGCCATATCATCGGCCAGCGCGAGGCCAAGCGTGCCGTTGCGGTCGCTTTGCGCAACCGGTGGCGTTGCAAGCATCTGGCGGATGATATCCGGGACGAGGTTTACCCGAAGAATATCCTGATGATCGGCCCGACCGGGGTGGGGAAAACCGAAATCGCCCGGCGTCTGGCCAAGCTGGCCCGCGCGCCGTTCCTGAAGGTCGAGGCCACCAAGTTCACCGAGGTTGGCTATGTTGGTCGCGATGTCGATAGCATCATCCGTGATCTGGTCGATGCCGCGATGATCGAAACCCGCACCCGCATGCGTGAAGATGTGACAGCGCGGGCGAAGAAGGGGGCCGAGGATCGCGTGGTCGAGGCTTTGGCCGGCAAGGATGCCCGCGAGCAGACCCGCGAACTGTTTCGCGGCAAGCTGCGGCGGGGGGAACTGGATGACACGGTGATTGAACTCGAACTCGCCGATGCGGGCCCGGCGATGCCGATGATGGGCAATGGCATGGAAATGCAGATGCAGGGGCTGCAAGACCTGTTCAAGGCTTTCGGCACCCGCACCACCCGTAAGAAGGTCACGGTGGCCGACAGCTATGAACTGCTGATCGGGCAAGAGGCTGACAAGCTGCTGGATGACGAGGCGGTGAAGGCTGCGGCGCTGGAGGCGGTGCAGGAAAACGGCATCGTGTTTCTGGATGAAATCGACAAGATCTGCGCCCGGTCGGATGCACGCGGGGCGGATGTGTCGCGCGAAGGGGTGCAGCGCGATCTGTTGCCGCTGATTGAGGGCACCACGGTTTCCACCAAATACGGCCCGGTCAAGACCGACCACATCCTGTTCATTGCCAGCGGGGCGTTTCACATTGCCAAGCCGTCCGATCTGCTGCCGGAATTGCAGGGCCGCTTGCCGATCCGGGTGGAACTGGCGCCGCTGACGGAAGATGATTTCGTGCGTATCCTGACCGAGACCGACAACGCGCTGACCCGGCAATATGCGGCGCTGATGGGGACGGAAGATGTCGCGGTTTCCTTCACCCCGGATGGTATCGCGGCGCTGGCGCGGATTGCGGCGGAGGTGAACCGCAGCGTCGAGAATATCGGCGCAAGGCGGCTTTATACGGTGATGGAGCGGGTGTTTGAGGAACTGTCCTTCACCGCGCCGGATCGGTCGGGCGAAGAGGTGGTGGTGGATGCGGCGTTTGTGGAAACCAATCTGGGCGCGCTGGTCCGGTCTGCCGATATCTCGCGCTATGTTTTGTAGGGAGGTGGCATGATCCGGCATATCGTGGCGCTGCGGTTTCGCGGCGAGATTGATGCGGCCAGCAAGGCGGGCTTTTACGCCGATCTTGCCGGGCTGCGTGGCCATCTGGGCGGGATTTTGGATTTCCGCAGCTTTTCGAATATCTCGCCGGAAGAGCCGGTCGTGCATGGGATGCGCGATCTGTTCTGGTTTGATTTCAATGATGCCGCGGCGCGGGATGCTTACCTTGCCGACCCCGCGCATCAGGCGATCGGGGCGCGGTTGGTGGCGGCTTGTGAGGGCGGTATTGCGGGTCTGTTGGTGATGGACGTGGCGCTGTAAAAGCCGCGGTCCCAACTCGGGACCTTTTTTAGTGATGTAGAATCAACGGCTTGACTGTGTCGCATTAACGGAAAATTAAGACATTGCGCCATGAAAAAGGCAGGAGCGGCGATTGCCACCCCTGCCCGTTGTTGCTTTGGCAATGCGGGTTTTACCCCTTCATGCCTTCCCAAAAGCCCTTGACCTTCGAGAAGAACGAAGAGCCTTCCGGGTTGTTGTCGGTCGCCAGCGTGTCGAATTCGCGCAGAATTTCCTTCTGCCGCGCCGTCAGGTTGACCGGGGTTTCCACCGCCAGTTCGATCACCATGTCGCCATGACCACCGCCGCGCAGGGCGGGCATGCCTTTGCTGCGCAGACGCATCTGCTTGCCGGTTTGCGCCCCCGCCGGAACCTTGACCCGCGATTTGCCGCCGTCAATCGTCGGCACTTCGACCTCGCCGCCCAGTGCTGCGGTGGCGATGGAAATCGGCACGCGGCAGAACAGATGCACGCCATCGCGTTGGAAAATCTGGTGCTCTTTCATCTCGATAAAGATGTAAAGATCGCCAGACGGCCCGCCACGCATGCCCGCCTCGCCTTCGCCAGCGAGACGAATGCGGGTGCCGGTTTCCACCCCTGCCGGGATGTTGACCGACAACGAACGGTCCTTTTCAATCCGACCATGCCCCGCGCAAGCCTTGCACGGGTTTTTCACGATCTGACCGGCCCCGTTACAGGTGGGGCAGGTGCGTTCGACCGTGAAGAACCCCTGCTGCGCGCGCACCTTGCCCATGCCCGAACAGGTCGGGCAGGCCACGGGTTCTGCTCCGCCTTCGGCACCAGTGCCGCGACAGACATCGCAAGCAACCGAGGTCGGCACGTTGATGGTTTTCTGCACGCCCGCAAAGGCCTCTTCCATCGACACCCGCAGGTTATAGCGCAGGTCAGACCCACGCTGCGCGCGCGACCGACCGCCGCCACCGCGACCGCCCATGAAATCGCCAAACAGGTCTTCGAACACGTCCGAGAAGGCGGAGGAAAAATCGCCATTGCCGCCCGGATAGCCGCGCTGGCCACCGCCGCCGCCCATGCCGCCTTCGAACGCCGCGTGACCGTAGCGGTCATAGGCGGCCTTCTTGTCGGCGTCTTTCAGAACTTCATAGGCCTCGTTGATCTCTTTGAACTGCGCTTCGGCGTTGGGATTGTCTGAATTCCGATCCGGGTGCAGCTCTTTCGCCTTTGCCCGATAAGCCTTCTTCAATTCATCCGCCGAGGCCCCGCGAGACGCCCCAAGAACCTCGTAGTAATCACGCTTTGCCATTGCAAAACCCCTTCACGGGAACGAGGCAGGGCGGCCCAGATGCCGGGCCGCCCTGTTTTGGTTCCTGGCGGCTTACTTCCGCTTGTTGTTCCCGAGATCTTCGAAGTCTGCGTCGATGATGTCTTCGTCAACGCCGCGCTGATCACCGTCGTCCTTGTCGTCAGCCTGATCTGCCGAGGCTTTGTAGATCGCCTCGCCCAGCTTCATCGCGGCTTCGGTCAGGTTCTGGATGCCGCCTTTGATCTTGCCGGCATTCTCGGTTTTCAAGGCATCTTCCAGCGCCGAAGCGGCGAGTTCGATAACCTCGACGGTGGACGGGTCCACCTTGTCGGAATGTTCGGCAAGCGACTTCTTGGTCGAGTGCAGCAGGCTTTCGGCCTGGTTCTTGGTTTCCACCAGATCGCGGCGTTCCTTGTCGGCTTCGGCGTTGGCCTCGGCGTCCTTGACCATCTTTTCGATGTCCTCGTCGGACAAACCGCCCGAGGCCTGAATGGTGATCGCCTGCTCTTTGTTGGTGCCCTTGTCCTTGGCCTTCACCGACACGATGCCGTTGGCGTCGATGTCAAACGTGACCTCGATCTGCGGCAGACCGCGCGGGGCGGGCGGGATCTGTTCAAGGTTGAACTGGCCCAGCATCTTGTTGTCAGCCGCCATTTCGCGTTCGCCCTGGAAGACGCGGATGGTCACGGCGTTCTGGTTGTCTTCGGCGGTGGAGAACACCTGCGATTTCTTGGTCGGGATCGTGGTGTTACGGTCGATCAGGCGGGTGAACACGCCACCCAGCGTTTCGATGCCCAGCGACAGCGGGGTCACGTCGAGCAGCACCACATCCTTGACGTCGCCTTGCAGCACGCCCGCCTGAATGGCGGCACCAGCGGCGACGACTTCATCGGGGTTGACGCCCTTGTGCGGTTCCTTGCCGAAGAACTTGGTGACTTCTTCGATCACGCGCGGCATGCGGGTCATACCGCCGACCAGCACGACTTCGTCAATGTCGCCAACCGACAGGCCGGCATCCTTCAGCGCGTCCTTGCAGGGCTTGATCGACTTTTTCACCAGATCATCGACCAGCGATTCCAGCTTGGCGCGGGTCAGCTTGACGACAAGGTGCAGCGGCTGGCCGGTGTTCTTGTCCATCGAGATGAACGGCTGGTTGATTTCGGTCTGCGTGCTGGAGGACAGTTCGATCTTGGCCTTTTCAGCGGCTTCCTTCAGGCGCTGCAGGGCCATCTTGTCCAGCGACAGATCGACGCCGTGTTCCTTTTTGAACTCATCCGCCAGATAGTTGACGATGCGCATGTCGAAATCTTCGCCACCAAGGAAGGTATCGCCGTTGGTGGATTTCACTTCGAACAGGCCGTCGTCGATTTCCAGAATGGTGATGTCGAAGGTGCCGCCGCCAAGGTCATAGACGGCGATGGTGCGCGATTCCTTGCGATCCAGACCGTAGGCCAGCGCGGCTGCGGTCGGTTCGTTGATGATGCGCAGCACTTCCAGACCGGCGATCTTGCCGGCGTCTTTGGTGGCCTGACGCTGGGCGTCGTTGAAATAGGCCGGAACTGTGATCACGGCCTGGGTGACGGTTTCACCCAGATAGGATTCAGCGGTTTCCTTCATCTTTTGCAGGATGACAGCCGACACCTGCGCGGGGGAGTATTTCTCACCGCGGGCTTCGACCCATGCGTCACCGTTGCCGCCGTTGACGATCTTGTACGGCATGTTCTTCTGGTCTTTGATGATCACCGGATCATCATGCCGACGCCCGATCAGGCGCTTGACGGCGAAGATGGTGTTGGAGGCGTTGGTAACAGCCTGCCGCTTTGCGGCTTGCCCGACCAGACGTTCATTCTCGGTGTAGGCGACGATCGACGGCGTGGTGCGCGCGCCTTCCGAGTTTTCGATGATCCGGGGCTGCGAGCCATCCATGATGGCGACGCAAGAGTTGGTCGTCCCGAGGTCAATACCAATGACTTTGGCCATAAGTGGTCCCTTTCCGTAGGCGATGTTGTAGAGCGGAACCCGTTGCGGCATTCCGATCCGATCCCATGAGACCCGGAAGGGGCAAGCGCCCGTTTCCGGCTTCTGGGCGTATATAGGGAGCGGAATTTAGGCCTGCAAGCGCCCTGCGCGTTTGAATACGCTGCGAATCAGAGGAAAAATTGCAACGTTGCCCGGCTGCCCGGTTTTCAGGGCATCAAACTGCAACAGCCGTGCAGCGATGCGGCCGGGCCGGTGCTGGATTTCTGCAAGAACAGGTCCAGCGTCAGGCCGAAGGCGCGGTCTGACATGCCATCGGAACAGGCTTGCGCGCGCAGCACCGCCATGCCGCCACCACCGTCGCTGGCGAATTGCATCGCTGCGACGGGTTGCCAGCGGCTGCCGAGCCAATGGCTGAGGATATCCTGTTCGGGGCCTTCATTTTCCGGGGTGTTCAGGTGAACGGTTTCCTGTGCCGCATCAAGGTAGAATGACCAGAACGGCTCGGTGCCAAAGCACCTCAGATCAGAGCGCAGCGCAAACCAGTCTGGCCCACCTTGCGGGCGCAGAAACCGCAGCGAAGACCAGCCGCTGGCCTCGTGGGTGTTGACCTGCGCCCATTTGCCATCGGCGCTGAACGCGACCACCTCTACCCCGGTGGCTGTCTGGGCAAGGCCGCCGATGATCGAGGCCGAGGCGCTGGGGGCCGCGCGGATGTTCAGCACATCATCCGCCGCCACGCCGTTGACATCATACAGCGCCGGCAGGGCTTGCGCCGCAGCAATACCGGGGAAAAGCAGGCAAAGCAGCAGGGCAAGATGTTTCATCGTCGGGCGTTCCAACTGGCTGAGGCGTGTTTGCGGGTGAAGTTTTCGCCCATCAGGCCGATGATGATCAGAATACAGGTGACGGTGATCGGATAGGCGATGTTGCTGTAGTGTGGGTGATAGTTTTCAAACATATGGCCGCGGGTCTGGTCGATGGTGTGAAACAGCGGGTTCCAGGTATACATCGACAGAATGGTGGTCGGCGTGGCATTGGCCAGAAACATCTTGCCGGAAAAGATCATGTTGGCGCGGGCATAGATCGAGGTCAGAATCCCGAACAGTTCCGGCTGCCACGGCGTTGCCGCCTTGAACACCATGCCAACGCCGACACCCGATGCCCAGGACAGCAGATACATCCCCGCCACCTTCACCGGTTCGTGGATGTAAACCGGCGTCCACAGCGTGTGATAAAAGAACAGGATGCAGCCCGCCGACAGGGTTTGCAGGTAAAGCGCACCCAAGGCCGCCGCTGCGATGGCGACGATGGTGTTCATCGGCGAATGTTTCATCATTGCCGAAGTCGGGCCATCAGACTTGGACACCGCGCTGAGGGTTTTCGAGTGGGTGGCAAAGTTGAACACGCCTGACATGATATACAGCACGAAATCGCCGCGCACTGCGTTGCCGCGCAGGCCCAGAATATCGAACATGAACACCATGATCGCCACCATCAGCACCGATTGCACGATCGCCATCAGCAGGCCAACCACGGCATTGCCATGGCTTTTGCGCACGTTGCGCACGGCGGCGTGAAAGATAAGCTCCAGTATGGCAAAGCCGCTGGCGGTGTGGGTGCGTTTGACTTCGGGCCGGAACATTTACTGCAACCTCATCGTCGGGGTCATGCCCGCTATAAACAGGAAATCTTGCTGTTCCCTTGCCAAGCGATGATAAGGGCGATGTGTGTATTAATCAACAACGCGGCTGTTCTGTGGCAATGCCCGGCCCTTGTGGAGAAAGCGACTATGGATTTTGACCATCTGATCCCCGTCATCCGCCGTTTGGCGCTGGAGGCGGGCGACCGTATCATGCAGGTTTACAACGGCCCGGATTTCGCGGTGAAGTCGAAATCTGATGCCAGCCCGGTGACAGAGGCTGACGAGGCCGCCGATGCGATCATCTCGGCGGGTCTGCGGGCGGCGTTCCCGGATGTGACGCTGATCACTGAAGAACAGGCCGACAGCCACGCGCTGACCGCCTCGACGTTCCTGATCGTTGATCCGCTGGATGGCACCAAGGAGTTCGTGCAACGGCGCGGCGATTTCACGGTGAATATTGCTTATGTTGAAAACGGCGTGCCGTTGCGTGGGGTGGTCTATGCTCCGGCGCAGGGGCGGTTGTTTTACACGCAGGCCGATGGCGTGACGGTGGAAGAAACCGGCGCTTTCGCCAAGGATACGGTTGGTGCGGTGGAGGTGTTGGCGGTTTCCCGGCCCGACAATGCGGCGCTGATGGTGGTGGCGTCGAAATCGCACCGCGATGCGGCGACGGATGAATACATCGGCAAATATGCCTGCAAGGATATGAAATCGGCCGGGTCGAGCCTGAAATTCTGTCTGGTGGCGACCGGCGAGGCGGATCTTTACCCGCGTCTGGGCCGCACGATGGAATGGGATACCGCCGCCGGTGATGCCGTGCTGCGCGGCGCGGGCGGCCATGTGGTGCGCTTTGATGATCACACGCCGCTGGCTTACGGCAAGGCTGGCTGGGACAACCCGTTCTTCATCGCCTATGCCCCCGGAGTTGATCTGAAAAAATGAGCGTTCTTGTCGCCATCCCCGCCCGTTATGCCAGCACCCGCTATCCGGGCAAGCCCTTGGTTTCGTTGAAGGGCCCGGATGGCGACAAGACCCTGATCCGTCGCAGCTGGGAGGCTGCGATGGGTGTGGCGGGCGTGGACCGGGTGGTTGTGGCCACCGATGATGACCGTATCCGCGACCATGCGCTGGGCTTCGGGGCCGAGGTGGTGATGACTTCCTCTGCCTGCCAGAATGGCACCGAGCGTTGCGCCGAGGTGGCGGCCAAGCTGCCGGGGTTCGATGTGGTGGTGAACCTGCAAGGCGATGCGCCGCTGACGCCCGCATGGTTTGTCGAGGACCTGATCGCCGGGCTGTTGGCTGATCCGGGGGCAGATATTGCGACGCCGGTGCTGCGCTGCGATGGTCGGGCGCTGAACGGGTTTCTGGCAGATCGCCGCGCGGGCCGGGTTGGTGGCACCACGGCGGTTTTTGGTGCGGGGATGCGGGGGCTGTATTTCTCGAAAGAGGTGATCCCGTTTACCGGCAAGACCTATGCTGATGCCGATGAAACCCCGGTGTTCCACCATGTTGGCGTTTATGCCTACCGCCCCGCCGCTTTGGCGGCTTATCCGGCGTGGCCGGTTGGCCCGCTGGAAACGCTGGAGGGGCTGGAGCAGTTGCGGTTTCTGGAAAACGGCCGTCAGGTGCTGTGCGTCGAAGTGCAGGCCAAGGGCCGCCAGTTCTGGGAGCTGAACAACCCCAGCGACGTGGCGGTGATCGAGGCGATGATGGCGTCTGCGGGATGACCGCGCAGCCCGCCAGCGTCATCGTGGTCAGCCGTCATCGCACGGAAGCCCTGAAACGCTGTGTGGCGGCCTTGACCCAGCAGGATCATGCGCAGTTTGAGCTGATCGTGGTGGCCGACCCGGCGGCGATTGCGGCGGTGCGGTCGCTTGATTTGCCGCTGAAGCTGATTGCCTTCGACGAGGCCAATATCAGTGCCGCCCGCAACCTTGGGCTGTCCCAGGCGGCAGCAGCCGTGGTGGCGTTTATCGACGATGATGCGGTGGCCGAGCCGACGTGGCTGTCACGGCTGACCGCGGCTTTTGCCGATCCGCAGGTGGTTGCGGCCACTGGCTTTGTGCGGGGGCGCAATGGCATCTCTTATCAGTGGCAGGCCTGCGAGGTGGATGCGCTGGGGCAGGATCATCCGCTGGCAATCGCCCGCGACAGCCTGCATCAAGGCACGCCGCAGCGGGCGGTGAAGACGCAAGGCACCAACTGCGCCTTTCGCCGCGATGCCTTGCTGGCGGTGGGCGGTTTTGACCCCGGCTATCGGTTCTTTCTGGACGAGGCCGATGTCAACCTGCGCATGGCACACCTTGGCCCCACCGCGATTATCCCGGATGCGCAGGTGCATCACGGCTTTGAGGCCAGCGCGCGCCGCGCCGCCAACCGGGTGCCGCTAAGCCTGTATGATATCGCCGCCAGCACGGCGATCTTCCTGCGCCGTCATGCGCCAATGGCTGATCTTGATCAGGCGCTGAAGGCGTTGTCGCTGCGGGAGGCCGCGCGGATCGCGGGCCACCGCCGTGCCGGTCGGCTGGATGCGCAGGCGGAAACCGCGTTGCTGATCAGCCTTGCACAGGGCTGGCGCGATGGTCTGGCCCGGCCATTGGCCCCGCTGGCGCCGTTGCCGGTGCCGACCGCCCCATTGCTGCCGCTGCCCAGCGGCCCGCGTCCCGGCCAGGTTCTGGCTGGACGCATCTGGCAAAAGCGCCGCCTGATCGCACAGGCCGCCGCCGCCAAGGGCCTGATCACCACCGTTATCGTGCTTTCTGCCACCGCGCGCCCGCATCGGCACAGCTTTCAGCCCGAGGGGTTCTGGCTGCAAACCGGCGGGTTGTTCGGGCCATCTGACCGACAAGGTCCGCGTCTGCGGTTGACCTCGTTTCGCCGCCGCATCGCCGAAGAGGCGGCCCGGCTTGCGCCCTGTCGCCCCATCGCCTGACGAAAACGCCGCGTCGCAGGGTAAATTCATCGCATCGCAAGTACTGCATGTGTGAAATTTACACGCTTTGCCATACTGTTGCCAAAAACGAGACAGATTATTCTGTTAACACCTTGATGATAGGTTATAAGCTCTGTCTGGAAAGCCATTTGCGCAGTGCGAAAGAGTGGGGCGATGAAAATCAAGAAGGTAACAAAGGCGGTATTCCCGGTTGCGGGCATGGGAACGCGTTTCCTTCCGGCAACCAAGTCGATCCCGAAAGAGATCATGACGCTGGTTGACCGACCGCTGATTCAATACGCGATCGACGAAGCGCGTGCTGCCGGGATCAAGGAATTCATCTTTGTCACCTCGCGCGGGAAATCCGCGCTGGAGGATTACTTCGACCATTCGCCCGAGCTGGAAAACACTCTGCGTAAAGCGGGCAAAGATGAGCTGTTGGAGATTCTGAAAGAAACCAACATGGATTCGGGTGCGATTGCCTATTTGCGGCAAAATCGCCCGCTGGGTCTGGGCCATGCGGTATGGTGCGCCCGCCGTCTGATCGGCGACGAACCTTTCGCGGTGCTGCTGCCCGATGACGTGATCGCCGCCGAAAAGCCCTGCTTGCAGCAGATGATGGAAGCCTATGAACAGACCGGCGGCAATATGGTTGCCGCAATGGAGGTGCCGCCGCACAAGGCCTCCAGCTATGGCGTGCTGGATATTGCCGAGGATATGGGCGCTATCGTGCAGGCCAAGGGGATGGTGGAAAAGCCGAAGGCCGATCAGGCCCCTTCGAACCTTGCGGTGATCGGGCGCTATATTCTTTCGCCCAAGGTGCTGATAAACCTGAATAAAATGAAGCAAGGCACAGGCGGTGAAATTCAGTTGACCGATGCGATTGCCGAAGAAGCCAAGACCGGCAAGGTCTATGGGTATCGTTTCCGTGGCCAGCGCTATGATTGTGGATCAAAGGCGGGGTTCTTGCAGGCGACGGTGGCCTTTGGTCTGGCTCGTCCCGATCTGCGCGAAGAATTCGGTGCCTATCTGAACGACATGATCGCGCTGCAAAAGGCGGCGCAGTAACTGGTGGTTCCGGCGCGGCTACTGGACCTGACGCGGCTGTTGTCGCGGCTGGGCCGGGGGCCGATGACCGGGGTTGATCGGGTTGAATTCGCCTATCTGGATCATCTGCTGGCGCTGCCGGACCCGGTTTACGGGCTGATCCGGTCGGCGATTGGCTATCTGCTGCTGGACCGGGTTGGTATGGCGGCGCTGCGCGACGGCCGGGTGGACCTGACCCGCAGCGATTGGATCGGGCGGTTGGCCTACCGCGATGACCCCGCCCGCGCCCGCGCCGAGGCTGGCATTCGCCGTCTGGCCATCGCCCGCATCGCCCGCACAAGACTGGCGCAAAGTTTGCGGCGGTATTTGCCGGCCGGTGCCAGCTATCTGAACACCGGCCACGCCAATCTGGACGGGCGGACGCTGCGGCAAATTCATGCGGCTGGCCTGCGGATCGCGGTCTTGGTGCATGACACCATTCCGCTCGATCACCCCGAGTTTGCCCGCGCCGACATGATCGCGCCGTTTCGTCGCAAGATGGAAACGGTGGCGCAACAAGCCGATCTGGTGATCCATACCAGCCACGACGCCCGTGCCAAGACCGAGGCGCAGTTTGCCAGCATGGGCCGGGTGCCCGAGGCGGTGGTCGCCAATCTTGGGGTGACGGTGGCCGCGCTCACGGATTTGCCGTTTGCACCGCAACCGCCGTATTTCGTCATTCTGGGCACCATCGAGCCGCGCAAGAACCACGCGCTGCTGCTGGATATCTGGGAAAAGCTGCCGAATCCGCCGCGTCTATATATCGTCGGCGGGCGCGGTTGGTCGAATGAGGCGATTGCCGCCCGGCTGGACGCGCTGCCGCCGGGATCGGCGGTGCGGGAACTGACCGGCCTTGCCGATGGCGCGGTGGCCAGCCTGCTGCAAGGTGCGCAGGCGCTGCTGTTTCCCAGCCATGCAGAGGGCTTTGGCCTGCCCGCGCTGGAGGCTGCAGCGCTGGGCACCCCGGTCATCGCCGCCGACCTGCCGGTGTTCCGCGAGTTGCTGGGGGACTTCGCAGTTTACCTTAATGCCGCAGACAGTTATTCTTGGCTGGAAACAATCAGCGAGTTGGCTACAACGGAATTGATGGGGGCAGAACTGGCGGGACGCATTCGGAAGACTCCGCCAAATTGGGCTGATCATTTCAAGATTGTCTTAAGAAGGGTGTGATAACCCGGTCGACGGGACAACAGCGCAGGCGAAAGAGTAAAGGTGAGCGTTTTTTCTCGATATCTCATGCGGCTGGCGCGCAAACGCTGGAGGATCCGCGCCTTCCGCAAGCGGCGGGAGCTGCGTCCGGTCATCGACCGCGCCAACCTGATTGCGCCCGACCATATCCTGCTGTTTTCCACCCTGCGCAATGAACGCGTCCGGCTGCCGTATTTCCTGCGTTATTACCGCGGCCTTGGCGTCAATCATTTCCTGATCGTAGACAATGACAGCACCGATGGCAGCCGCGAATATCTGGCCGCGCAGCCGGATGTGTCACTGTGGACAAGCAAGCACAGCTACAAACGGTCGCGCTTCGGGGTGGATTGGCTGAACTGGCTGCAGATGAAATACGCCCACGGCCATTGGACGCTGGTGGTCGATCCGGACGAGTTTTTCGTCTATCCGTTCTGCGACACCCGGCCATTACGGGCGCTGACCGACTGGCTGGATGCGTCCTCGATCAAGTCGTTTTCGGCGATGCTGCTGGACATGTATCCCAAGGGCCCGTTCGATGTGATGCCGTATCACGAAGGCCAGGACCCGTTTGAAATCGCGCCGTATTTTGACAGCGGCAATTATGTGATCCAGCGCAACCGCAAATACGGCAACCTGTGGATTCAGGGCGGCCCGCGCATGCGGATGTTCTTTCAGGATCTGCCGGAACGCGCCCCGGCACTGAACAAGATTCCGCTGGTGAAATGGGATCGTGATTACGCCTATGTATCCTCGACGCATATGTTGCTGCCGCGCGGGCTTAATCAGGTTTATGATGAATGGGGCGGCGAAAAAGCCTCGGGTTGCCTTCTTCATGCCAAGTTTCTCGATACCTTTGCCCATAAGGCCGAGGAAGAGATGGAACGTCGCCAACATTACGCCAACAGCCACGAATACCGCGCCTATCGCGCCGGGATCAGCACGCAGCCCGATCTGTGGTGCAAGTGGAGCGAGAAATACATCAACTGGCGCCAGCTTGAAATTCTGGGGCTGATGTCCAAGGGCAACTGGGCATGACGGTTGGCTTTGTCATGCTGTGCCACACAGCGCTGGACCGGGCGTCGCAGGTGGCGCGGCATTGGGCCGAGCGCGACTGCCCGGTGGTCATCCACGTTGATTACCGGGTCAAGCGCAAGGCCTATGATGGCATGGTCAAGTCTTTGGCCGATCTGCCAAATATCCGCTTTTCCGGCCGCCATGCCTGCGAATGGGGCACCTGGGGCATCGTCGCGGCCACGCAAGAGGCCAGCACCATCATGCTGCGCGATTTTCCGGCGGTGCGGCACGTCTATCTGGCCTCTGGCTCTTGCCTGCCGCTGCGCCCGGTGGATGAATTGCTGGCCTATCTGGCCGAACGCCCGCGCACCGATTTCATCGAATCTGTCACCACCGAAGATGTTGGCTGGACGATCGGCGGGCTGGATGTCGAACGCTTTACCCTGCGATTCCCGTTCAGTTGGCGCAAGCAGCGTCGGCTGTTTGATGGCTATGTGCGGCTGCAACGCCGCCTGCATTTCCGCCGCCGCATTCCGGCTGGCGTGGTGCCGCATCTGGGCAGCCAGTGGTGGTGCCTGACCCGGCAAACCCTGTCCGCCATTCTGGAAAACCCCGAACGCGCCGAGATTGACCGTTATTTCCGCCGCGTCTGGATACCCGATGAAAGCTATTTTCAGACGCTGGTGCGGCAGGTTTCGGCCAATGTTGAAAGCCGGTCGCTGACGCTGTCGAAGTTCGACTTTCAGGGCAAACCGCACATCTTTTACGATGACCATCTGCAACTGCTGCGCCGGTCGGATTGCTTTGTTGCCCGCAAGATCTGGCCGCATGCCGACCGGCTGTATAAAACCTTCCTGTCCGGTGACGGCGGCGCGCAGGCGGTGGCAGAGCCTAACCCCGGCAAGATCGACCGGTTGTTTGCCAAGGCGGTGGAGCGCCGCACCAAGGGCCGTGCCGGCCTTTACATGCAATCGCGCCACCCCAACGAAAACTGGGAAAACGGTCGCACTGCAGCGCCCTATTCAGTGTTCGAAGGTTTTGCCGATCTGTTCGAGAATTTTGAAATCTGGCTGGGCAAGGCCACCGGCACTCGCGTGCATGGCCATCTGTTCGCCGAAACTCGGGTGCAGTTCGCGGGCGGCGAAAAGATTTACAACGGCGCGCTGTGCGACAGTGCCGCGATGCGCGATTACAATCCGACCTCGTTTCTGACCAACCTGATCTGGAATACCCGCGGCGAGCGCCAGTGTTTTCAGTTTGGCCCCGCTGACAATCAGGCTTTGGGCCATTTCATCGCGGGCGATCCGAACGCGCAGATCTCTGTGATTTCAGGGGCTTGGGCTATTCCGTTGTTTCATGCCAACAGCAATTTCGGTGAAATCCGCAAAGAAGCGGCACGGCTGCAAAAGATCGAGGCTGAATTTCTGAACACCCTGCGCAGCCCTTGGGTCAAGGCGCGGGTGCGCACCTGGGCGCTGGCCGAATTTGTGGAAAACCCGATGGAGCCGCTGCAAACCATCGTCGATGAGATCAGCCCGCGCGCGATGCGGCGGCTGACCGAGGCACCACGGCTGGCCGACCTGACCGGCTTTGGCCAGTTTTTGCAGAACTTGCGCAATCAGGGCATGCAGCCGGTGCTGATGGGCGATTTTCCGACCGGCGATGACCCGCGCGGCACCACCTCGCGGCGTGGTCGCCCTTATCTGGTGAAGTGACGTGGGCCGGTTTACCTCTTTCGTGATTTTCGCTGAAATGCGCACCGGCTCCAACTTTCTGGAGGCCAATATCAACCAGTTGCCGGGCGTCCACAGCTATGGTGAGGCGTTCAACCCCTATCTGATCGGCGGCGAGGGGAATGACGGGCTGTTCGGCTTCAGCCTTGCGGCGCGCGATGCAGATCCGGCCAGCTTTCTGCGGTCGATGCGGGCGCATACCAAGGGGCTGGCGGGGTTTCGGTTTTTCTCGGATCACGACGCGCGGGTGTTCGATCTGGTGGTCGATGACCCGACCTGCGCCAAGATCATTCTGACCCGCAATCAGCTGGAAAGCTACATCAGCTGGAAGATCGCCACCGAATCCGATCAGTGGTGGCTGGCAGATACCAAACACCTGCAAACCGTGCGGCCGCGGTTTGATCTGGCAGAGTTTCAGGCGCGGCTGGACGCGACGCAAGCGTTTCAGCGCAAGCTGGTGCATCGCTTGCAGATCAGCGGCCAGACCGCGTTCTACATTGATTACGATGACGTGCTGGACCTGGAGGTTCTGAACGGGCTGGCGGCGTTTTTGGGTGTCGAGGCGCGGCTGCCGAAACTGAACTTCGATTTCAAAAAGCAAAACCCCGAGGCTGTGGCCGACAAGGTATTGAACCCCAAGGAAATGCAGGCCGGTCTGGCCAGGGTCGATTGGTTCAGCATCCATCACACCCCGAACTTTGAGCCGAGACGACAAGCGGCGGTGCCACAGTATGTCGCGTCGGAAGGCGCGCCGTTGCTGTTCATGCCGCTGAAATCCGGGCCGGAAGCGCGGTTGCGCAAGTGGCTGCAAAGCTATGGTGCGCTGCTGCCGGGGTTTGATCGGCAAAGCCTGCGCAAGTGGAAGGTGGCGCATCCGGGGCTGCGCAGCTTTGCCGTGCTGCGGCACCCGCTGGCCCGTGCCTATGCCGCCTATTGCGACTATCTGGAAAAGGACTGGATGCCCGAACTGCGGCTGCATCTGGCCGAGGTGCACAAGTTCATCTTGCCGCCGAAGGGGCAGGGCTTTGCCAGCGCCGATGAATTCCGCGCCGGGTTCAAGGTGTTTCTGGAATTGTCGCGGCATATGCTGAACGGGCGCACCGGGCTGAAAATGCCGCCGCAGATTGCCACTCAGGGCGCGCTGTTACAGGGGTTTGGCCAGTTGCAGGCCCCTGATCATCTGCTGCGCGAAGATCGGTTGGCCGAAGGGCTGGGCTTTCTGGCGGCTGAAACCGGCATTGCGGCAAACCCGCTGCCGCGCGAGCCGGAAAGTCCGCCCTATGCCTTGGCCGATCTTTACGGCCCCGATCTGGAGGAGTTTGGCTTTGAAGCCTATTGGCGTGATTACGAGGCGTTCGGCTTTCAGGAATGGCGGCGCTGAAGCAGCTTACGCTGCGACCTGCGGCGTGCGCGCCTCGGTCAGGATGGCATACAGCTTGTCCGGGTCGGCATTGGCGCGCAGTTTGGCGCAGATGCCCGGATCGCGCATGGTGCGCGACACCAGCGCCAGCGCTTTCAGATGTTCCACCCCGGAATCCTTGGGGGCAAACAGACCAAAGATCAGGTCCACCGGCTGCCGATCAACGCTTTCGTAATCCAGCGGCTTTTCCAACCGGATGAACACACCGATGATGCGGTCCATTTCTTCAAGCCGGGCGTGGGGCAGGGCGATGCCGTTGCCCACCCCGGTTGGACCGAGGCTTTCGCGCTCCTGCAAGCCATCGACGCAAATCGCCGAAGACAGGCCATAAGCCTGCGCGGCAACCTCTCCCAGTTCCTGGAAGAGGCGCTTTTTGCTGGTCAACTGGCCCAGAACCCGGACGGCCCCCGGTATCAACAGTTTAGAAAGGTCCATCCGGCGATCCGTCCTTCCGCAGCCCTTGGGCTACGTTATTTGCTGTTACGCGGGTCGATCCAGCCGATATTCCCGTCATCGCGACGGTATACGACGTTCACGCCCGCATGTCCTTCATTGCGGAACACCAGAAATTTCTGACCAGACAGTTCCAGCTGCATCACGGCCTCACCCACGGTGATCGACGGAATTTTGGTTTCCATCTCGGCAATGATGATCGGCTGCGGAACGCCAATGTCGTCGTCTTCCGGCTCCTCGGTTGGCGCGAGGATATAGGACGAGGCCCCGCCGAATTCAACAGGTTCCGGACGGTTCTGGTGATGGTTGCGGATGCGGCGCTTGTAACGGCGCAACTGCTTGTCCATCTTTTCGCGGCAGGATTCGAAAGCCGCATAAATTTCGGTGGCGTGGCCCTTGGCCTGCGCGTTCAGCCCGGTGGACAGGTGGATCACGGCTTCGCAAACATATTCATGCGCCGACTTGGAAAAGACGATGATGGCCTCGGTAGGGCGCTGGGCATATTTCTCTACCACCTCGCCCAATTCGGCCTTCACATGGGTCTGAAGGGCCTCGCCGATATCAATCTGTTTTCCGCTGATCTGGTAGCGCATGATGCCTCCTTTTGCGCGTAAGGTCACAGTCTTCCGTTGCACACGGAAGGGTTGACTTTTCTTGTTTTTCGTGGGGTTAGCGAGGCCAATTGCCACCAGTCGCGGGGCCGTTGGGTGGCCGCTTCGGTCTGGAAAGGCAAGGCGCAATGGGCTCGCATCCTTAGTATTTGGGGATGCCTAGGACCACTTGTCAACAGCGCAGAAGGAAATGAGTTAAATGATGCGGAAATTCTCGCCCAGATAAACACGCCGCACCATTTCATCCTGCACGATTTCGTCGGTGGTGCCGGTTTTCAGCACCACGCCATCGTGGAGGATATAAGCGCGATCCACGATCTCTAGTGTTTCGCGCACGTTATGGTCGGTGATCAGCACACCGATGCCGCGCGATTTCAGATCGTGGACAAGGTGGCGGATTTCCCCCACCGCGATCGGGTCCACCCCGGCGAAGGGTTCGTCCAGCAGCAGATATTTCGGATCGGCGGCCAGACAGCGGGCGATTTCGACTCGGCGCCGTTCGCCACCCGACAGCGCCAGTGCGGGCGCGCGGCGCAGGTGGGTGATGGAAAATTCCGACAGCAGCTCTTCCAGCCGCTCACGCCGCTTGTGGTGATCGGGTTCGCGGATTTCCAGCACGGCAAGGATGTTGTCTTCCACCGACAGGCCGCGAAAGATCGACACCTCTTGCGGCAGATAGCCGATGCCCAGCCGGGCGCGGCGATACATCGGCAGCGCGGTCACATCGCGGCCGTCAATCATCACCTGTCCGCTTTCCGGCGTCACCAGCCCGGCGATGGTGTAAAACATCGTGGTCTTGCCACAACCGTTCGGCCCCAGCAGTGCCACGACCTCGCCCCTGTTCAGGTGCAGCGACACATCGCGGATCACCGGCCGGCGCTTGTAGCTTTTGCGGATATGCCGGATCGACAGGCCCGCATCGCCATCGGTGACGGTCAGATCGGGCATCAGTTCTTCCCCGGCGTGAAAGTGGTTTTCACCCGACCTTCCATCCGGCCGGTGCCGGTTTTCAGATCTATCACCAGCTTTTGCGCCGACATCGCCGCCGCACCTTGGGTCAGCAGCACGTTGCCGGTCATCACCACCTCGCCCGTCGCAATGGTATAGATCGCCTGATCAGCTTGCGCCGCATCGGTGGCATTGACCAACAGCACGTTGCCGGTGGCGTAAAGCTTGTCGATGCTGGATTTATCCGCGCCATATTCCACCCGCACCTCGGCGGCGGAGAGCTTCATTACGCCCTGCGACACCACGACATTGCCGGAAAACACCGCTTGCCCGTCAGCCTGACTGACCGTCAGCGTATCGGCGTTCATTTCAATCTCGGCGGTCGGGTCGCCCTTCAGGCCACCAAAGGCAACATCGGAATTCTGGGCCACGGCGGCTTGTGCCAAGGCCAGAACCAGCAAGGCGGAATGGGCAATATTACGCAATATCATCAGGAAATCCTGTCATCTCTGCGGTTGGTATAGCAGCCGCACCTTGCCGTTGAAAACCAGAAGATAAGGGCCGGCATCGCCCTGTTGCGAAAGCAGCATATGGTCGGCGGTCAACTGCCCCACCGGGCCTTGCGCGCTGACCGCGCCGCGGCTTTCGATATAGGTGCGGTCGGTCGCCACGCCCAGCCCCTGCGCCTGCACCACATAGCCGTTGGAGGCGCGCAGCTCGGCGCCATCCGTCAGCTCGATCATCTTTGCCGCGGTATCCAGCGCCACCGCCGTTGCCGCCAGTTCGGTCGTTACCCCGTCGGGAGTCTCCAGCGCGCCGACCACCAGTTTCAGACTGCCACCATTCGCTGCGGGCCGCGCCTCGGCTGCGGAAAATGTCAGCGAGGCACCGTCCTTGGTCACGCCGGCAAAGCCTGCGCTGGTCATCTTCGGGTCGCGCAGGCGGTCTTCTACATCAACCGTGGCATAGGGGATCGCGTCTTCGGGGTCGATCTTGCGTGAAAACAGGAACAGCGTGGATAGCAGCGCCAGTGCAATCAGTGGCAGCGCAACCTTCAGGATCGCCACCAGCCGCGAGTGCAGATTGTCGCGCGGCGGTTTCGCCATCAGACCACGCCCGCGCGCAAACAGTCGTGGATATGCACGATGCCAAGCGCCTGACCGGGGGCTTCGGGGGCGACGACGAACAGGCAGGTGATCATGCGGTCGTTCATCAGGTTGACGGCGGTTTCGGCCAGCGCCTCGGGGGCGACGGTGCGCGGGTTGCGCGTCATCACAGCGCCTGCGGTCAGCGACAGCAGCCCGTCCATATGCCGCCGCAAGTCGCCATCGGTGATGATGCCCGCCAGCGCGCCCGCCTCGGTGACGCCGACCACGCCAAAGCCCTTCTGGCTGATCGCCAGCAGCGCTTCGGACATCGGGCGGTCGGCTTCGATCAGCGGCAGATCGGCGTGCATCAGGTCACGCACCCGCAGCAGTTTTGCGCCCAGCTTGCCGCCGGGATGAAAGACGCGGAAATGTTCGGGGGTGAAGGCGCGGTGTTCCATCAGGGCAATCGCCAAGGCATCGCCCAGCGCCAGCGTCATCGTGGTGGAGGTGGTCGGCACGATCCCGGTTTCACAGGCCTCGGGGGCTTGCGGCAACAAGATCGCCACATCGGATTGCCGCAGCAGCGTGCTGCCCGCGCGCGCCGCCACCCCGATCAGCGGGATGCCAAAGCGGCGGGTGTGGGCGATGATATCGGCCAGTTCTGACGTTTCGCCGGAATTGGACAGCACCAGCACCACATCGCCCTGCATCACCATGCCCAGATCGCCATGGCTGGCCTCGGCGGGATGCACGAATTGCGCCGGGGTGCCGGTGCTGGCGAAGGTCGCGGCGATCTTGCGGGCGATATGGCCGGATTTGCCCATGCCCGACACGATCACCCGGCCCGTCGCCGCCATGATCATCTCAACCGCTTGGCCGAACGAGCCGTTCAGCTCATCGGCCAGAATATCCAAAGCCTCTGACTCGCGCCGGATCACCCGGCGACCGGTAGCGAGGAAATCGGTGCCCGATGGCTTGGTGCCCGATGGCTTAGTGGTGGAACAGGTCATTCGGCTCGTCCCATCCCAGAAGATCCAACTCGGCGCGGGTGGGCAGGAAATCAAAGCAGCGCTGCGCCAGATCCATCCGGTCTTCGCGCAGCAGCGCCGTTTCCAGCGCGGCTTTCAGTTTGTGCAGATACAGAACGTCCGACGCCGCATATTCCTTTTGCGCATCCGACAGCGTCACCGACCCCCAATCCGAGGTTTGCTGCTGCTTGGACACATCGACGCCGACCAGTTCATTCAGCAGGTATTTCAGCCCGTGCCGGTCGGTAAAGGTGCGCACCAGCTTGGCGGCGACCTTGGTGCACCAGACAGGCGCGGTGGTGACACCAAACGCCTGCTTCATCGCGGCAATGTCAAAGCGGCCAAAGTGGAACAGCTTGATCACGCCCGGATCGGTCAGCAACCGTTCCAGATTGGGGGCGGATTTCTGCCCGCGCGCGATCTGCACCAGATGTGCATTGCCATCGCCCGACGACAGCTGCACCAGACATAGCCGGTCCCGCATCGGGTTCAGGCCCATCGTCTCGGTATCAATGGCCACGACCGGGCCAAGGTTCAGCCCGTCGGGCAGGTCGTTCTGGTATAGGTGAATGGCCAAGGCGCGTTCCTTACAGGGTTTGCGACAGCAAATGGGGTTGAGACGCAATTAGACCCGTGGCGGCAAAGGGTCAACGCAACAAGGGCCGGAAAAGCAAAAGACCGCCCGAAGCCGGCCTGTTGCGATGGGGTGGTTCGATGTTCAAATCCGCAACCTGTCGCCCGGATTGACCACCGGTCTGTCGGGCTTTGCAGCCGGGATCTTACCGAGATGCACCTTAGGCGAGAGTGCGCCTATGGCTGTGCCCTTCCAGATGAAGGTTAGTCGTTCAGCCAAAAGTGGCGTAGCACGAACGCCTGACCGGACCGACACAGATGATTGTCCTCTCCGCACCCAGCATCCTCAGGAGAGCGATATGACCATCTTGACCGTCGGGCCGACGTCCGGCTTCCCCAGCATTGCCGCCGCCATGCTTGCCGCAGGGCCGGGTGATACCATTCGTCTGGAGACTGGCTACAGCAACGAAACTGTCACGATCGCCTATAGCGGCATGACGATCTATGGCGGTGCCGGATCAGTGGGCATCACCCTGAATCTGGGTATCGGCATTGCCACTGTCACTTTGACAGGCAATGCCCCCATTCGCATCAATGACGCCGGTGACGGCAATGGCATTGTCGGCAATGCCGGTAACAATGTGATCCTTGTCAGCAATGGCGTTGATGCGGTGGACGGCGGCCTTGGCGTTGATCGTCTGATTGTTGATTATCGTCAGGCGACCGGGGCCGTCACTGGCGACAGCACCTCCAACTTCAGCGAAGCGGGCGGCGGCGGGCGAACTGTTACGATCACCTCGGGAACGATTGAACATTTCACCATCCTCACCGGGGCGGGCACTGATACGATCACCACTGGTGCAGGCAACGATATCATCAGGACCGGCGCGGGTGCGTCCACTGTTTCGGCGGGCCAGGGCCGTAATAACATCAGCGGTGGCGGGTCTGCCGATACCATCACCGCGCTTGATGGTGGCAATACCATTCGTGCGGGCCACGGTGCCAATACCGTCACAACCGGGGCTGGTGCAGACTTCATCTTTACGGGCACCGGTGCCGATACCATCGTGTCTGGCGCCGGGGCGGATCGCATTTACGTCATGGGTGGGGCCGACAGCGTCAATGCTGGCGCTGGGGCTGACCGACTGATTATTGATTATGCGGCCAAGTCGACCAACGTGACTGGCGGCATTACCGGCGGCAACGGCCTGACCGGCTATGTCGGCCACATCGCCGATCAGGCTGGCAGCTTTGTTGATTTTCAGGCCAGCGAAAGCTTTACCATTGTCACGGGAAGCGGGAATGACAGGCTGACAACCGGGGCCGGGGCCGACATTCTGCGCGGCAATGACGGAAACGACCGGCTGTATGGTGGGGACGGTCGCGATCATTTGTATGGCGGCAATGGCAGCGATCATTTGCGCGGCGGTCGCGGAACAGATGTTGTCACCGGTGGAGCTGGTGCTGACCTGTTTATTTTTGGCACGGTTGCGGAAGCCAGCGGTGACGTGGGCGATGACCGGATCACCGACTTTCAGGTCGGGATCGACCATATCTATCTGGTCGGCATCGATGCGAATGCGAATGCTGCCGGGAACCAGAGTTTCAACTTCATCGGCGCTGCGCAGTTTACTTCTGTTGCAGGCCAGCTTCGCTATGCGGGTGGTCTGGTAAGAGGTGATGTCAACGGTGATGGGCAGGCTGATTTCACCATTGATATCGGTCTGGTATCCGGGCTGACGAGCGGTGATTTCATGCTTTGAAGCGGTCTGGAGCTGTGGAGCGTACCAGCCGCCGCGTCTTTGATCGGGGCTGACGGCAATCACGCGGAATGTCGCCACGGATGCGGCGACATTCCTTGAGGTTCAGGTCGAAATAGGCTGACCAGCGCATAAAGATGCGGCGGTCAGTTGGCGATGTAGCCGCCATCCACCACGATCTCGGCACCGTGCACGAAGGACGACTCGTCCGATGCCAGGAACAGCACGGCGTTCGACACTTCCACCGGCTGGCTGGGGCGCTTCAGCAACGTTGCCCCCAGAATGGCCTGCCGGATCGCCGGGTCTGCATGCAGCAGGTCTTTGGTCATCGGCGTGTCGATCACACCGGGATGGATCGAGTTCACCCGGATGCCGAAATCGGCCAGATCGACCGCGCAGGATTTGGTCAGCATCCGCACCGCGCCCTTGGAGCCGATATAGGCCCCCGCCATCGCCGCCCCGACAATGCCGTAGATCGACGAGATGTTGATGATTGAAGCCTTGCCAGACTCCTTCAGCAAGGGCACCGCTGCGCGGATGCCCAGATAGACGCCCTTGACGTTGACGTTCATCGTCAGATCAAACTCTTCCGGCGAGGTTTCGTGCAGCGGCTTCAGGATCAGGATGCCGGCGTTGTTGACCAGAATATCCAGCTGCCCGGCTTTGGCACGCACGGTCGCGATGGCATTGGTCCAATCGGCCTCGCTGGTCACATCATGCGGGATCAAATCGGCCTTGCCGCCTGCGGCCACGATGGCCTTGGCCACGGCTTCCCCAGCGACGGCATCGCGGTCGGTAACGAAAACATGCGCGCCTTCGCGGGCCAGAAGTTCGGAGTGGGATTTGCCCATCCCCATCGCGCCGCCTGTCACCAAGGCAACCTTACCAGATACATGTCCCATAGACTCTCTCCCTTAATTCTACGGTTTTCGTTGCAACACACTGTGGCCGAGGGGCCTCCCCCCTCGGCCAGCGCGTCAGGCCAAGGCCATTTCGCGGTCGAAGATCATGGTCTGGTAGCCGGCATCCTTCACCGCGTTGATCGCGTTGCGGTAGTTGCCGAGACCGGCCATGTAGAACATCACGGCATTCTTCTTGCCGGGAATGTTGGCGCCGAAGATCCAGCTTTCGGCCTTGGGGAAAAGGGTCATGTCGGCAATCGTCCGGCACAGATCGCCCCATTCGTCACGGGCGGCCTCGGTCGGTTCGATGCAGCACAGGCCCTTGGACTCCATCATCTTGACGGTGTCGGCGATCCATTCCACCTGCGTCTCGATGCTGGGCGGCAGGTTGGTGAACGGGCCGTTGGGGCCAAGGATCATGAACAGGTTCGGGAAATCCGTCTCCATCATGCCCAGATAGCCAAGCGGGCCATCTTTCCACTTGTCGCGCATGGTCACACCGCCACGGCCGCGCATGTCCATCTTGGTGTAGTTCCCGTCCACCGCGTCAAAGCCGGTGGCGAAAATCACCACGTCCAGATCATGCTCGGCACCGCTGGCCAGACGAATCCCGGTCGGGGTGAATTCGGCAATCGGATCGGCCTTCACATCGGCCAGCGTCACGTTGGGGCGGTTGTAGACCTCGTAATAGTTGTTCCCGCACAGGGGCCGCTTGGCGTAGATGTCACGCGGCATCAGCTTTTGCGCGGTTTCGGGGTCTTTCACGATCTGGCTGATCTTCTTCTTGATGAAATCCGCCGCCGCGTCATTGGCGATCTGGCTGGTGGCGATGTCGCAGAAGGTGCCGAACATGAAGTAAAAGCCGCCGCCGCGCTGCCATGCCGCCTCGAACACGCGGTCGCGTTCTGCCTGCGAGGCGGTTTCCGCCGGGATGGCGCTTTCTTCAAAACCAAACGCCACGACCGACGATTTCACCTGCTTCCAGATCGCATCATAGTTGGCTTTCTGCGCGGCGATGGTCGATTCATCCTGCGGGGTGTTGCCAATCGGCACGACATATTGCGGCGAGCGTTGGAACACCGTCAGCTGGCTGGCAACCGGGGCGGTGGCGGTGATGACCTGCACGCCGGTCGATCCGGTGCCGATCACGCCGACGCGCTTGCCCGCCAGATCGACGCCTTCAGCCCATGCGCCGGTATGCATGATCTTGCCCTTGAAGCTGTCGATGCCCTTGTATTTCGGCGTATTGGTGGCCGACAGCAGGCCAAGCCCGGTGATCAGATATTTCGCGGTAACGGTCTGGCCTTTGTCATCGGTCACGTGCCACAGCCCGGTTTCATCGTTGAAATGGGTGGCGGTGACGCGGGTGTTGAACTGGAAGCTGCGGCGCAGATCGTAGGTATCGGCGACCTCGTTCATGTAGGACAGAATTTCGGGCTGGGTCAGATAGCGGGTCTTCCAGCGGCCCTTTTGCAGCAGCTCGCCGCTGAAGGAATAGCGGTAGACATAGCTTTCGGTATCCGACAGCGCGCCGGGATAGCGGTTCCAGAACCAGGTGCCACCCACATCTGCGGCGCTGTCATAGCCTTTGACGTTCAGGCCCTGTTCGTTGCGCAGTTTGTAGACGGAATACAGGCCGCCAAAGCCCGCGCCGATGACAACGGCGTCAAAATCGGCGCCTTTGGTTTTGGTGGTTTCAAGCGATTTGGTCATGTTACTCCTCCCAGAGCATGGCTCCACCGTCCCGCTGAAAGCAGGTGAGGGGCCGGTTTGACTGTCTTGATGGGTAAGATTGCACCGCGCCGTCAGGCGACGCGGGCTAAGGTCAGATCACAGTGCGCGATACCAGGCGGCGATGCGGGCCAGTTCCTGATCGGCTTCGGGGGCGCGGCCCGACAGAGCCGGGAAGACGTGCTGCATGCCCGGCACCACCGACAGCGCGACGTTGACGCCTTGCGCCTTGGCCTTGGCGAACAGCGATTCCGAATCGCTTTGCAGCGTCTCTGCGCCGCCACAGGTGATGTAAAGCGGCGGGAAGCCCTTGAAATCGTTCTCCAACGGGTTGGCAAGCGGGTTCAGCGGATCGGTCGCACCGCTGAGGAACATACCTGCCATCGCCTCAAGGATCGGCTTGCCGACCAGCGCGTCGGTTGCCGCATTGGTTTCCAGCGTCTTGCCGCGCAGCGCCATATCCAGCCACGGCGAATAGGCAATCACGGCCCCCGGCAGCGGCAGGCCCAGATCGCGGAACTTCAGCACAGAGGCAACGGCTAGGTTGCCACCGGCACTGTCGCCTGCGGTCAGCAGGTTTTTCGCTTCATAGCCCTTGGCCAGCAGCGCCTTGTAGGCAGCCACCGCGTCTTCGATCTGGGCGGGGAAGGCATGTTCCGGCGCGCGGCGATAGTGCAGGATGCAGGCGGTCACGCCCAGCGCCCTGGCCAGATGCCCGGCCATCTTGCGGTGGCTGTCGGCAGACCCCACAGCAAAGCCGCCGCCATGGGTGTAGACGATGACGCGCGAGGTATCCGCACCAACGGGCAGCGCCCAGATCGCTTCGACCCCGCCAAGGTGGTCGCTTTTGTAGGTCACGCTTGCCGGTTCCAGCGCCGGCTGGCCCCATGCGTCGAACATGCTGCGCAGGTTCGCAATCGTCAGGTTCGGGTTTGCGACCATCTGGTCGGTCCAGCTCTGGTAGAGCGCGCGCAGTGTGTCGGCTTCTTTGCTGATTGCCATTTCATCCTCCAAAAGTGGCGTTCTGGTCGGCCTCGATCCCGCTGCGCCGATGGCTCGATGGGTGGGAAGATCGCGGCATGCCCGATCTTCTGACGTTACCGCCAGCATCCGCTGCCGTATTGAACGTGTTTGCTTGATGCGTTGCATGTTCTTGCTGTTTCGCCGCCGGGGCGCGCGCGACCGGCATGAAAACGCCCCGGTCTTTGCAGCCGGGGCGCAAGGGCGGTCTGGGTGCGCGGCTTTCAGGCTTGGTCTTTTGCTGCGTTCAGACTGTCGAGGGTCAAGCCGTCTGCGGCCAGCCGCGACAGCAGCGGCGGCACGGCCCAATTGATCGGATCGGCCTTGGCCCATGCCGCATAACGCGCCACAAGATCGGGCAGGCCAAGGCTGTCTGCATGGTGCATCAAGCCGCCCCGCCAGCGCGGAAAGCCGTAGCCATGCACCAGCACCAGATCAATATCCTGCGGCTTTTCGGCAATGCCTTCGTCCAGAATGGCGCAGGCTTCGGCGATCATGGCCAGCGTGATCCGCTGCACGATGTCCTCGGCGGTGAAGCTGTGCTGCGTCAGCGCCAGCTTAGCGGCAACCTTGCGGATTTCTGCCGCGACCAGATCGGACGCCACCGGCTTGCCGTCGGTCGCATAGTCATACCACCCCGCGCCGGTCTTGCGGCCAAGCCGTTTGTGATCTTCAACCAGACGCTCGACCAGCGGAACGTGTTGGGCGTTTGCGGCAAGGTTCTGGCGCTTGAGGTTGGCATAGGCGATATCAAGGCCAGACATGTCTTGCGCCGCAAAGGGGCCCATCGCCATGCCAAAACCCTGCATCGCGGCGTCGATCTGATTGGGTAGCGCGCCTTCGGCCAGCAGCCGGTTCGCCGCCTTGCGATTGCGGGTCAGGATGCGGTTGCCGATGAAACCGTCACAGACGCCGGACAGCACCGGAATTTTCCCCAGCCGCCGCGCCAGCGCAAACCCCGCCCCAAGCGTTTCGCCCGAGGTGCGGTCGCCCTTGACGATTTCAAGCAGCTTCATGATATGCGCCGGGCTGAAGAAATGCAGACCGACAAACCGCGACGGGTATTTCAGGTGATCGGCAAGCCGGTTCACATCCAGATAAGAGGTGTTGGTGGCCAGAATGGTTTCGGGCGACAGAACGGATTCGAGTTCGGCAAAGATTGCGCGCTTGACTTCGAAATCCTCGAACGCGGCCTCGATGGCCAGATCGGCGGGCGGCAGATTGCCATAGCCGACCACAGCCACCAACCGCCGCTGGATCGCTTCGCCTTTGGCAACCGACAGAGTGCCGCGACTGACGCCCTGATCCACCAGTGCGCGCAAGTTATCTTCGGCGCGGCCCGCCGCTTCGGCGTCGCGTTCTACCACTGTCACGGCAATACCCGCAGTCGCCAGCGCATAGGCGATGGCCGCGCCCATGTTGCCGCCGCCCACCACGATGGCCGAAGCGATATCACGCGCGGGCTTGGGATAATCCCGGCCCTTGTTGCCCGCCGCCCGCTCGGCAAAGAACACATGCCGCAAGGCGCGGGCCTGCTCCGAGGCGCGCAGGTCAAGAAACGCGGCCCGTTCGCGCAGCAGTGCCGCCGCCAGCGGCAGGGTGGCGCTGGCGGCGACAAGATCAATGGCGACCGGAGGGGCGATATGGCCCGTCAGCCGCCGCGCCGCATGGACCTGCATCGCCGCTACCGCAGCATCGTCCGCAAGCGGGGCAGGCCGCAGGTCCGGCACTTGCCCTGCACTGTCATAGGTCAGCGCGGCAGCAAGCGGGTCATCGGCCAGTTGATCGACCAGACCCAAGGCCAGGCCCTTTGCCGCCATCACCGCTTTGCCGTTCACAATCATATCCAGCGCGGCCTTGATGCCGACCAGCCGTGGCAGGCGCTGCGTGCCGCCCGCGCCCGGCACCAGACCCAAGCTCACCTCGGGTAGGCCAAGCTGCGCAACCGGGGCAGCAATGCGCGCGCGGCAGGCCAGCGCAATCTCCAGCCCACCGCCCAAAGCCACGCCGTTGATCGCCGCAATCGTCGGGATCGGCAATTGCGCCAGATGCAGCAGCACATCGTTCAGATGCGGTGCCACCGGGGGCTGGCCGAATTCTTTCGCATCCGCCCCGGCGACAAAGGTTTTGCCCGCCCCGGTGATGATCAGCCGCGTTGCGCCTTGGGCAACCGCGTGTTGCATGCCGCGCAGCAGACCGGCCCGCACCTCGGCGCTGATCAGGTTCAGCGGCGGATTGTTTATGGTCAGGATGGCCGCGCCGTCCCGTATTTCCAGATCAACAGACATGCCAGCCCTCACCGCACTGGCGCAGAATTGCGCGAGATGAATTTGGTGGACAGATAGCCGTCAAAGGTTTCGGTGCCGCCTTCGCTGCCATAACCGCTGTCGCGCACACCGCCGAACGGCGTCTCGGGCAGGGCGAGGCCAAAGTGGTTGATGCTGACCATCCCCGCCTGCAAACCCGCTGCGGCCTGATCGGCACGCTCCAGCGAATTGGTGAAGATGTAAGAGGCAAGGCCAAAGGGCAGGCCATTGGCGCGGGCCAGCCCATCCTCGATGCTGCGGAAGGGCGATACCACAGCGACAGGGCCGAAGGGTTCTTCGCGCATCAGCGCAATGCTGTCATCGGGGGTATTCACAATCGTCGGCGCATAGAAGCTGCCGCTGTTGCCGATCCTTGTGCCACCCGTCAGCACCTCGGCACCGTTCGCGCGGGCATCTTCAACCAGCTTTTCCATCGCGGTGACGCGGCCCGCATGGCAAAGCGGCCCCATCTGGGTGCCTTCAGCCAGACCATCGCCGACCTTCACCTTCTCAAAAGCCGAGACGAGTTCGGCCAGAAAGCGGTCATGAATGCCTTGCTGCACAAAGAACCGCGTCGGCGAGATGCAAACCTGACCGGCATTGCGCAGCTTGTTCGCCGCCAAAGCGCGGGCGGCGGCCTCGGCATCGGCATCGTCGAACACCAGCACCGGCGCATGGCCGCCCAGTTCCATCGTGGCCCGCTTCATATACTGACCCGCCAGCGCGCCAAGGTGCTTGCCCACTTCGACCGAGCCGGTGAAGGTGATCTTGCGCACCGTCGGATGGGCGATCAGCGTGCTGGAAATAAACGCCGAATTGCCGAAGATCAGGTTCAGACAGCCTTCGGGCAAACCGGCTTCCTGCAGAAAATGCGCAATCGCAAAGCAGCCCGCCGGTGCCTCTGCCGGTGCTTTCAGGATCATGGTGCAGCCCGACGCCAAAGCGGCAGCAACCTTGCGTACCGCTTGGCTGAGCGGGAAGTTCCAAGGCGTGATCGCAAGGCAGACGCCCATCGGTTCGCGCACCACCAGTTGCTGCACGGTCGGGTTGCGCGACGGCACGATGCGGCCATAGATGCGGCGGCATTCTTCGGCGTGCCAATCGACATGGTCGGCAGAGGAGCGCACTTCGACCAAGGCTTCCGCCAGCGGTTTGCCTTCGTCCAGCGTGATCCAGCGGGCAATCAGCGCATCATTTTGCCGCAGAAGATCGGCAAACCGGCGCAGGATTGCACCGCGATCGGTGGGCGAGCGGTGCTTCCACTGCGCGAAAGCTGATTCGGCGCGGTGCACGGCAAGCTGCAGATCCTCGGCGGTGGCCTGGGGGATTCGGCCAATCTCGGTGCCGTTTGCCGGGTTGATGATGGCGCGGTCGGTATCGGTTGCGACCGCAACCCAGTCCTTGCCGATCAGGTGCCGCATCTGCGGATAATTCATGTCTTTCATCGCCTTAATCTCCTCGCCAAGCTGCGCAGCCGCCGTTTCCTGATGCCAGCGGGATCAAGCGGGCTGCGCTTGTATTCCTCTATGCGGAAAACTATTCCGCAGTATTGACGGCGACGATAGCTTCGGATTAGATAGGTTTCAAGATGCAGCATTGGATGGGGGGCGCCGTGCGGCCAAGGAAGGAACGATCCGAAGATGACGATCAGGACCGCGACTTCGTGGCGGCCTTGGCGCGTGGCTTGGAACTGTTGCGCGCCTTCCGCCGCGAGGGTGAATCGCTTGGCAACCGCGACCTGTCGGAACGCACAGGGCTCAGCAAATCCACCGTGTCGCGGCTGACCTATACGCTGCACAAGCTGGAATACCTTAGCTACAATCCCGACACCGCCCGCTATCAGCTTGCACCGCCGGTGCTGTCGCTGGGGTTTTCCTGCCTTGCCGGCATGCCGCTGCTGCAACTGGCCAAACCCTACATGCAGGAACTGGCCGATTACACCGGCATGCCGGTGGCGATTGCCAGCCGCGACCGCTTGTCGATGGTCTATCTGGAACGCTGCAAGGGGTCGAACGCCGTGACCCTTGCCATCGAGGTCGGCGCGCATATCAAGCTGGCGACGACCGCCGTGGGGCGTGCCTGCATTGCCGCGCATCCGCCCGCCGAACGTGCCCGCCTGATCGATGCCGTGCGCGCGCATGAAGGCGATAACTGGGTCAACGTCCAGCCGGGGATCGACTCGGCAATCGAGGATTATCAGACCCGTGGCTACTGCACGTCCTACACCGAATGGAAGCGCGACGTGAACGCCGTGGCGGTGCCCTTCGTGCCGCGCGATGGCTCGCCCATCGTGGCGTTCAACTGCGGCGGCCCCTCTGCAACCCTGACGCGCGACCGGATCGAAAGCGATGTCGCGCCCCGCCTGATCGACCTTGTCCGCCGCGTGGCGGCGATAGCCCCCTGAAATCAGAGAAGACCATGGCCCTTGATCCCGATACCCTCGCCCAGTTCCTCGATGCGCTTGACCGCTTTGTGAAGGACCGCCTGATCCCCAACGAGGCGCTGGTCGCCGACGATGACGCGATCCCGCCCGCGCTGGTGCAGGAAATCCGCGAGATGGGGCTGTTCGGCATGTCGATCCCGGAAGAATACGGCGGGCTTGGCCTGACCATGGCCGAAGAGGTGCAGGCCGCCTTCGTGCTGGGGCAGACCTCGCCGGTGTTCCGGTCCTTGGTTGGCACCAACAACGGCATCGGGTCGCAAGGCATCATCATCGACGGCACCGTCGAACAGAAGGCGAAATATCTGCCGTCTTTGGCCTCGGGCGACATGATCGCGTCGTTTGCGCTGACCGAACCGGATGCGGGGTCGGACGCAGGCAGCTTGCGCACCACGGCGCGGCGGGATGGCGACGATTTCATCCTGAACGGCACCAAGCGCTATATCACCAACGCGCCGCGCGCCGATGTCTTTACGGTTTTTGCCCGCACCAATCCGGAGGTAAAGGGCTCGTCGGGCGTCAGCGCCTTTATCGTCGAGGCCGGAACGCCGGGCCTGTCGCTGGGCCAGCCTGACAAGAAGATGGGTCAGAAGGGGTCACATACCTGCGACGTGATCCTTGAAGATGTGCGCGTGCCCGCCGCCAATATCATCGGCGGTCCGGCGCGGGAAAACCAAGGCTTCAAGACCGCGATGAAGGTGCTGGACCGGGGCCGTCTGCATATCTCGGCGGTTTGCGTCGGCGCGGCCGAACGACTGATCCGCGATGCGCTCGCCTATGCGATGGAGCGCCGCCAGTTCGGTGAACCCATCGCCGAAAAGCAGCTGATCCAAGCCATGCTCGCCGACAGCCGCACCGAAGCCTTTGCCGCCCGCTGCATGATCGAGGAAACCGCGCGCCGTAAGGATGCCGGGGTGAACGTGTCCACCGATGCGGCCTGCTGCAAGATGTATGCCTCTGAAATGGTGGGCCGGGTGGCTGACCGGGCGGTGCAGATCCACGGCGGCGCGGGCTATATGGCTGAATATGCGGTGGAACGGTTTTACCGCGATGTGCGGCTGTTCCGCATCTACGAAGGCACCACCCAGATTCAGCAGGTGCTGATCGCTCGCAACATGATCCGCGACGCCGCTGCCGCCTGAATACCCCGGAGACCATGATGAACTTCAATTTCCTCGCCACCCCCCGCATCGTTTGCCAAAGCGGTGGCCTTGGCCAGTTGGGCAGCTTGGCGCAGGGTCTGTCGGTCCGCCGTGCCTTTGTCATTACCGACCCCGGCATCGTCGCCTGCGGTTTTGCGGCGCAGGCGCTGGCGGCGCTGGCGGCTGCGGGCATTGTCGGCGAGATCTTTGACAAGGTGCAGGCCGATCCGCCCATCGCGGTTGTCGAGGCGGCGGTTGAAGCCGCCCGTGCCTTTGGGGCCGATGGCGTCATTGGTCTGGGCGGTGGCAGCTCGCTGGATACCGCCAAGGTCGTGGCAGCGGCGGTGGCAACCGGGCAGCCTGTTGCCGACATGATCGGAACGGATCGCGTCACCGGGCAGCGCCTGCCGCTGATCCAGGTGCCGACCACTGCCGGAACCGGGTCCGAGGTGACATGGGTTTCGGTGCTGACTTCGGATAGCCATGAAAAGAAGGCGGTTTATGCGGTGCAGCTTTTGCCCGACATTGCGCTGCTGGACGCCAAACTGACGCTTGGCATGCCGCGCGCCATCACGGCGGCCACCGCGCTGGATGCGATGGTTCATGCCATCGAGGCCGCAACCAGCCGCACCCGCAAGAACCCGATTTCCGACGGGCTGGCCGACAAGGCGCTGGTGCTGCTGGGCCAGAACCTGCCCATCGTGCTGGACACCCCCACCGATCTGGCCGCGCGCGAGGCGATGCTGCTGGGGGCCACCCTTGCCGGTATGGCCTTTATCAACGCCAGCGTCGGCGCGATCCATGCGCTGTCTTATCCGCTGGGCACCGGCTTTCATGTGCCGCACGGCCATGCCAACGCCTTGGTGGCGGGGCCGGTCCTGCGCTTTAACCTGCCAGTGGCCGAGGCCGAATACGCCCGGCTGTCGCGCCTGCTGTTGCCTGCACGGCACTTCAACTCGGACGCTGCCGCCGCATTGGCCCTGATCGAGGAAATGGAGCGGATGCTGAAAGCCAGCGGGTTGAAAACCCGGCTGTCCGAGGTGGGCGTGACCGAAGCCGACCTTCCCGGCATGGCAAACGAAGTTGTCACCGGTATCAGCCGCCTGCTGGCCACCAATCCGCGCGACATGACCGAAATGGATGTCGCCGCCCTTTACCGCGAGGTGCTGTGATGGCTGGCGCCTTGGATGGTATCCGCGTGCTGGACCTGAGCCGCGTGCTGGGCGGGCCTTATTGCACGCAAACACTGGCCGATTACGGGGCCGAGGTGATCAAGGTCGAGCCGCCGCAGGGCGATGAGACCCGCAGCTGGGGTCCGCCCTTCAATGACGGGCTTTCCGCCTATTTCTCGGGGGCCAACCGCAACAAGCGCTCGATCGCGATTGATATCGGCAAGCCCGCCGGGCGCGACGTGATCCTGCGGCTGCTGGAAACCGCCGATGTGCTGGTCCACAACTTCAAGCCCGGAGCGCTGGAAAAATGGGGTCTGGGCTATGACGCGGTGCTGAAAGACCGCTTCCCCAAGCTGATCCTGTGCCATGTGACCGGCTTTGGCGCCGACGGCCCCTTGGGTGGTTTTCCCGGCTATGACGCCGTAGTGCAGGCGATGACCGGCCTGATGAGCATCAACGGCAATCCGGCGAACGGCCCGACACGGATGGGCACGCCGATTGTCGATATCGGCACCGGCCTGATCGCCTGCAATGCGATCCTTGCTGCTGTGATCGAACGCTTCCGCTCGGGCCTTGGCCAGGCCATCGAGGTGCCGCTTTACGATTGCGCCATCAGCATGATGCACCCGCAGGCTGCCAATACGCTGATGTCGGGCAAGGTGCCGGTCGCCACGGGCAACGGCCACCCCAACATCGTGCCCTATGACATGTTCGAAACCCGCACCGGCAAGCTGTATCTGGCGGTTGGCAACAACGGCCAGTTCGCCAAGCTGTGCGAGGTTCTGGGCATCCCCGAGCTTCCGCGCGATCCGCGCTTTGCCGATAACGCCGCCCGGCTGGCGCATCGCGCCGAGATCACCGCGATTCTGGCAGACCGTCTGGCGCAGACCGACGCGCAGGAACTGGAGCCGGTGTTGCTGCGCGCAGGTGTCCCCGCCGGGGTTGTCCGCAATGTCAACGAGGCGCTGGACCACCCGCACACCCGGCATCGCGGCATGGTGGTTTCCGAAGGCAGCTACAAGGGTACCGGCATTCCGGCGCGGTTTTCCAGAACGCCGGGCAAGCTCCGCATGGTGCCGCCGCGCTTTGCCCAGCACAGCCGCGCCCTGCTGCGCGAGGCGGGTTTTTCGGCAGAGCAGATCGACGCGTTGACCGCTGCGGGCATCGTTCTGGATGATCAGCACAAGACGGGCCAGACATAACGCGGTTGCTTCAGCCGCCAGAATGGCCCGACGCACAAAAGGGGGAGCAAGATGCAACAAGCACTCGTGACGCCGGACCGGATTCCTGAATGGATTCCGGGCACCATGACAATGGACAGTTCCCGTCGGGGCTGGAAGGGCATCACCCTGAAGGGCTATCACTATGATCGCCAGCAGGCCGCCATCCCGCCGATGCGCGACTACATGATCGTGGCCTATGACGGCGCTCCGACAACAATGTCGCGCTCTGCAGGTGGGGCATGGCAAAGCGCTGCGGTCGGCGCGGGCAAGATCTCACTTAGCAAGTAGAATCGAAAACTCGGTCTGCATTCCGCCATCCCTCTGGGAATTTTTCTGACACTATGGCGTCCCGAGTCACCACAGGCAAGAACATAGACGGAATATCGGACAGAACGGGTTAACGCATGATTGATGTGATCGGCGTGGCATTGCGTCCTACTTAGCCATCAAAAATGCTGCGGAACCACGCGTAAGCACCCAAGCCCAGAACGAGATATCCCGCCACTCGCTTTAATCGCCGATCCGACGCAGCCAGATCATCGGCGATCTTTCGTGCCTGCCATTGCCAACCGGGTCCAAGAGTAGCCCCGCACTTCGGGCAGATTGTAGCAGAACTGGCAATTTTCTTGCGGCACGATGGGCACAGCAAGAGCTGGGCCGGAGCTTGTAAGCCGTCTGTTTTCAACGGATGCCTCCGGAGTAGCACGCGAGTTCGGCCTCGTTCCGGAACTCCTGCACGGCCCCTACCCTGTTCTCCTCGGTAACGTAGGCGGGTTTCTCATATGCCGCGACGACCAGTCGCTTAAGAAACGCAGCATAGCTTCGGGCACTCTCTGTCGTCCCTTTGCCCACGGTTTCATCCGTGCGCTTCATCAGGTCGGACATGGGCGTGTTCTTGAGCCGCAGTTGCATGATGCTTTCCGCGACGTCGCCAACCTGTGCACACGCAGCATTCCACACCTCATTGTCGTTCATACCATCAGTTGATTTCGGTTGTGCGAGCAGCGGAGTGCCCGACAAAACAACGGCAACAAACATAGCAGCAAGACGCATCGCTCACCCTTTTTCTAGCGCACCCGGTGCGCTGGGCGCACAATGTACGTTAAAATAGGTCGCCTTAAAACCGGCAAGCTTCAATAACCTTGGGTGTGAAGCGCACCGAGAAAAGCCCCTTACGTGATGTCCTCGCCCGCAACATGCGGCTGATGCGGGCTGAGCGAGGCTGGTCTCAAGAGGTACTTGCCGCAGAGGCTGGGCTTAACCGGACATATCTGAGTGCCGTTGAGCGGTCCGAGCAAAACATCTCCCTCGACAATATTTGGAAGGTGGCGCGCGCACTCGGCGTGCCTGCGAGTCGCCTGATTTCAGGTGACTGAGGCCAGTCCCGCGGCCTTAGGGGGATACAAAGGGGGACTGGGAATAGAAAAAGCCGTGCAACCTGTTGAAGTCACACGGCTTTTTCTTTGAAATATGGTGCCCAGAAGAGGACTCGAACCTCCACGTCTTGCAACACTGGTACCTGAAACCAGCGCGTCTACCAATTCCGCCATCTGGGCAGATGTCGTGGGGGCGATGTAGCCAAGCTGGTGGGGGGTGTCAACAGGGGGCAAACAGAAAATCTGGAAAATTCGTCGCGGTGAATAGACTTGCCGCTGTGGCGCTGGGCGATTATTCAGGCGGGAACAGATATTGCAGGGCCTGAGGGGTTTCCCATGAGCAAACTTGTCACCATCTACGGCGGCTCCGGTTTTGTCGGGCGCTATATCGCCCGTCGTATGGCGAAAGAAGGCTGGCGTGTGCGCATCGCCTGTCGTCGCCCGAACGAGGCTTTGTTTGTCAAATCCTACGGCGCGGTTGGTCAGGTTGAACCCGTGCTGTGCAATATCCGCGACGATGCCTCAGTGCGCAGCGTTATGGCGGGGGCGGATGCGGTGGTGAACTGCGTCGGCACCTTTGACCGTGGCGGCAAGAATAACTTCACCGCCGTTCAGGCCGAAGGCGCGGGGCGCATTGCCCGGATCGCTGCCGAACAAGGCGTGGCAAATCTGGTGCATATCTCGGCGTTGGGCGCGGACAAGAACGCAGGCAGCCTTTACGCGCAGTCGAAGGGCGAAGGCGAGGCGGCTATTCTGGCCGCGTTCCCGCACGCGATGATCCTGCGGCCTTCGGTGATTTTCGGCAATGAAGACGGCTTCTTCAACCGCTTCGGCGGTATGGCGGGCATGGGCCCGGTGCTGCCGCTGGTTGGTGGCAACACCAAATTCCAGCCGGTCTATGTCGATGACGTGGCGCAGGCTGCGGTCAAGGGCATCAAGGGCGAGGCGCAGGGTGTCTTCGAACTCGGCGGTCCCGATGCCGAAGCCTTCAAGACCATCATCGCCAAGATGCTGGTGGTGATCCGCCGCCGCCGTCTGGTGCTGAACCTGCCATTCTGGGCCGCCAAAATCCCGGCGACGCTGCTGGATTTCGCATCGGCCTGCACGCTGGGCCTGATCAAGAACAAGATCCTGACCCGCGATCAGGTGGAAAGCCTGAAGACCGATTCCACCGTGACACCGGGCGCAAAAACCCTTGCCGATCTGGGCATTACCGCCACCGACTATGCCTCGGTGATCCCGGAATACCTGTGGCGCTACCGCCCCTCGGGCCAATATGCCGCGATCAAGGAATCTGCCAAGAACCTGAAGAAAGCCTAAGTCGTGGAACAGACCCTCGTTGCGGCCCTTCTTGGTTTACTGGAGGGGCTGACCGAGTTCATCCCGGTTTCCTCAACCGGCCACCTGCTGCTGGCTTCGCATTTCCTGGGCTTTGAAAGTGCGGGCAAGACCTTTGAGGTGGTGATTCAGCTGGGTGCCGTGCTGGCGATCCTGACGGTTTACTTCGGCAAGCTGGTGACGGTGTTCGGGACCGCCCACCGCGACCCCGCCGCGTTCCGCTTCATCGTCTCGGTGCTGCTGGCGTTTCTGCCCGCCGTGGTGATCGGCGTGCTGGCGCATGATTTCATCAAGACCGTGCTGTTCGAGACCCCCAAGCTGATCGCCACCATGCTGATCGTGGGTGGGGTGATCTTGCTGTTTGTCGAACGCTTTGCCCCCGAACCCACCGTGCAGGACGCCAGTGCGCTGCCGTTCCGCAAGGCGCTCGCCATCGGCTTCATCCAATGTCTTGCGATGGTGCCGGGGGTGTCGCGCTCTGGCTCTACCATCGTCGGTGCCTTGCTGCTGGGGGTTTCCAAGCGTGCTGCGGCAGAGTTTTCGTTCTTTCTGTCGCTGCCGACCATGGCCGGAGCGGTGGCCTATGATCTGTATAAAAACCGCGACGTGCTGGATTTTTCGGCTTGGACCGACATCAGCATCGGCTTTGTGGTGGCCTTTCTGTCGGCGGTTCTTGTGGTGCGCTGGCTGCTGAATTTCGTCAGCCGTAACGGTTATGCGCTGTTCGGCTGGTGGCGAATCATCATCGGATCGCTTGCCCTAGCGGCACTTTATGCCGGGCTTTAGTGAAATATGTATCATGTGCTGACCTAAAATCGTGCCGATCCGTCAGAAATGATGACCTATCCCTGAAAAAACTGAAAGATAGGTCAGCTATGCTGACTTTTATTTCGCGCAAGCCCAAAGTATCAACGCCAAGCCGATAAATTCCACTTGGGGGCGCGTGATGGCCGGGCAGAAAATGTTGAAGTTCGTAACTCTGGGCAAAGAGATGCCGCAGAAGCGCGATGCCGAAACCCGCAGCCATGACTTTGACGAGATCTATCGTCAGTTCGCCGCCGAAAAGGCCGCTGAACAGGCCAGCCGGTGCAGCCAGTGCGGCGTGCCCTATTGCCAGTCGCATTGCCCGTTGCACAACAACATCCCCGACTGGCTGCGCCTGACCGCCGAGGGGCGTCTGGAAGAAGCTTACGAGCTGTCACAGGCCACCAACACCTTCCCGGAAATCTGCGGCCGCATCTGCCCGCAGGACCGTCTGTGCGAAGGCAACTGTGTGATTGAACAATCCGGCCATGGCACCGTGACCATCGGCTCGGTGGAAAAATACCTGACCGACAAGGCGTGGGAAATGGGCTGGGTCAAGCCGATCACCGCCCGCACCCAGCGGACCGAATCCGTTGGCATCATCGGGGCTGGCCCCGGTGGTCTTGCCGCCGCCGACGTGCTGCGCCGCGCCGGGGTGCAGGTCACGGTCTATGACCGCTACGACCGCGCCGGCGGCTTGCTGACCTATGGCATCCCCGGCTTCAAACTGGAAAAGCCGGTGGTGATGCAGCGCATCGCGCAGCTTGAACAGGCGGGCGTCACCTTCGTGCTGAACTGCCGCGTCGGCGAGGATATTTCCTTTGATGCCATCCGTGGCCAGCATGACGCCGTGCTGATTGCGACCGGCGTTTACAAGGCCCGCGATATCGAAGCCCCCGGCGTCGGTGCCAAAGGTGTTGTCCGCGCGCTGGATTACCTGACCGCCTCCAACCGCAAATCCTTTGGCGATGACGTGGCCGAATTCGACTCGGGCGAGCTGAACGCGATGGGCAAGCGCGTTGTCGTCATCGGCGGCGGCGATACCGCGATGGACTGCGTGCGCACCGCGATCCGTCAGGGCGCGACTTCGGTGAAATGCCTCTATCGCCGTGACAAGGCCAACATGCCGGGCAGCCAGCGCGAAACCCAGAACGCCGAAGAAGAAGGCGTTGATTTCGTGTGGCTTTCCGCGCCGAAGGGCTTCACCGGCGGCGATAAGGTTGAAGGCGTGATGGTGCAGAAGATGCGTCTGGGCGCGCCCGATGCCTCTGGCCGCCAGACGCCCGAGATCATCGAGGGTGCCGATTACGTCGAGCCCGCCGATCTGGTGGTGCAGGCGCTGGGCTTTGAACCCGAAGCCGTGCCGACGCTGTGGGGCGTGCCTGATCTGGCCGTCACCCGCTGGGGCACCATCAAGGCCGATTTCCGCAGCCACGCCACCAACCTGCCCGGTGTCTATGCCGCAGGCGATATCGTGCGCGGTGCCAGCCTTGTGGTCTGGGCGATCCGCGACGGGCGCGAAGCCGCCGACTCCATCCTCGCCTATCTGGCGCAACCCGCATCTGTCGCAGCAGAGTGATGCCAGCATCACATCAGTAAGGAACCTGACCCATGCGGACGGCCCTTCTTCCCCTGCTCTTGCTTGCTTCCCCCGCCTTTGCGGGCAGCTTCACGCCGCCGGAAGGCTGCACCACGCATCTGACCGTGCAATCGCGCGGCTGCTATGTGGCGAACTACTATACTTGTGAAGCCGACAATCCCGGCGACCAGTGGCGTGCGGATTTCGATCAGGAAGGCATGTTCTACACCTCGAAGATCGACCGCGAAACCCAGTGGGTTGAAAGCTACGATCTGAACCCGATGGTCAAGCAAACGCTGGATGCCAACGCCGCCGATCCGGCGAATTTCTCCAGCCTGCTGGCGACCGGCCGCGATGATTTCGAATTCAGCCTGTCGAAAGACAATGGCGAACATTCCAACGTCAAAGGCTATGATCAACTGACCGGCCAGACCGTCACCATCGACGGCGTGACCTTGCAGGAAACCGAATACGAATACGTCGAAACCGATGATGCCGGCACCGTGCTGCGTCAGGCGCGTGGCCGCGAATATGTCAGCGCCGAGTTTCGCAATTTCTTCTCGGGCCAATCCGAATGGTTCGATGGCACCGACTGGCTGCCGATGGATGGCAGCCCGGTGCAATTCTTCTTTCCCGGCGAAAAAGGCTTCGCCGCGACGCAACCCTTGTTCGAATGCGATGCAGTGATGTCGTCACTGCCCCCCACCCCGGAGGTTCCAAGCCATGACAATCTATGATGACGCCTGGGTAAAGGCCGAAGAAGCCAAGCGCGCCTGGCTGGACGCGAACGGTCTGTATAAAACCGAAGATGAACATTCTTCCTGTGGCGTCGGCCTTGTGGTCGCGGTGTCCGGCAAGCCGTCGCGCAAGGTGGTGGAAAACGGCATCAACGCGCTGAAGGCGATCTGGCATCGCGGCGCAGTCGATGCCGATGGCAAGACCGGCGACGGCGCAGGCATCCATGTGCAGATCCCGGTCAAGTTCTTTTACGATCAGGTCCGTCGCACCGGCCATGAACCCGATATGAACAAGCTGATCGCGGTCGGTCAGGTATTCCTGCCGCGCACCGATTTCGGCGCGCAGGAACGCTGCCGGACCATCGTGGAAACCGAAGTGCTGCGCATGGGCCATTACATCTATGGCTGGCGTCACGTTCCGGTGGATACCTCGGTGCTGGGCGACAAAGCCAACGCCACCCGGCCCGAGATTGAACAGATCCTGATCCGCAACGACAAGGGCATTGATGAAGAACAGTTCGAACGCGAGCTGTATATCATCCGGCGCCGCATCGAAAAGGCGGCGCTGGCCAGCCAGATTCAGGGCATGTATCTGTGCAGCCTGTCCTGCCGGTCGATCATCTACAAGGGCATGATGCTGGCCGAACAGGTCGCGGTGTTCTACCCCGATCTGATGGACGACCGCTTTGAGTCTGCCTTTGCGATCTATCATCAGCGCTATTCCACCAACACCTTCCCGCAGTGGTGGCTGGCGCAGCCCTTCCGCATGTTGGCCCATAACGGCGAGATCAACACGCTGAAAGGCAACGTCAACTGGATGAAAAGCCACGAGATTCGCATGGCCTCCAGTGCCTTTGGCGATGCGGCGGAAGACATCAAGCCGATCATCCCCGGCGGCACGTCAGATTCCGGCGCGCTGGATGCGGTGTTCGAAGTGCTGGTGCGGTCTGGCCGCAACGCGCCGCTTGCCAAGACCATGCTGGTGCCGGAAGCGTGGAGCAAAGCCACCACCGACATGAAGCCCGCCTGGGCCGATATGTATGCCTATTGCAACGCCGTGATCGAACCCTGGGATGGCCCCGCCGCGCTGGCGATGACCGATGGCCGCTGGGTCTGCGGCGGGCTGGACCGCAACGGTCTGCGCCCGATGCGCTATGTCGTCACGGGTGACGGGCTGCTGATTGCAGGGTCCGAAGCGGGCATGGTGCCGGTGGACGAAGCCACCATCCGCGAAAAGGGCGCGCTTGGGCCGGGGCAGATGATTGCCGTCGATATGGCCGAGGGCAAGCTTTACCATGACGTGGCGCTGAAAGATAAACTGTCGGCCAGCCAGCCCTATGGCGAATGGATCGAGAAAATCGTCGATCTGAACGCGCTGCTGCGCGATGTGCCGGAAGAACCGATGTTCGAAGGCGCCGACCTGCGCCGCCGCCAGATCGCGGCTGGCTTTACGGTCGAAGAGCTGGAGCAGGTTCTGGCGCCGATGGCCGAAGACGGCAAGGAAATGATCGCCTCGATGGGCGATGATACCCCCGCCGCCGTGCTGTCGAAGGTCTACCGTCCGCTGTCGCATTTCTTCCGGCAGAACTTCAGCCAGGTCACCAACCCACCGATCGACTCGCTTCGTGAAGGCCGGGTGATGTCGCTGAAAACCCGCTTTGGCAACCTGCGCAACGTGCTGGACGAATCCAACGCGCAATCCGAGATTCTGGTGCTGGAAAGCCCCTTCCTTGCCAATTCGGAATTTGACGTGGTGGTCAAGCGCTTTGGCGATCAGGTGGCGTTCATCGACTGCAGCTTCCCGGTCGCCGCTGGCCCGGATGCGCTGCGTCAGGGGCTGGAACGTATCCGCGCCGAAGCCGAAGACGCCGTGCGGTCCGGTGCCGGTCAACTGGTGCTGACCGACCAGCATCAAGGCCCGGAAAAGGTGGCGATGCCGATGATTCTGGCCACCTCGGCCGTGCATAGCTGGCTGACCCGCAAGGGCCTGCGCACCTTCTGTTCGATCAACGTGCGCTCGGCGGAATGCATCGACCCCCACTATTTCGCCGTGCTGATCGGCGCGGGGGCCACCACCGTCAACGCCTATCTGGCGCAAGACAGCATTGCGGATCGCATCCGTCGCGGCTTGCTGGAAGGCAGCCTCGTCGATGCGATGCGCCGCTATGGCTATGCGGTCGATGCGGGCTTGCTGAAGATCATGTCCAAGATGGGCATTTCGGTGATCTCGTCCTATCGCGGTGGCCTGAACTTTGAAGCCGTGGGGCTGTCGCGCGCCATGGTGGCGGAATATTTCCCCGGCATGCAGTCGCGGATTTCCGGCATCGGTCTGCATGGCATTCAGCTGAAGGTCGAGGAAGTCCACGCCAAGGGCTGGCTGGGCGGTGCGGATGTGCTGCCGATTGGCGGCTTCTACAAAGCCCGCCGCTCGGGTGAAAAGCACGCCTGGGAAGCGCAGACGATGCACCTGCTGCAATCGGCCTGCGACCGCGCGTCGTTTGACCTCTGGAAGCAATACTCGGCTGCGATGCGGTCCAACCCGCCGATCCATATCCGTGATCTGTTGGATATCAAGACCTTGGGCAAGCCGGTGCCGATTGAGGAAGTCGAATCCATCACCTCGATCCGCAAACGGTTCGTGACGCCGGGCATGTCGTTGGGGGCCTTGGGGCCAGAGGCGCACAAGACCCTGAACGTCGCGATGAACCGCATCGGTGCGAAATCTGACAGCGGTGAAGGCGGTGAAGATCCGGCGCACTTCCTGCCGGAGGCCAACGGCGACAACCCCTCGGCCAAGATCAAACAGGTGGCTTCGGGCCGGTTCGGTGTTACCGCCGAATACCTGAACGCCTGCGAGGAGTTGGAAATCAAGGTCGCGCAGGGTGCCAAGCCCGGCGAAGGCGGCCAGTTGCCCGGCATGAAAGTGACCGAGCTGATCGCCCGCCTGCGCCATTCCACCAAAGGCGTGACGCTGATTTCACCGCCGCCGCACCACGACATCTATTCGATCGAAGACCTCGCGCAGCTGATCTATGATCTGAAGCAGATCAACCCGCGCGCCAAAGTCACGGTAAAGCTGGTGTCGGCGTCGGGCGTCGGTACCATCGCCGCAGGCGTGGCCAAGGCGAAAGCCGATATCATCCTGATCTCCGGCCATAACGGCGGCACCGGGGCTTCCCCCGGCACCTCGATCAAATACGCCGGTCTGCCGTGGGAAATGGGTTTGACCGAGGCGCATCAGGTTCTGGCGATGAACAACCTGCGCGAGCGGGTGACGCTGCGCACCGATGGCGGCCTGCGCACTGGCCGTGATGTGGTGATGGCCGCGATGATGGGGGCCGAGGAATACGGCATCGGCACCGCCGCGCTCATCGCGATGGGCTGCATCATGGTGCGTCAGTGCCAGTCGAACACCTGCCCGGTCGGCGTCTGCACTCAGGACACCGCCTTGCGTGCCAAATTCACCGGCACGGCGGATAAGGTTGTCAACCTGATCACCTTCTACGCGCAGGAAGTGCGCGAGATTCTGGCCAGCATCGGCGCGCGCAGCATGGATGAAATCATCGGGCGTGCCGATCTGCTGTCACAGGTATCGCGCGGCTCGGCCCACCTTGATGATCTGGACCTCAACCCGCTGCTGATCACCGTCGATGGCGCGTCGAAGATCACCTATGACCGCTCCAAGCCGCGCAATGCGGTGCCGGATACGCTGGATGCCGAAATCGTCAAGGACGGCGCGCGCTTCTTTGAAGATGGCGAGAAGATGCAGCTGTCTTACGCGGTGCGCAACACGCTGCGCACCATCGGCACCCGCGCCTCCAGCCATATCGTCAAGAAATTCGGCATGCGGAACAGCCTGCAACCGGATCATCTGACGGTAAAGCTGGCCGGGTCTTGTGGTCAGTCGCTGGGCGCGTTTGCCGTCAACGGGTTGAAGATCGAGGTGTTGGGCGACGCCAACGACTATGTTGGCAAGGGCCTGTCCGGTGGCACCATCGTCGTGCGCCCGAAAATGTCCTCGCCGCTGAAGGCCGAAGATAACACCATCATCGGCAATACCGTGCTCTATGGCGCAACGGCGGGCTATCTGTTTGCCTCCGGTCGCGCGGGTGAACGGTTTGCCGTGCGCAATTCGGGCGCGTCGGTGGTGGTCGAAGGCTGCGGCTCGAACGGTTGCGAATACATGACCGGCGGTGTCGCGGTTATTCTGGGTCGCATCGGTGCCAACTTCGGCGCGGGCATGACCGGGGGGATGGCCTATGTTTATGATCCCAAAGGCGTGGCCGGGGATTTCATGAACGATGAAACCATCCTGACCTGCGCCGTCGGCCATCCGCATTGGGAAGCGCAACTGCGCGGCCTGATCGAACGTCACGCCGCCGAAACCGGCTCCCGCATCGCCACCCGGTTGTTGGCCGACTGGGCAACCGAGCGCGGCAACTTCCTGCAAATCTGCCCGAAAGAAATGCTGCCCCATCTGGCGCATCCGCTGTCGGTGGAGGCCGCGAAAGTTCCGGCTGAGTAAAGCAAAGGCCCCCGAAAGGGGGCCTTTTTTCAGTCCTGCAAATGCGTGGGAATATCGCGCGCGCTGTGTAAGACGCGCCAAATCTGAACCCCATCTGGCAAATCCAGATATAAAATCAGATGCGGAAACCCTTTTATCGGCCAAATCCGCAATGCTGGGCTTCGCAGCGCCAGCGCCAAGCGTGGCGACCCGATGCCCGGTTCTTGCCTGATCTGCCTGATTGCAAACTCGAACACATCGAGAAAACGGCCGGCAACTTCGACTCCAGCTTCGGCGAGGTAGTAGTCAAGGATGGAACCAACATCCGCCAGCGCCGCCTCGGGCAGTTCGGCCTGGGTCATCGTTGCAGATCAACCCTCGCGCGAAGCTGCGAGAAAAATCCTTCATCGAAAGCTTCAATCGACGTGGGCTTGCTGCCGTCGAGCTTCGCCCGCAGCTCCGCCACCTCACGCTGCTGCCGGATAAGGTCGCGGATATATTCGCTGGACGACATGAAGCCGCGCGTGCGGACCTGTTCGTCCACAAAGGCTTTCATATCATCGGGCAAAGAGATGTTCATCGTGCTCATCCCCACACCTTACCGCATTGGCAGGATTTGGCAAGATTTGCCATCGGCTCAGGTCAGTTCAACAACCCCGACCACCGGGTTCTTGCCATAGACTTTCGCGCATTTCGGGCAGGTGGTGTAAAAGAACCAGACCGCCTTCGGCTCCCGCCCCCGCGCACGGGCCAGCGCTTCCATCTCACCGTGCCAGTGCCGCACCTGCCCGTAATCGCCCTCGAACACCCGCGTCAGAAAATCGCCCGAGACCGAGATCATCTCCTCCCCCGGCACATCGCCCGTCACCGCAAACAGATGTTCGGCCGAAAACGCCGACACTTCGCGCGACAGCACCAGCCAATGTGTCGGATCGACCGCTTGCGCCGCAGCCATCGCCGCTTGCACTCGCGTAAACACCTTGCCCATATTCAAAGGCACATGCGCGACCGAGATCGTCTTGGCCCGCAAAAACCGTTTATCCTTGAAATGCAACTCTTGCCCGTCCCAACCCACCGGATTGAAGCGCGGGCAACAGTTGGTCGGGTTATCGGATTGATCGAGATAGGGGGTCTGATTGGTCAGCATCGCCACCTCCAATATAAAATTCGAATCTACCGCAGCCCCAACGCCCCCACCATGATTCAGCGCAAATCAGCCGACCAGCACCCGCACGCCCCATGCCGCGCAGGCCAGCGCCAAAGCGTCCGGCGGCGGCTGATCCGTCACCCAGACCGCCACCTCGGCCAGCGACCCCAGCCGCACCGGCGCGCGCCGCTCCAGTTTCGAATGATCCGCCGCCAGAATAACCTGCCGCGCCCGCGCCATGATCACCTTGGAAACCCGCACTTCGGCCAGATCGTAATCCAGCAGATCGCCCGCACTATCCAAAGCCGACACGCCGATCACCGCGAAATCCACCTTGAACTGCTCAAAGAACCCCGAGGTCAACTCGCCCACCAAGCCGCCATCCGACCGCCGCAGCACGCCCCCCGCCACGATCACCTCGCAGCCGGGATTATAGGCCAATATGTTGGCAACATTCATGTTATTGGTCAGCACCGTCAGATTGCGGTGCCGCAGCAACTCGCGTGCGACCGCTTCGGTCGTGGTGCCAAGGTTCAGGATGATGCTGGCATTATCCGGGATCAGCGCCGCCACTGCCCGCCCGATCGCCGCCTTCGCCCCGGCATGGCTGCGCGCCCGCGCCGCATAGTCGATGTTGGAAACCCCGCCGCGCGCCACAGCCCCACCATGCACCCGGTCCAGCTGCCCCGCCGCGACGATCCCGGCCAGATCGCGGCGGATCGTCTGCACCGTCACCCCGAACCGCTGCGCCAGATCCTCCACCACCACGCGGCCAGAGGCGCGCGCAATCGCCACAATCTCACCCTGCCGGAAGCTCAAGCCCATGTTCGCTTTTCTTCGCTTTAGTCAAACCCGCGCGCAGTATTGACCAAAACCGCGCGCCTGACCACACTCCGCCCATGACAACAGATCTTTTCATCATCGGCGGCGGCATCAACGGCTGCGCCATCGCGCGCGACGCGGCGGGCCGTGGCCTGTCGGTGACGCTGGCCGAACAGGGCGATCTGGCGCAGGCCACCTCGTCGGCCTCGACCAAGCTGTTCCACGGCGGGCTGCGCTATCTCGAATATTTCGAATTCCGCCTTGTCCGCGAGGCGTTGGAAGAACGCGAAACCCTGCTGACCGCGATGCCGCATATCTCGTGGCCGATGCGCTTTGTGCTGCCGCTGCACCCGGATATGCGGTTTGATACCACCACCCCCACCGCCCGCCTGCTGCCCTTTCTGAAGGGGCGCCGCCCGGCCTGGCTGATCCGGCTCGGCCTGTTTTTGTATGACACGCTGGGCGGCCGCAAGATTCTGCCCGCCACCCGCACGCTGAACCTGCGAACCGATCCGGCAGGCGCGCCGCTACAGCCGAAATTCGCCAAGGCCTTCGAATACTCCGATTGCTGGATCGACGATGCCCGGCTGACCGCGCTGACCGCCCGCGATGCCGCCAATCACGGCGCTGCCATCCACACCCGCACCCGAGTCACCGCCGCCCACCGCGAAGGCGATCTCTGGCGCGTTGAAACCACGACGCCCGATGGTGCGACCCAAAGCCACCACGCCCGCGCTTTGGTCAACGCCGGTGGCCCGTGGGTTGAAGACATCCTGCGCAACGTCACCCACGTTGCCTCGACCGAATCGGTCCGGCTGGTGCGCGGCTCGCACATCGTTACGCGCAAACTGTATGACCACGACCGTTGCTATTTCTTTCAGGGCAGCGATGGCCGCATCATCTTTGCGATTCCGTATGAGGATGATTTCACTCTGATCGGCACCACCGATGTTGACCACAAAGGCCCCCCCGGCAGCGCCACCTGCACGGATGCCGAGCGGGATTATCTGTGCAGCTTCGCCAGCCAGTATTTCGCCAAGCCAATCACCGCCGCCGATGTGGTCTGGACCTATTCCGGCGTGCGCCCGCTGTATAATGACGGTGCAAGTTCCGCCACCGCCGCCACCCGCGATTATGTGCTGTCGCTGGACGCCAAAGGCCCGCCGTTGCTGAACGTCTTTGGCGGCAAGATCACCACGCACCGCCGCTTGGCGGGTAGCGCGCTGGCAAAACTGCACCCATTCTTCCCGGCGCTGAAACCGGAGTGGACAGCCCGCGCACCTTTGCCCGGTGGCGACTTTCCGGTGGGCGGCGTGCAGGCGCTAACCGCGCAACTGCAAGCCGCCCACCCCTACCTGCCTGTGCGCCTCACCGCCCGCCTGATCCGCACCTACGGCACCGACGCGCTGCCGCTGCTGGGGGAGGCGAAATCACTGGCCGAGCTGGGCCAGCACTTCGGCGGCAGCCTCTATGAATCCGAGGTGCGCTGGCAAATCCAGCACGAATACGCCCGCACCGCCGAAGATGTGCTGTGGCGCAGAACCAAGCTGGGCTTGCGGCTTGGCGCTGACGAGGTGAAGGTGTTGCAAGGCTGGATGACAAGTGTAGCGCAGGGTTAGCCCCGCCAAACCTTAATAAACCGTAAACGCCCAACCATAACCCATTGAAGTAAAACAAACCCGCCCTCTGTCCACACGCGGACACACCCGAACAAAGGCCCCGCCATGCCGCAAATCCTTGCTATCGACCAGGGCACCACCTCCAGCCGGGCCATCCTGTTTTCACGCGACCTGACCCCGATCACCACCGCGCAGGCGGAATTTCCGCAGCATTACCCGGCCTCGGGCTGGGTCGAACATGACCCCGCCGACCTGTGGGCGACCACGCTTTCTACCGTGAAAACCGTGCTGTCCCGCACCGATCCCGCCCGCGTCGCCTGTATCGGCATCACCAACCAGCGCGAAACCACGCTGATCTGGAACCGCGAAACCGGCCAGCCCATCGCCCGCGCCATCGTCTGGCAAGACCGCCGCACCGCCCCGATCTGCGACGCCCTGCGCCCGCATGAAGCCCTGATCACCGCCCGCACCGGCCTGCTGCTGGACCCGTATTTCAGCGGCACCAAGGTGAAATACCTGCTCGACAACACCCCCGGCGCGCGTGCGGCTGCCGAGGCTGGCAAGCTCGCCTTCGGCACCGTCGATACCTACCTGATCTGGAAGCTGACCGGCGGCGAGGTCCACGCCACCGACGCCACCAACGCCGCCCGCACCCTGCTGTTCAACATCAAGACCAACCAGTGGGATGCCGAGATCTGCGCCCTGCTGAACGTCCCGCTATCCCTGCTGCCGGAGGTGAAAGACTCCGCCGCCGAGTTCGGCCACACCGACCCCGCCCTGTTCGGTCGCCCCATCCCGATCCGCGGCGTCGCGGGCGATCAACAGGCCGCCACCGTCGGGCAGGCCTGCTTTCAACCCGGCATGATGAAATCCACCTACGGCACCGGCTGCTTCGCGCTGCTGAACACCGGGCCGGATATGGTGCCATCCAAGAACCGGCTGCTGACCACCATCGCTTACCGGCTGAACAGCGAAACCACCTACGCGCTGGAGGGGTCGATCTTCATCGCAGGGGCGGTGGTGCAGTGGCTGCGCGACGGGCTGAAGATCATCCACCACGCCGCCGAAACGCAGCCCTTGGCCGAGGCTGCTGACCCGGCGCAAGACCTGATCCTCGTCCCCGCCTTCACCGGCCTTGGCGCGCCCTATTGGCGGCCCGACTGTCGCGGCGCGGTTTACGGGCTGACCCGCAACTCTGGCCCCGCCGAACTGGCCCGCGCCGCGCTGGAAAGTGTCGGCTTCCAGACCCGCGATCTGCTGGAGGCGATGCGGGCCGATTGGGGTGCCGCCGCGGATGGCGTGTTGCGGGTGGATGGCGGCATGGCGGCCAGCGACTGGACGATGCAGTTTCTGGCCGACATTCTGGGCGCGCCCGTCGATCGCCCACAAGTCACCGAGACCACGGCGCTGGGCGCGGCCTATCTGGCTGGCCTGCAAAGCGGCATCTGCCCTGAACCCGCCATCTTCGCGCAAGACTGGGCCTTGCAGCGCCGGTTTCAACCGCAGATGCCGCAGGCCACGCGCGCCGCGAAGTATCAGCGTTGGGGCAGGGCGGTGCAGGCGACGTTGCTGGTGTAGCCCGCCCACTTGACCAAGCCGGGCGCTTAGGGCCTAAGCTGCGATATGGTCGATACGCCGAGAAAATCCCGCAAGAAGCCCGAGCCAGAGGTCATTGCTCCGCCCCCGGTCACCGGGCGCATCCGCCGCTGGGTGCTGCGCGGCCTTTCCGGCTTTGCGGCGTTTTTTGGCGTGCTGATCCTGCTGTTCAGCTTTATCCCGCCGCCGATCAACCTGTATCAGCTGGGCGAAAGTTGGCGGCTGGGCGGGATCAGCAAGGATTGGGTCGGCTGGGATGACATCGCCCCGGTGATGGCGCGGTCGGTTGTGGCGGCAGAGGATGCGAATTTCTGCCTGCACTGGGGCTTTGACATGGCCGCCATTCGTGCGGCCGTCGATCAGGGCGGCAATCGCGGGGCCTCGACGCTGTCGCAACAGGTGGTGAAAAACACCTTCCTCTGGCATGGCCGCAGCTATCTGCGCAAAGCGCTGGAGGCGATGCTGACTCCGGTAGTCGAGCTGGTCTGGTCAAAACAGCGCATCCTTGAAGTTTACCTGAACGTCGCTGAATTTGATGAAGGCGTATTTGGCGTGCAGGCGGCGGCGCAGCATCATTTCGGCGTCGATGCCCGCGATCTGTCGGCGTTGCAGGCCGCGCGGCTGGCGGCGGTGTTGCCAGACCCTAAAGAACGTTCGGCCAGCAATCCCAGCGATTTCGTCCGCAAGCGCACCCGCGCGATCATGGCCGGAGCGGAAACCATCGCCGCCGACGGGCGCGCGGACTGCTTCGAGTAAGCGATAGCTGCGCGCCTTTGTGCTGCTGATTCGTCTGCCAAACGGCCACTGGCTGTATGACTCTTCAACAGAAACCTGATCCTAAGCAGGCGGAAACGCTGGCGCTTTTCCTTGGGTGATTTTTTCGTTGCACTTTATAACTTTTCATATATCTGTAAAGCAACAGGGGGAATCACATGCTTGGACGCCGTTTCGCTACCCGTATCAACTCGTTCGCTTCCGGGGCTTCGGACTATTGGCCGACGCTTTCCGGCAAGCCCTCGCTGATCCAGATGGTGCAGCGCGCGGCAACGGTCGAAGGGCTGACCGAGCTGGATCTGAACTACCCCGATCACATTGGCTGCGACCCGGTGGAAACCGGTCGGGCGGTGCGTGATTGCGGGCTTGCGATCAGCGGTCTGGCGATGCGCTACTACACCAATCCCGGCTTCAAGCGTGGTGCGTTTACCAACCCCGACAGCGCCGTGCGGCGCGAGGCGATTGACCTGACCAAGCGCGGCATTGATGCGGCGCGGGCGATGGGTGCGCCAATGATGACGCTGTGGCTGGGGCAGGATGGCTATGACTATGCCTTCCAATGCGACTATCCCGCGCTGTGGGCGGCCGAGATTGAAGGCATTGCCGAGGTTGCAGCGCATGACCCGGACTGCATGATTTCCATCGAATATAAGCCAAATGAACCAAGGTCTTACTCGGTTCTGCCGGATGCCACCACCACGCTGCTGGCGATCAAGGAAGTCGGCGCGGCGAACCTGGGCGTGACGATCGATTTCGCCCACGCTCTGTATGCCAACGAACAGCCTGCCTTTGCTGCCGCGCTGATCCTGCGGCATTCGAAACTGCTGGGGCTGCACCTGAACGATGGCTACGCCAAGCGCGATGATGGCCTGATGGTCGGCGCGGTGCATGAACAGGCCACGCTGGAATTGCTGCGCGAAGTGCATCGCGGCGGCTTTGATGGCGCGATTTATTTTGACACCTTCCCCGATGCGTCCGGCCTTGATCCGGTGGCGGAATGTGCCGCCAACATCCGCACCGTCAAGCGCATGCTGGCCGCTGTCACCCGCATGGAAGGCGACAATCGACTGGCTGCCGCACAGGCCGCGCAAGACCCGGTGATCGCACAGGAAATCGCACGGCTGGCTTTGGCAGGGGCGATTGCCGCCGCATAAACTTCACATACTGCAATAAAGTCGTGTTGAAATAGGGAGGAAACCAATGCAACACTTTCTGAAGACGACCCTCGTGGTCGGTGCTTTCGCGCTGACGCTTGGCATGGCGCAGGCGCAGGATCTCGCGCCGCTGAATTCCGACAGCGAAGCGGACCGGATGGATTGGTCCGAGCTGGACGCCAAGTTCGGCGCACTGCCCGCTCCGGCGGCTGGCACCAAGGTTGGTGGCGTGTCGAAGACGCTGACCAACGAATACTGGCGCTCGCTGGGCCAAGGCTATCAGAACGTCGCTGACAAGCTGGGGCTGGAGTTTGTTTATCAGGCCGCGCAGAACGAAGGCGATCAGTTGGGTCAGCTTTCCACCGCTGAAAACCTGATCAGCCAGGGCTTTGCGGCGCTGTTGTTCTCGCCGCAGACCGATGCCAACCTGATCCCGGCTGTTGAAAAGGCCAAGGCGGCGGGCATTCCGGTGCTGAACGTCAACGACGCAGTGATCCCGTCGGCGGAAAACTATGTCGGCAACGTTCAGAAGGGCAACGGCGTCAACGTGGCGCAGTGGTTCATCGACAACCGCGCCGATGGCGGCAAGGTTGCGGTGATCGAAGGCCAACCGGGCGTTTACGCTGCCGGTCAGCGCACCGCTGGTTTCACTGAAACCATCAACGCCTCGGGCAAGTTTGAAGTTGTCGCCTCGGTTCCTGCCAACTGGAGCCGTGAAGAAGCCTTCAACGCCGCCTCGACGATCCTGCAGCAATACCCGGACCTGATCGGTTTTTATGCCAACAACGACGGCATGGCGCTGGGCGTGGTGGAAGCGGTGAAAGCGGCTGGCAAGGCTGATAGCGTTGCGGTGTTCGGCACCGATGGCGTGTCGGATGCTTATGCGGCGATCAAGGCGGGCGATCTGACCGGCACCGTTGACAGCTTCCCGGTGCTGACTGGCGAGATTGCGATGGAAGTGGCGCTGCGTCTGCTGGCAGGTCAAGACCTGCCGCGCGTGGTTGCAACGCCGCAGGCGCTGATCACCAAGGACAACGTCGAAACCTATGCCACCTCTGACATTGCAGCCCTGCGCGCTGCCCTGTTGGCGAAGTAAGGCCGTCGCGGCCTGCCGGATGCTCCCCCGGCGGGCCGCCCCTTTTTGGGAAATCCTGTGATGACCGCGCGCCTGACCCTTAAAGACATCACCAAATCCTACGGCCCGGTGCAGGTGCTGCATGGCGTGGCTCTGGTGGTGCAACCCGGTGAAGTCCATGGCCTGCTGGGCGAAAATGGCGCGGGCAAGTCCACCCTGCTGAACATCCTCAGCGGTGTGATCGGCAAGGATGGTGGTTCCGTCGAAATTGACGGCGCGGCGGTGCAGATCGGCTCCCCGCGTGAGGCGACGGCAGCCGGGATCGCGATGATCCACCAGGAATTGCAGCAGGTGCCGGAACTGTCCGTGGCACAGAATATCTATCTTGGCGCGGCCTTGCGTCGTGCCGGTGGTCTGGTGGTGGACCGCGCCGCACAGGAAGCCGAAGCGCGGCGATTGCTGGCGCCGCTGGATGCGACGATCGACGTGACCGCCCCGGTGCGCGGCTTGCGCGTGGCGCAGCGGCAGATCGTTGAGATCGCCAAGGCTCTGCGTGCCAATGCGAAGATCATTGCGATGGACGAGCCGACGTCATCGCTGACCCCGAAAGAATTTGAACGGCTGGTCGAGGTGATAAAGACCCTGACCGCGCGCGGCGTGTCGATCATCTATGTCAGCCACAAGATGGATGAGGTGTTCCGGCTGTGCCAGCAGGCCACCATCCTGCGCGATGGTCGCCTGATCGGTCAGGTGCCGATCCCGCAAACCCCGGTGGCGCAGGTGATCGAAACCATGGTCGGGCGCGAATTGGCGCATGCCAGCCACCGCAGCTTTGCCACCGATCAGGTGCTGATGCAGGTGCAGGGGCTTGGCCGCGATACTGCCGTGCAGGACGCCAGCTTTGATCTGCACGCGGGCGAGGTTCTGGGCATCGCCGGGCTGGTTGGCTCTGGTCGGACGGAACTGCTGCGCCTGTTGGCGGGGGTGGATCGGGCTGATGCCGGTCGGATCGAGGTGTTGGGCCAGCAGCCCGGCAATGGCCCGCGCGCCCGGATCAAGGCAGGCTTGGGTCTGGTGCCGGAGGAACGCAAGCGCGACGGCATCATTCGCCACCGCCCGGTTGCCAGCAACATCGGCCTGCCTGCGATGCATAAATTCACCCGGCTGGGCATGATCCGCAAAGCCTTCCTCAAGGCCCGCGCGGAAGAGTTGATGCGCGAGGTCCGCCTGCGCCCCTTCGATGTGACCCGGCCGATTGGCAGCTTTTCCGGCGGCAACCAGCAAAAGGCGATCATTGGCCGTTGGCTGGCCAGTGACACCCGTATTTTCCTGTTTGACGAACCCACCCGTGGCATCGACGTCGGTGCCAAGGCTGAAATCTACGACCTGATCGAAAAGCTTGCCGCCGAGGGCCGCGCGGTGATCGTGGTATCTTCGGAAATGCCCGAGGTGATCCGCGTTTCCGACCGCGTTCTGGTGATGCGGGAAGGCCGCATCAGTGCCACGCTTGGCCCGGATCAGATCACCGAGGCCGCTATCGCCCGCAACGCCATTCCCGCCTGACGAGGATAAGATGACCCGTTTTCCCCTGCTTTCGCGCATCCGCTTTCGTGACGCCGGCACCCTGCTGGGCCTGATCCTGATCAGCCTTGTCTTCGCGTTCAAATCCGATGTGTTCCTGACACAACCCAATCTGATCAACATCTTGCAGCAATCGGCGATCAACGCCTGCATCGCCTTGGGCATGACACTGGTGATCATCTCGGGCGGGATTGATCTGTCGGTCGGCCCGGTTGCGGCGCTGTCGGCGGTGCTGGGGGCGGCGATGCTGGTGGCCGGAGTACCGGTGCCTTTGGCGATTGCCGGCGCGCTGGCGACCGGGGCGTTCTGCGGCTTTCTGAATGGCGCGCTGATCACCTGGGGCGGCTTGCAGCCGTTCATCGTCACGCTGGGTGGCTTGTCGCTGTATCGCGCACTGGCGCTGATCTATACTGGCGGGCAGCCGATTTTCGGCCTGCCGGACGGCTTTCGCGCCTTCACCAATGGCAGCCTAGCGGGCATCCCGAACCCGGTGGTGATCGTCGCCGTGCTGGCGCTGCTGGCTTGGGTGATCCTGAACAAGACCCCGCTGGGTGAATACTTCATGGCCGTCGGCGGCAACCCCGAAGCCGCGCGGATTGCCGGGGTGCCGGTCACGCTGACCAAGCTGGCCGCCTACATGATTTCCGGCCTGATGGCGGCGGTTGCAGCGATGGTGCTGATCGGTCGCCTTGGTGCCGCCGAGCCGACGCTGGGCACGCTGTGGGAACTGGACGCGATTGCCGCCGCCGCGATTGGCGGGGCCAGCCTGATGGGCGGGCGCGGCAGCATCCTTGGCACCCTGATCGGCTGCATCATCCTTGGCACCCTGCGCAACGGCCTCACGCTTTTGAACGTTCAAGCCTTCTACCAGTTGCTTGCCACCGGTATCATCATCATTGTCGCCATGCTGATTGATAAGGCGACGAGTGGTAAACAGGGGGGCTGAATGGGCGATCCAAGGGCTGTAGGCGCGCAAATCCGCATGAGGCTGCCAAGCCTGACCCCGCTGGAAGGCAAGGTTGCCGCCGATATTCTGGCGCGCAAGGACATCACCGAGGCGATGCCGCTGCGCGAAGTGGCCGAAGGCTCGGGCGTGTCGGATGCAATGGTGGTCAAGGTGGCCAAGAAGCTGGGCTTCGCCGGGTTTCGCGAATTCCGTCAGGGCCTTGTGGATTATTACAGCTCTGACACCGCCGCCCTGCATTCCGAGATTTCGGCCGAAGATACCGCAGGCGAGATCGTGCAGAAGGTATTCCGCACCGCCATGCAGGCGCTGGAGGAAACCTTCGCCATTCTGGATCTGGAGGCGTTTGAACGCGCCGCCGACCTGCTGCACCGCGCCAAACAGCGCGATTTCTACGGCTTGGGCGGATCAGCGCAGATTGCCCGCGATGTCAGCCACAAGTTTCTGCGCATCGGCATCCGGTCCTCGGTGTTCGACGATGCGCATATGATGATGATGTCGGCGGCGCTGCTGGGCGAAGGCGACGTGGCCATCGCGTTTTCGCATTCCGGCAATACCTCGGCGGTGATTGATGCGGTGGAGCTGGCGCGCAAGAACGGCGCGCGCACCATTGCGGTGACGAATTACCCCGATAGCCCGCTGGCGAAACTGGTCGATGTGGTGCTGTGTTCCACCGCGCAAAACTCGCCGCTGCTGGGGGAAAACGCCACCGCGCGGATTGCGCAGCTGAACCTGCTGGACGCGCTGTTTGTCGCCACCGCCCAGCGCGACCGCAAGACCGCCGATCTGAATCTTGGCCGCACCATGCGGGCCGTGCAATCGAAACGTAAACTCTAGGAGGCGTCTGTGCCCGATCCGGTTATCCTTGTCGTTGGAAGCTTGCACTATGATATCATGGTGGAATCCAGCACCCTGCCGCGCAAGGATGAAACCGCTGTCGGCTCGCGCTGGTATCCGAAGTTTGGCGGCAAGGGCGGCAATCAGGCGGTATCCTGCGCCAAACAGGGCGTGCCGTCGCGGATGGTCGGCGCGGTGGGGCAGGATGATTTTGGCCGGTTTTTGCTGGAAAAGCTCGCCAGCGCCGGGGTCGATAGCCGCTTTGTGGCGCAGGTGGCGGGCGTCGGCTCGGGCATGAGCGTGGCGATCATGGACGCCGCTGGCGATTATGCCGCGACTATCGTGTCGGGGGCGAATTTGCAGATCGCACCGGAAAGCCTGACCGACCCGGCGATCTGGGACGGCGTGGCGATTCTGGTGCTGCAAAACGAAGTCCACGAAGCCGTCAATATGGCCGCCGCACAAGAAGCCCGCCGTCGTGGCATCCCGACCCTGCTGAACGCCGCCCCCTGCCGCGCGCTTTCATCTGATTTCAAGGCGCTGGTCGATATTCTGGTGGTCAACGCCGTCGAGGCCGAGATGATGGGCAGCGATCCGGTCTGTTGCCTGCACAGTGCCGCCGATGCCGCGCATCACCTTGCGGCCGAGTTTGAAGCCGTCATCGTCACCGCCGGGGGGCAGGGGCTTGCGGTGTGGACGGCGCAGGATGAAACCTTTCAACTGCCCGCCGAAAAGGTGCAGGTCGTCAGCAGCCACGGCGCGGGTGATGCGTTCATCGGCGCATTGGCCTATAGCCTTGCGGGCGGCAATGGCTTGAAGCAGGCCTGCCAGACCGCCGCGCATGCCGCAGCACTGCATGTCTCCAGCCCGCATCAGGCCTAGGCTGCCCGGTTGACTTGCCCGGATTGGCAGGGTTGAAGTGGCCCTACCCAAGCCATGAAAGCCCGACAGCCGATGACCGACAGTGATCCGATCCACCCGATTGCCCGCAACCAGCCGCCGTTTTCGCTGCATCTTGGCATGAAGATCATCGCCGCCAACGCCGAACGGGTCGAGGCTGAAATGCTGGTCACGCCAGAACTGATCAACCGCAACGGCGTGCTGCATGGCGGCGCGATCATGGCGCTTGCCGACAATCTCGGCGGCACCGGAGCCTTCATCAATCTGGCCGAAGGGCAGGGCACCACCACGATTGAAAGCAAGACCAACTTCCTGCGCGCGGTCCCTGCGGGCGATGTTCTGCGCGCCCTTTCGATCCCCTTGCACCGCGGCCGCACCACGCAGGTCTGGCAGACCACGCTGTATCGAGGCGATGGCAAGGTCGCGGCGATCGTGACGCAGACGCAAATGGTTCTGCCCACGAAAGCCGGGGCCTAAGCCAGCCTACTTGCCCGGCTGGTTGGTCGCGCGGGTCAGCAGAACCACGCCAGCCCCTTCCGCAGTATCATAATAGGTAAACCCGGTGCGGTTCGCCCGCCGCCCGCGCATCTTCACAGCCATACCATCGGCGCGCGCTTCGGCTTCGGCCTTGTCGGCATCCGGCACTTCAAAGCCGATGTGGAAGACGCCTTCACCTTTGCTATCAAGGAAAACCCGCTGCGGGCTGGGGTCGGCGCTGGGCTGGCACAGCTGCATCTGCACGTTCGGCAGATTGCAGATGCGATACTGCATCGCGGTAAAGCCCGCGACGCTCGGCACCTCCAGTTCCTCATATTCCACCAACGGCGGATAGCTTTCCCAAGGCCCGATGCCGATACTTTCGTAATAGGCCTGCGCGCGGTCGATATCATGCACCACGATGCAGATATGGTGCAGCTTGCTGAAACGGTCGGTCATCGCCTAGCCCTTCACCGGAACGGTGTAGTTCAGCACCCGGCGGCCGCCATCGGGGTAGATCGTCTCGCCGGTGAAATAAGACGCATCGTCTGACGCCAGAAACGCCACCACCGAGGCAATCTCATCCGCCCGGCCAAGCCGCCCCATCGGGGTGCGCGACAAGATCACGTCATTGCCGCCAGCGCGGTTGGTGAACGAGCCTTTGATCATCTCGGTGTCAATGGTGCCGGGGCCAACGCCGCACACCCGGATACCATGCGGCGCAAAGGCGACGGCGGCGGTGCTGGTGGCCTGATTGATGCCGCCCTTGGAAATCGCATAGGTCGCAAGGTTGGGGTTGGCCAGACCCGAGTTGATCGACGACATGTTGATGATCACGCCGCCTTCGCCCTGCGCGATCATCTGCCGCGCCGCGGCTTGCACGCCCAGAAACACGCCTTTCAGGTTCACGCCCAGCACACGATCGAAATCTTCCGGGGTGATATCCAGATACTCCTTCACCTGCGCGATGCCAGCGTTGTTCACCATGATATCCAGCCGCCCAAAGGCTGCCACGGTCTGCGCCACCAGCGCATCGACCTGATCTTTCTGGGCAACATCGGTGACGATGCCCCGCACCCGATCCGGCCCGCCAAGTTCAGCGGCGGTTTGCGCGACTGCTGCCGCGTCAATGTCAGCAATCACCACCGAAGCGCCTTCCGCCAGAAAGCGTTCAGCACAAGCGCGGCCGATGCCACGCGCGCCCCCGGTGATCACGGCGACCTTGCCTGCAAATCTCATCTGACGCTCTCCTTCAATAAACCACGGTTTCTGGCATCGGTTGGTTGTCGCGGATACGGTTCCAGCCCAAGGCGGTGACGTCCAGCGTTTTGAACGCGCCGCCGGTGATCCATTCGGCCACCGCCCGCCCTGCCGCCGGGGCGTGCATCACGCCATGGCCGGAAAATCCGGTGGTGAAGATCAGATTACGCAGGCTGTCATGCGGGCCAAGAATGCCGTTGTGATCCAGCGCGTTCACCTCGTAATGCCCGGCCCAGGCCCGCTCCAGCCGCAGGTTTTCCATCGCCGGAATGCGGTTGGCCAGCAGCGGCCAGTAAGGGTCTTGCATCAGGTGGTGATGCGGCTCGAAATCGCCGGTCGCGTCGGGGTCTTGATCTGCGGGCGGCTGGATGCCACCGATAAACCCCGCGCCTTCCGGCCTGATCCAGATACCACTGGAGTCGAACAGCATCGGAAAGCCCTGCGGCGACACTGGCGCGCGAAAGCTGAACACCGTGCGTTTGCGTGGGGAAACCGGCAAGGCAATGCCAAGGCCCGAAACCAACCGGGCCGAGGCCGCACCCGCCGCGTTGACGCACCAATCGCAGGGCAGCACATCGCCACTAGCCAATCTCACCCCAGTCACCTGCGCGCCGCTGGCGTTCAGCCCGGTTGCCTCTGCCTCGATATAGCGCACCCCCGCGTCCCGTGCGGCGCGGCGCACCAGCGACAGCAAAGACCACGCATCAAACCAGCCTTCGCCGGTCTGACCAAAGGTGCCGATGCCAACATCGTCGAACTGCATCTGCGGAAAGCGTTGCGCCAAAGCGTCCGGCATCAAGGCATCAATATCGGCCCCCTCTACCCGCTGCATCGCCACACCGGCCTGCCGCGCCGCGATGGTTTCCGGCCCGCCCAGAATAAGATAGCCGTTTTCCTTGTAGCCAATATCCGCAGCGTCGCCGAAATGCGCCTTGATCTTGCGGAAGAAATCGACGCCATACAGGCTCATGTGGATGTTGACCGGCGTGCCGAACTGGGTGCGGATCGACGCCGCCGAAAGTGCAGTGGAACAGAACCGATAGCTGGAGTCTTTCTCGACCACGGTAATGCCACCGGCAAAGCCCTGCTGGCGCAGCGACCACGCTGCAAAGCTGCCCATGATCGCGCCGCCGACGATGACCACCTGCTCCATCTTAACGGATCACGAACGGGTTGGCGGTTTGGCCCAGCATATCAATCCAGACCGTCTTGGTTTGCAGATATTCCTGAATAGCGACTTGCCCGCTTTCCCGGCCAATCCCGCTGCGCTTGTAGCCGCCAAACGGAGCCATGAAGCTGACGGCGCGATAGGTGTTGACCCAGACCGTGCCCGCCTCCATCGCCGCCGCCCCCCGCAGCGCGCGGCCGATATTCTGCGTCCAGATCCCCGCCGCAAGCCCGTAGGGACTGTCATTGGCGATGGCGAAAGCCTGTTCCTCATCATCGAACGGGATCACCGACAGCACCGGGCCGAACACCTCCTCGCGCGCGATCCGCATCTGGTTGTGCACGCCGGTAACAGCACCGCCTCGGCACCTTCGCCCCGCGCCACGCCCAGATAGGACAGCACCTTTTCCCGCTGCCCCTGCGTGGTGATCGGCCCGACCTGCGTGGCCATATCCGACGGATCGCCGATCCGCGCGGTTTTCGCCAGCGCCACCAGCCCATCGACCACCCGGTCATGCACCGAGTGATGCACCAGCAACCGCGACCCGGCGATGCAGGTCTGCCCCGAGGCGGCGAAAATGCCGGAAATCGCCCCCTTCACCGCATTCTCCACATCGGCATCGTCAAAGATGATGTTGGCCGATTTGCCGCCCAGTTCCAGCGTCACGGTTTTCAGATTTTCGGCAGCAGCCTTGTACACCGCAATGCCGCCCGGCTCGCCGCCGGTGAAGGCGATCTTCGCCACATCGGGATGGCTGACCAAAGGCACCCCTACCTCCAGCGGCATCCCCGTGACGGTATTGACCACCCCCGCAGGAAAGCCCGCTGCCTCAAACAGCTTCACAAACTCCAGCGTCGAGGCTGCGGCATGTTCCGAAGGCTTGATCACCACGGTATTGCCCGCCGCCAGCAGCGGAGCCAGCTTCCACGTCAACAACAGCAGCGGGGAATTCCACGGCACAATCGCCGCAATCACCCCCAGCGGTTCGGCCCGCGTAAAGGCGAACATATTCGCCTTGTCGATCGGCAGCACCGCGCCTTCGATCTTGTCGGCCAGCCCGCCGAAATAGCGATACCATTCTGGCAGATAGCGGCACTGGGTCGTCATTTCCGACAGCAGCTTGCCATTGTCGCGGGTCTCGATCACCGCCAGCCGTTCGGCGTTTTCGGCAATCAGATCGGCCAACCGCAGCAGCAGCTTGCCGCGCGCCGTGGCGGTCAGCCCGGCCCAGGCCTTGGATTTGAACGCCGCCCGCGCCGCGCCGACGGCGGCGTTCACCTCATCCGCCCCATCCGCCGGGATCGTCGCCCAAGGCTGGCCGGTGAAGGGATCATGGCTTTGCAGCGTGGCGCGCGGTGCGGTCTGCACCCCGTTTACGGTGTTTTGAAAGGCGGTCAGCATGCGCACCTCAACAGGTTGTCAGGCCAAGATGCGCCCGAAAGCGCGTCTTGATATGGGTGGCATCGCGCGGCGGCAGGCTGCGTGGCAGGTTTTCCGCAGCGATCTTCAGCACGAACAAACGCGGCCCCGCTGCCGGTTGCGCCAGCCGCGCGCACAGCCCCGCCACCTCGGCATTTTCCCGCAGCACCCCGGTTTCGGCAAAGCCCGAGGCCCGCGCCACCGCTGCCAGATCAATGCCGCGGCCGCTATGGCTGACCTGCATGCCGGTTTCCCCGTAATGGCCGTTGTCCAGCACGATCACATCCAGATTGCGCGGGGCCGCAACCGAAATCGTCGCCAGCGCGCCGTAAGCCATCAGCATTTCACCATCGCCGGTGATCACCATCACCCGCTTGGCCGGTTGCGCCTGCGCCAGACCAAGGCCGACCAAAGCCGCGCCGCCCATCGCGCCCCACAGGTAATAATTGGCTGCCTCATCCCCCGCCGCATGCACATCATAGGCAGGCGAGCCAAGCCCCGTCACCACCAGCGCGCCTTTCCGTGCCGCCAGCAACTCCGCCACCGCCGCGCGGCGATCCATGCCCGGTTTTACCATTTCTTTTTCCCCAAAAGCCGTTGCCCGATCAGCACGGCAATCTGCTGATCGCCCTCAAACGCCATCGTCACTGCCTGCGCCACGGTTTCCACCACATCCGCCCCGGTGTCGGCGCGCAGCACGGTGACGCCAATCGCCTCCAGCGCCGCTTGCGTTGCCCGCCCCATCGGCACCTGCCACGGGTTGAACTCGTCCCACTCGCCGCGCATCGTCACCAGCATCAGCAACGGCATCCGGGTTTGCACCGGCAGCGACAGCATGTTGATACAGTTGCCGACGCCGGAAGATTGCATCAGCACCACCGACCGCATCCCGCCCAGCCAAGCACCCGCCGCAATCGCAATGCCCTCTTCTTCGGTGGTCAACACGTTGCAGACCACGTCAGGGTCGGTGCCAAACAGGTTGATCAGCGTCGAATGCCCGGCATCCGGCACATAGGCCATCAGCCCGACCCCCGCCGCCTTCAGCGTCTCATACAGCGCCAGCGGCCAATCACTGGCCAGATCGCGGGGTTCTGTTGGCAGGGCAAGGGTCACAGGATTGCTCCGGTTTTGGGGGGCTTGGCCATGCCTAGCCTTTCACCAAACAAATATCGTCAAGCCTTTTTCTTTATCAGCTATGCCGGTATTGTATCGGAATGGATATTTCACAGCTGCGCACCGTCATTCATGTCGCGGAACTGGGCAGCCTGTCCAAGGCCGCCGACCGCCTGCGCATCGCCCAGCCCGCGCTCAGCCGTCAGGTCAGGCTGCTGGAGGATGAACTGGGTATCCGGCTGTTTGACCGCCACGGTCGCGGCATGGTGGTAACAGAGGCCGGGCAAGAGGTGCTGCGCCACGCCCATCGCATCATGGGCGAGCTGGAAGAAATCCGTGCCTCGGTCGCGGACGAGGATGCCCCCCTGCGCGGTCATGTTTCCATCGGCATGCCGCCTACCGTGTCGGATATTCTGTCGGTGCCGCTGGTGTCGGCGTTTCGCGCCCGCCACCCCGATGCCACCATCCGCATCGTCAGCGCCTATTCCGGCTATCTGCTGGATTGGTTGCACCGGGGCGAAATTGACGTGGCGATCCTGTTTGAATCGCGCCCGGTGCGGTCGTTGCGCTCGCAGTCCTTGTTGGAGGAAATCCTGTATCTGATCGGTCCGGCGGGGTCTGATCTGCACCCGGATCAGCCGGTTGGCTTTGATAGCCTTGCCGAGCGCCAGTTGCTGTTGCCCTCCACTGGCCACGGCCTGCGCAATATTCTGGAGGATTGTGCCCGCGAACGTGGCGTGCGGCTGGATGTGCGGGTCGAGGCTGACAGCTATTCCACGCTGAAAAATCTGGTGAAAAGCGGCCATGGCCTGACCATCCTGCCGCTGGCCCCGATCCATGAGGAAATAGGGGCAGGGCAGTTGACCTATGCGCCAATCACCGACCCGGTGCCACTGCGCCGCTTGATGCTGACCTATCCATCTGATCGCACGACGCCGCGTCTGGCCCGCTTTGCCGCCGCCACCATCACCGCCACCGCCGCCGATCTGGTCGGGCGCGGCATCTGGTCGGGTCGGCTGCTGGACGCAGCAAAGCCATAGAGTTTCGCTATAGCTGATCTACCCGTCTTGTTGTTGTCGATATGCCTTGCAACAGCCTAACAAGGCGCATCAACGCTGGAGCCGCCATGACAGCCGAAACCTACCCCGAAATCCGCGATGCCGTAGCCAAACTCTGCGCCCGCTTTCCCGGCAGCTATTGGCGTGGCCTGGATCGTGACATGGCCTACCCGCAGGCCTTCGTCGATGCGCTGACCGAAGCGGGCTGGCTTTCGGTGCTGATCCCCGAGGCCTATGGCGGATCGGGCCTGCCGCTGTCGGCAGCCGCTGCTGTGCTGGAGGAAATGCAGCGCGCCGGCTGCAATGGCGGCGCGTGCCATGCGCAGATGTATACGATGGGCACCCTGCTGCGGCATGGGTCAGAGGCGCAAAAACAGACCTATCTGCCCCAAATCGCCGCGGGCCGTCTGCGGCTTCAAGCCTTCGGCGTCACCGAACCGACCAGCGGCACCGACACCGGCGCGCTGAAAACCACCGCCCGGCTGGAGGGCGATACTTACATCATCAACGGCCAGAAAATCTGGACCAGCCGCGCCGAACATTCCGATCTGATGCTGCTGCTCGCCCGCACCACGCCCCTGCGCGAGGGCATGAAAAAGACCGACGGGCTGTCGGTGATCCTTGTCGATATGCGACAGGCGCGTGGGAATGGCCTGACCATCCGCCCGATCCGCACCATGATGAACCACGCCACGACAGAAGTGTTCTTCGACAACCTGCGGGTGCCCGCCGCCAACCTGATCGGCGAGGAAGGCCGCGGTTTCCGCTATATCCTGACCGGCATGAACGCCGAACGCATCCTGATCGCCGCTGAATGTGTCGGCGATGCGAAATGGTTCATCGACAAGGCCACCAGCTACGCCAAGGATCGTGTCGTCTTTGGCCGCGCCATCGGCCAGAATCAGGGCATCCAGTTCCCCATCGCCCGCGCCTACGCCAACATGCGCGCCGCCGAGCTGATGGTGCGCGAGGCGCTGCGGCTTTACGACTCCGGCAGCAACCCCGGTGCCGAGGCGAACATGGCCAAGATGCTTGCCGCAGATGCCAGCTTTGAGGCGGCCAATGCCTGTATCCAGACCCACGGCGGTTTTGGCTTTGCCGAGGAATATGACATCGAACGCAAATTCCGCGAGACACGGCTCTATCAGGTCGCGCCGATTTCCACCAACCTGATCCTGTCCTATCTGGCCGAGCATGTGCTTGGCCTGCCCCGGTCTTATTAAGGTGCGCCCATGCAAGTTCTGATCGTCTACGCCCACCCCGAACCGCAGTCTTTCAACGGCGCGATGAAGGATCTGGCGGTGGCCACGCTGACCGCGCAGGGCCATGGCGTCGAGGTGTCAGACCTTTATGCGATGGGCTGGAACCCGGTCGCAGGGCCGGATGACTTCACCGGCCCCCGCGCAAAAACCGCAAGCTTCAGCCTTGCGCGCGAACAGACCGTGGCGGTGGAAACCGGCACGCTGGCCGCCGACATCGCCGCCGAACAGGCCAAGCTGACCCGCGCCGATCTGGTGATCTTTCAGTTCCCGCTCTGGTGGTTCGGCATGCCCGCCATCCTGAAGGGTTGGGCCGACCGGGTGTTTGCGCGCGGCTTTGCCTATCTGCCGGGGCGCAAATACGACACCGGCATGTTCCACGGCAAAACCGCGATGGTGGTGGCGACCACCGGCACCTCGGAAGACACCTATGCACCCGACGGCATCGACGGCGATATCCTGTCGGTGCTGTGGCCGATCCACAATGGCCTGCTGCGCTATACCGGCTTTGATGTGCTGCATCCCTATATGGCCTATATGCCGGCGCGGCTTGATGCCGAAGGCCGCGCGACGCAACTGGCGGGCTACAAGGCGCGGCTGCAAAGCCTGTCTGAAACCCCGCGGCTGTTCTTTCATCCGGCGACGGATTACGGCCCGGATGAACGCCTGAAACCCGGCGTTCAGGCTCGCTCCGGCGTGCAGCGCAATGTCTGACGGCGCGCTGTCTGGCCTGTTGGTGGTCGCCATCGAACAGGCGGTGGCCGCGCCCCTCTGCACGGTGCGGCTGGCCGATGCCGGGGCGCGGGTGATCAAGATCGAACGCGCCGAAGGCGAAACCGCCCGCCATTATGATGCGGCGGTCAAAGGCAGCAGCGCCTATTTTGCATGGCTCAACCGGGGCAAACAAAGCGCGGTGCTGGATCTGAAATCGCCCGCAGATCAGGCCCTGCTGCGCCGCATGCTCGCCCGCGCCGATGTGCTGGTGCAAAATCTGGCACCCGGCGCGCTGGATCGGATGGGCCTGACCGCGCAGGTGCTGCAAGCCGAATTTCCCCGGCTGATCGTCGCCTCGATCCAAGGCTACGGCAGCGATACCGCTTATGCCCCGATGCGGGCCTATGACATGCTGGTGCAGGCTGAAAGCGGGCTTTGCGCCGTGACAGGCACGCCGGAAACCCCCAGCAAGGTAGGGGTCTCTGCCGCCGACATCGCCACCGGCATGAATGCCCACGCCGCCATTCTAGAGGCGCTGATTGCCCGCAGCCGCAGCGGACGCGGCCAGATCATCGAAATCGCCATGTTCGACGGTATGGCCGATTGGATGGCGGTGCCGCTGCTGCACTATGAACATGCAGGCCGCGAGACGGGGCGCTATGGTCTGTCGCATGCCTCGATCTATCCCTATCGGCCGTTTCGCTGCAGCGATGGCGCGGTGATCATCGCCGTGCAGACCAATGCCGAATGGCAAAAGCTGTGCCTGTCTGTGCTGCACCGCCCCGACCTGTTGCAGCGCGCCGAATTTGCCAGCAACAGCGCGCGCGTCGCCAACCGCGCCGCCGTGGATGCAGAGTTGGAGCCGTTCTTTGCCGCGCAATCCACCGCTGCGGCGATTGCGCGACTGGACGCCGCCGCGATTGCCTGGGGCCGCTATACCGAGGTCCGCGATCTGGGTGCGCACCCGGCCTTGCGGCGCGTCGATGTGCTGCTGGAAGATGGCGCGCAGATCAGCCTGCCCCGCCCGGCAGGCCGCGACGCCAGCTTTGCCCCCGGCGCTGTTCCCGCGTTGGGCGCGCAAACCGCGCAGATCAAGGCAGAGTTCGCGCCATGACCGATACCCCCGATTACAGCGCATGGATTGGCCGCAGCGAAACTGCCGCCGCCGATCTGATCACCCCGCGCCTGATCAACAGCTTTGGCGCAACGCTCGCCCCGCATCTTGCGCCCGATGCCGTGGCCCCCGGCCTGCACTGGTGCCTTAGCCCATCGCTGGCCCCGGCTTCGGGTCTTGGCGACGATGGCCATCCGCTGAAAGGTGGTTTCCTGCCGCCGATCCCGCTGCCACGCCGGATGTGGGCAGGCGGTGAAGTTCACACCCTGGCCGCCTTGCAGCCCGGCGACAGCGTGACCAAATGCTCCACCATCCGCGATATTGCATGGAAGACCGGCCGCAGCGGCGCGTTGTGTTTTGTCACGGTGGAGCATGTGTTCTCCACCCAACGCGGCGATGCCCTGCGCGAATTGCACAACATCGTTTATCGCCCCGCCGCGACCCAACCTGCCCTGCCCGCCGCCCCCGGTCTTGCGCCGAAATTCGATCTGGAATGGCAGGTGCCAATCGACCCGGTGCTACTGTTCCGCTACTCGGCGCTGACCTTCAACGGCCACCGCATCCACTACGACGAACCCTATGCGCGCGGGGTGGAGTTTTATCCCGGTCTGGTCATTCACGGCCCGTTGCAGGCGACGCTGATGCTCAATCTCGCCGCCAGTTTCGCCAAGGCAACGCCGCGCCAGTTCCGGTTTCGCGGTGTTGCTCCGGCGACCGGGGCGCAGACCCTGCGCGTCGGGTTGCGGCAAGTGCAGGACAAAGCCGAAATATCCGTGCTGTCCGAAGCGGGCGCCCTGACCATGCAAGCCAGCGCCGAGTGGTAGGCCCGCAGCCCAGCCTCCCGGCAACTGCCTGTTAATTAGGCGAACTGCGCGAAATTCCTGCGCCAAGGCGGTGAAACCCGCGCAAACCCGCCAAAGCCATAGCAGATCGCGCTGGTCTGTGGGACAAAACCCTCCAGTCCTGAAAGCAGCGCACATGTCCATTCTTGCCAGCATCCACCACCTGACCCATTACAAATACGACCGCCCGGTCACGCTTGGTCCGCAGGTGATCCGGCTGCGCCCGGCCCCGCACAGCCGCACGCGCGTCGTGTCGCACGCGCTGAAGGTCACGCCCGCCAATCATTTCGTGAACTATCAGCAAGACCCCTACGGCAACTGGCTGGCGCGCTATGTCTTTCCCGATCCGGTGACAGAACTGCGCATCGAGGTCGATCTGACCGCCGACATGACCGTCTACAACCCGTTCGATTTCTTCGTCGAAGCCAGCGCCGAAACCTGGCCCTTCGACTACCCCGCCGATATTGCCGACGATCTGGTGATCTACCGCAAGACCGATCCCGCCGGCCCGCTGCTGCAAGCTTTGCTGGCCCGCGTCCCCCGCGACCCGCTGCGCACCACCGATTTCATCGTCCGGTTGAACGCGCAACTTGCGCAGGAAATCGGCTATGTCATCCGCATGGAGCCGGGGGTGCAGACGCCCGAAGAAACCCTGTCTGTCGGCAAGGGCTCGTGCCGCGACACCTCTTGGCTGCTGGTGCAGACCCTGCGACATCTGGGCTTTGCGGCGCGGTTTGTCTCGGGCTACCTCATTCAGTTGAAACCCGATCTGGTGGCCATCGACGGCCCGGCAGGCACCGCGCAGGATTTCACCGATCTGCATGCGTGGTGCGAGGTTTACCTGCCCGGCGCAGGCTGGATCGGGCTGGACCCGACCTCGGGCCTGCTGACCGGCGAAAGCCATATCCCGCTGGCCGCCACGCCGCATTACACCAACGCCGCGCCGATTTCCGGGCTGGCCAGCTATACCGAGGTCAGCTTTGATTTTGACATGTCGGTGACGCGCACCGCCGAACACCCCCGCATCACCAAGCCGTTTTCCGATGCGGCTTGGGCCGATCTGAACGCGCTGGGCCACAAGGTCGATGCCGCCCTTGCCGCAGGCGATGTACGCCTGACCATGGGCGGCGAGCCGACCTTCGTGTCGATCGACGATTTTGAGGCGGGCGAGTGGAACACCGACGCCGTCGGCCCCACCAAACGCGTGTTTGCCGATGCGCTGATCCGCCGCCTGCAAGCCAGATTCGCGCCGGGGGGGTTTCTGCATTACGGCCAAGGCAAATGGTATCCCGGCGAAACCTTGCCGCGCTGGACCTTCAGCCTGTATTGGCGTCGTGATGGCAAGCCGATCTGGCATAACCCCGATCTGATCGCGCCCGAAATCTCGGACGCCAAAGCCACCCCCGCGCAAGCCACCGCGCTGCTGCAAACCATTGCCGAAACGCTGGGCCTGCCCGCCGAAAACGTCACCCCCGCCTATGAAGACCCGGCTGAATGGATCGTCAAGGAAGGCAATCTTCCCGAAAACGTCACCCCCGAAAACTCGCGCCTGAAAGACCCCGAGGAACGCAACCGCATCGCCCGCGTGTTTGCGCGTGGCCTGACCGAACCGTCGGGCTTTGTGCTGCCGGTGCAACGCTGGCAATCCAAGGCGGCGCAGACATGGGTTTCGGAAAAATGGGCGCTGCGGCGTGGCCATCTGTTCCTGGTGCCGGGCGACAGCCCGGTCGGCTACCGGCTGCCGCTGGGCGCGCTGCCCTATGTCAAACCTGCCGACTATCCGCATGTCCATCCCTCTGACCCGTTCGAGGATCGTGGCGATCTGCCCGATTTCACTGCCGAGTCCCCGGCGCAGCATCGGCAGGAAAAATCCGCCTTCACCGCCTCCGAGGCCACGCAAGACCGCCGCGAACAAGTGATTTCTGATGTCGCAGGCACAGTGCGCACCGCGATTTCGGTGGAACCGCGCGACGGGCGGCTGTGCGTGTTCATGCCGCCGGTCGAAAAGGTGGAAGATTACCTTGAACTGATCGCCGCCGCCGAGGCTGCTGCAAAACTGCACGGCCTGCCGGTGCATATCGAAGGCTACGGCCCGCCGAACGATCCGCGCCTGAACGTGATCCGCGTTGCCCCCGATCCGGGGGTGATCGAGGTCAATATCCATCCCTCGCACAACTGGGCCGAAACCGTCGCCACCACCGAAGCGGTCTATGAAGAGGCCCGCCAGCTTCGGCTGGGTGCCGATAAATTCATGATCGACGGCAAACATACCGGCACCGGCGGCGGCAATCATGTTGTGGTCGGCGGTGTCACCCCGTCTGACAGCCCGTTCCTGCGCCGCCCCGATCTGCTGGCCAGCCTGATCCTGCATTGGCAGCGGCACCCGTCGCTGTCCTACATGTTCTCGGGCCTGTTCATCGGCCCCACCTCGCAGGCCCCGCGCATTGACGAAGCGCGGATGGACTCGCTTTACGAACTTGAAATCGCGCTGTCGCAAATCCCGGCGCCGGGGCAGGGAAGCACGCCGCCGCCATGGCTGGTGGACCGGCTGCTGCGCAACCTGCTGGTGGACGTCACCGGCAACACCCACCGCGCCGAGATTTGCATTGATAAACTTTACTCCCCCGATGGTCCCACCGGGCGGCTGGGGTTGGTGGAATTTCGCGGCTTTGAAATGCCGCCCAACCCCCGGATGAGCCTTGCGCAGCAACTGCTGATCCGGGCGATCATCGCGCGGATGTGGGCAAGCCCGATTACCGGCAATCTGACCCGCTGGGGGACCACCCTTGCCGACCGCTTCATGCTGCCGCATTTTGTCTGGGCGGATTTTCTCGATGTGCTGGCCGATCTGCGCCAGCACGGCTTTGATCTGAACCCCGACTGGTTCAAGGCGCAGGCCGAATTCCGCTTTCCGTTCTGTGGCGAGGCGACGTTTGAAGGCGTCACGCTGGAACTGCGCCAAGCGCTAGAGCCGTGGCATGTGCTGGGCGAAACCGGCGCCATCGGCGGCACCGTGCGTTATACCGACAGCTCGGTCGAACGGCTGCAAGCCAAGCTGACCTGCGGCGATCCGGGCCGCTACACCGTCACCTGCAACCAGCGCCAATTGCCGATGCAGTCGGTCGGGGCAGGGGTGTCGGTGGCCGGGGTGCGCTACAAGGCGTGGCAACCGCCGCTTGCGCTGCATCCGGTGTTGCCGGTGAATGCGCCGCTGACGTTTGACATCTACGATACATGGAACGGCCGGGCCTTGGGCGGCTGCACCTATCATGTCGCCCACCCCGGCGGGCGCAATTATGATACCTTCCCGGTGAACAGCAACGAGGCCGAGGCAAGGCGGCTTGCCCGCTTCGAGCCGCGCGGTCATACTGCGGGCTTCTATCAGCCCACAGCAGAAACCCCGCACCCCGAGTTCCCGATGACCCTCGACCTGCGCCGCGCGCCCCGGCAGTGATGCCGTCACAGACCCGCGAAACGCCAGCCGATCCTCGGTTTCTGGCGCAATATCAGCCGCTGCCGGGTGTGCCGGATGAACTGGTCGATGCCAGCGGCGCGATGCGTCCGGCTTGGGCCGGGCTGATCGCGCATCTGTCTTCGCTGACCACCGCCGAGATTGACGAGGCCTTCGCGCGTGGTGATCAGCATCTGGCCGACAGCGGCGTGTTCTTCCGCAACTACGGCGACACCAGCGGCGCGGGCCGCGACTGGCCGTTCCGCGCCGTGCCGATCATCCTGCCCGAGGCCGAATGGCAGGGCATCGAGACTGGTCTGATCCAGCGCGCCGATCTGCTGGAACAGGTGGTGGCCGACCTCTACGGCCCCAACCGCCTGATTGCCGAAGGCCATCTGCCCGCCCGCCTGATCACCCAAAGCCCGGAATGGCTGCGCCCGATGGTCGGCGTCCGGCCGCGCTCGGGCCATTTCCTGCACTTCATCGCGTTTGAAATCGGCCGTGGCCCCGATGGCGGCTGGTGGGTGCTGTCGGACCGCACCGACGCCCCCTCGGGCGCTGGCTTTGCGCTGGAAAACCGCGTCGCCGCCAGCCGGGTGTTCCCCGATCTTTACGCCCGCTCCAACGTCCACCGCCTTGCCGGTTTCTTTCGCTCGTTCCGCGACGCGCTGGAACAACAGCGGCTGGACCCGCAGTCGCGGCTGGGCATCCTGACCCCCGGCCCGCTGACCGACACCTATTACGAACAGGCCTACATCGCCCGCTATCTGGGCATGACCCTGCTGGAGGGCGAAGATCTGACCGTCGAAAACGGCCAACTGCGCGTCCGCACCGTCGAAGGCCTCGCCCCGGTCGATGTGCTGTGGCGGCGGATGGATGGCATCTGGGCCGACCCGCTGGAACTGCGCGAGGACAGCCAGCTTGGCACCCCCGGCCTGCTATCGGCGCTGCGGCAGGGGCAGGTCAGCATGGTCAATGCGCTGGGCGTCGGCGTGCTGGAAACGCAGGCGCTGATGGCCTTCCTGCCGAAAATCGCGCAGGTGCTGACCGGGCAAAAGCTGCAAATTCCCAATGTCGCAACCTGGTGGTGCGGCCAGAAGGCCGAACTCGCGCATGTGCAGGCCAATGCCGCTCGGATGATGATCGGCCCGGCCAATGCCACCCGCATGCCGTTCGATACCAGCACCGCCCACGCCATCGGCGGCCAGATGCGCGGCGGCGATGATGCCGATCTGCACAGCTGGCTGACCGACAATGCCGAAGGTCTGGTCGGCAAAGAGCTGGTCACCCTGTCCACCACGCCGGTCTATGAAAACGGCTCCCTGCTGCCGCGCCCGATGACGCTGCGGGTGTTTCTGGCCCGCACCGCCTCCGGCTGGCAGGTGATGCCCGGCGGCTTTGCCCGCATCGGTGCCAGCACGGATACCGCCGCGATTTCGATGCGCAACGGCGGCTCGGTTGCCGATGTCTGGATCGTCAGCGATACCCCGGTCGCCGCTACAACCATGCTTGCGCCCCCAACGGCGGATTTCAAGCGTGCCAAGGCCGGGCCGCTGCCCAGCCGCGCCGCCGACAATCTGTTCTGGCTGGGGCGCTATATCGAACGTACCGAAGGCCTGCTGCGGCTGGTGCGCGGCTACAACAGCCGACTGGATGAGGCCGCAACCGCTCCGCTGCGGGAAACCCTGCGCGCCCGGCTGAAAGCCTATGGCGTCGATGCCGACGAGGCCTTTCCCGTTGGCCTGATGTCCACGCTTGGTTCTGCGGTGCAAAGCGCCAGCCAGATCCGTGACCGCTTCAGCACCGATGGCTGGGCGGCGCTGAAGGATATGCAGAAATCAATGGCCCGCATCGCCAAAACCGCCGAACCCGGTAACGATGCCGCGCAGGTCGCCAGTGTGATGCTGCGCAAGATCGCCGGGTTTTCCGGCCTTGTGCATGAAAACATGTATCGCGCGGCGGGCTGGCAGTTTCTGACCATCGGTCGGTCGCTGGAGCGCGCCGCGATGATGGCCGATCTGCTGGCCGTCGTGGCCGATCCGAAATCGGCCATTGGCGGGCTGGATCTGGCAATCGAGGTGGGCGACAGCGTCATGGTGCATCGTCAGCGCTATGCCGTGTTTACCAGCCGTGAAAGTGTCATCGACCTGCTGGCGCTGGACAAGACCAACCCGCGCTCGATCCGGTTTCATCTGAATGTGATCCGCAAACGCGTTAACGATCTGGGCGCAGGCCCTGCCGCCGAACAGGCGCAGGGCTTTGCCGCGCAGGTCGTGGCGTTGCAAGCGGCCCTTACCGCGCAAACGGTGGACAGCCTTGATAGCGCCGCACTGCGCGATCTTCATGGGCAGATTCTGGGCCTGTCTACGGCGTTGCACGCCACCTTCATGCAATAGGGGCAGCGGTGATCTACGACGTCAAACTGCGCATCGCCTATAAATATGCCTCGCCAGCGGTGGGCGGGCGGCATCTGGCCTGCCTGCTGCCGCTGAACGACGTCGATCAGACCGTGCAAAGTGCCAGCCTGCTTATTCAGCCCGCCCCGACCGAGCGTCTCGACCGGCTGGATTTCTTCGGCAATCAGGTGACAGAGTTCAGCTTTCGCGCCCCGCATGATGGCGTTCGCCTGACCCTGCAGGCGCGGGTCAGCCGCAGTGCCCCGCCGCCAGCCATTGCGGCTTCGGCGCGGATGGCCGACCTGCCGCAGCTTCTGAAGCAATGCCGCGATGTCGGGTCGCAATCGCCGTTGCATTGCCTGTCTGCTTCGCTGCGGGTGCCGCTTGATCCGGCGCTGACCCGCTTTGCGCGGGCGCAGGTGCAGCCCGGTCACAGCGTTGCCGATACGGTTCTGGCCGTCGGGCAGGCGCTGCACGATCATATGGAATTCGATGCGGCAGCAACCACAGTAGACACCCCCGCTGCCGAGGCTTTTGCCCAGGCGCGCGGCGTCTGTCAGGATTTTTCGCATATCATGATCGCCGGGTTGCGCGGCATCGGCATTCCGGCGGGCTATGTCAGTGGCTTTCTGCGCACGCAGCCGCCGCCCGGCAAGCTGCGTCTGGAGGGGGCGGATGCGATGCACGCCTGGGTGCGGGCGTGGTGCGGCCCGGCGCTGGGCTGGCTTGAATTTGATCCGACCAACGCCTGCTATTGCGGGCAGGATCATATCGTCGTCGCGCGTGGCCGCGATTACGCCGATGTGGCGCCGATCAAAGGCACCATGCGGATTTCCGGCAGCCAGAAAAGCAGCCAAGCCGTCGATGTGATCCCGGTTGCGGGCTGATTTGTTGTGGCGGGCGTCTGAAACATTGCGCGAGAATCCGGCGCGGCCCTAGCGGCGGCACCGCGAAATCTGTGGCGCGGCTGGTTTGGGATGATGGCGACGCTGCGGGCAGGTCTTAACAAACCCTGAACGGGCTTCGATAAGCCATTGATTTCATGTAGCTCAAATCCCCGCCACACGTGGACACAGGCCCACACCGCTATGTTTCATCCTCCTGCCGCAGATGTGAGCCAAGATGTTTTGCCTTTCTCCCCGGCTCCGCCATCTTCAATATCATATCCAGCAAGGAGCCGATGATGCCCTACTCCCCCAGCCTGACCCGCGCCGACGTGACCCCGAAACGCCTGTTCCTGAACCGCCGCGCCCTGATCGCCGGGGCCGCCGCCCTCGCCGCCACCCCCGCCTTCCCGGCGGGCTTCTCCACCGATGAGGCGCCCAATGCGCTGGAAGACATCACCAGCTACAACAATTACTAC
>WRPH01000002.1:157500-159880 GCA_009773375.1 Paracoccaceae bacterium
TAGAGCACTGCATGGGTGATGGGGGCCCACAGCCTTACTGAGCCTAAGCAAACTCCGAATACCGATGAGTACTATCCGGGAGACACACGGCGGGTGCTAACGTCCGTCGTGAAGAGGGAAACAACCCTGACCTGCAGCTAAGGCCCCTAATTCGTGGTTAAGTGGGAAAGCATGTGGGACGGCCAAAACAACCAGGATGTTGGCTTAGAAGCAGCCATCATTTAAAGATAGCGTAACAGCTCACTGGTCTAGATAAGCTGTCCTGCGGCGAAGATGTAACGGGGCTCAAACCACGAGCCGAAGCTCAGGATGTGCAGCAATGCACGTGGTAGCGGAGCGTTCTGTGATATAGGACGCTGTCTCTTTTGTGCCTTCGGGTGCAACGGAGACAATGTGCTTTCTGTGAAGCCGGGCTGTAAGGCATCCGGTGGAGAGATCAGAAGCGAGAATGTTGACATGAGTAGCGATAAAGAGGGTGAGAGACCCTCTCGCCGTAAGTCCAAGGGTTCCTGCTTAAAGCTAATCTGAGCAGGGTAAGCCGGCCCCTAAGGCGAGGCCGAAAGGCGTAGTCGATGGGAACCACGTTAATATTCGTGGGCCAGGAGGAAGTGACGGATCTCAAAGATTGTCTGCCCTTATCGGATTGGGTGGGCCGTTCAGAGGTTCCAGGAAATAGCCCTCCATCAGACCGTACCCTAAACCGACACAGGTGGACTGGTAGAGTATACCAAGGCGCTTGAGAGAACCACATTTAAGGAACTCGGCAAAATGCCTCCGTAAGTTCGCGAGAAGGAGGCCCTATTCTTAGGCAACTAGGGGTAGGGGGCACAAACTAGGGGGTGGCGACTGTTTACTTAAAACACAGGGCTGTGCGAAGCCGTAAGGCGACGTATACAGTCTGACGCCTGCCCGGTGCTGGAAGATTAAGAGGAGGGGTGCAAGCTCTGAATTGAAGTCCCAGTAAACGGCGGCCGTAACTATAACGGTCCTAAGGTAGCGAAATTCCTTGTCGGGTAAGTTCCGACCTGCACGAATGGCGTAACGATCTCCCCGCTGTCTCCGCGGTTAGACGGAAAGACCCCATGCACCTTTACTCCAGCTTTGCACTGGTATCAGGATTGTGATGTGCAGGATAGGTGGTAGGCATCGAAGCGGGGACGCTAGTCTTCGTGGAGCCTCCCTTGAGATACCACCCTTCGCCATCTTGATATCTAACCGCGGCCCGTTATCCGGGTCCGGGACCCTGCATGGTGGGGAGTTTGACTGGGGCGGTCGCCTCCCAAATTGTAACGGAGGCGCGCGAAGGTAGGCTCAGACCGGTCGGAAATCGGTCGTTGAGTGCAATGGCAGAAGCCTGCCTGACTGCAAGACTGACAAGTCGAGCAGAGACGAAAGTCGGTCATAGTGATCCGGTGGTCCCAAGTGGGAGGGCCATCGCTCAACGGATAAAAGGTACGCTGGGGATAACAGGCTGATGATGCCCAAGAGTCCATATCGACGGCATCGTTTGGCACCTCGATGTCGGCTCATCTCATCCTGGGGCTGGAGCAGGTCCCAAGGGTATGGCTGTTCGCCATTTAAAGAGGTACGTGAGCTGGGTTTAGAACGTCGTGAGACAGTTCGGTCCCTATCTGCCGTGGGTGTAGGAGACTTGAGAAGAGTTGCCCCTAGTACGAGAGGACCGGGGTGAACGGACCACTGGTGGACCAGTTATCGTGCCAACGGTAGTGCTGGGTAGCTATGTTCGGACAGGATAACCGCTGAAGGCATCTAAGCGGGAAGCCCCCTTCAAAACAAGGTCTCCCTTGAGAGCCGTGGAAGACCACCACGTCGATAGGCCAGAGGTGTAAGTGCAGCAATGCATTCAGCTGACTGGTACTAATTGCTCGATAGGCTTGATTTGATCCAGTAACAGCAAGGTTTTAGCTGCAGTCGCTTGCGATTGTCAGCCTTGAACCGGCTTCTGGGTCGTAATGTCAAAGAAATGACATGTCAAAAGCGCACATACACGCTAAACTTGGAACAACACTGATGTTTGCTGTACTCTAACGATCCCTTCGGGGTCCCGGATCAAGTCCGGGACTGCGCTGCGGATCAGCAGATCCACAGCTTGTCTTTTCTTTGGTTTGGTGGCTATAGCACGAGCAAAACACCCGATCCCTTCCCGAACTCGGCCGTTAAGTGCCGTCGCGCCAATGGTACTGCGTCTTAAGACGTGGGAGAGTAGGTCACCGCCAAACCTAACAAAAGACTGACTCTCATATACGACGACAACACAATCAAAGGCACACACGAAAACATCGCAGTGCCTGTCAAAAAATGCGAAAAACCGTCGCGGGGTGGAGCAGCCCGGTAGCTCGTCAGGCTCATAACCTGAAGG
>WRPH01000020.1 GCA_009773375.1 Paracoccaceae bacterium
CGGGTGGATGCGGCCTTGCCGGATCGTCAGCCCGCACCGCGCCCGGAGATCCGCATGATGCAGCGCCCGATCGGGCCGGTGGCGGTGTTTGGCGCGTCAAACTTCCCGCTGGCGTTTTCCACGGCGGGCGGCGACACCGCCAGCGCGCTGGCGGCAGGCTGCCCGGTGGTGGTGAAGGGGCATTCGGCGCATCCGGGCACTGGCGAAATTGTAGCGCAAGCCATTGATGCGGCTGTGAAAGCCTGCGGCTTGCATCCGGGGGTGTTTTCCTTGGTGCAAGGCGGCAAGCGTGATGTCGGCGAGGCTTTGGTGCAGCATCCCTTGATCAAGGCGGTGGGCTTTACCGGGTCTTTGGGCGGCGGGCGGGCGCTGTTTGATCTGTGCGCGCGCAGGCCAGAACCGATTCCGTTCTTCGGTGAATTGGGCTCGGTCAACCCGATGTTCCTGTTGCCTGCGGCGGTGGGTGCGCGCGGGGCTGCAATTGCGGCGGGCTGGGCGGGCAGTCTGACCATGGGGGCGGGGCAGTTCTGCACCAATCCCGGCATTGCGGTGGTGATCGACGGGCCAGAGGCGCAGGCGTTCATTGATGCGGCGAAGGCTGCGGTGGAAAAGGTCGGCGCGCAGACCATGCTGACCGATGGCATTGCCGAGGCGTATCGCTCGGGCCGTGACCGGGTGGCGGCGGCGTCTGGGGTGCGGGCGGTGCTGACCTCGATGTGCGATCTGCGGCAGGCCACGCCCTATCTGTTTGAGGTGTCGGGCGCGGATTGGCTGGCCAACCATGCCTTGGGTGAGGAAGTGTTCGGGCCGCTGGGGCTGATCGTGCGGGTGCGCGATCTTGCCGAAATGCAGGCGATTGCCGGCAGTCTGGAAGGTCAGCTGACCTGCACGCTGCATGTCGATCCGGCGGATTATCCGGCGGCGAAGACCCTGTTGCCACTGCTGGAGCGCAAGGCGGGCCGGGTGTTGGCGAATGGCTTCCCCACCGGCGTTGAGGTGTGTGAGGCGCAGGTGCATGGCGGCCCATACCCGGCCAGCACCAACTTTGGCGCGACGGCGGTTGGCACGCTGTCGATCCGGCGCTGGCTGCGGCCGGTGGCCTATCAGAACCTGCCGCCGGAATTGTTCCCGCAGGACCTGTAATCGCAGGGCATCTAATCGCAGGGCGGGCCGCGCAAAGCTGTTGACACGATCTAAGCGGTTGACACGATCTAAGCGGTTGACACGGGGCGCGGCTCGCCTAGACTTCATCCAAATCGGCACAATCCGAATGGCAATCGAGCCCCATATGCCACCCTTCGCGGGGTGGCCGTGGGGCTTTTTCAATTTGACGGACCCCTATGAAGCGTCGCATCGAAATCGGCCTGCTTTATTCGCGCAACAGCAGCTACTCGCTGATCTCGGAGGCGTGCCGCAGCGGCGCTTTGGCGGCGATGGCGGAAGTGAACGCCGATCCGGGGCTGGATATCTGCTTTGCGGCGGTCGAACGCGATCCGGGCGGCAATGCCGATATGTATGGGCCGCTGTGCGAAGATATTCTGCGCGAAAGCTCGGCACGGCATGTGGTGGGCTGTGTGACCTCGTGGAGCCGCAAGGAAGTGATCCCCAGCCTGGAAAAGCTGGGTGGCACGCTGTGGTATGCGCTGCCCTATGAGGGGTTCGAGGCGTCGGATCATGTGGTGTATACCCATGCCTGCCCGAACCAGCATTTGCTGCCGCTGCTGGATTGGGCGCTGCCGGCGCATGGGCGGCGGGCCTATCTGACCGGGTCGAACTATATCTGGGGCTGGGAGATGAACCGGCTGGCGCGGGCGACGATTGCGGCGGCGGGCGGCGAGGTGCTGGGTGAACGCTATCTGCCGATCGGCGCGGTGGATGTGGGGCGGATCATTGCTGAAATCCGCGCCACCAAGCCCGATTTCGTGCTGAATTCGCTGGTGGGGGCGTCGTCTTATGAATTCCTGCGCGCCTATCATGCTTTGGGTTTGACCGATGCGCATTTCCGCGCCGACCGTTGCCCAGTGTTAAGCTGCAACCTGACAGAATGCGAATTTCCGCCCTTGGGCGAGGCAGCCGAGGGGTTGATCTCGGCTGGGCCGTATTTTCGTGGCGTGGCCGGATGGCCGGGGGCGGGAAGTTTCGGATCAGCGCATGAGGCGGCCAGCTATGCGGCGGTGCGCGAGTTGGCGCGGCTGCTGGCGCATCGGCCGGGGGCCGAGAACCTGCCGCTGGCGCAGTTGCTGGCGGGTGCGGGCGGGCCGGTTGATCCGGGCACGCATCACACCAGCCTGCCGGTGATCATCGCGCAGGTGCGCGGTGGTGCCTTCCGGGTGATCCAGCAGCGCGGCGTGGTAGCGGGTGATCCGTTCCTGTCGCGCGGTCTGCGGGGCAGCGCGCAGCCGCTGCGGGTGGTGTCATGAAACGGCAGGTGCGGATTCAGAATCTGGGCGGGGCGCGGGCGACGATTCTGCACCGCCCGCATCCGACGGTGCAGGCGTTGACCCGGCAGCTGGTGGCGATTGGTTTGGTGGTGGATCAGGTCTGGCCGGAGTTGGGACCAGAGGCGTTGGCGGCGGATTTCATCTTTTTCGATGCCGATATGGGCTATGATGGCCAGTTTCCCTGGGCGGCGGCGGCGGCTCCGATGCCGATGATTGCGCTGATCGGGTCAGAGGCACCGGGGCGGATTGAGTGGTCGTTGCAGATCGGCGCGCATGCGCAACTGCTGAAGCCGATTGGCGACAATGGCACCTATTCGGCGCTGCTGATTGCCCGCGACGGCTTTGACCGCCAGCGCGCCTTGGGGGCGGAAATTGCCGATCTGCGGCGCAGGCTGGAAGAGCGGCAAACGGTGGTGCGGGCGGTGGCGATGCTGGCGGCGATGGGCAAGACCGAGGCCGAGGCCTATGCGCAGCTGCGCCAGATGGCGATGGCGTGGCGAATCAGCTTTGAGGATGCGGCGCTGCGGGTGGTGGCGCGCTTTGCGACGGAGGGCGGCGATGACCAGCGTAGCCGGGGTTAATGCCACACCGCAAAGCGCGTGGCGGCGGTTGCTGCGGCGCAAGCTGGCGGTGTTCGGGCTGGTGCTGATCGTGCTGGTGGTGGCGGGGGCGGTGTTTGCGCCGTGGCTGGCCCCCTTCCCGCCCGATATGCAGAATTTCGACGGGCTGACCATTGAAGGCGCGCCGATGCCGCCGGGCGGGGCCTATCCGATGGGCACCGATCTGCTGGGCCGCGATCTGTTCAGCCGCATCCTGTATGGCGCGCGCACGTCCTTGATCATTGGCGTGGTGGCGAATGGGCTAGCGCTGTTGATCGGCACGCTGGTTGGCATCACGGCGGGGTATTTCCGTGGTTGGGTCGGGGCTGTGTTGATGCGGTTTACCGATCTGATGATGGCATTTCCGGCGCTGCTGCTGGCGATCTGTCTGGCGGCGATCTTTCAGCCGTCGCTGTGGATCGTGGCTATGGTGATTGCGCTGGTGAACTGGGTGCAGACGGCGCGGGTGATCTATACCGAAACAACATCGCTGGCCGAGCGCGATTTCATTGCCGCCGAGCGGACGCTGGGCGCAGGCACCGGGCGCATCCTGTTTCGCCATATCCTGCCGCATCTGGTGCCGATGATCATCGTCTGGGGCACTTTGGGGATTTCAACCACGGTGCTGCTGGAGGCGACCTTGTCTTTTCTTGGCGTCGGAGTGCAGCCGCCTACCCCGTCTTGGGGCAATATCATCTATGAAAACCAGACCTATTTCCAATCGGCGCCGTGGCTGGTGTTCATTCCGGGGGCGGCGATCATCTTGCTGGCACTGGCGTTCAATCTGGTCGGCGACGCCTTGCGCGATGTGCTGGACCCGACGCAGCGGGGGCGGAGCTGATGCTGGGCTATGTGCTGCGACGGCTGATCCAATCGGCGCTGATCCTGCTGGGGGTGGCGTTCATCACGTTTTTCCTGCTGTTCGTGCTGCCTGCTGATCCGGTGCGGCAAATCGCCGGGCGGTCGGCCACGCCCGAGACGGTGGAAAATATCCGTCAGCAACTGGGGCTGGATCAGCCGTTTCTGGTGCAGTTTGGCCGCTATCTGGGCGGGCTGGTGCAGGGCGATCTGGGGCGCAGCTATTTGCAGAAATCCGAGGTGTCGGTGCTGATCGCCTCGCGTCTGCCTGCGACGCTGTTACTGATGGTGGCGGCGATTTTCTGCGAGCTGCTGATCGGGCTCAGCATGGGGATTCTGGCGGCGCTGCGGCGGGATCGCTTTACCGATCAGGCGTTGATGATGACGTCTTTTGTGACGGTGTCTGCGCCGCAATTCGTGGTCAGCCTGCTGATGCTGTATGTCTTCGCGGTCAAGCTGGGATGGTTCCCGATTGGCGGCTATGGCACCTTTGCGCATCTGGTGTTGCCCGCGATCACCTTGGGGATTTTGGGGTCTGGCTGGTATAGCCGGATGATGCGGTCGTCGATGATCGACGTGATGCGCACCGATTATATCCGCACCGCCCGCGCCAAGGGGCTTTCGCGCACCCGCGTTGTGCTGGGCCACGCGCTGCCAAATGCGATTTTGCCGATCATTGCGATGATCGGGATTGATATCGGCGTGTTCATGGGCGGGATCGTGGTGGTTGAATCGGTGTTCGGCTGGCCGGGGATCGGTCAGCTGGCGTGGCAGGCGATCCAGCGCATCGACATTCCGATCATCATGGGCGTGACGCTGATTTCTGCCGTGGCCATCGTGCTGGGCAACCTTTTGGCCGATCTGATCGCGCCGTTCATCGACCCGCGCATCAAGTTGAAATGAATAAACTTAAACAGGAGAGAGCTATGAAACATCTGCTTGCCTCGACCGCCGTGCTGCTGGCGCTGACCCTGCCCGCGATGGCGCAGGAGTATACCCCTGATCCGGCCGCCAAACAGGGCGGCGCGATGGTGATGACCTACAAGGACGATGTTGCCACGCTGGACCCGGCGATTGGCTATGACTGGCAGAACTGGTCGATGATCCGGTCGCTGTTTGACGGGCTGATGGATTATGTGCCGGGCACCACCGATCTGCGGCTGGGGCTGGCGGAAAGCTATGAGATTTCCGAGGACGGGCTGAGCTATACCTTCAAGCTGCGGCCCGGCGTGAAGTTCCACAATGGCCGCGAGATGACGGCTGACGACGTGAAATACTCGCTGGACCGGGTGACGCTGCCTGCGACGCAATCGCCGGGCTCGGGGTTCTTTGGGTCAATCAAGGGCTATGATGCGATGGTCGGCGGCACTGCGACCAGCCTTGAGGGCGTGGTGGTGGTCGATCCGCTGACGGTGCGGATTGATCTGTCGCGGCCCGATGCCACCTTCCTGCATGTGATGGCGATCAACTTCTCGGCGGTGGTGCCGAAAGAGGCGGTCGAGGCGGCGAATGGTGATTTCGGCAAGATGCCGGTCGGCACCGGCGCGTTCAAGATGACCGAATGGACACTGGGCCAGCGGCTGGTGTTCGCGCGCAACACCGATTACTGGCGCGCGGGCGAGCCCTATCTGGATCAGGTGACCTTCGAATTCGGCCAAGAGCCGATCGTGGCGCTGCTGCGTTTGCAGAACGGCGAGATCGACGTGCCCGGCGACGGCATTCCTCCGGCGAAGTTTACCGAAGTGATGGGCGATCCGGCGCAAAAGGCGCGGGTGGTGGAAGGCGGCGTGCTGCACACCGGCTATATCACCATGAACGTCACCGCTCCGCCGTTTGACAAGGTGGAAGTGCGCCGTGCAGTGAACATGGCGATCAACAAGGCCCGCGTGGTGCAGGTGATCAACAACCGCGCCGTGCCAGCCAACCAGCCGCTGCCGCCTGCGATGCCGGGCTATACCGCAGATTACGCGGGCTATGCCTATGACGTGGAGGCCGCGAAAAAACTGCTGGCCGATGCCGGGCTGCCGGATGGCTTTGAGACCGATCTTTACGCGATGAACACCGACCCGAACCCGCGGATTGCGCAAGCCATCCAGCAGGATCTGGCGGCGATTGGTATCACCGCCAATATCCAGTCGCTGGCGCAGGCCAATGTCATCGAAGCGGGCGGCGCGGGAACCGCCCCGATGATCTGGTCGGGCGGCATGGCCTGGGTTGCCGACTTCCCCGATCCGTCGAACTTCTACGGCCCGATCCTGGGCTGTGCCGGTGCGGAGCCGGGCGGCTGGAACTGGGCGAAATATTGCAACGCCGATCTGGACAAGGCGGCCGTCGCGGCTGACAGCATGTCGGACCCGGCGAAATCTGCCGACCGTCTGAAGGCGTGGTCGGATATCTACATGCAGGTGATGGAGGATGCGCCATGGGCGCCGGTGTTCAACGACCAGCGCTTCACCATGAAATCGGACCGGATGGGCGGCGCGGATGCGCTGTATGTCGATCCGATTGCCACCGTCAACTTTGACTATGTGTATGTGAAGTAAGCCATGTGCAAAGCGTGCAACTACACGATCCACGGCGCGCAACACCATTTCGGCTGGGACAACTCGCTTGCCCCAGCCGCACGGGTGGAGCCGGGATCGACGATCCTGTTTCACTGTCAGGATTCCTCGGCGGGCCAGCTAGGCCCGTCTTCCACCGTGGCGGATGTAGGCACGCTGGATTTCGGCAAGATCAACCCGGTTTCCGGGCCGATCTATGTTGAAGGCGCGGAACCGGGCGATGCGATCAAGGTGACGATCGACAGTTTTGCGCCGCGCAGCTTTGACGGGCGCGGCTTTGGCTGGACGGCGAATATTCCGGGCTTTGGCCTGCTGGCCGATCAGTTTCTGGAACCGGCGCTGCATGTGTGGTCTTACGATCCGGGCCAGATGGGACCGGCGCTGTTTGGCCGCGAGGCGCGGGTGCCGCTGAAGCCGTTTGCCGGCACGATTGGCAATGCGCTGGCCGAAGCCGGGCTGCATTCGGTGGTGCCACCGCGCCGGGTGGGCGGCAATCTGGATATCCGCGATCTGAACGCCGGGGTGACGCTGTATCTGCCGGTCGAGGTGGCGGGGGCGCTGTTCAGCGTCGGTGACACTCATGCCGCACAGGGCGATGGCGAAGTTTGCGGCACCGCGATTGAAAGCCCGATGGATGTGGTGCTGACGTTGGATCTGGTGAAGGGCGCAAACCTGAAGACGCCGCGCTTTACCACCCCCGGCCCGGTGACGCGGCATCTGGATGCCAAGGGCTACGAGGTGACCACCGGCATCGGGCCGGACCTGATGAGTGCGGCGCGCGATGCGGTGGCGGCGATGGTCGATCTGCTGTGTGCGCAGCGCGGCATGGCGGCGGTGGAGGCTTATATGCTGGTGTCCACCTGCGGCGATCTGCGGATTTCGGAAATTGTCGATATGCCGAACTGGGTGGTCAGCTTCTACTTCCCGCGCTGCGTGTTTGAATGACCGAGATTGCACAAAATTCCGGGGCTGTGATGGCCCCGGAGGTGCTGCGGGTGCAGGGCCTGACGGTTTCGGTGCGCAGCGAGGCCGGCGATAGCCCGTTGGTGCAGGATTTGTCGTTCAGCTTGCGGCGGGGCGAAACCTTGGCGATTGCCGGGGAAAGTGGCTCGGGCAAGTCGATCACTTCGCTGGCGATCATGGGGCTGTTGCCGCCGCCTGCGGTGCGGGTGACGGCGGGGTCGGTGCATCTGGGGGCGACGGAACTGACCAGCTTGCCGGAAGCGCAGATGCGGTCGTTGCGCGGTGCGCGGATTGCGATGATCTTTCAGGAACCGATGACCAGCCTGAACCCGGTGCTGACGGTGGGCGCGCAGCTGACCGAGGCGATCCGGGCGCATACCGGCGCGTCGCGGGCCGAGGCGCGGGTGCAGGCGCTGGCGGCGTTGCAGGCGGTGCGGTTGTCGCAGCCGGAACGGCGGTTGCAGCAATATCCGCATGAATTGTCGGGCGGGATGCGGCAGCGGGTGATGATCGCGATGGCGCTGGCGTTGCGGCCCGAGGTGCTGATCGCGGACGAGCCGACCACGGCGCTGGATGTGACGGTGCAGCGCGAGGTGTTGGACCTGCTGCGCGATTTGCAGCGCGATCTGGGCACGGCGATCATTCTGATCACGCATGATATGGGCGTGGTGGCGGAAATGGCCGACCGGGTGATCGTGATGAAATCCGGCCGGGCGGTGGAGGAAGCCAGCACGGCGCAGATTTTCAGCGCTCCGCGAGAGGTTTACACGCAGGATTTGCTGGCGGCGGTGCCGCGGATGGGGGCGGGCAAGCCGCGCGATGCGGTGGGCAGCGAGGTGATTGCAAGCTTGCGCGATGTGGTGGTGCGGTTTCCGCTGAAGGGGGGGATGCTGGGGCGGACCACGGCGCAGGTGCATGCGGTGGAACAGGTCAGTTTCGACATCCGGCGTGGCGAGACGTTTGCTCTGGTCGGCGAATCCGGCTGCGGCAAATCGACGATTGCCAAGGCGATGGTTGGGCTTGTGCCGCATCAGGGCCGGATCGAGATTGCGGGCCAAGCGCTGGAAGGGCTGGACCGTGCGGGCACCAAAGCGCTGCGGCGGCGGGTGCAGATGGTGTTTCAAGACCCGATGGCAGCGCTGGACCCGCGCATGACAGTGGGCGATCTGATTGCCGAACCCTTGGTGATCCACGGCATTGGCAGCGCTGTGGAACAGCGGGCGCAGGCGGCGGATCTGATGGCGCGGGTGGGGCTTACGGCGGATCAGCTGGACCGCTATCCGCATGAATTTTCCGGCGGGCAGCGGCAGCGCATCTGCATTGCCCGCGCGCTGGCCTTGCAGCCCGATCTGATCATCGCTGATGAATCGGTGTCGGCGCTGGATGTTTCGGTGCAGGCGCGGGTGCTCGATCTGCTGCAAGCCTTGCAGCGCGAGTTCGGCATCGCGTTTTTGTTCATCAGCCACGATATGGCGGTGGTGGAAAACATCTCGGACCGGGTGGCGGTGATGTATCTGGGCCAGATCGTCGAAATGGGTAGCCGGGCGCAGGTGTTTGGCAACCCGCAGCACGCCTATACCCGGCGGCTGATCGAGGCGGTGCCGGTGCCGGACCCAAGCTTTGTGCGCACGCCCGCGCCGCGTTTGGCGGGCGAGGTGCCAAGCCCGGTGCATGCTTTGGGCCAAGGCCCCGTGCGGGCGCAGTTGCGCGACATTGGCGCGGGGCATCTGGTGGCGCTATAGCGCGCCTTACAGCAGCCCGCGCGCGGCAAGGTTGCGCATCAGCGCGCCGGTGCCGAAGCGCCATTCCGGTGCCTCGGTCGCCAGCCGCACGGTGTTGGTCAGCGCGCCGAGCTCGGGGGCGGAAATTGTCACCACATCGCCAAGGTGGTGGGTGAAGCCCTGCCCCGGCCCGTCGCGGTCTTGCACCGGCGAGAACATCGTGCCGCAATAGAGCAGGAAGCCATCGGGGTATTGGTGGTGCCGCCCGCGCGTCTGCGCCACCAGATCGGCGGGGTCGCGGCTGATCTGGCGCATGGAAGATGCGCCGTGCAGCAGGAAGCCATCGCTGCCGCTGACGGTCAGCGACAATTCCAGCCCACGCACGGTATCCAGGGTGAAATCGGCATCGAAGAGGCGAATGAACGGGCCGATGGAGGCTGCAGCGTTGTTGTCTTTCGCCTTGCCCAGCAGCAGGGCGGAACGGCCTTCGACATCGCGCAGGTTGACATCATTGCCCAAGGTGGCACCAACGATCTGGCCTTTGGAATTGACCACCAGAACCACCTCGGGTTCGGGGTTGTTCCACTTGCTGATCGGATGCAGCCCGACCGATGCGCCATAGCCGACCGCTGCCATCGGCTGGGCCTTGGTGAACACCTCGGCGTCGGGGCCGATGCCGACCTCCAGATACTGGCTCCACAGACCTTCGGCTTGCAGCAATGCCTTGACCTCGGCGGCCTTGGCCGATCCGGGGAGCAGATCGCGCAGGCTGTCACCGATCACCCCGGCGACGCGGGTGCGGATTTCGGCGGCAAGGGCGGGGTTTCCGGCGGCGCGTTCCTCGATCACGCGTTCGACCATGGACCGCGCGAAGGTGACGCCGCAGGCCTTGATCGCTTGCAGATCGCAGGGGGCGAGCAGGCGGGTGGTTTCTTCGGCAGGCTCAACCGAGGCTGCGGCGAAGGCGGCCAGCGGGCCAAGGTCTTCGCCGGGAAGGCTGGCGACAAATCCAGCAATATCAGGCAGTTCCAGCAAATCTCGCATGGTAGGCGCGGCCTTGCTGGTGATGTCGAACACATGACCTGCACGGATGGTGACAAGGCTGGGGCCAATGCCTGCGCGCCAGACGCGGCCCAGCCACAGGCCTTGGGGAAGCGAAAACTCGGTCATTCTTGCAGCCATTTCTTGAAGGGTTCGGCGTAATCGGGGTGCCAGCGCGACAGCGGCGGGCGGTTATCGGCAATGTCGCCTGCGGCCCAGCGGATGCGCTTTTCATCGGTGCGGCGGTCCACCTCGTTATCGGGGCAAAGGATGTAGAAATCGCCGCGATCGACTGAGGTGAACAGGAAATCAACCGTCTGCTGCGGTGTCCACGCGCCTGCCGGTTTTTCGCTGCGTCCATGCGCGGTCAGTGGGGTAAACACAAAGCCGGGGATGAACAGGCGGGCGTCAATCTGGCAATCCGCCAAGTTGCGCAGGTGGTGCTGCAACGCCTCGGTGAACACCTTCACACCCGCCTTGGAGATGTTATAGGCCGGATCACCCGGCGGCGTGGTGATGCCCTGCTTGGAGCCGGTATTGATGATCAGCCCCGCCGCGCCGCCTGCGATCATCCGGGGGGCGAAGATTTGCGCGCCACGAATGACGCCGAACATGTTGACGGCGATGATGCGATCCCAGTTGCCTTCGAGATCGAAAATGCTGGAGCCGGGCTGCATGCCGGCGTTGTTGATCAGCACGTGCACCGCACCAAAGGCGGCATAGGCGCGGTCGGCCAGCGCGCGCAGGGCGGTCCCGTCGCCGACATCGGTTTCGCAAGTGATCACATCGGCTTCGGCGGCACCAGCGGCCAGAATTTGCGCGCGGGCGCTGGCCAGACGGTCTGCGCCCAGATCGGCCAGACAAACCCGCAGGCCAAGCCCGGCCAGATGTTGGGCGGCGGCCAGACCGATGCCTGAAGCCGCCCCGGTGATCACCGCCGCATTGCCCTTTACCAGTGCCGGATGCATCGCGTTCCTCCTGAATTTCCCCGGCCAAGAAGGCGGTGGCGGGACCGGCTTGTCAAGCACGGGAATTGGCAAATTTGCTGCGGGTTTTCCCCGCATCGGGCTTTGCCCTGCGTGGACTGACATGTTAGCTTTGCCCAAGCTTTGAGGAGAATGCCGTGACCGCTGCCAGCATCCGTTTGCACCCGAATGATTCCGTGGCGATTGCGCTGCAAGACCTTGAGGCGGGCACCGCCCTGCCCGAGCATGGGCTGACGCTGGTGACGCCGGTGAAGCGCGGCCATAAATTCGCGCTGGCGGATTTCGCGGCGGGCGACAAGCTGCTGCGCTATGGCCAGATCATCGGGCAAGCGTTGGAGCCGATTGCGGCGGGCGCGCATGTGCATACGCACAATCTGGGGATGGGCGAACATACGCAGGATTACGCGATGGCGCAGGCGAATGCGCCCTTGCCGGTGCTGGATCTGACGCGGACGTTTGACGGCTATCACCGCGCCGATGGCAAGGTGGGGACGCGGAATTATCTGGGGGTGCTGACGACGGTGAACTGCTCGGCCACCGTGGCCAAGCTGGTGGCCGAAGCGGCATCGCGCGATCCGTGGTTCCAAAGCCTTGAAAACATTGATGGCATCGTGCCGATCGTGCATGGCACCGGCTGCGCGATGGATTTGAAGGGCGAAGGCTATCAGCTGTTGTTCCGCACCTTGCAGGGCTATGCGCAGCATGCGAATTTTGGCGGCATCCTGCTGATCGGGCTGGGCTGCGAGGCGATGCAGGTGCCTGCGCTGGTCGGCGCGGGGCGGCTGCGGACCGACAACAACTTCCGCTACATGACCATTCAGCAAGAGGGCGGCACGCGGCGCACGATTGAAGCTGGCTTGCGCGAATTGCGTGAAATGGCCGAGATTGCCAACAAGGTGACGCGGCAACCGGCACCGCTGAAGCATATCGTGGTCGGGCTGCAATGTGGTGGGTCGGACGGCTATTCGGGGATCACGGCGAACCCGGCGCTGGGGGCGGCCTCGGACCTGTTGGTGCAGCATGGCGGCACCACGATCTTGTCGGAAACGCCCGAGATTTATGGCGCGGAACATCTGCTGACCCGCCGCGCGGCGACGCCTGCGATTGCCGAGGCGATGATCGCGCGGATCAAGTGGTGGGAAGGTTATACCGCCCGCAATGGTGGCGAGATGGACAACAACCCCAGCCCCGGCAACAAGCGCGGCGGGCTGACCACGATTCTGGAGAAATCGCTGGGGGCGGTGGCCAAGGGTGGCACCGCGCCGATGGTGGGGTTTTATGAATATGCCGAAGCCATTACCACACCGGGCTTCACCTATATGGACAGCCCCGGCTATGATCCGGCCTCTGTCACCGGGCAGATTGCCAGCGGGGCCAACCTGATCGCCTTTACCACCGGGCGCGGGTCGGTTTCCGGCTTCAAGCCTGCGCCGGGGCTGAAACTGGCGACCAATACCGAGATGTATAGCCATATGGCGGAAGATATGGACATCAACTGCGGCGATATCATCAGCGCTGGGGTGTCGATTGCCGACAAGGGCCGCGAGATCTTTGAAGAGCTGGTGGCGGTGGCCTCGGGCAAGCTGACGAAATCCGAGGAACTGGGCTTTGGCGGCGCGGAGTTCGTGCCGTGGCAAATCGGCGCGGTGATGTAAGCCTATGCATTTGCAGGGGAATGCGCGCGTCGGCATCGGCTTGATGCTGGCGGGCATGCTGATGTTTTCGCTGAATGATGTCATGGGCAAGTGGCTGATGGGCAGCTATTCGGTGGCGCAGCTGATGGCGGTGCGCAGCCTGTCGGCGCTGGTGGTGCTGCTGCCTTTCCTGCTGCGTGATATGGGCCGGATGTGGCGGGTGGAGCGCCCTGCCCTGCAGGCGCTGCGGGCCGGGCTGCTGGCGGTCGAAGGTATCGGGTTTTACGCCGCCGTCGCCTATCTGCCGCTGGCGGATGTGGTGACGTACTGGCTGGCGGCCCCGATCTATGTGGCGGCGCTGGCCCCGCTGGTGCTGGGCGAGCGGGTGCCTGCGGCGGTTTGGGCGGCGATTGGTTTGGGCTTTGTCGGCGTGGTGCTGGCGCTGGAGCCTTCGCGCGACAGCCTGACGCCTGAAGCCGGGATTGCGCTGCTGGGAAGTACGGCGTTCAGCGGCGCGATGCTGCTGGGGCGCAAGCTGCGCGGCACGCCCGATACGGTGATGGTGGGCTGGCAGATTGTTGGCGCGCTGATCGCCTCGGGGGCAATTCTGGCCTTTGGTGCAGAGGTCTGGCAGCCAACACCGCCGCGCGATCTGGCGGCGCTGTGCCTGCTGGGCGTGGTGGCGATGGGCGCGCATATGCTGGTGAACCGGTCGTTCAAGCATGCCGAAGCGGCGGTGGTGATGCCGTATCAATATTCCCTGTTGATCTGGGCGATTGTGTTCGGCGCGGTGTTCTTTGCCGACATGCCCCGCCCGGCGATGCTGTTGGGGGCTGCGCTGATCGTGGTGTCGGGGCTATTTATTGCGCGGGTGAGTAGAGCTTAAGAAAGACCCGAACCGAATGAAAACGCTCCGGGGGAGCGTTTTCCGGTTTGTTGCTCATAAGGCCGGAGGCCGTTGAGCAAGGGCGTTTGTGCCGCAAACTTGCGTTTGATAATCGGGGCGCGCGTGCCTGGGCTGGCGCGGAAACGCGCCTGCCAGGGGCAGGCAGGCGCGACCCGATTTAACGCGTGTTAAATCGGGTAAGAATTACGGTCGTTGCGCACCCGTTGTGGTCAGGTAAACCGCATAGAGCGACGACGTGGCGGTGATGAATAGCCGGTTGCGGCGGGGGCCGCCGAAGGTCAGGTTGGCGACGGCCTCGGGCACGAGGATCTTGCCAAGCCGGTGGCCATCGGGTGCAAAGCAATGCACGCCATCGGCGGCGCTCGACCACAGATTGCCTGTCATATCGGTGCGGATACCGTCGGGGATGCCGGCGTCGATCACCGCAAACACCCGGTCATGTGACAGCTTGCCGCCTGCGACATCGAAGGCGCGGATGTGGCGGGGCTTGGCGCCATCATGGCTGGCACCGGAATCCGCGATGTAGAGCGTGCGCTCATCTGCCGAGAAGGCGAGGCCGTTCGGCTGGCAGAAATCATCGACAACGCGGTTGATCTCGCCGGTCGCGCCATCAACCCGGTAGACGCCGCGCACGGGTTGCTCGGGGGTGGTCTGATAGCCTTCGTAATCGGACAGGATGCCGTAGGTCGGGTCGGTGAACCAGATGCTGCCATCAGAGTGGACCACCACATCATTTGGCGAATTCAATCGCTTGCCCTGATAGCTGTCGGCCAGCACGGTAATACTGCCATCGGCCTCGGTGCGGATCAGCCGCCGCAGCCCATGCTCACAGGTGACAAGGCGGCCCTGCCGGTCGCGGGTCTGGCCGTTGGAGAAGTTGGACGGTTGACGGAAGGTCGAGGTACAGCCGCCGCCAGTGGCATCGGCGGCCCAGCGCAGGATGCGTTGGTTGGGAATATCGCTGAACAGCAGGCATTGCAGATCGTCAAACCAGACCGGGCCTTCGGCCCAGCGGCAGCCGGTATGAAGCAGGTCCAGCGCCGCAGAACCGACGATCAGGTTGGAAAAGGCCGGGTCGTCGATCTGATACAGCGGGGCGGTCATGGGGATACCTTTTCTTAACATGTGGCCGCTTTGCGTCCATTCTGATTTTAACGTGTGGCCGCTTTGCTGCCCTTTTGATTTTAACGTGTGGCCGCTTTGCGGCCACTGGCCAGCAGGATCACAGTGATGATGATGGCTCCGGTCATGATCAGGCGAACGCCTGCGCCAAGGCCATAGGTGTTCAGCATCGAAACCACCAGAAACATGAACAGCGACGCGCCCCAGATGCCCGGCACGTTGCTGTCGCCGCCGGCAACGGCGGTGCCACCGATCACCACGACGGCAATCGACATCAGCAGATATTCGGTACCCATGTTCAGCGCCGCGCCGCCCGAAAAGCAGGCCAGCAGATAGCCGCAGACGGCGGCGAGGATGGCGCAGAGCAGGTAGGTGACGAAGCGGTTGCCATCCACCGCGATGCCAGCCATGCGGGCGGCGGGCAGGCTTTGGCCGATGGCGGCGATCCAGCGCCCGTAAGGCGTGCGGTGCAGCAATACCCAGGCGATGACGGAAATCAGCAGCGCCAGCAGGGCGATATTGGGGATGCCAAAGCTGGTCTGGGTGGTGAAATCGGCCAGCACTTGCGGCGGTTTGATGCGCAGGCCGCGGTTGGTCCAGATCGCGGCGGATTGCACGATGAAGCTCATCGACAGGGTGGCGATGATCGGCGGGATGCGCAGCGCCTTGATCAGCGCGTAGTTCAGCACGCCGACCGCGATGCCAACCGCGATGGCGATCAGCAGGCCGTGCAGGATCAGGCTGTTCGCCCCGTCCATGTATTTCAGCGCCACGGTTCCCGACAGCGTCATGGTGGCGGGCACCGACAGGTCGATATTGCCGGGGCCAAGGGTGATCACGAACATCTGGCCGATGCCGACCAGCACCGAAAAGGCGGCGAAGGTCAGCGCGGCTTGGGACAGGCCGACGGTGGAGGCGCCGCCGGTGACGCCGATGGTGGCAAGCCAGACCGACAAAGCGGCGACAAAGGACCAGATCCACGGCTTGGACAGCAGGGTTTTCATGCGGCACCGCCTTTGCTTTCCAGCCGGTTCAACAGCAGTCGCAGCGCCAGCACGATGATCAGGATCGCGCCTTGCGCCCCGATCTGCCAATCCGGCGAGATACGCAGGAACGACAGGAACGACCCGGCCAGCGTCAACGTCAGCGCGCCGATCACAGCACCAATGGGCGAGATGCGACCGCCGGTGAATTCGCCGCCGCCGAGGATGACGCCCGCAATCGACAGCAGGGTGTAGCGCAGCGCGATATTGGCGTCGGCGCTGGTGGTCAGGCCAACAAGGCAGATGCCTGCGGCGACGGCGAAAGTTGCGGCAAGGGCGTAGGCGCTGGCGCGGGCCATAAGGATCGACCAGCCGGCGCGCTGCACCGAGCGTTGGTTGCCGCCGACCCCACGGATCAGCACGCCGAAGGACGACCGCATGATCAGCAGATGCGCAAAGATGGCCAGCAAGGCGCTGGCGATAATCGCCATCGGCAGCAGCGGCGGCTTGGAGATCATCACCGCGCGCGCCCATTCCGGGGCGGTGCCACCCGGCGCGGGCAGGATCAGCACGGCAAGGCCCGCCCAGACAAAGCTCATCCCCAGCGTGACGACGATAGAGGGCAGATCGCGCAGGTAGATGATCACCCCCAGCGCTGCGTAAACCGCGATGGCGGCCAGCAGGATCAGCGCCCCCAGCAGCGGCGTGTCGTGCAGGTAGGTGGCGGCGACGCAAGCGACGAAGCTGACGAAGGTGCCCATCGACAGATCAAGGTCGTTCACCGCCATGATCAGCATCTGCGCGACGGTGGCCAGCGCAATCGGCACTGCCAGATTGAACAGCAGATTCAGACCGTTGTAGCTCATGGCGCGGGGTTGCAGGTAGAACACGCCGGCCAGCAGCACGAGCAACGAGACGACGGGGACGATCAGACGCAGGGTGTCGGTTGAAAGTTTCATGCCGCCTCTGCCTTGAAGGATGCCCGCAGGATGTTGTGTTCAGAAATCGCCTCGCCGGTCAGTTCCGCCACGATTGCGCCTTCCCGGAAGACATAGACGCGGTCGCACAGCTGCATTTCCTCCATCTCGGTGGAATACCAGACGAAGGTGCGGCCTGCTTCGGCCTCGGCGCGGATCATGCCATAAACCTCGCGTTTGGTGCCGACATCGACGCCGCGCATCGGATCATCCATCAGCACGACCGGCGCGCGGGTGGACAGGGCGCGGGCGAACAGCACCTTTTGCTGATTTCCGCCCGACAGCGACAGGATCAGGTTGTTCATGTCGGGGGTGCGAATCTCGATGCGGGATTTCCACTCGGCGCCGCGCGCGGCCTCGGCTGCGTCTTGCACAAGGCCCCGGCGCGACAGATCGCCAAGGGCCGCGACGGTCATGTTTTTCAGGATGCTCCACAGCTCAAAAATGCCGTTTTCGCGGCGGTCCCCGGCGACGAAGGTGACGGCGGGGTCGCGGCGGGGCCACCATTGCGGGCTGTGATGATCAAACAGCGCCAGCAGCATCCGGGTCTGGCCATGGCCGCCCAAGCCTGCGAGGCCGACGACCTCGCCCTTGCAGGCGCGGAAGGGTTGGCCTTTTGGCAGGGCCAGATCCAGCACGGGTTCAGTGGCCGCAAGATTGCGGCGGGCGGCTGTCTGATGCGGGACGGCGCTGCCCATCGCCTCGACCAGACCGGCGTGATCAAAGCCACCTGCGGCCCGTTCGGCGACGATCTTGCCGTCTTTCATCACCACGATGCGGCTGGCAGTTTCAAGAATTTCGTTCAGCATGTGGGAAATCAGGATCACCGCACCGCCAGACGCGACAAAGCGGCGGACATGCGCCAGAAGCTGTGCGGCAAGCCCTGCGTCCAGCGACGAGGTGGGTTCATCCAAAATCACAAGCCGCGGCGGTTGGCCTGCATCGGAAAACGCCATGGCAATTTCGACCATCTGGCGCTGCGCGATGGACAGCGCACCGACGGGGCCGCTGACGTCGATGCCGTGGCCGGGAAAGATTGCATCAAGGCTGCTGGCGATGATGGCGGCGGCACGGGTGCGCCAGCCAAAACCGCCCAAAGTGCGGTGCATGATGCGGGTGTTTTCGATGATCGACAGGTTCGGGCAGAGCGACAGTTCTTGAAACACGCAGCGCACGCCGCGACTGCGCGCCACGCCGATACCGTAGGGGGCAAGGCGGGTGCCGTCGCTGAAAATCTCGCCCTGATGCGGGGTGAGGCCGCCGTTGATCACCGAGACGATGGTGGATTTCCCGGCACCGTTATGGCCGACAAGGCCGATGCATTCGCCGGGCAGGATCGCCAGCGAAACACCGTCCAGCGCGCGCACCTCGCCAAAGCGCACGGCGGCGTTGGCGACTTCCAGAACGGCGGCGGGCAGCGCGGCGGCGGGCAGCACGGCGGCGGCGGGCAGTGAGGGCATGGCGGCGTTCCGGTATGAAGTGCGGGCGACCTGCCCCAAGGGAGGCAAGGGGCAGGTCTGATTGTCAGCGCGACAGGGGGCGCTGGCAGGGTTCGGTTACTTGGTGGCCTCGATCACCGCAATCGCGTCGGCCTGGCTGTATTCGACGTTGGCAACGCCACCTGCCTGAGTGTTGGCGAGGTTGGCTTCCAGATTGTCCTGATCAATGCGCAGGAACGGCACAGTCAGGTCTTTCGGCACGTCCTTGCCATCAAGGATCTGCTGCGCGACCCAGAAGGCCAGCGTCGAGACACCGGGGGCAATCGACACCGACATCGTGGTGTAGCCGTTGGCGTCTTTCTGCTCTTTCCACCATTTCAGTTCATCTTCGCGGTTGCCCATGACGATGGTGGGCATCGGCCGATCGGTGGCTGCAATGGCCTGTGCCGCGCCATAGCCGTCGCCGCCTTGCGTCACGACGCCGACGATTTCGGGCAGCGACGGCAGGATACCGGCGACAGCCTTTTGCGCGACATCTTGCGCCCAGTCACCGTGGACCGAGCCTACGATCTTGAACTGCGGGAATTGGGCGACGCCTTCGGCAATACCGGCCGAGATTTCGTCATCGACGAACACGCCGGCAAGACCGCGGATTTCCAGCAGGTTGCCGCCCTCGGGCAGAGCGCCTGCAAGGTATTCGACCTGGCTGCGGCCCATTTCCTTGAAGTTCACCGCGATGCGCCAGGCGCAGGGTTCCGTCACGATTCCGTCGAAGGACACCACGGTAATGCCCGCATCGCAGGCCTCTTTCACCGCACCGTTCAGCGCGGTCGGAGAGGCTGCGTTGATGACGATGGCGTCATAGCCTTGCAGAATCATGTTCTGGATCTGCGCGGCCTGCTCGGTCGCCTGATTTTCGGCGGTGGTGAAGGCGTCGGCAGCTGCAACAGTGCCATCAGCCACAGCCGGGCCGGTGATCTTTTCCCAGCTGGTCAGCATGGCCTGACGCCACGAGTTCCCCGCATAGTTGTTTGAAAGCGCAATCTTTTTTGCAGAGGTCTCTGCCAGCGCCGGCATCGCCACGGCAAGGATCGTGGCCGAGGCCAGCAACATCGTTCTGGTATTCATGTCTCTCTCCCTAGGTGTGCTGCACGCATGGCAGCTTTGATGGCCACCCACAGGGCGACCGAATTCCGCTTGTCTTCCCGCTGAGGTTCCTCCACTCAGTACGGTCAGGATGGGTGAGAAGGCCCAGTCTGTATAGGGTTTTTCAGGCAGCGCGTTTGCGGGATTTCCCCAAAACTCTGCGGGTTCCCGCAAGCCTAATGCGCGGGATGCTGTAGGTCTGGCGCGGCTTCTCTGCCATGCTGGCGGGGTGGCAGTGGTCGCCTTGGCGGAGGATCGCAAAATGGTTGAAACGTCCCCTGCAGCTTTGCTGAACCATTTGTTCAGCATCTCGCGGTTGTTGGCGGGGCAGCTGGATTTCCGCTCGGCCATTCAGGCGGTGTCGGCAGAAATCGCGCAGATTTTACCGCATGATCATCTGGATGTGTGCATTCTGCGGCCTGACGGGCAGTTTCACACCGCCTATGAAAGCGGGATCGAGACCGAATGGGGCAAACAGCCGCACGCGCCGATTGCCAACAGTCCGATCCGGGCGCTGTTGCAAGGCGCGGTGGATCATATCCTGACCGAAGATGCCTGCACCGACCCGCGGTTTCAGTTTGCCGGTGGATTTTACAAACCGATCCATGACCACGGCCTGCGCGCCCGCATCCATGTGCCGATGATGGTGCATGGCGAGGTGATCGGGGCGTTCAGTGCCTCGTTGCAGCGCGCCGGGGCCTATGGTGCCGAAGACGTGCGCAACGCCCGCTATATCGCCGATCTGCTGTCGCCGTATTTCTTCGCCCTGCGTGCGGCGGAGCAGGCGCAGCGATCAGCGATCATCGAGGCGGAAGCGCGGGCGCGCGAGGAAGGTTTGCGGCTGGGGGCGCTGAAGCTTACCGAGGCGCTGGAAAGCGAACGCCAGCGGATCGGCATGGATCTGCATGATCAGACGCTGGCCGATCTGACCCGGCTGACCCGGCATCTGGAACGCTTGCCGCATGACGGCCCTGCCACCGCCGAGACGCTGGAGCCGATCACCCGTGGCCTGCACCGCTGCATGCAGGATTTGCGGCAAATCATCGAGCAGGCCAAGCCGTCGCTGTTGCAGCTGTTCGGCTTTGCGCATGCGGTGGAGCATCATCTGGACCGGGCGATCCGGGATTCAGGGCAAAGCATCGATTGGACGTTGAACGACGATTCCACCGGGTCGTTTGATATGTTGGAGCCGACGGTCAGCATCGCGCTCTATCGTATCGCGCAAGAGGCGATCAACAACGCGGTCAGCCATGCCGAAGCGCGGCGGATCTCGGTGCAGCTGGCGGCGATGCCGGGGCAGATTTCGCTGGCGGTCAGCGATGATGGCAAGGGTATTGCCAAGAAACGCACCCGCATCGGCAGCGGCATTGATAATATGAAGACGCGGGCCCGGCTGATTTCGGCGCGCTGCACGCTGGCGGCGGGGATCGGTGGCGCGGGCACCAGCGTGGGCATCGTGTTGCCGCTGGCGCGGGCGCGAGTGGCGGAATGAAGGGGGCTGCGATGGATGTGCTGATTGTCGAGGATGACCCGCTGCACCGGTCTTACCTGCATGAACAGGTCAAGGCGGCGCTGCCGGAATGCAGCACGATTTATGAGGCCGAAAACGGCCAGCAGGGCGAGGCTTTGGCGCGGACGCACCGCTCGGCTCATATCGTGATGGATTTGCAGATGAACGCCCGCAACGGCATTGAGGCGGCGCGCACGATCTGGCGCGAGCGGCCAGATACCCGCATCCTGTTCTGGTCGAACTATGCCGATGAAGCCTATGTACGCGGGGTCAGTCGGATTGTGCCGAATGGTGCTGCCTATGGCTATGTGCTGAAATCCACCTCGGAAGAACGGCTGAAACTGGCACTTCGCAGTATATTTATTGAAAATCAGTGCGTTATCGACAATGAAGTGCGCGGCATGCAGCAGCGCAGTTTTGCGCAGACCTCGGGGTTCAGCGATTCTGAATATGAAATCCTGATGGATATTGCGCTTGGCATGACCGACCGGGCGATTTCAGACCGCAGGCATCTGTCGCTGCGGTCGGTGCAGAACCGCTTGCAGCAGATCTACAGCAAGCTGGATGTGCATCAGGCGGCGGACAGCCCGCGCGAAGAAGGCGCGTTCAACCTGCGGGCGCGGGCGGTGACGGTGGCCATGCTGCGCAAGCTGCTGAACTATGGCGCGCTGGAAAAGGCCGAAGCCGAGTTGCAGCACTGGCTGCGCGGGCGCTAAACCGCGAAGCTTGGCTGGTGTGGCGGGCGCGGCCTTGACCCTTGGCGGCGAGCCGGGCCTAAGGGGAGCGTGGGCGGGAGTTTGACATCGTGACGACAGATCAGCCACGCAGCCGGTTTTTCAGCAGGATGCGGCATGCAGGCTTCGTGCTGCTGGTGGGGCTGGCCTGCGCCTGGGCCGCCGCCGCCCTGAGCCTGCAAATGGCGGGCGTGGTGGAATGGCTGAGTTTGGCGGCGCTGGCACTGGTTGGCGGGGTGGTGCTGATGCTGCGGTTTCGCCAGCCCGGTCGGGCATGGGCGGTGTTTGCGATCAGCGCACTTGCGGTGGCGGGCTGGTATCAGACGCTGCAGCCGCGACAGGATCGTGACTGGGCCCCGGATGTGGCGCATGGGGTTTCTGCGCGGCTGGAAGGCGCCATTGTGACGCTTGAAAACGTGCGCAACTTTGCCTGGAGCAGCGCGGATGCGGCGGTTCCGCGCTGGGAAACCCGCCGCTATGATCTGGACCAGTTGCAGACGGTGGATATGATCACCTCGACCTGGGGCGACCCGGATATTGCGCATCTGATCGTCAGTTTCGGCTTTGCGGATGGTCAGCGCGTGGCGTTTTCGGTCGAAATCCGCAAGGAGCTGGGCGAAAGCTTTTCCAGCATAGGCGGGTTCTTCCGGCAGTTTGAACTGGCGCTGATCGCTGCGGATGAAAACGATATCGTCAGGCTGCGCACCAATCTGCGCGGCGAGGATGTGCATCTGTTTCCGGTCAAGCTGAACGCTGACCAACGCCGGGTGCTGTTCCTGTCTTATGTCAATTTTGGCAACCAGCTGGCGGCAAAGCCGGAGTTTTACAACACGGTGACGGCGAATTGCGCCTCGACCGTTTATACGCTGGTGAAGGTGATCAAGCCGGATATGCCGCTGGACAGCCGCTTGCTGTTTTCCGGGCAACTGCCGGAATATATTGACGAATTGGGCGGGTTACAGGGGGATGTGCCAATGGTCGAACGCAGGCTGTCGGCGGCGATCAGTGCCAAGGCGAGGGCGGCGGATCCGGGTGCGGATTTCTCGGCGGTGATCCGGCGTTAGGTCACGCGGCGTGGCGCAGATGGTCGATGATCAACCGAAGCGCCGGCGACAGTTGGCGACGGCTGGGGTAGTACAGATGATAGCCCGCGAAGGGTTGGCACCAGTCCGGCATCAGCCGCACGAGCTGACCCGAAGCCAACAACGGCTCTGCGATACCATCGGGCAGGAAGGCAAGCCCGTGGCCCGCTGCCGCTGCCGCCAGGCACAGCGCCGGGGTGTTGAACACCAAGGGCCCCTGCACCCGCACGTTCAGCGCGCGACCTTGCTTGGCAAACTCCCACGCGTAAAGCCCGCCCAAGGTGGGCAGCCGCAGGTTGACACAGGCATGCGCCAGCAGGTCTTGCGGATGGCGCGGTGCCGGGTGGCGGGCCAGATAGGCGGGCGCGGCCACCAGCGCCATCCGCATATCCGGGCCGATGCGCACCGCGATCATGTCACGATCCACGCTTTCGCCAAGCCGCACCCCGGCATCAAAGCGTTCGGCGACAATGTCTGTGAAGCGGGATTCGACGTTCAGCTCGACCTGAAGATCGGGATACTCTGGCAGCAGCCGCGAAATCGCCGGCCAGACCACGGTTTCGGCGGCATGGGCCGAGGTGGTCAGCCGCACGAGGCCGGCGGGGCGGTCGCGCAGCGCCGACAGGGCGGCAATCTGGCTGTCGATCTGATCCAGACAGGGGCGCAGGGTGGCGGCGAGCTTTTCACCCGCCTCGGTGGCAGCAACGCGGCGGGTGGTGCGGTTGAGCAGGCGCAGCCCCAGCCGCGCCTCCAGCCGCTGCACGGTATGGCTGAGCGCCGATTGCGAGGTGGCCAGCTTTGCTGCCGCGCGGGTGAAGCTGCCCTCTTCCAGCACTGCCAGAAATGCCGCCAGATCGCCAAGGTCTTCACGCTGCATTGATGAATTTCCAGTATAAGGACATGCCGATTTTAGCGGCTAATCAGAATAATTCCAGCGGCTATACTGGGCGACAGCAAACGGAGGTTCAGGTGCAGCAACGGGAATTGGGCAGAAGCGGATTGCGGGTTTCGGCGCTGGGTTTGGGCTGCATGGGGATGAGCTTTTCCTATGCCGATCTGCCCGATCCGACGGCGATGATCACGGTATTGCGCGGCGCGGTCGAACGCGGTGTGACGTTCTTTGACACCGCCGAGGTCTATGGCCCGTTCACCAACGAACGCCTGCTGGGCGAGGCTTTGGCACCGTTCAAGGGCCAAGTGGTGATTGCCAGCAAGTTCGGCTTTCGGCTGCCGCCGGATATGGGAAGCGGACTTGCGGCGGAAAAGTCGTTCGATCTAGGGCTGGACAGCCGCCCCGAAGCCATCCGCGCGGCCTGCGAAGGCAGTTTGCGGCGGTTGCGGGTGGAGCGGATCGAGCTGTTCTATCAGCACCGCGTCGATCCTGCGGTGCCGATTGAAGAGGTTGCGGGTGCGGTGGGCGGGCTGATTGCCGAAGGCAAGGTCGCACATTGGGGGCTTTCCGAGGCGGGGGCGCAGACCATCCGGCGGGCGCATGCGGTGACGCCTCTGACCGCGCTGCAAAGCGAATACTCGATCTGGTCGCGGCAGGCAGAGCCGGAGATTTTACCGCTTTTGCAAGAGTTTGGCATCGGCTTTGTGCCGTTCAGCCCGCTGGGCAAGGGGTTTCTGACTGGCGCGATGGACGCGCAGACCGAAATCAAGCCCGGTGATTTCCGCGCCGTCCTGCCGCGCTTTACCGCCGAGGCGCGGCAGGCAAATCAGGCCGTGGTGGATCTGCTGCGGCAGGTGGCAGTCCAAATACAGGCAACCCCGGCGCAGGTGGCGCTGGCGTGGATTTTGGCCCGCGCGCCGTGGATCGTGCCTATTCCCGGCAGCACCAAGCTTGCCCGCATTGAGGAAAATATCGGCGCTGCCCGGCTGGTGCTTGCGGCCGAGCAGATCACCGCTTTGACCGCCGCTGCCGAAGCGATCCCGATTACCGGCGCGCGCTATCCCGAAGCCATCGAGCGGACCACCGGACTTTAGGGCGAAGGACAAACGATGATGACGGCTTCTCGCCCGCTGAAGGGTATCGTGCTGGTGGCGCTGGCGACGCTGACCTTTGCGGCGGCGGATGTGCTGACCAAGCAACTGAGCATGCGCCACCCGGTCGCGATCGTGGTGGCGGTGCGCTATCTGGTCAATCTTGGGCTGTTGGCTGTGGTGCTATATCCCCGGCTGGGCGCGGGGTTGTGGCGGGTGCAGCGGCGCGGGCTGGTACTGTTGCGCGGGCTGTTTCTGGCCTTGTCATCGCTGACGATGGCGCTGGCACTGCGGCTGATGCCAGTGGGGGAAACGGTGGCGATCATCTACCTGTCACCGTTTGCGGTGATGCTGCTGGCGGGGCCATTGCTGGGCGAAAAGGTGACGCGCTGGGGCTGGATCTGGGCGGTGATGGGCTTTGCCGGGGTGCTGCTGATCTTGCGGCCGGGGGGCGGGCTGGATCCTTATGGCGTGGCGTTTGCGCTGATCAATGCCGGGTTTGCCACCGGCTATCACCTGCTGACGCGGTTGCTGGCGGGCAGCGAGACCACGGCGGCGATGCTGTTTCAAACCGCGCTGGTGGGCAGCGTGTTCTTCAGCCTTGGCGCGCTGGGGTCGCTGGATCAGCTGGATATTGCCGCCACCGATTATGGCTGGATGGCGGTGCTGGGGGCCTTGGCGGCGGCGGGGCATTTTCTGTTTACCGCCGCTTACCGCGAGGCTCCTGCCTCGCTGCTGGCGCCGGTGAACTATCTGCATCTGGTCTGGGCCGCAGGTCTGGGCTGGGTGATCTTTGGCCATATGCCCGAAGCGCCAAGCCTTGCGGGCATGGCGCTGGTTTGTGCGTCGGGTGTGGCGCTGGCGCTGGGGGCGAAGCGGCGGCGTTAACGCGGTTCAGATTTGCAAGGAATCAGAAATCGCTGCCTCTCGCTGCGCTCGAACGCGATTTCTGACTGGTTTGGTTCCTTGAAAACCTGAACCGCGCTAGAGTGCGTGCAGCCAGCGCATCCGTTCCGCCAGATCGGGCGCACCGAAGGCGAGGGATCCCATCACCACGGTTTCCGCCCCGGCCGCGCGCAGCACCGGCACGGTGGTATCACGGATACCGCCATCTGCCGCCAGCACGATGCGTTTGCCGGTGGCCGCGATCAGCGCCGCCGCCTGTTGCAGCCGGGCGGTGGCGGTGGCGTTCAGGCTTTGGCCTTTGACGCCGATTGCGGTGCCGAGCAGGGTCAGCATATCCAGACGCGGCAGCCACGCGGCGGCCTCTGCCACCGGGGTTTCCACCCGCAGCACCATGCCGGATTTCAGCCCGTGCTGGGCGATACGGTCCAGCCCCGCGCCTGCATTGGCGTTTTCGACGTGCAGGCTGATCAGATCGGCCCCGGCCTCGGCGAACTGGTCGATCTGGCTGAGCAGCACGGCATCGGCCACCATCAGATGCACATGGATCGGCAGGGCGGTCTGCTCGCGCAGGCGGGCGACCAGATCGGGGAAGAACAGCAAGGCGGGGGCGAAATGGCCGTCGGCGACGTCAACATGCAGGATGTCGGCGTGCGGGGTGATGCGGATCAGGTCATCGGCAAGCCGGATCAGATCGGCGGACCACATCGAATATTCGGCCAGAAGGCGGCTGCGTGGCAGATCGGTGATCCAGTTCTGGGCGGGGCGGGGCATGGTCAAATCTCCTTCAAAAACTGGGTCATGGCGGCGGTGAGGGCTGCCAAGTGGGCTGGCTTGTCGCGGCCTTTGGGCGGCAGTGTGACCAGCCACGCCTGCGGGATCAGGGTGGCCAAGGCTTGCGCATGGGCCAGCGGGTGGATGGCGTCTTCGGTGGTGCCACAGATCAGGGTCGGCAGGTGCAAGGCACGCAGATCATCAGCGGTAATGCCCGGCCCATCGGCGGAAATCGCGGTCAGCAGGCGGGCGGTATCGGGTTGCGGGGCGCGGTCGAAAAAGCCCATCAGCGAGGCGAGGTTATCGGGGGACTCCGCCGCCAGCCGTTGCGCGGTGGCGCTGGTGGTGAAGATCGCGCGGGCCTCGGCTGCGGGATGCTGGGCCAGCAGAGTGCCGACCTCGGCGTTTGGGGCCATGTTTGCCGGGGCGTATTCCGTGACCCAAGCCGGGCGCACCAGAACCAGCGCCCGCACCAGATCGGGGCGCGTCACCGCAAGGCGGCAGGCAATCGCCGCCCCCATCGAGATGCCGCCCAGCACCACCGGCACCGGCAGGGTTTCGATCAACGCCGCCACCGCATCGGCAAAGTGGGCGATGGAAGGCGGTCCCATCTGCGAGGCACCATGGCCGGGGCATTCCAAACCATGCCAGCCTTGGTTGCCAAGCCCTTGCATAGCTTCGGCAATCTGGCGCGCGTCGCCACACAGGCCGTGCTGAAACACCAAGGGCGGGCCAGAACTGCCCGCGCCATAGGCGGCCAGTCGCAGGCCTCCGTGATCCATAAAGCCTGCAAAGCTCATAGCGCGGCCAGAGTTTCTGCCAGATAGCGGGCAACGCCGGGGGCCTCGGGTGCGGTCAGGCCGTGGGTGACAAGATCGCCGTGAAATCCGGCGGCGTGCAGACGCGACAGGAAATGCGGGAAATCCACCACCCCCTGCCCCGCCGTGGCAAAGCCGCCCGCCGCGTCGCGGTCTTTGGCATGCGCCATGGTGATACGGTCAGCCAGCAGGTCGATGGCGGCGCTGAGCAGGTCGCGCTGCGCGGGCAAGGGCGTGACCTCAAACAGGTTCGCCGGGTCCAGCACGATGGCCAGCGCCGGGCTTTGCAGCGTGTCGATCAGCAATCGCGCGCGCGGGGCGGAATCGATGACATTGGCAAGTTCGGGTTCGATCCCCAGCTTGACGCCATGGCTTTCGGCAAGGGCGCAGGCCTTGGCCATTTCGGCCAGCAGATCGCGCCAAGCCTCGGGCGTTGCGTTGTCGGGATGGTGCCGCCACTGATCTTCGGCGTCGCGGCTGCCGGTGCAGAGCGTGACCATATCGGTGCCAAGGGCGGCGGCATTTTCGATCAGGATTGCAAGCCTTTGCAAACCCTTGGCCCGCACGCCCGGATCGGGGTGGATCATGTTGTAGGTGCCCGAAACGGCGGCAATCGCCACGCCGGTTGCGACCGAGGCTTCAGCCACGGCGGCGCATTGGCCGGGGGTCAAGCTGTCGGGCATCGCGGCAAGACCTGAACAGGCCATGTTGTATTGCACGCTGGCAAAGCCCGCGGCTTTGGCCGCCGTCAACACCGTCAGCGGATCGCTGCCCGCGAAGGTTTTAGCGAAAATCCCCAGCCGCATCAGAGCGGCCCCGCCACATCGGACAGCGTCACCGGCAGACGGCTGCGCGCCGATTGCGCGATGGCGACCATGGCGCGGACCGAGGCGATGCCGTCTTCAAGATCCGCCCCGGTTTGCGGTGCCCCGTTCAGCACCGTTTCGGCAAAACCTTCCAGCTGGCGGCGGTAGAAATGGCCATCAGCGCCCAGAACCCGGTGGGTGGAGCCGTCGGATTCATGGAAAATATCGACCTCGGAGGATTTGTAATACCACGGGTTATAAGTCTTGCCGATGATCGAGCCTTGCTCGCCGTAAATCTGGAAGCCCTCGTGCCAATCCATCCGCACCGCGACGGTCAGGTCCAGATGGCCCAGCGTGCCATTGGCGAATTCGACATCGACAAACCAGCAGCGGATACCGGCGCGGTTCAGCAGGCGGGCGTCTACCGCCTTGATCTCACCGGCAAAATAGCGGGCGGTATCGACCAGATGGCTGCCGTGGGCCAGCATGTAGTAGCGGTCAAGATCGGCCTTGGGGTTTTCCGACGGTTTGCGGGCGTGCTTCGACGTCACCATCAGCGGCTGCACCGCGTCGGTCATCGCGTAGCGGTGGGTATTGTCGCAATACCATGCCTTCAGCGCCACCATCTGGCCCATCGGGCCGTCGATGAAGGTCTTGGCGGCCTGCAAGCCCGCGTCATAGCGCTTCATATGACCGACTTGCAGGGTGCAGCCGCTGGCGTTGACGGCGGCGCGCAGAGACTCGGCCTCTTCGATGCTGGTTGCCAGCGGCTTTTCGCACAGCACATGCTTGCCCGCCTGAAGCGCACGCACGGCGGCGGCGACGTGGAAGGCATCCGAGGTGGCGATGATCACCGCCTCCAGCTGCGGATCGGCCAGCATCTTGTCGTAGTCGTTATAGCTGCAGGTCGGGGCGTGGGTGGCAGCCATGCGGTCGCGCAGATCATCTGCCACGTCGCAGATCGCGTAGAGTTCGGCGTTGCGGGCCTTGGTGCAGGCTTCAAAATGCGCGGCCTGCGCGATGGGGCCGCAACCCAGCACGCCCACGCGCAGCAGACGGGATTCCTTGGGCGGCATGGTTTATCCTTTCAAATCGTCGATTTCGGCGAGGGTGGAATTGCCCTCCATCGGCCCCAGCCGCGAGACGGCCAAAGCCCCGGCGGCATTGGCGCAGGTCAGCGCTGCGGGCAGCGGTTGGCCCGCCGCCAGCAGGGTTGCAAGCGTGGCGCAAAAGCAATCGCCTGCGCCGGTGGGGTCAATCACGGTGGTTTGATGGGCAGGCAGGCTGTAAGTGCCGGTCGCATCGCGGCCAATGCAGCCCTGATCGCCGCGCTTCAGCACCACGGTTTGCGCTTTGCCCGCCAGCAGCCGCGCGGACCATGCGGTGAAGTCTTCGCCGGGAAACAGAAGCTCTGCGTCGGCATCCGAGGGCAGGATATAGGCCGCAATTGCCATGATCCGGTGCAGCGCGTCCAGATAGCCGCTGTCGCTGATCAGCTCGGGGCGGATGTTGGGATCAACCGAAATTGCAACGCCTTGTTTCGCCAAGATTTCGCATAGCGCAAGCCCGGTTGCACGCATGGTAGGATCGCCCAGCATGCTGCCCGAAATATGCAGCAAGCTGATGCCCGCCGCCAGAAAGCCAACCTCGATTTCGGCAAGCGTAGGCAGATGCGCTGCGGCGGAATGGGCGATGTTGAAGACAAAATCGCGGCTGCCGTCGGTGTTGTAGCCGACATGCGCGGTGCCGGTGGGCACGCCCTTGATCACCCGGATCAGGCAGGGATCCACGCCGTCTGCGATCAGGCGGTTCAGGATCACCCGACCAAAGGCATCCTCCCCGACCGCCCCGGCAAACACCGCCCGCCCGCCAAAACTGGCGGCGATGCGGGCGGCCTGATCGATGAAGATGCCCGGCGCGCCACTGGGGAACGGCCCGACATAGCAGGCAGCCCGCAGGTGGCGCGCGTCTTTTTCGCTGCACACAAACTCCACCAGCAATTCGCCGATGGACCCGATCACCAAAGCCATGGCTCAGCCGCCGACCATCAGCTTGACCACCTCGTCATGCGTGGTGTCAGCGATGCGGCGTTCACCGGCCTGCACGCCACGGCGCAGCACGACGATACGGTCGGCAACGGCGAAGATGTCTTGCAGGTTGTGGCTGATGAAGATCACCCCCCTGCCCTGCGCCTTCAGCTGATGGATCAGCTGGATCACCTTGCGCTGTTCCGGCACGCCAAGGGCGGCAGTCGGTTCATCCATGATCAGGATTTGCGCGTTCCAATACACCGCGCGGCCAATCGCCACCGCTTGCCGTTGCCCACCCGAGAAGTTCGACACCGGCGCATCAAGCCGCGAGACGTGGAAATCCAGCAGAGCCATGGTGGATTTCGCCGCCTCGGCCATCTTGGCGCGATCCAGCACCGGCAGGAAGCCGAAGGCCCGCCGCATCGGTTCGCGGCCAAGGAAGATATTCGCGCCGATGGTCAGGTTATCGGCCAAAGCCAGATCCTGATAGATCGTCTCGATGCCCTGATCGCGGGCCTCTTGCGGCGAGGCAAAGCTGACCGGCTTGCCTTTCAGCAGAATCTCGCCCGAGGACGGCTGATAAACGCCGGAAATCGCCTTGATCAGCGTGGTTTTGCCTGCACCGTTGTCGCCTGCCAGCGCCACCACTTCGCCCGCACGCACCATCATCGTAAGATCGTTCAGCGCCTGCACCGGGCCGAAGTTTTTCGACAGGTTGCGCACTTCCAGCAGCGGCTGGCCGATGGGGGTCATATCACTCACTTTGCCGCCCTCCAGAGAACCGCCGTTGCGCCTGATCAATCAGCACCGAGATGATGATGACGACGCCAACGCTGATGAATTGCCAGAACGGGGCGACGTTGATGAACACCAATCCGTATTGGATCACCGCGATCACGAAAGCGCCCGCAACTGTGCCCAGAATGGTGCCAGAGCCGCCGAACAGGCTTGCGCCGCCGATCACCACCGCCGCAACGGAATCGAGCAGCAGCGGTTCACCGGCTTGTGCGGCCCCAGCGCTGAAACGGGCGGCATAAAGCACGCCAGCCAGTCCCGCGCACATGCCCGACAGGATATAGAGCCGCAGCAGGTGCCATTTGATGTTGATACCCGCCCGCCGCGCGGCTTGGGCATTGGCCCCGATGGCATAGTTGTGCTGGCCGAATTTGGTCTGGCCCAGCAGGTAATGCATGATCAGCACGAAAATCGCAGTGACGATGATGATGTAAGGCACCCCGGAGATTTTACCGTTGCCCAGCGCCGAAAACACCTCGTTCTTGACCGGAACCGTGGTGCCGCCTGCCAGCAGAAACGCCACGCCGCGCGCGACGCCGAACATGCCCAGCGTGCCGATAAAGGGCGGCACTTTCAGCAGCGCCACCAGCATGCCGTTAACGATACCCGGAATCGCCGCGACCAGCACGGCGACGACAGACCCGAACAGCACCGCCAGCCCAAAGCCCATCCCCGGCGTCGCCCAGTTGATCACATGCGCTGCGACCACCGCTGCCAGGCCCATGATGAAGCCCATCGACAGATCAATCCCGCCCGAGATGATCACAAAGGTTTGCCCGGTCGCCAACAGCAGCGGGGCCACGGCAAACACTGCGATCGACTGGATGTTGAACGGATTGAACAGGAAGGTGCCGCCGAAACTGATACGGGACCACAGCTCGAAGCCAAGGATCAGGAAGGCCAGAAACAGCCATGCGCGCAAATCTGCGATGCGCTGCAACAGGGTGCGCGCCTTGTCGGCATGGTCGGCTTGCGGGGCAACATGGCCCGCAGGTGCGGCGGGGGGAGAGGTCATCGGTCGTCCTTAAGGCGGAAGGGAACAAAAGGCAGCGGCCCGGTTCGGGGGCCGCTGCCGATCAGGAAAGATCAGACAGCAAGGTGGAGGAGCGCCGCCTTGCCACCGCCTTTCTCATTCAGAATAGATGTATTTTGCGACGTTCGGATCGTCGATGTTCGACGCGTCCATGATGGTAAAGCCGGTGCCAATGCTGACCGGGATCGAATTGCCGGTCAGGTGGGCATAGGCAGACACCACGCCATAGTAGCCGATTTCCGCCGGATGCTGGGCAATCGCCACATCGACAAGACCGGTCTTGATGTTGTCAACGATCGAACCGGGAGCGTCGAAGGCGACGACCTTGATCTTGCCGGTCTGGCCAGCCTGACCAACCCCGGTACCAGCGCCCAGTGCCGAGAACAGGTTGGCACCAAACACGCCCTTCACATCAGAGTCGCGGGCGAACACGCCTTGCAGTTGCGATGCGGCCTTGTTGGCGTCGTTGTCGTTGAACTGGGTTTCCAGCACGGTCACGTTGGGGAAATTCTCGGCCATTTCAGCCTTGAACCCGGCTTCGCGCTGATCGGTGGTGGAAATGCCCGGCTTGACGTTAGAGACGTAAACCTTGCCCTCACCGCCGATGGCATTGGCCAGCGCGCGCGCTGCCATGCGGCCACCCAGCACGTTATCGGACGCGATGTAGGACAGCGGGAAATCGCCATCGCCTGCGCCGGTCTGATAGACGCCAGAGCCGATGAAGGTATCGACGGTGATCACCGGGATGCCTGCATCATGCGCCTTTTTCAGCGGCTCGATCAGTTGGACGGTATCGGTCGGCGCGATCAGGATCGCATCTGGGGCGCGGGCAATCACTGCATCCAGCACCGGAACCTGCGTCACCGGGTTGAAATCGGGCGCACCCTGGAACACCAGTTCAACGCCCAGAGCATCGGCGGCGGCCTGCGCGCCCTTCTGCATGGTGATGTAGAAGGCGTCGGTCGTCAGACCCGGCACCAGAGCGATGGTCATTTTATCCTGCGCCTGAGCGGCGGTGGACAGCGAAAAGCTTAGCGCCAATGCCGAAGCAGCGCCCAGAAAACCACGACGTTTCATGCAATATTCCTCCCTAGATATCCCGGCGTTTTTCAGCCCTTTCAGGCAGTCCGGGCTGTTGCTTCGCTTGCTGCGAGTGCCTTCAGTAGGATCGATAACACGTCGGCTTGGGGGCTTCGTCAAGAGAAATTTTTTGCTGCAACGATTTTCTTGCGCTTGACGCGGTTCAGGACTCGCGGGCCAGCGCATCCAGAACCGCCTCGGCGGTGCGGGTATCGGTGATCAGCGCATTGACCAGTTTCGCCCGTGCAGCGCCGATGATCGACGGCACTTTCGGCTCGCCCACGGCAATGCCGATCACCAGCGGCGTGGCGCGCAATTGCTGGCAAGACACCGCAATCATTTGACCTTCGCCGCGCCAGTGGATGATCCGCCCGTCACGGTCGAAGTAGTGCCGCACCACGTCACCCGCAGAGTCGGCCAGATCAGGATCGGGGCGGTCTGAGGCACCCGAAGTCGGGCGGTCCAGCCCGTAAGGCAGACCGATGCCGACCACCGCCACGTCGATGCGATTCCACAACCCGACCGAGGCCTGCACCGACGAATCAGCCAGAAAGAAATCCAGCGCCTCGGGGGCGGGCAGATAGGGCGCGTGGATGAAATGCGGCACACCGCCAGTGACTTCGGCGGCACGGCGGCAGAATTCGTTGCTTTGGAAGTGCTGGGCGTGCTGGCTCATCCCGCCGGTCGATGGCACCACCGCCACCCCCGGCATCTGCGGCAAGCCTGCGTCGATGATCGCCGAAACCGTGCGGCCCCAGCCCACCATCAGCACCGACTCCTTGCTCAGGTTCTGATCTTGCAGCAGCCGCGACAACGGCGCAGCCAACGCGGTCAGGATGCCGGTTGTCGGCGCATCAACGGCAATGACCTGTTTGAGCCCTAACCGGCTGGCGAGTTGCGCCCCCAGAGCATCGGGCGCGAAAATGTCGCGCACCTCGATTCGCACGATGCCTTCGGCCCGCGCCTTTTGCAGCAAGCGCGAGATCGTGGCCGTCGAAAGCCCCAATTGCTTGGCGATCTGCACCTGGCTCATATCGCTTTCGTAGTGAAGCTTGGCGACTGTGTGCAGCATGGCCCGGCTTTCACCGATGATGGTTCCGCTCGAAACTGACAGGTTGCAATTCCTTTCTGCAAGGTGTTACACAGACTGACACAAGCTGCTTATCCAGCAATAACGCCATTCAGGCAACTGGCAAGCCACCTTCTGCGCCAGTGCCCCGCATAAAAGAATCGGAGACTGTCCATGGCTGCCATGACCACTGCAGAACGACGCGGCTATCAACAAATCTGTGGCGATGACGGCGCAATGATGGTGATCGCCTGTGATCAGCGCGGCGGCATGCGCACGCTGCTGGCGAAGACCGCCGAAGACCAGGCGGCGATTTCCAACGCCACGCTTGGGTTGACCAAGATGGACATCACCGCGCATCTGGCGCGGCACGCGGGCTGTGTGCTGGTTGATCCGCTTTGCGCCGTGCCAGGTCTGGTAGATGAAGGTGTGCTGCACCGCACCACCGGGCTGTTGATCGGGCTGGACGCCTCGGGCTTTGATCTGACGCCGGAAGGCTATCGGATTTCCAACATGGTCGAGGGCATCACCGCCCGCCGCGTGCGCGAACTGGGCGGTACCGGGGCGAAGATCATGATCTATCTGCGGTCAGATGTGCCTGCCGCCAATACCGCCAACATGGCCACCCTGTCAGCTGTGATCGCGGATTTCGCCGCCGAAGACCTGCTGCTGGTGGTGGAATTCCTGACCTACGCTCTGCCCGGCGAAGCGCCCGAGGCCTATGCGGCGAAGATCCCCGAGCTGATCGAGGGCGGCTCGAAGCTGTGCCTTGATGCCGGGTCGAAAGTGCTGAAGATCCCCTATCCGGGCACCCCGGCGGCCTGCGCCAATATCACCGCGATGTGTGGCGAGGTGCCGTGGGCAGTGTTGTCGGCGGGGGTGGATCATGCCACCTTCCTTGGGCAGGTGGAAACCTCGATGGCGAACGGCGCCTCGGGCGTGATTGCGGGCCGGTCGCTGTGGAAGGATTGCATCTCGTTGGATCGTGCGGTGACCAAACAGCGGCTGGAAACCATCGCCGTGCCGCGCCTGCGCGAAATTCAGGCGGTGATTGCCAAGCATTTCAAGGGGTAAGGCATGGTCTGCGCCATCGGCATCGACATCGGCGGCACCCGGTTGCGCGCAGCACGGGTGAAAGCGGGCGTGATCGAGGCGCGCGCCAGTGCCGCCAGTGCGCGCGACCCGGCCGAGGTATTGGCGCGGGTGCTGGATCTGGTGGCGCAGGTACGCACGGCCGAGGTGGTGGCGCTTGGCATTGGCGTGCCGGGGCAGGTTCATGCCGCCACGCGGCGGGTGCTGTCGGGGGGGTATGTGGACCTTTCCGGCTTTGATTTCGCGGCCGAAGTTGAAGCCGCCACTGGCCTGCCGGTCAGCCTTGAAAACGACGCCACCATGGCGTTGCTGGGCGAGGCGGCGCATGGTGCTGCACAAGGCATGGCCAATGTGGTGATGCTGACCATCGGCACCGGCATTGGTGGCGCGGTACTGGAACAAGGCCAGGTGCTGCGCGGGCGCGGCGCTGCCGGGCAGTTGGGGCATATCTGCGTTGATCCAAATGGGCGCAGTTGTGTTTGCGGCCGGATCGGCTGTGTGGAAACCGTCAGTTCCGGCACCGCTTTCGGCACCCATCTGGCCGAAGCGGGGCTGCCGCCCGAAACCCGCGCCGAAGACCTGTTGGCGCGGCAAGATCCCCCTGCCCGCGCGGTGATCGCGGCTTGGGCGCAGCCGTTGCGGGCGGCGATTGATAGCCTGATCTCGATCTGCAACCCCGATTGCGTGGTGATCGGCGGCGGGGCTGGGGCTGCGGCCACTGCGGCGCTGGCTGCTTTCCCGGCGCGCGCTTCGTGGTTTGCAGCGCCGGTGCTGGCTGCCGCCTTGGGCGACGATGCCGGGGTGATCGGGGCTGCCAGCGCTGCGCTGAAAAACCGCCCCCGCAAGCGTGCGGTGCTGGTCAATGGCGTGCCCGCCAGCGGTAAATCTGCGGTGGCGCGGGCGCTTTCCGATGCCACAGGTTGGCCAGTGCTGGCGCTTGACACCATCAAGAACCCGTTCCTGTCGATCCTTCCCCCCGGCGACCGGCTGTTCAACCGCACGCTGGGCCGCGCGTCCTATGCGGCAATTTTCGATCTGATCGCCGATGCGCCGCAGGGCTGCACTGTCATCATTGATGCGTGGTTCGGCTTTCAGCCGCTGGAAACCCTGCAAGACCACATCGCCCGTGCCGGGATCACCGATCTGGCCGAGGTCTGGTGCTTTGCCCCGCCCGAAACCATCGGCGCCCGCTATAGCGCGCGGCTGCACCTACGCCCGGCGGGCCACCCCGGTGCCGATTATGTGCCCGAGCTGATCGCCCTTGCCCATCGCGCAACCCCTACCGGGCTTGCGCCGCGCTATGAGGTTGATTCGACCCAAGACCTGAACATTGCCGCGCTGACCGACTGGCTGCAGCGGCTTTAGCTGCGGCGTGATCAGGCTTGCACTGCTTTTGCACGCCGCCTGCGCATGACCCACGCCCAGATCGGCTTGATCGCCTCCAGCATCAGTAAAGTGGCGGCCCCCGCCGCGAAGGGCAGGCCTGGCCAATAGCCGGGCGGCAGGGCAAAGCCGAACAACACTTGCGCTTGCGGCAGCAGCACCACCACGGCCAGCATGGCGCAAACCGCCGCCAGCACATAGCCCAGCGCGCGGTTGCGCCGCGACAGCGCCACAAACACCGAGGCCGTGCGCACCCGGTTGACCAGAATAAGCGCCACGATCGAGATCACCAGAGCGGTGAAGGTCAACGTTCGCGTCTGAGCAATATCAAGCCCGTAGCCCGGTGCCAGCAGATACACCGAAGCCACAACGCCAAAGGCGACAAGGCCTTGCACCACGCTCCACACAATCGTCGGGGCGGAAAACAGCGGCTCGGCAACCGGGCGCGGCGGGCGGGCCATCAGCCCGTCTTCCTCGCGCTCGGCCTCGAAGACCAAGGCGCAAACCGGGTCGATGATCATTTCCAGAAACGCGATGTGGACGGGGCCGAACAGCACCGGGGTGCCAAGGATCAACGGCAGCAGCGCAAGGCCGGCAATCGGCACATGCACGGCCAGAATGAAGCTCATCGCCTTGCGCAGGTTGTCGTATATGCGGCGGCCCAGCGCGATGGTGGTGACGATCGAGCCGAAATCATCATCCAGCAGCACGATCGAGGCCGCTTCGCGCGCGACATCGGTGCCGCGCCCGCCCATCGCCACGCCGATATGCGCGGCTTTCAGCGAGGGCGCGTCGTTCACGCCGTCACCCGTCATCGCCACAATCGCGCCCGCCGATTTCAGCGCCTGCACCAGGCGCAGCTTTTGTTCCGGCATGATGCGGGCGAAAACATTGGTGCGGCGCAAGGCCTTTTGCAGCGCCGCATCGTCGAGCAGCGCCAACTGGTCGCCGGTAATCACCTCGCTTTGGCCCAGACCCGCCGCGCGCGCGATGGCTTGCGCCGTAGAGGGATGATCGCCGGTGATCATGATCACCCGAATGCCCGCCGCCTTGCAGGTTGCAACCGCCTGCGGCACCGCGGCGCGCAACGGATCGGCAAGGCCGACCAACCCCAACAGCCGGAACGCGAGGTCAATCTGAGCAGCAGGCAACGCACCAACCACCGCCGCCTCTGCCACCGCCAGCACGCGCAAACCTTCGGCGGCCATAGCATCAACCTGCGTTTGCAGGGCGGTTTCGGGCAGACCACACAGCCGCGCCACGGCTTCAGGTGCCCCCTTGGCGAAAGCAATCAACTGGCCGTCGCGCTGCCAGACCTGCGACATCGCCAGCAGATCGGGCGTCAGCGGGTAGGAATGTTTCAGGACAAGTCCCTGTGGCAAAGGCGCAAGGCTGTGAAACGCCTTTTCCATCGGATCGAACGGTTTTGGCGCGGAAGCCAGGGTGCCCGCCTCGGCCAGCGCGGCAAAACCGGGCGACAGCGGGGCCAACGAAGCCGCAGCCTCGCCGGATGCCAGTTGCAGCGCCGCGATGGTCATGCGATTTTCGGTCAGCGTGCCGGTCTTGTCGGTGCAAAGCACGCTTGCAGCGCCCAAGGTTTCGATAGCCGAGGCGCGGCGGGTCAGCACCCGCACCGCCGAAATCCGCCACGCGCCCATCGCCATGAACACCGCCAGCACCATCGGAAATTCTTCCGGCAGCATCGACATCCCCACCGCGATGCCGGCCAGAATCGCCGCCAGCCAGTTGTTGTGGGTCAAACCGTAAAGCCCGACCACACCAAGACTGACTGCGCCGCCAATCAGCGCAAACCACAGCACCAACGTCTGCATCTGCTTTTGCAGATGCGGGGTTTCGGTTTCCAGCAGCGACAGGGATTTGCCGATCTTGCCGATCTCGCTGTGCAGGCCGGTGGCAGTGACTTCGGCAATCGCCGCACCACCGACGATCAGGCTGCCGGAAAACACCTGATCCAGATCCTCGCCCCCCGGACGCTGTGCAGCGGCTTTGGCGTGCAGTTTCTTGCGCACCGGCACCGCCTCGCCGGTCAGCAGGGATTCGTCGGCCAGCAGATGCGCGGTTTCCACAAGGCGTGCATCGGCAGGCACGCGATCGCCTTCGGCCAGAACGATCAGATCGCCGCGCACCACCTCGCGCCCCGCAATGCGCAGGCGATCACCGCCCCGGATCACCAGCGCGCGCGGGCTGGTCAGGTCGCGCAAGGCTTCCAGCACGCCTTCGGTGCGCGCCTCTTGCACCACGGTGATCCCGACTGAAAGGCAGGCAAAGGCCAGCAGGATCATCGCCTCGGCACGGTCGCCCAAGGCAAGATACACCAGCCCGCCCGCGAGCAGCAGCAGCAGCATCGGCTCGCGCAGCACATCAACAATCAGCCGGAACACCGAACGCCGCGTGGCCCGAGGCAGTTCATTCGGGCCTTCGCGTTGCAGACGGCTTGCGGCTTCTGCCGGGCTAAGCCCCGCCGCTGTGTGCATTTTGCGCATGAATGTGCTGCCCCAAGATCCAAGCAGCAAGCTAGCCGAGATAGACCGGCATGACCATGCTGTCGATCAAGCGGCAGGCCTGCAACGCGCCTCAGCGCGCCGCGATATGGCCTGCCAGAAATTCCGCGTCGTGCCAGACGCCCCAGATGAATGGCGAGGCGCGCCGCGACAGCCACGGCAGGCCAAGGAAATACAGCCCCGGCACATTCGAGATGCCGCGATCATGCTGCGGGCGGCCCACATCGTCGAATGCATCCAGCTGAAGCCAGCCGAAATCCAGCGTGAAACCGGTGGCCCAGACGATCGAGGTGATCCCGGCCTCGGTCAGATTCAGCTGCAACAACGGGTTGCGCACGCAATCGGGGTCGGGGCCGATGTTGCGGGCCTCTGGCTCGGGCGGCAGATCAAGGCCGTGGGCTGCGGCATAGGCATCGGCGGTATCCAGCACCGACAGGTAATTGGCATCCCCCGCCGCGATATTGGCGGCCAGATCGGGGCGGAACTGCATCACCCCATCCTGACAGGTTTCCGCCCGGCCCGTCAGCGTGATGCCGCTGGCGGCAAGGTCGCGGAAATCAACCGTATGGCCACCCCGCGCACCGCTGACCGAGATCGTCACATGTTCCATGCCCGGCTCGCGGGTCTTGGCATTCCAATGGCCCAAGGCCCCCAGCCACCAGACGAAATCGCGGCCCCGATAGGCGCGTGGCGGGCGGTCATGCGGGCCGACGGACAGGTAGACTTTCTTGCCGGCGCGCTGCAACTCATCGGCGATCTGCGCGCCGGAAGACCCGGCTCCGACCACCAGAACCGCCCCTTCCGGCAGTTGCGCCGGGTTACGGTAGCCGCTGGAATGTATCTGCATGATTCCGGTTTCGGCAGGCACCACGGTCGGGATGATCGGGCGCTGGAACGGCCCGGTCGCGGCAACCACATTGGCCGCCTCGATCACACCGTCCGAAGTTTCAACCCGAAAGCCCGTGCCATCGGGATTTTTCTGCACTGCGGTCACGTTCACACCGCAGCGGATCGGGGCGTTGATCTGCTGGGCGAAGGTTTCGAAATACGACACAATCCGGTCACGCGGGGCGAAGCTGTCGGGGTCGATGCCGTCAAATTCAAGGCTGGGAAATCGGTCGTGCCACGCGGGACCGTTGGCCACCAGCGAATCCCAGCGTTCGGAGCGCCAGCGTTCAGCGATGCGATGGCGCTCCAGCACCAGATGGTTGACGCCATGCTTGTCCAGATGGGCGCTCATCGCCAAGCCGGCCTGTCCGCCGCCGATGATCAGCGTGTCAATTTTTTCGGGTGGCATGGCGCATCCTTCTTCGGTTTTTCTGACAGGTCAGCCAGTGCGGCTTAGGCGATGCCAATGATCTAGCGAAGCCGTAGCTTAGGGAAAATAATGAATTCCCGCAGCGCTGGTTAGCTTTTTACTAAACAAGTGAGCGTGTGCGATGCGGGGCATCCCGCGAATGCGCTTGGGTTTGCCGCAGGAAAGGCGCAAACTGCCTGAAGGCCAAACGGATGGTCGTTGTGTGAAGGAAATTCCCATGGCCAAGGGCATGAGCAAACCCGGCAAGAACGTCAAAAAACCGAAGAAGGACAAGGCAAAGCCTGCCGTTGTCACGGCGAGCACGAAAAATTCGGTGGTGATCACCGGCGGCAAGGCGAAGGATTGACCACCCTGCCCCGGCGAAGACCGGCTTAGTGCGGATGCGTGGGGGCCTTGCCTGAAGGGGCAAGATAAGGCCGGGTCACATCGCGCAAGGTGGCGTCCAGAGTCTCCACGGTCAGCGCAATTGCGCCGTCGCCTGCCAGAATCAGCGTGACGGTGCCGGTGCCATCCTCGCCGGCCGCATAAGCGATTTCCAGCAAGGACAGGATGGTCTTGGGATCGGCGCGATCAATGCCAGTGGTCCGCACCGCCAGCACATCTTCGAACACCAGCAGCGATTGCACCCGTTCAAACTTGCGGCCAGACCGTTCCGCTGCGGCACGGTCTTCCCAGCGGAACCGGTTCAGCATCAGCGCAAACCGCCGCCGCCGCGCCGCATACGCCATCTCGGTGGTCGGAAATACCGCGTCTTGCAGCAGAGTGGCGAAAATCTGCACCCCTTCGGCATCTTGCGCGATCAGGCGTAGCGGCTGGTCGTCACCGTCTTCGAACCGGGCGTCGGTCATGACGTGATGCGTTCGATATGGGCGCCAACACCGCGCAATTTTTCTTCAACCCGTTCATAGCCACGATCCAGATGGTAAACCCGGCTGACCACGGTTTCCCCTTCAGCGGCCAGCCCCGCCAGAATCAGCGACACCGAGGCGCGCAGATCGGTCGCCATCACCCGCGCCCCGCGCAAGCGCTCCACACCCGTGACCGTCGCATGACCGCCATGCACATCAATCTTCGCCCCCATGCGCAGCAGTTCCGGCGCGTGCATGAAGCGATTTTCAAAGATCTTTTCTTCCAGCACCGACACCCCATCGGCGGTGCAAAGCAGCGCCATCATCTGCGCTTGCAGATCGGTCGGAAAGCCGGGGAAGGGTTCGGTGGTGACATTGACAGCATTCACCCGACCGTTCTTGCGCGTCACCTTCAGGCCGCGCGCGGTTTCCACCACGGAAACACCCGCCTCCTCCAGCCTTTCGACAAAGGCACCGACCAGATCCAGCCGCCCGCCGAGACATTCCACTTCACCACCGCAAATCGCAGGCAACAGCATGTAGGTGCCCAACTCGATGCGGTCGGTGACAACCGGATGCGTCGCACCGTTCAGCCGATCCACGCCCTGAATGGTGATTGTGTTACTGCCTTCGCCTTCAATCTGCGCGCCCATCCGGCGCAAACACTGTGCAAGATCAACGATTTCCGGCTCTCGCGCAGCATTTTTCAGCACCGTGGTGCCTTTGGCCAAAGTTGCCGCCAGCAAGGCGTTTTCGGTGGCTCCGACCGATACGAACGGGAACTCCACCACCGCGCCCTTCAGCCTGCCGCCGGTCGCCTTGGCGTGCACATAGCCATCGCGCAGATCTAGCTCCGCCCCCATAGCCTCCAGGGCTTTGAGGTGCAGATCGACCGGGCGCGCGCCGATCGCACAGCCGCCGGGCAGCGAGACAATCGCATGGCCATCGCGCGCCAGCATCGGCCCCAGCACCAGAATAGAGGCCCGCATCTTGCGCACAATGTCATAATCGGCGGTGTGGTTGTTGATGTCATGCGACGACATCGCCAGCACCTGACCGTCTTGCAGGCTGGCAACCTCGGCCCCCAGCGATTGCAAAAGCTGGGTCATCGTGGCGATATCGGAGAGCCGCGGCGCGTTGGTCAGCGTCAGCGGTTCTTCCGACAGCAGCGTCGCGGGCATCAGCGTCAGGCAAGCATTCTTTGCCCCCGCAATCGGGATTACCCCGTTCAGCGGCCCATTGCCCTTGACCAAAATCGAATCCATCTGCCCGCCTCACTCGTTCTCGTTGTTATCCGTGCTGTGTTCGGCGTCATCGACCGAATCCACCACCGCGCGCGCCCGCGCTTGCGCCTTCCGGCGGCCCATATTCGCCTTCAAAGCCGCCTTCAAGCGGGCATCCCGCTCTGCTTCACGGTTCGACTTCGGCTTGGACGCCCCGGCTGCATCAGATTTTTCGTACATGCGCTCTTCTATTACAGGGCGCGCAGAGCGTCCAGCAAGCATGCTGAAAAATCCGCCAGTTTGCTCTTGCACGCCGCAAGGAATGCGTCTAATCAGCCGCCACGCAGACTATGCCAGACGGTGTTGCTGCGATACGGCGCTGCAGTAGCTCAGTGGTAGAGCACTCCCTTGGTAAGGGAGAGGTCGAGAGTTCAATCCTCTCTTGCAGCACCATCATATCCCATTGATAACAAATAAACCCCTTGCTTTCATGGACATAGTGCCATTTTAAGTGCCAGAACTGGTGCCAGAATGGGGTAAGGGCATGGCAGCGAAGCGACGTCACTGGAAAGAAAAGGGTGGACGTTTCTGGGCGCGGATCGCGATCCCAGCGCAGCTCCGGTCACACTTCGGAAATAAGACCGAGTTGATTGAGCCTCTAGGAGGAGATTTGCGCCTCGCTGACCGCAATCACGCAGCCGCAGTAGCGCGGCTTCAAGGACGCCTGGATGAGGCAAGGCAGGTGCTGCTTGGTGGATCTTTCGAGGTCGAGGAACTGCGAAAGGCTCAGACAATTACTGACGCCGACCGAGAGCGTGCGGCTTGGTCCCACTACATCGCGGCCCTTGCAGCCAACGAACTAAGGCGGGCGTCATTACCGACGGCAGCTGAGATTGATGCGGAATATGAAAAGACTATGCAGCGCATTGAAGCGGGCCAGAGCAATCCCGATCGCAGTCATTCTAGCAGATTTAACATCCATGCCGACTACGAGCTCAAGGCCGGGGCACGCTACTTTGACAAAAACCTGCGAACGCGACGCCTAGCGGCACTGCGAGCTGCAATTCCGACTGGCGAGTCCCGCCTGGTAGATGCGGCAGTTCAGAGTTATGTCTTAGAACATAACCTGGCCATCCAGCCCGGCAGCGTTGATTGGCATCAGCTTGCGCATGCTTTCACCCGCGCTGAGATCGAAGCCTTGCAGCGCTCGATAGAGTTTGATGAGGGCAATATGGGGGGGAAGCCAACCGACCCCCTCATCCAACCACCGGTCGCACCGCAGGAAAAAACTACGCCCATTCCGCTCAGGAAGCTGTTCCAAGACTACATCGCCAGTCGTCAAGCCCTCGGATACCATCAAGATGGTGGTGCGAACTGGGATCGGTCAATTGAGGCGTTGATCAAATTCTTGGGTCATTCCGATGCACGAAGGATAACAAGGCTGAGCCTGATGGGCTGGCGGGACTCGCTTTTGGCCTCCGGTCTGTCCGCAAAGACCGTAGCGGACAAGCATCTGGCTGCAATTCGTGCTGTGCTCACGTGGGCGTTCGATAATGCGCGCCTGCCGACTAACGAAGCAGAGAAGGTCAAACAGGACTTGCCCAAGGTGGTCCGATCACGTGAGGCAGGTTACACGGACAAAGAAGCGACTTTGATTTTGATCGCCTCACGCAACTACGAGCCAGCTTGGGCACCGAATCCATCAAACCGGGAAAGCGCTCACATTACCGCGGCAAAGCGTTGGGTTCCGCTGCTTTGCGCGTTCACGGGTGCACGCGTCACCGAAGTGACCCAGCTCCGCAAAGAAGATGTGCGTCAGGAAGATGGCCGATGGATCGTCAGACTTACGCCAGGCGCCGGGTCAGTCAAATCTGGACATTACCGCGATGTCCCGCTTCACCGCCAGGTCGTGAAGCTCGGTTTCATCGAATTCGTCAATACCAGCAAGTCTGGGCCGATGTTCCACGGTGCAAAAACGCCCGAGAAGTATTTAGGCTCCAGACTCATTGATCGTCAAAGCCAGAAGATGACGGTTGCAGCGAGGGCGACTGCTGACAGGAAGACCTTGGGGCATCTGTCATAGCGGGTGG
>WRPH01000071.1 GCA_009773375.1 Paracoccaceae bacterium
CCTCGCCCCGACCGCGGTGGCGAAGCTGTATTTTGCGGTGGGCTCCCGGTTCCGCCTGGGCCGCCTGCGTGCGGCCTGCGAAGCGCTGGACGGCCAAAGCCATTGGCAAAAGCTGGCGGTGTCGGCGTTGATCGAAGAACTGTTCGGCCACCAGATGCGGCTGACCGAAAATGTGCTGGCGGTCAGTTCCGCCATCACCGATCCGGGGCGCGCCATCGATCAATGGATCGGGGCGTCCCAGGCCTCGGTAGAACGCGCCGAGCAATTGCTGAACGAACTGTGGGCCGGTGACATCGGCGACATTGCGATGATCGCGGTCGCCAGCCGAACGTTGAAATCGTTGTCCGAAAATCGCGCGTAAAAATCGCGCGCAAGGGTGTCTTTCGTTCTGTCCTATGTTACGCTAGGCCCATGATCGAGATTGAAAATCTGAGTAAAAGTTTCGGTGAGGTGCAGGCCCTTGCAGGCCTCAGCCTTACCGCATGCGATGGCGCCGTCACGGGCCTGATCGGGCCGAACGGTGCGGGCAAGACTACGGCCTTTCGCGTGGTCTACGGCCTGTTGATTCCCGATACCGGCGCTGCGCGGGTGGACGGCATCGACGTGGCGACGGACCGCATGGCGGCGCAGCGTCATTTAGGCGTATTGCCCGATGTGCGCGGGCTCTATCCGCGCCTCACCGCGCGCGAACACATCCGCTATTTCGGCCAGCTGCACGGCTCCAGCGGCCAAGCGCTGGAAGCCGACATCGACGAACTGATCGAGCGTTTGGGCATGCAGGATTTTGCCGACCGCCCGGCTAAAGGTTATTCGCGCGGCCAGGAGCTGAAGGTGGCGTTGGGCCGCGCCTTGGTGCATCGGCCCCACAACCTGATCTTGGACGAACCGACCAACGGCTTAGACGTGATGAGTTCGCGTGCGGTGCGGGATTTGATTTTTGAAATGAAGGGCAAGGGCCATTGTATTTTGCTGGCCAGCCACATCATGAGCGAGGTGTCGCTGTTGTGCGACAAGCTGGTGATCTGCGCCGAGGGCCGTGTGGTGGCCGAAGGCACACCCGATCAAATGCGCCAAGAAACCGGCACCGAGGATTTGGAAGAAGTGTTTGTGCGCATTTTAAAACGCGCCGGTATGTTGCATGCGGCCCATGAAATGACCGCCAAATTCGCCCGGCAAAAAGGGGGCGAAGCGGCATGAGGACAGGCTCGATAATCGGTTTGGCGGACGGCTGGGCGACACGCCTGCTGACGGTGTTTAAAAAAGAAATGCGCGATCACCTGCGCGATCGCCGCTCATTGTTGTTGGCGCTGATTTATCCTTTGCTGGGCCCGGCGCTGGTGGCGGGCGGGCTCTATATGGCGGGCAAGACGCTGCAAAGCAGTTACGGCAATTTGCCCACCACGGTGCCGGCGGCGGGTTTTGAATACGCGCCGGAGCTGGCGCGCCATCTGGCGGCAAACAACATCCAG
>WRPH01000051.1 GCA_009773375.1 Paracoccaceae bacterium
GTCGCCACCCGCTACGACAAAACCGCAGAGAGCTTCCTGGGCTTCATCGACATCACCTCGATCCGCATCTGGCTCCGCCATTTGTCAACATGACCTAAGCAGATTTCCAGCCAAGTTGACCGCCCGGCCTATGCCACCGACGCCGCCCTTGCCGCCCATTTCGGGGTGAACAAGGCCACGATCTGGGGATGGGTGAAGCGCAACGGCTTCCCCGCCCCCGTGAAGCTTTCGCCACAGATGACCCGCTGGCGCTGGGCTGACGTTGCGGCTTGGGAAGCCGCACAGACCGCCGCCGCTTAAACGAAAACCGCCACCGGGCAAGGGTGACGGCTTCTATTCGTTTGGACGGCTGACAGGCCCCAAGGATAGCGCACCCCGGCCCCGGTATCAACGCCAGAGGCTAACATGCACGATCTGACCTATTCCGACCCGTCGCAGGTAAGCTGGGCCTGTGAGGCGCTGCTTTCGGGCCGCACCATCGGGCACAGTGAAGAAATCGTTGAGGCCCAAGGCTGGCGGCTTGCCGCAATCGTTTGGCGGCTGAAGCGCAAGTATGGCTGGCCAATCTTGACCGAATATGTCGGGCCGGAAAACCGGGCCTGTTACAAGCTGCAACCGGGCATCGACAGGGCCAAGCTGACCTTCCCGCCCAGCGCGAAAGACCTTGGCGACATGCTGGCCTTGGCTTGCACGGCGCAAGAAGGTGGCCAGCAATGACCGATCCGCGCGTGCCGCCTTCGCCCTTCCGTATCGTCTATGAAGGCGCAACCGCCACCATCTGGAGGCGCACAGACAACGCCATGATAGCGAAGTGCCACGCTGACTTCGCGCCTGTGATTGCCCGCGCCTTGGCCGATGCGCTGCGTGGCTACCATCGGGAGGGCCGGGAATGACAGAGGCGCATAACCTCACGCAAGCGCTGGGCGGGGAATGGCGAGGGCATAGCGGTAACGCGCCTTGCCCGGTTTGCCAGCCCGAGCGCCGGACCGATCAACGCGGGCTGTCGATCCGGGCCGAAGGCGGGGCGTTGCTGGCCTTCTGCCATAAGAGCGGCTGCGACTTTCGCGATATTGTGCGGGCGGCGGGCTTGCCGCGCGATGCCCTGCGGATTGACCCCAAGGCCGCACGCGAAACCGACGCCAAGCGCGAAGCCTATGCAGCCGAGCAACTCGCCAAGGCGCGGCGGCTCTGGGCCAGCTGCAAGCCCTTGGCGGGCACCATGGGCGAAGCCTATTTGCGCGGGCGGGGTATCACCTGCCCGTTGCCGCCCTCGCTGGGCTGGGCCGCCGATGCCTTCCACGCGCCCAGCGCCCGCTGGCTGTCGGCAATGGTGGGCGACGTGTCCACTGGGGGCGTCCATCGCACCTATTTTGAAAAGACCGGGGGCCGGATCGGGGGCAATGCCAAGATGATGCAAGGCCCCTGTGCAGGCGGCGCTGTGGCGCTTTCAGAGGGGCAAGGCCCGCTTGTCGTGTGTGAAGGGATAGAAACGGGCCTAAGCCTTATGAGCGGGCTTCTGGCGAGTCCTGCGACGGTCTGGGCGGCTTTGTCCACTTCGGGGATGAAAGCCCTTGCCCTGCCCAGCGCCCCCGGCGAAATCGTCATTGCCACCGATAGCGATGATGCCGGGGCCGGCTGGGCGGCGGGGATTGCTTTGGCCGAGCGGGCAGCGGCGCGCGGCTGGGCCGTATCGCTCTGGCCCGCGCCCGAGGGGCAGGATTGGAATGACGCCTTGCGCGCGGGGGTGGCCGCATGACCCTGCAAAAGACAATCCCCTTCACCCCGCAAGCCGGGGCCGCGCCCTTGGTGTATGACTTTCAGGCGTGGCGCGAAATCGACATTGCCCAAATCCCCCGGCTGCGCTTTGTCTATGGCGACTCCTTCGCGGCGGGATATTTGAGCGTCACCTTCGCCGCGCCCAAGACGGGCAAGAGCCTTCTGGCCTTGTCCGAGGCGATAGACGCCACCACCGGGCGCGGGTTTCTGACCGGGCGAACAAGCGAGCCGCGCCGGGTTTTGTATTACAATGCCGAGGATGATTTGGCAGTTATTCAGGGCCGGGTGGGGGCGGTCTTGCAGGTTTGGGGAATCCCGCAATCTGAAATCGTGGGGCGGCTGTTTCCGGTTTCGGGCGTGTCGGCTGTGAACCCGATTGTTCTGATCAAGGGCGAAAAGGGCGAAATCTGCGAATCCGCCTTCCTGGCCCTTGCCGATCTGATCAAGCGCGAGGGCATCACCTTGGCGATACTTGATCCGCTGCAAGACCTGAGCCAAAGCCCCGAGACAAACGAGGTCTTCCGGGCGCTGGGCGGGCGCATTCGCGCGCTTGCCTCTGACACCGGGGCGGCAGTCGGGCTTGTCCACCATACGCGCAAGCCTTCCCCCGGCATTCAACCTACCCTCGATGATGGCCGGGGCGGATCGGCTTTGCGGGGCGTGGCACGCTTCAACCGCTTGCTGGTGCCAATGACAGAGGCAGAGGGCGCGCAAGCGGGTGTTGAAGATTTCCGGAACTATCTGCGGATCGGGGAAGCCGAGAGTAACCTTGCCCCGCCGTCATCGGATCGCAACCGCTGGTTTGAGAAAACTGGCGTGATGATTGCCAATGGCGAAAACGTCGCCACCATCCGGCCTTGGGTTTGGCCCGAGGCGTTTAGCGGCGTGACTGTCAACCACGCCTGCCGGGTGCGGGCCGAGATTGCCGCACGCGAAACGCCACCGCGCGAAAACAGCCAAGCCGATGATTGGGCCGGGAAAGTAATTGCCGAGGTTCTTGGCCTTGATCTGGGCAAAAAAAGCGAAAAGGCCCGCGTGGCAACAATTCTCAAAACGTGGATCGAAAGCGGCGTGCTGGCAAAGGAAGCGTTGCCCTTGGGAGTGAACCGTAAGTCGGTGCCTTGCATCATAGCGGGGCCGAATAATCCGGCTGAGGTGGAGCAATGACTGCAACCACCTGCACCCACTTGCAACCACCTTGCACCCACCTCGCCTTATCGCCTGCTACCTGCACCCACCACCACCCCCTTATGGGGTGTGGGGTGGTGGTGGTGGCAAGTGATGGGCAACCACCTTGCACCCACCTCGAAGTTTTTACGGCTTCGGATTTTCGCGCCCAGATCGGCAGGCCAACCATGCTAATCACCATCCGCCCCGGCCCGGTCTTGCACGTCTGGCAAGGCAGCAAGGAAGTCGATGCCGTGCCTCTGACACCATCGGCCACCCTCGCCCTTTGCCGCGACCTTCTGGCGGCTCTGGCGGGCGTTATGCCGCGATGATGGCAACAGGGGCTAAAATCACCGCTTCGCGTGAAATCAACCGGATAGCCCGCCTATGGCCCCTGAAATACAGGACAAGACAGCTATAATATATCATTAAAATCAGCATCTTAAGTGCGCTTTAGGTTTGATAAACAATCGAGGAAATCAAAAATGCCCGGCCCAGACCCTGACGGAATCGCGTTAGGCCATGACTACCCGCGCCGCCTGTCTGTGCTGGTGTATCGCAGCGATGCCAGCATACTTTATGGCGGCGGCAACATGCGACACCGCAACGCCCGCGCCGAGGCAATTCTAAAGCGTCTGGCCCGTGGCTGGCTTTGCCAATGGTGCAATGACCCTGTGCCGATCTATCGCCGCGCCGATGCCCGCTATTGCTGCGAAGGGTGCAGGAAGCGGGCAGCACGGGCAAGGAATGCCGTTCGCCCTGCTGAACCTGCGGCGGGGGGTAAGTGAAACTCTGGGCGGTATCGTGCCGGGACCGATGCGGAACCTTCGGTTTTCCCCAAATACAGTTTTTGCTCACGCGCGCGCGAAGACCGGGAAAATATCGGCGAGGTTGCACCTCACCTAGGCCTCTGACCGCCAGAGGCGCAAACAGGCAAAGGTTAGCGGGCCTGCGATAAGGCCTATTTGACCGCCTAAAATGCCGATCAAAATGCCGTCACCCAATCGAACACCTAAGAGAAAGCCCCACCCAGCACTTGCCACAAGGCCAGTAAACCAGATCAACGCGGGCTTCATCCCGCCAATCCCGCCACCTTCACCGCAACCCCCGGACCCGCCGAAACCTGCCCAGCCTCTAGGAACTGGACGCCTTGGGCTTCGAGGGTGAGCCGCACAAGCTGCACCGTGGAGGCTTTGCCTTCGCCCTTGTCCAGTTTGTTGAGGGTGTTTCTGTGCAGCCCGGTCTTTTCTGCAACCTCTGGATTGCTTACGCCCAGCGCGGCTTTTGCCATTTTGAATTGTTCCGGCGTCATTGCACCCCTCCAATATGTGCTGTTAGCACTCTTATAGTGTTGACAGCATGTGCTGATATACCTATTTACATGCTATCAGCACAGAAAAGGAAGCCGCCATGTTCAACAAATCGGAAATCATGCGCCGCGCTTGGGCTATCGTGAAAAAGGGCAGCGAGTGGCAGAAGTATCGCCTGCGCCGCCTGCGCTATGCCCTGCAAGACGCATGGAACGAGGCAAAGCGCGCCGCCCGTGCTGCAACCAACACCACCGCCGCCCAGCTTCGCGCCGATCTCTGGGCTTTCGAATGCAAGGACACCATGCGCGGCTCTGACTGGCTGCGCCTTGATGCGATGCGCGCCGCACTGTCCGAGGCCGAGGCCCGCGAAGCCCTTGCCGCCTGACAAAACCGAATTAACCGACAAAACCCCAACCCAAAAGGAACCTGCGATGAAAGACTTGCTTGATGCGATGGACACAATCAGCGATGCCCGCTACTTTGCCGAGGCCATCCGCATGGCGTTCGGTAGCCCCGTTGATGATGAAGCCAAGGCGATTGCTGCCGTCGCGTTTCACGTCACCACCCTGCTTGATGCCGCACTGATCAGGTTGAAAACCCTTAGCCCCGGCATGGCCGAGGTGGCGCAATGACCATAGACTTTGACCGCAACACCATCGCTGTTCGTTGCGAGGATATTTCCAATCTTGTGAGCCTTGCCCTTGATCTGGTGGCAGAGTTGGATTTCGTGGACGCCAACGGCCACCGCATCCGGGGCATGGATCAACTGGACGCGCTTTTGCGCACCACCCTCGCCCAGACCGTAGGCTTGCCCGCTCAAATCGAGGCCCTGCCATGACTCTGGCCCTTCGCGCCGCTGTGGCGCTTCGCCTCAATCTGAATTGGCTGTTTGACCCCCGCACCGCATGGCAGCGCCGGGAACCGCTGCGGATGCCCAAGCATGGCATTGCCCCGCCATCGCCCGAGATTGCTCGACTGTTTGCAGATTGGACCACGGCCCGCGCGCATGTGAACGCAACCGGGGGCGATGATGCCGGGGCAATCGAGAGAATGTATGAGGTGGAAGCGGCGATGTTCGCCCTGCCGTCGCACTCCCCCGCCGATCTGGC
>WRPH01000021.1 GCA_009773375.1 Paracoccaceae bacterium
CGAAGCCCGGCAAATCGGCATTGCGCGGGCTTGGTGCCTTGGTCACGCCGGCTGCGGCCAGCGTAGAAAAGCCGCGCAGCAAGGTGTCGATCCCGTCGGCGCTGCAACCGTTGCGCCCCGCCGCCGATCCCGCAAACGCAGCACCAGCGCGACCGGCTGCGGCGCGGCCTCCGGGTGGGTTTCCCGCGCGTCCGCCAGTGCGAGGCAAGCCGCGCTATCTTGGGCTGGTGCTGACGACGGTGCTGCTTTTCTTGCTGGCGATGATCGCGGCATGGTCGTCTTATTCTCTGGGCGCGTGGAATTTCGGCGAAGAGCCGGTGCAGACCGTGGTGGAAGACCCGGCGGCCCCCGATAGCGGCGCTGCGGTGCCGGATGTGGCAGACGAGATGGCAGCCGATCTGCAAGACCCTGCCGGTCTGGAAGAAGCTGCCGTGCCGGTGGCTGACAGTGCTGCCGCGACTGCCGAAACCGCGCCGCAGACCAATATTGCCACCGAAGCCGCCGTGCCGCCGAACCCGACTTCGGTGACTCAGGACGAAATTTTTCTCGCCAGCATGGATGCGCCGCCCGCCGCGCCCGATCCGCTGACCCTGCCTGCACCAGATGCGCGGGGCGACCCGTTACCAGCGGCGCAGCCCGCGCCGCCGCCATTTGGCACGGTGTATCAGTTTGAACCGAACGGCACGATCGTTCCAACGCCCGAGGGGATCATCACTCCCGAGGGCGTTCTGCTTCGGGCGGGCAAGCCTGCACGAGTGCCGACGCTGCGGCCCGACGCGGTAATTGCAGCGGCGGCGGCGGCCAATCCGGCGGTCGTGCCAACGGCTGACCCGGCAGTTGATCCGGCGGTTGATCCGGCAGTTGATCCGGCGGCGGTGGTTCCAGAAGCGGCGGTTTTCGCCGATCCGGCGCTGGCGGGCAAGAAGCCTAAACTGCGCCCGGAAGGCTTGAAGCCGGTCGTTGAGGATCAGGGGTCGCTTGCACTGGAACCGGGCAGCCGGGTGGCCAGCCTGCGGCCTTTGCCGCGCCCGGCCAATATCGCCTCGGCGGGGAAACAGGCGCAGGAAGCCTCGGCGAATGCGTCTCTGGCAGCACAGGCCGAAGCTGCGGTGCAGGAAGCCGCCCTGCTGGCGCCTGACAGCAAGATGGCGGTGGTGATCAGCCGCAAGCCCGCACCGCGCCCGCGCGATCTGAGCCGCGCGGTGGAAGCCGCCGTGGCCGCCGCATCGCGCCAGCCCGAGCCGGAACCGGAACCGGTAGCGAAAGCCCAGCCGAAAGCCGAAGCGCCCGCCGCTCCCGAAGATGATGGCGAACCCGAGGTGACCTCTGCCGCGCCAACAATCCCGACCAAGGCGACGGTGGCAAAACAGGCGACGTTCAAGAACGCGATCAACCTGTCAAAGATCAATCTGATCGGAGTTTATGGTTCAAAATCCGACCGTTACGCCTTGGTGCGCACCCCTGCCGGCCGCTACAAAAAGGTGCGGGTCGGCGACTCGCTGGATGGTGGCGGCAAGGTGCAGGCGATCACCGCAAACGAAGTGCGCTACCAGAAGGGCGGCCGTCTGGTGACACTGGCGATGCCTAAGGGTTAACTTGCCTTTAACACACCGCGGTCGATCTGGTCTTGCTCGATGCTTTCGAACAGAGCGCGGAAGTTGCCCTCGCCAAAGCCATCGTCGCCCTTGCGCTGGATGAATTCAAAGAAGATCGGCCCGATCACGGTCTTTGAGAAAATTTGCAGCAGGATGCGGGTTTCGCCGCCATGCACCACCCCCTCGCCGTCAATCAGGATACCGTGCTTGGCCAAGGCGTCGAGCGGCTCGGTATGGCCCTGCACGCGGGTTTGCGACAGTTGGTAATAGGCGGCGGGTGGCTTGGGCATGAATTTCAACCCACGCGCAGCGATTTCATCGGTGGCGGCATAGATATCATCAGTGCCGACCGCGATGTGCTGAATACCCTCGCCGTTGTAGCGCTTCAGATATTCGACGATCTGACCGGACTCGCCACGGTCTTCATTGATCGGGATACGGATGCGGCCACACGCCGAGGTCAGCGCGCGGCTATAAAGGCCGCTGAACTTGCCTTCGATGTCAAAGAAGCGGATTTGCTTGAAGCCGAAGATTTTGCCATAGAAATCAAACCACTTGTCCATATTGCCCTTGTGGACGTTATGGGTGAGGTGATCGAGGTAATAGAAGCCAACGCCAGCCGGTTTCTGCGCGGTAAAGCTGAAATCAGTGTAGGGGTTGCTGTCGCCGTATTGATCGACAAAATAGATCAGTGACCCGCCGATGCCGACAATCGCCGGAACCTCCAGTGCCTTGGAGCCAGTGAACGGCTCCGCCCCCATCGCCACGGCATGGGCAAAGGCGTGGGCAGCATCAACCACGCGCCAGCCCATCGAGGGCGCGCAGGGACCGTGCTGGGCGACAAATTCGCGGCCATGGCTGCCGGGTTCGTCGTTGAGGATATAGGTGATGTCGCCCTGCTGCCACAGCTCGATCGCCTTGCTGTTGTGGCGCGCGGCCAGAGTGAAGCCCATACGGCCAAACAGATCGCGCAGCGCTTGCGGCTCGGGATGGGCGAATTCAACAAACTCCATACCATCGGTGCCCGCCGGATTGGCCGGGCTGATGCTGGCGCGGGGGGCGGCATGCGGAAACGGTCCCATCTTGGCTCCTGTCTGGTTTTCACAAGAATAGCGCGGATGTGACACGCGTTTTGCGCGTAGTCGGGTTGTATTGCGCTGAATTGCGCGCGATACACGCATGAAATCTCATATCACTGCGAGAATTCCGCATGCTGGATGCCACCGACTCACGCCTGCTGGCCGAGATACAGGCCAATGCCATGCTGACCGCGCAGGATCTGGGCGAGCGGCTGAACCTGTCACCATCGCAGGCGGCGCGGCGCAGGCAAAGGCTGGAGGCCGAGGGTTATGTGATCGGCTACACCGCCAGACTGGCGCCGGCCAAGCTGGGGCTGACCGTGCAGGCCTTCGTGCAGGTGCAGATGGCAACGCATTCGCCCGAGGTGGCGCGCAGTTTCGGCGTGCTGCTGGCGACCTGCCCCGAGATCGTCTCGGCCTGGACGCTGACCGGCGAGGCGGATTACCTGCTGCGCGTCTGGTGCGCTGATCTGGCCGATCTGAACCGGGTGATCCACCAGCTTTTGCTGCCGCATCCGGCAGTGGCGCGGGTGCAAAGCCAGATCGTGATGGACCAATTCAAGGCGGATGCGCCGCTGCCGACCTAAGGTGTTTTGATGGAAAGTTTTCTGCTGCAAGCCTCGATCTACCTCGGTGCCGCCGTTCTGGTGGTGCCTTTGGCGGTGCGGCTGGGTCTGGGGTCGGTGCTGGGGTATCTGGCGGCGGGCATCCTGATGGGGCCGATCTTTGGCCTTGCCGGGGCGGAAACTGCGGATTTGCAGCATTTTGCCGAATTCGGCGTGGTGCTGATGCTGTTCCTGATCGGGCTGGAGCTGGAGCCGAAGGCGCTGTGGGCGATGCGGCACAAGCTGATTGGCATGGGGGGCGCGCAGGTGGCGCTGACCACGTCTGCCGTGGCGATGGCGATGTTCTGGCTGGGAAATATCGGCTCGGTTGCGCTTATTCTGGGGATGATGGCCTCGCTGTCCTCAACAGCTATCGTACTGCAAACGCTGTCAGAAAAGAACCTGATGCGGACGCAGGGCGGGCGGTCAGCGTTTTCGGTGCTGCTGACACAGGATATCGCGGTGATCCCGATGCTGGCGGTGATCCCGCTGCTGGCGCTGCCGGGGATTCAGGGGCCGACCGCCGGGCAGTTCGGTATCGTGAACCCAGAGGATCTGACAGCGGCGGAAAATGCTGCCGAGCCGCTGATTTCCATCGTGCAGTCGCTGCCGGGTTGGGGCGCGGGCCTGCTGACACTGGCGATTGTCGCGGGCATCGTGCTGGCGGGGCATTACCTGAGCCGCCCGATCTTTCGCTTTGTGCATGCCGCCAAACTGCCGGAAATGAGCACCTTCATCAGCTTGCTGATGGTGCTGGGCATCGCGTTTCTGATGATGCTGGTGGGTCTGTCGCCCGCCTTGGGCACCTTTGTTGCCGGCGTGGTTCTGGCCAACTCGGAGTTTCGGCATCAGCTGGAGGCCGACCTGAAGCCGTTCAAGGGGCTGCTGTTGGGGCTGTTCTTCATGACGGTGGGGGTGGGCATCAACTTTTCGATGCTGGCGCGCGAGCCGTTCACCGTCCTGGGGCTGACGCTGGGGCTGATGGGGCTGAAGGCAATGATTCTGCTGGGGATTTCTCTGGCGTTCAAGTTGAAGCCACAAGACCGCTGGCTGTTTTCGCTGAGCCTTGCGCAGGGCGGCGAGTTTGGTTTTCTGATCATCAGCTTTGCGCGGTCGGAAAGTGCGCTGCCGCTGGCGGCGGGGCAGATGGGGCTGTTGGTGATCAGCCTGTCAATGCTGCTGACGCCGTTGCTGTTCATCGGCTACGATTGGCTGACCGCGCATTTCGCGCAGCGCCAGCCCGATCATGCCCCCGATGAGATCGACGAAAAAGGTCAGGTGATCGTCGCCGGGATTGGCCGGTTTGGCCAGGTGGTCAACCGGCTGGTGCGTACCTCGGGCGTGCCGACAGTGGTGCTGGATAGCGATATGACCACGATTGAAACTATGCGCAAATTTGGCGTGAAGGGGTTTTTCGGTGATCCGGCGCGACCGGAATTGCTGGAGGCAGCAGGGGTGGCCGAGGCACAGGTGATCGTGGTGGCGGTGGACGACCGCGACACCGCGACCCGGATCGTGCGCTATGCCCGCTCTCGCCGCCCCGATATTCATATCGTCGCACGCGCGCAGGACCGGGTGCATGTCTATGAGCTGTTTCAGGCCGGCGCGAATGACATCGTGCGCGAAACCTTCGACAGCTCGATCCGGGCAGGACGCTATGTATTGGAAAATATGGGTTTTTCTGAATACGAAGCCGCAAAGGTCAGCCAAGCCTATTACAGAATCGACCGTACCGCGATGCTCGACCTGGCCAAGGTCTGGGTGCCCGGTCAGCCGACGCATCTGAACGAGGCCTATATCGCGCGGGCCAAACAACTGGACCGCGATCTGGAAAGCGCGCTGATGGAAGAGTTGCACGATGTCCGGCCGATGGCGGCGGAAGACCCGGCCGAGGTGCTGCAAGCGATGCTGTTCCCCGACATGGAGGAACTGTCGGAAAAGCCAAGCGAGAAATAGCTTCGGAAACAAAAAAGGCGGCCCGAGGGCCGCCTTTTTCTTGACTGAACACAAAGATCAGGCGGCGCGGCCAACCAGCACATCGCCGACTTTTTTCTGCGCGCCAGCTTCGTCCACGCCGGAAACGGCGGCGACTTCGCGGGTCAGACGCTCCAACGCGGCTTCGTAAAGCTGACGTTCGGAATAGGATTGCTCGCGCTGATCATCGCTGCGATGCAGGTCACGCACGACCTCGGCAATCGCCATAAGATCCCCCGAGTTGATCTTCTGTTCATATTCCTGCGCCCGGCGCGACCACATCGCACGCTTGACGCGGGCCTTGCCCTTCAGCGTATCCAGCGCTTTTGATACAACGTCGGGCGTCGACAGGCTACGCATGCCGATATCGGTGGCTTTATGGGTGGGAACGCGCAACGTCATCTTGTCTTTTTCGAAGGAAATCACGAACAGCTCCAAGTGGATACCGGCAATTTCCTGCTCTTCGATCGAGATGATCCGACCAACGCCATGGGCAGGGTAAACAACAAACTCGTTCGGACGAAACTCAGGCTTCTTCGATTTGGTCATTCAGTCGCTTCCTCGGAAGGAGCCTGTTCCGCAGAAAAATCCACCCTGACCGGGCAATTGACCCAGACAGACTGGTGGAGATTTTCAGACTGGATTTACACCCCAAGCGAGCAGCTTCGCGGCGTGTACAGGCATCCGTGTTTATTTGTAGATATTGTGTAACACAAATTTGCACTGATTCCAACTACGACGAAAGGGCAGCGCAGGCGCCCCAAAGGTTGGAATCGTTGTATTTTCCACGATATCGCCGCTTCGTGAACGTAACGTCAACGAATCAGGCCGGAAAACCGTGGCTCAGCCGCCCTGCCCCGGCGCTTCGGAGAAATACTTGTCACGCTTGCCGGTTTCGCCGTCGCGCTCTTCATAACCGGGCAGCGGGTCTTTCTTGGTCACGATCACCGGCCACATTTCGGAGTATTTGCGGTTGAACGTGACCCAGGCATCCATATCCGGTTCGGTATCGGGGCGGATGGCATCGGCGGGGCATTCGGGTTCGCAGACGCCGCAATCAATGCATTCATCCGGGTGGATGACCAGCATGTTTTCGCCCTCATAGAAGCAGTCCACCGGGCAAACCTCGACGCAATCGGTGTATTTGCAGGCAATGCAGTTGTCGATCACAACGTAGGTCATGGGCGTGCTCCTATCTCAGCGTAGTCTGACTACTAAAGCTGGCCGGATCATTCAAGCGCTGCTGACGGGTCCGGCGCAAGATCGTGATAAAGTGCCTGCGCCTCGGCGGCGGGGCCACGGCGTTCTGACAGCGCCAGCACGCGGATGACGCGAATGGCGCGGCCTTGCGGAAAGGTGAGCGTGTCGCCTTCGGCCACACCATGGCCGGGCTTGCGGCAGGGCCGGCTGTTCAGGCGCAGATGGCCGCTTTCGATCACCTCGGCAGCCAGATCGCGGGTCTTGAAGAACCGGGCCGACCAGAGCCATTTGTCCAGCCGAAGTTTCGGCTGGACGGATTTTTCAGGCTTTCCACCGGGGCCGGCCAATCAGATCCCGAAGATCAGAGCTTGGCTTTCAACGCCATCAAGGCGGCGAAGGGGTTGTCCGGGTCAATCGGCTTTTCGGCGCGCGGCGGACGCTGTTCGTAGGTTTTCGGCTTGGAGTCACGATCATCGCGCTTGCCGTGCGGCTTGCCGCCCTTGCCATGGTCGCGGCGCGGGCCTTTGTCGCCTTCGGGACGCGGGCCGCGTTCGGGGCGCGGGCCACGTTCGGCGGCAGGCGCGTCACCTTCCTTCTTCGGGCCGCGATCAGGACGGGGGCCACGATCCGGGCGCGGGGTGCGCTCGGCTGCCGGGGCCTCGCCCTCTTTACGCGGGGCACGCTCGGCGCGCGCGGGACGTTCCGGGCGCGGGCGCGGTTTCGGCGCCCAAGTGAAGGTGTAGAACGACTCCATCTCGGGGGCCGCTTCCGGGTCGGGCTGGATGAAGGCCGATTCGCCCTCGGGGATCGGCTGCACCGGCGCATCGGGATCGACCGGCACCGGAACGGGGGCTGCTTTCAGCTTCGGCCGTTCGGATTTCTCGCCCTTGTAGCCCAGACCACCCATCAGATCGCTGAACTGTTCCAGCGTCATGCCGGTGATCGACAGCATGTCTGGCGTGGCTTCAAAGCCGGCGCGGCTGTCTTTGGTGCGCAGGATGTCGGCCAGCCGTTCCAGCATATCAATGCGGATCGCGCGCGCGCCTGCGGGGTGATAGCCCGCGAGGGTGTAGTGCATCTTCGGCACCGCAGGCAGGTTCGGAATCGTCACCAGACCCGGAGGCGGGCTTTCGGGGAATTCATCGAGGCCATTCCACAGCGACCACAGCACCAGCCGCAGCCGGGTCGGCGCGGGTTTCAGCAGCGCGGGCAGGAACACGGTGAACTGACCAAAGCGGACGCCGTGCTTGCGCAGCGCGCCACGGGCTTCCTGATCCAGTTCCTTGACCTCGTTGGCGATATTTTCGCGCGGGATCACGCCCAGACCTTCGACCAGACGGAAGGCAAAGCCGCGCGCCAGCCCGGTCAGGGTTTCATCGCGGCTCATCGCCAGCAGCGGTTCGAAGTTCGCGGCGACCTTGCGGTCGATGAAATGTTGCAGGCGACGGCGCACCTTGTCGGCGACATCCGGGCCAGCCTCTTCATCGACAAAGGCCTCGACCGTCGGGCGCGACGGTTCGGCCCCCTTGATCAGCTTGCCCATGGCTTGGGTGCCCCACATCAGGCCGCCCTGCTCGGTGAAATCCAGCTCGGTGTCGGGGGCGTTGTAGAAACGATCCGCGCGCAGATGGAATTCCGGCTTCAGCGCCGCAAAGGCAGCCTGCCGCAGCGTTGCCGCCTCTTCGTTGGAAGTGGTCGCATCCTGACGGAAACGGAACCCCTCAAGACGGCCGACGAATTCGCCTGCTACCGTCACTTCGCCTTTGTCATTCACCTCGGCCACGAGGGTCTCCTTCTGCTTCAACCGCCGCAGCAGAACGCTGGTGCGCCGGTCAACAAATCGTTGAGTCAGCGCGGCATGAAGCGCATCTGACAGGCGGTCTTCTACAGCGCGCGTTTCGGCGCGCCAATGGCTTTCGTTCTCAACCCAGCCCTTGCGTTGCGCAACATAGGTCCAGGTTCGGATATAGGCCAGACGTTTCGAGATGGTATCAATGTCTCCACCGGCTTTATCTATGCGTTCGATGGCTTTTTGCAGCCAATCTGTCGGGATGCGGGTCTGCGCAAGCCCCCGGCCGGTCAGAAAATCGAAGATGCGGGCCAGAAGCGTGACGTGTTCTGTGCCTGCGGCGTTGCGGAAATCGGGGATGCGGCAGACATCCCACAGCAGCCTGACCCGCTGCGGCGAGGTCAGCTTTGCCTTCACCTCGGGCAACTCGCACAGATATTTCAGCGCCAGCACATCATCGGCATCGCGGGCGCGCGCCAGCCATTTGTTTTGTGTCGGCGCTTCCAGACTGCGGATCAGCCGATCCACCGAGCCGAATTCCAGATCGTGGTTGCGCCATTCCAGTTTGCGCACCGGGTCAAAGCGGTGTTCCTGTATAGCCTCGACGGTTTCGTCATCCAGCGGGCGCACCTCGCCGGTCACGCCAAAGGTGCCGTTTTCAAGATGCCGCCCTGCCCTGCCCGCGATCTGCGCCAGTTCCTGCGGATAAAGCGTGCGCATCCGGCGGCCATCGAATTTCGAGGTGGCGGCAAAGGCGATGTGCTTGATATCGAGGTTCAACCCCATGCCGATGGCATCGGTGGCCACCAGATAATCGACATCGCCATTCTGATACAGCGCCACCTGCGCGTTGCGGGTGCGCGGGCTTAAAGCGCCCATCACCACCGCACAACCGCCCTTGGTGCGGCGGATCAACTCGGCAATCGCATAGACGTTTTCCACCGAAAACCCAACGATGGCAGAGCGTTCCGGCATCCGGCTGATCTTTTTCGAGCCAGTATAGGTCAGTTCGGAAAACCGCTCGCGCTTGAGAAACTGCACGCCCTTGATCAACCCGGCAATCGCGGGGCGCATGGTTTCTGCCCCCATGAACAGGGTTTCATGCAGGCCGCGCGCCCGCAGCAAGCGGTCGGTGAAGACGTGGCCGCGATCGGGGTCGGCGCAAAGCTGGATTTCATCCACCGCCACAAAATCGGCGCCGATATCCAGCGGCATCGCTTCGACGGTGCAGACCCAGTATTGCGCCCGGTCCGGCACGATGCGTTCTTCGCCCGTCACCAGAGCCACCACCGAAGGCCCGCGCGAGGCAACGATGCGGTCATAAACCTCGCGCGCCAGCAGACGCAGCGGCAGGCCGATGACGCCGGTGCGGTGGCCCAGCATGCGTTCGATCGCGTAGTGGGTTTTGCCGGTATTGGTCGGCCCAAGAACCGCCGTGACCGTCGCGGTCGCGTTCATGTCGTTGCCCTTTGGCGGCTGTTACAGGTCTGATCCTTGAAGCTGCGCTTCAAGCCGTTGCACCGCCTCGTTTACCCCCGACGCGTGCGGATGTATAGCAACGGGTTCAGCGTCAGCACTTGGCCGATATCGGCAATCGAGGGGCCAAAATCGCCGGTCTGGTAATAGGCGGTGGCGCGGGCGTTCCAGCCTTCGGCAAAACCCGGCGCATGGTCGATCAGCGCGGTCAGATGTTCGATGGCAATCTCGGGCTGACCATTCGCCATCGCATCGCGGCCCCGCTGCAACAGCAGATCCATCGCCGCAGAGCCGGATTTCGACCATTCCAACCAGATATCGGCCTCGACCCGCTGCGAAGCGGCTTCATCCGCTGTGAGCAACTCGGCAAAAAGCGCGTCAAGCTTGGCAGTTTGCGCCGTAAGCGGCAGGCATGACAGAAAAAGCAGCATAAATGCCGCAACGATATGATTGTGTAACCCATGAAGCGCTTTCATAAGGGAAACGTAACGCAATAAGCGCGAATATCCAGAGGCGGATGTTCACAAAGGAGAATGTGATGAGCGATGTGATCACGGCTGCGGTGGCGGCTTTGTCGAAAAAGCTGGCGAATGGCTTTGATGGCGTGGCAAAATTCGTCATCCCCGGCGAAGGCGCGATCATGGCCGACGCCAGTGGCGTGCGCGCAGCTGACGAACCCGCCGATGTGACGCTGACCGCCGAGGCCGAGGTGTTCCGGGCGATTCTGGAAGGCGAGATGAACCCGACGATGGCCTTCATGACCGGCAAGCTGAGCGTTGACGGCAACATGGGGCTTGCGATGCAACTTGGCGCGGCGATGTCGTGACCGACGCGCCGCTGTTCAGTGCCGTGGCCGATGGCCCCGAAGGCGGTCGCGCCTTTTGGGTGACGGCGGCCGATGGTGTGCGGCTGCGGCTGGGCTCGTGGACGCATCCGGGCGCGCAGGGCACCGTGCTGTTGCTGCCGGGGCGGACGGAATATGTCGAAAAATACGGCCGTGCTGCGGGCGATCTGCGCGCGCGCGGCTTTGCGACGGTGGTGATCGACTTGCGGGGTCAGGGGCTGGCGGATCGGCCGCTGGACGACCCGATGAGCGGCCATGTCGGCGATTTCGCCGAATATCAGCTGGATTTTGACGCGATGGTCGGCTTTGCCCGTGCGCAGGGCCTGCCGGAACCCTATTACCTGATGGCGCATTCGATGGGCGGCTGCATCGGCTTGCGGGCGCTGCTGCGCGATGCGCCGATACAGGCCGCCGCGTTTTCCGCGCCGATGTGGGGGATTCTGATCGCCGCCTGGATGCGGCCTATGGCGATTGCGCTGACCACCGCCTCGCGCTGGTTCAGCTTTGACGACCGCTATGCGCCGGGCACCGGGGCGAAGACCTATGTGTTGACCGCGCCGTTCACCGGCAATTCGCTGACCACCGATCCCGAAATGTGGGACTATATGCGGCAACAGGCGCTGGCGCATCCTGAACTGGTGTTGGGGGGCCCAAGTCTGGGTTGGGTGAAGGCGGCGCTGACCGAATGCCACGCACTGACCTTGCTGCAATCGCCCGATGTGCCGGTGATCACCGCGCTTGGCACGCAGGAAAAGATCATCGACGTCGCCCCGGTGCATGCCCGCATGGCAATCTGGCCGCGCGGCACGCTGGATCTGTATACCGGCGCCGAACATGAGGTGCTGATGGAGCGCGCCCCGGCCCGCGCGCGGTTTTTCGATCAGGCGGCGGCGTTGTTTTCAAGCCACCGCTAAGACAGCAGGCGGATTTTGAAAAATTCCGCGCACGATTTCTGATAGAAATCGCCTTCCCGGCGGCTACAGGGTGATCTGAGTGAAGCCGTCGCGCAGGGCTTTCGACCAGGCCTCGGACATGGCGCGAAAGCCTTCGTCGCCCGCTTCGATCCGGCGCTTGCGGCTGACGGTGCAGGTGTCTTTCTCGATCACGCACAGATCCAGCGGCATCCCCACCGACAAGTTCGACCGCAGCGTCGAATCCATCGACAGCAGCACCGCTTTTTCCGCATCGGCCAATGACGTGGCGGGCTTCACCACCCGGTCCAGAATCGGCTTGCCGTATTTATGCTCGCCGATTTGCAGGAACGGCGTGTCCTCGGTGGCCTCGATGAAGTTGCCCTCGGGATAGATCAGGAACAGCCGCATCGCACCGCCTTTGCGCTGTGCGGCCACGATCATGCTGGCCGAAGCCCCCTGCCGCATCGTCGCCAGCTTGTCATCAATCTCACGGCGGACCTCGGCCAAGGTGTTGCCAATGATTGACGCCACCTTCAGCATCGTCGGTGCCAGCATGATCGAGCTTTCCGGCGTCGCTTCGGGATCTTCGATCGCCTCGCGCAGCCGGGCCAGCGTGGTTTGCGTCACCGACAGCGAGCCTGCGGTGGTGATAGAGATCACCCGCTCACCCGGATCTTCGAAATGGAACATCTTGCGATAGGTGGCGATGTTGTCCAGCCCGGCATTGGTGCGGGTATCCGACAGCAACACCATGCCCGCGTTCAGCAATAGTCCGACGCAATAGGTCATGGCAGCCCCCGGTATTTCCAACGATTTTCGTGGCGGAGGTTATTGTTCCTGCGTCTGGACCGCAACCGCGACTGACAAGATTTCGGTGCCCTGCCCCCGCGAAATACCCCGAATCGGGGCCGCGTCTTGTGCATCCAGCCCTGAGCCAAGCCGGATATAGCGCGCATCCGGGCAACAGCGGTTGGCGGGATCAAAGCCGATCCAGCCGAAACCCTGCAAATACAGCTCGGCCCAGGCGTGCGCGGCCTCGTGATCGCCGCCATCCGCGCCCGATTGCAGATAGCCCGAGACATAGCGCGCCGGAACATCTGCCGCGCGCGCCGCCGCAATCATCGCATGGGCGTGGTCCTGACAAACGCCCTCGCCTTGCGCCAATGCTTGGGCTGCGGTGGTCTGCGCCTGCGTGCTGCCGGGTTTGTAGGCAATCGCCTCGGAAATCGCCTCTGCCAGCGCATGGCTGCCTGCCAGCGGAGATTCGGCGTTGATCAATATCTGCGCCAAGGCGCGCAGGGCTTCGTCTGGTTCGGTGGCGGCAGAGGCGCGCAGATAGGCTTCAGGCGGCACCAGTTCCTTATGGCCGCGCAGGATGCCGGCGGTGTCAGTGGTCTGCACCTGACCGCGCACCCGCACTTCGATTTCCGTGACCGGACCGGCCACCGTCCAGCCCTGCACCCAATCGCCCGCGCCATCGCGAAAGCCGCCGCCCATGCTGCCGCCAGATACCGTCACCGCCCAATCCAGCACCTGTTGGCCGTCAAAGCGCGACGGTGTCAGCCGGTGGCTTTGCACCACGCCGCGCACCGGTCGGTCGTAGCGATACAGCGTGGTGTGATCGACATTCAGCAACATTATTTCATGTCCCCCGACAAATAGGCGTCATGGATGATGGCGCCCAGACTGGCGGCCTCGCCAATGAAACGGGTGAGGAATTCGTGCAGACCTTCTTCAAAGATCTGTTCAGTGGATTGGTTTTCCAGCGCCGACAGCAATTGCGCGGCGGCAGCTTGCGCCGGGGTTTCGCGGCCATAAAGCTTGGCCAGCCGGATCAGGTGGTTGTTCATGCCAGCGACGCAAGTGATCAGGCTGCGCGGGCATTGCGGGTTCAGGATCAGGAAATGCGCGATCTTGGCCGAGGTGATTTCACCGCCATAGGCCCAATGAAAGGCGCGGTTGGCAGACATCGCGCGCAGCAGCATCGACCATTGGTCGTTATCCAGCCCCGAGCCGACATAATCGGCGCGCGGCAACAGGACGTAGTATTTCACGTCCATCAGCCGGGCCGTGCTGTCGCCGCGTTCCAGATAATAGCCGATATTCAGGAAGTTATAGCCATCATTGCGCAGCAAGGTCGCATCAATCGCGCCGCGCACCATGGCGGCGTGGCGCATCACCCAATCGGTCAGCCGCGACAGTTCATGGCCGTTCCGGTTGGCCTCGATCTGGCGCAACTCCTGAAACGCGGTGTTGAGCGCATCCCAGACCTGCGTGGTCAGCGCGGTGCGGATGATGCGGCCATTTTCACGGGCATTGGTGATGCAGGACGCCACCGAGTTCGGGTTATCGCGGTCAAAGAACAGATAGCTTTCGATCTGCGCTTGCGCCGGTGCACCGTATTTCGCGGCGTAGCCATTGGCATTGCCGCTGGCGCGCAACAGGCTGTCCCAATCGTTGCGGTAGCCGTGCGCAGTTGGCAGCAGCGAGATCCGCGCCCCCACTTCCAGCAGGCGCGCAGCGGTTTCGGCGCGCTCCATATTGCGGGCAATCCAGTAAAGGTTGTCGGCGGTCCGTGAAAGCATGATCTACTCCGCCAATACCCAAGTGTCTTTCACCCCGCCGCCCTGCGACGAGTTCACCACCAGACTGCCTTCACGCAACGCCACGCGGGTCAGCCCGCCCGGCACCAGTTCAATCCGCTCGCCCACCAGACAATAGGGCCGCAGATCAACGTGACGGGGGGCGATGCCTTCCTCGACAAAGGTCGGCGTGGTCGAAAGCGCCAGCGTCGGTTGGGCGATGTAATTGCCCGGATCAGCCATGATCAGGGCGCGGAAGTCTTCGATCTGCTGCTTGGTCGATTTCGGCCCCACCAGCATGCCGTAGCCGCCAGAGCCATGCACCTCTTTCACCACCAGATCGCCCAAATTCTCGCAGACATATTTGAAATCCGAAGCCTCGCCGCATTTCCACGTTGGCACGTTCTTCAGGATCGGTTCTTCACCCAGATAAAACCGGATCATTTCCGGCACATAGGTATAAACCGCCTTGTCATCGGCCACCCCTGCCCCCGGCGCGGAACAGATCGAGACGCCACCGGATCGGTAGACATCCATCAGCCCCGCCACGCCCAGCATACTGTCGGGGCGGAAGCACAGCGGATCAATGAAGGCATCGTCAATCCGGCGATAGATCACGTCCACCCGCTTAGGGCCTTCGGTGGTGCGCATGTAGACAAAGGCGCCATCGACGAACAGATCCTGGCCCTCGACCAGTTCCACCCCCATCAGATCGGCAAGGAAGGAGTGTTCGTAGTAGGCAGAGTTGAAATGCCCCGGCGTCAGGATCACCACGGTCGGATCACGATCACATTTCGCCGGAGCCACCGAGGCCAAGGTGCGGCGCAGCTTGTCTGGGTAGCTGTCAATCGGCTCGATCCGGTTCACCCGGAACAGGTCGGGGAACATCCGCATCATCATCTCGCGGCTTTCCAGCATGTAGCTGACGCCGGACGGGGTGCGGCAGTTGTCTTCCAGCACATAAAACTCGCCCGGCCCAGTCCGCACGATATCGACGCCAACGATATGGGAATACACGCCTTTTGGCGGAATGAAGCCACAAACCGCCTTTTCGTAGGCCTCATTCTGATAGACCAGCTTCCCCGGAATCCGCCCCGCCCGCACGATTTCGCCGCGACCGTAAACATCGACCAGAAACGCATTCAGCGCCCGCGCCCGCTGCTTGATGCCACGTTCCAGTTTCGCCCATTCCGCGCCGGTGAAGACGCGGGGGAACATGTCGAAGGGGATCAGCCGATCCGGATCGCCGCCTTCACCGTAGACCGCGAAGGTGATGCCGATACGGCGAAACAGCGCCTCGGCCTCGGCCTGTTTGGCCAGCCGGACGTCGGCGGGCATATCCGCGCTCCACCCCTCCAGCCCGGCATAGGGCGCGCGCACGTCGCCATTCTGGAACATTTCGTTGAAACAAGGGGTCATGTCGTGCCGCCTTTTCGCTGTGCTTGCTGCCAGTAAAGGCGGGCGTTTCCACAAGGTAAAGCCCCGACCCGCAACTGGTGCCGGATTCCAGATGTTCGCATGAAAATTGTGCGAATTGCCGCACAAAATTTAGGCGCTCGCTTGCCGTGATGGTGATGTATGCGACCTTGCAGCTTGCCGGGTTTGCCCCCTAGATGGGGACAACAAAACATGAGGTTTACCATGCCCGATTTCTCGCCCCGCTTGCCAATGGCCCGCCCCGGCCAACAACGCCCGGTCTGTGACGCCCGTATCGGCGGCAACAGCTGCGCCGGAATTGCAGCGCGACATGGCCTGGCTGCAAACCGCCTGCGCCGATTTCGCACAGAAATACGAAGGCAAGCTGGCCGGGCTGTCGGCAGCGGCGCTGCTGGCCTGCGTGCAGGACTATGAGCAGATCGACGTGATCGCCGGGCGCATCGGCTCTTACGCCGGTTTGCGCTATTACCAGAACACCATGGACAGCGAGCGCGCCAAGTTCATGGCCGATGTGCAGGACGCCATCACCACCTTCACCACGCCGCTGGTGTTTTTCAGCTTGGAATTCAACCGCTTGGAAGACGATCTTCTTGCAGGCCACATCGCCGCGAATGCCGATCTCGCCCGCTACAAGCCGGTGTTTGACCGCATGCGCGCGATGCGGCCGCACCAACTGTCGGACGAGCTGGAAAAATACCTGCACGACGCGTCGGTGGTCGGCGCCAGTGCCTGGAACAAGCTGTTTGATGAAACCATGGCAGGGCTGATGTTCAAGGTAGAAGGTGAAGAAGACGAGCTGAACCTTGAAGCCACGCTGAACCTGCTGACCGATGCCAATCGCGCCAAACGCGAGGCGGCAAGCCACGCACTGGCAGAGGTTTTTGACAAACATATCAAACTGTTCGCGCGGGTTCATAACACGCTGGCAAAGGAAAAGGAGATCGACGACCGCTGGCGCAAGATGCCCAGCCCGCAGCACGCACGGCATCTGTCGAACCATGTCGAACCCGAGGTGGTCGAAGCCCTGCGCAACGCCGTGGTCGCCGCCTACCCCAAGCTGTCGCACCGCTATTACAAGCTGAAGGCCAAGTGGATGGGGCTGGACCGGCTGCAAACCTGGGATCGCAACGCGCCGCTGCCGACCGAAGCGCCGCGTCTGGTGAACTGGGCCGAAGCCAGCGAAACCGTGCTGTCGGCCTATGCCGCCTTTGATCCGCGCATGGCCGAAGTCGCCAAACCGTTCTTTACCGATGGTTGGATTGATGCGGGCGTCAAACCCGGCAAGGCTCCGGGCGCTTTCGCGCATCCGACGGTGACGACGGTGCATCCCTATGTGATGCTGAACTATCTGGGCAAGCCGCGCGATGTGATGACGCTGGCGCATGAATTGGGCCATGGCGTGCATCAGGTGCTGGCTGCCGGTCAGGGTGAATTGCTGTCCTCAACCCCGCTGACCTTGGCCGAAACGGCATCGGTCTTTGGCGAGATGCTGACCTTCCGCAAACTGCTCGATGCCGCCAAAACCCCGGCTGAACGCAAGACCCTGCTGGCGGGCAAGGTCGAAGACATGATCAACACCGTGGTGCGCCAGATCGCGTTTTACGATTTCGAATGCAAACTGCACGCCGCCCGTGCCGAAGGCGAGCTGACCCCCGATGACATCAACGTGCTGTGGATGAGCGTGCAGGCGCAATCCTTGGGCGAAGCCTTTGATTTCGCAGACGGATACGAAACCTTCTGGGCCTATATTCCACATTTCGTGCATTCACCGTTCTACGTCTACGCCTATGCCTTCGGCGATGGTCTGGTGAACGCGCTTTATGCGGTTTACGCCGATGGCCTGCCGGATTTTCAGGAAAAATACTTCGACATGCTGAAAGCAGGTGGGTCCAAGCACCACAAGGAATTGCTCGCCCCGTTCGGTCTGGACGCGAGCGATCCGAAGTTCTGGGACAAAGGCCTGTCGATGATCGCGGGCTTCATCGACGAGTTGGAAGCGATGGAAGACTAGAAACGGGCTGGCGCGACCCTTCCGGCCGCGCCAGCACTTGATTACAGCGGCAAGTCCTTGAAATGCGACGGCAGATCATGGGCGGCGACCTTCATCAGATCTTTGTGCAGCTCTGCCGCGATCTTTTCCTGCACCTGCTTCGGCATGGCATCGCGCAGCGCGCCCAGCATCTTCGGGCCTGCCGAAATCACCATGCGATCATGCGCGCCCTTGTCCCATTCCGCCGCCAGCGCCGCAACAGCATGCTGCGCCAGACGCGGACGCTCGATCTCGGCATCGGACTTGCCGCCGTCACCGGTGAACTGCACGCCCGCCGTATGGCTGCGCCCGCGTTCAGAACTGAAATCATGCGCAACATCGGGGAAATCATCAGCCCTGGCCTGTGACAGCTCGGCCAAGCCCTTGCCCGCGTCGTGCAACAGACGAAAACCGTCTTCACCAGCCAACAGATACAGCGTCGGGATCGTTTTCATGCCAGACTCCTTTGCGAATGCAGGAAGTCTAGCATGAAATCGCAGCGGCCAAACTGATTTGGCTCAAAGCGTGATTTCGACACCCACCTTATAAACCGTGTCCATCATCGCCTGGGTGCCGCGCACAAATTCCAGCGGGCACGGGTAAGCCACGCCATCGCGGATCGAGCGGCCAAACGCCTCTACCTGCAAGACATAATGGTTGGCAGTGGGGAAGCGGTCGGTGATCACACGGTTGCCGTTCTGGTGCAGTTCCACCTCGGCCAGATCGTTGACATTGGCGTTGAACGGCCCGCCTTCCACCCGGATCATGCCCTTGTCGCCCTGGAACGTCACCACCTGACGGTTGTAAAGCCGCATCGAGGTCATCGAGCCATAGGTAAAGCGGCCATGCGGGCCGTCCATGATACCCGCAACCTGCGCAAAGCTGTCGATACCGTTTTCCATGATCAGCCGGGCAGAGATATCTACCGGCTCGGACGAGGTGACAAACCGCGCCGACCCAAAGGTGTACACGCCGATATCGCGCAACGAGCCGCCGCCTGCATCGGGGCGGTTGCGGATGTTTTCCATGTCGGTCAAATGGAATGAAAACGCCGCATCGACATGGCGCAGGGTGCCGATTTCGCCCGCCTCCAACCATTGTTTGGCGCGCTGCCATTGCGGGTGATGCACGATCATATAGGCCTCGGCGGCCAGCAGGCCGCTGGCATCGCGGGCGGCGATGATCTGGTCGATCTCATCCGCATGCAGCGCAATCGGCTTTTCGGTCAGCACATGCTTGCCCGCCGCCAACGCCTTCAGCGTCCATTCGACATGCATGTGGTTCGGCAGCGGAATGTAAACCGCGTCAATCGACGGGTCGGCCAAAAGCGCCTCATAGCTGGAATGCACAGTCAGGCCGGGGCAAAACGCCTGAAATCCGGCGGCCTTTTCGGCGCTGGACGTCGCCAGAGCCGCCAGTTCCGCGCCCTTGGCGGCGTGAATCGCCGGTGCCATGTGTTCCCTGGCAAAGTTTGCCGCGCCCAAAATTCCCCAACGCACTGGCTTCATCGCATCCCCCCTGATTTGCTGGCGCAAGGCTAGCCTTTGGGGGCTGATAGCGCAACCAGCTTAGGCGTCAGCCGACGCCGCTGGTGGGGTTTTGGGGCCGGGTTTCAGAAGGCTATAGACAATCGCCAGCAGATAAGCGCCGTCGGCCAGCGCCAGCGTGGTCCACGGATAGGTCAGCAGCGCCGCGATCAGCCCGACGAAAGCCAGCAGAACAAAGCTGACGTTTTCGGCATAGATCGTTGCCTTCTTGAACGACGGCGTGCGGAACCGCCCCACCATCAGCGCGCCGACAATCGCCATCCACAGCGCCACAAGCCCGGTCGCATAGGCGCTGCCGTCGCCCAAAGCGTTGGACAGAAAGATCGGCAGCAGCACCAGCAGCGCACCCGCAGGGGAAGGAACACCCTGGAAGCTGTTGGAATCATTGTCAGGTTGGCGATTGCCAATATTGAACCGCGCAAGGCGCAGCAGGCAGGCCACGGCATAGATCAGGCAGGCGATCCAGCCTTCTGCTCGCATGCCTTGCAAGGCCCACAGATAGATGATCAACGCCGGGGCGACGCCAAAATTGACCAGATCGCACAGGCTGTCCAGTTCAGCGCCCATGTCGGATTCGCTTTTCAACAGCCGCGCAAGCCGGCCATCCAGCCCGTCCATGATCGCCGCGACGATGATCAACGCCACCGCAAGGCCAAAGCGCCCCTCAATGGCAAAGCGCACTGCCGTCAGCCCGGCACACAGCGCGCCGATGGTCATGAAATTCGGGATCAGTTGCACCAGATGCAGCTTTTTGCGGCCCCGCTGAACCGGCTCTTTCGGCATGTTCACTCGCGCACCGCCGTGCGGCGCAGCAGATCGCGGTCGAGTTCCGCCAGCACGGTTTCACCCGCCACCATGTTTTGGCCCAGCGCCACGATGGGTTCCACCCCGTCGGGCAGATACACATCCAGCCGCGAGCCGAAACGGATCAGGCCAAAGCGTTCGCCCGTGCGCAACGCCTGCCCTTCCGACACGAACGGCACGATCCGCCGCGCCACCAGCCCGGCGATCTGCACCACGATCAGCTTGCGGCCGTCGGGCAATTCGAACAGCAAGGAATTGCGTTCATTGTCTTCCGACGCCTTATCCAGCGAGGCATTCAGAAATTTCCCCGGCCGATAGGCCATTTTCAACAGCCGCCCGGCGATGGGCGCGCGGTTCACATGGCAGTTGAACACCGACATGAACACCGAAACCCGCGTCAGCGCATCCTGGCCCACGCCCAGCTCCGGTGGCGGCACCGCGCGTTCGATCAGGCTGACCACACCGTCAGCAGGCGATACGATCAGCCCGCGCCCTTGCGGCACAGACCGTTTCGGATCGCGGAAAAAGTAATAGCACCAGACGGTTGCACCAACGCCCAGCCAGCCCAGCGGATCCCAGATCCAGAACAGCACCAGTGTGATGGCGGCGAAGATGCCAACAAACTTGTAGCCCTCGCGGTGCATCGGTTTCAGGAAGGTTTCCAGCATAGTCATCGGTGTCGCCCCTTGGGTCTTGATCCGAATGTCCTAACGATTGCGGGCGCGTGGCGCAACCATCGGACGCAATCGCGCGCCCGATGGCCTTATTTTATCAGGAGGGCACCACCATGCCCTTGGTCTTGGCCAGATCGCGCATGCGTTCCTGCAGCTTTTCAAAGGCACGCACCTCGATCTGGCGGATGCGTTCGCGGCTGACGCCGTAGCTTTCCGACAGTTCTTCCAGCGTGATCGGGGTTTCGGCCAGACGCCGCTTCATCAGCACGTCTTTTTCCCGGTCATTCAGCACCGACATCGCCTGATGCAGCAGGTTCATCCGAATGTCGAATTCGTCGCGCGCCTCATAATCGCCGGCCTGATCGCTGTCTTCATCTTCCAGCCAATCCTGCCATTGCGTCGTGCCTTCGCCATCTGACCCGACGGTCGCATTCAGCGAGGCATCGCCGCCCGACAGACGGCGGTTCATGTCGATAACCTCGGTTTCCGACACGTTCAGATCGGTCGCAATGCGGGCGACGTTTTCGGGGCGCAGATCGCCTTCTTCCAGCGCGCCGACCTTGGCTTTGGCTTTGCGCAGGTTGAAAAACAGCTTTTTCTGCGCCGAGGTGGTGCCGAGTTTGACCAACGACCACGAGCGCAGGATATATTCCTGAATGCTGGCGCGGATCCACCACATCGCATAAGTCGCCAGCCGGAAACCCTTTTCCGGGTCAAACCGCTTGACCGCCTGCATCAGCCCGACGTTGGCTTCGGATATCACCTCGGCTTGCGGCAGCCCGTAGCCGCGGTAGCCCATGGCGATTTTCGCGGCCAGACGCAGGTGGCTCGTCACCATCTTATGGGCGGCGGTGCTGTCTTGGTGATCAACCCAGCGCTTGGCCAGCATGTATTCTTCTTCCGGTTCCAGCAGCGGGAACTTGCGGATTTCCTGCATGTAACGGTTCAGCCCCTGTTCCGGGCTGGGTGCAGGCAGATTTGCGTAGGTGCTCATAGAGACGCTCCCTTTCTTGGCCCGGTGCGATTGCGCCCCCGGGGACGGGCGAACTTATATATGCCGCATGCAGGCTTCAAGACCCATGATGCACATCAGCCTTAACGAAAGATGTAGGCCATCCCGTCGCAGGCAAAGATTTATGTCAGCGCTATCACGAAGTTGTCAGGGACAAAGATGTCAGATCAGCCCCGCAGCGCCGCCAGCAACGCTTGCAGATCGGCGGGCAAGGGCGAGCTGAATTCCAGCGTCTCCCCCGTCACCGGATGCTCAAAGCCAAGCGTCGCCGCGTGCAGCGCCTGACGCGGAAAGCTGTTGCCCAATTCCGCCACTTCGGGGCCAAACAGCTTGGGTGAGACCTTTTTCTTGCCGCCATAGGTCTGATCGCCGATCAGCCCGTGCCCGGCATAGGCCATGTGCACGCGGATCTGATGCGTGCGGCCGGTTTCCAGCCAGCATTCCATCAAGGCCGCACCGCCCTTGAAATCCTCTACCACCCGCGCCCGCGTCACCGCATGGCGGCCCGAGTGCCAGACCACCGCCTGCCGCTGCCGGTCGGTCTTGTGGCGTTCCAGGTGCGTGGCGATCTTCAGGATGCCGCCGGCCTCAAAGCTGATGCCCTTCAGCCCGCGCAGCCGCGGATCGTAGGCCGAGGGCACGCCGTTGACCACCGCCAGATAATGCCGGTTCACCGTATGGGCTTCAAACTGCGCCGCCAGCCCGTGATGGGCGCGGTCGGACTTCGCCACCACCAAAAGGCCAGTGGTGTCCTTGTCGATGCGATGCACAATGCCGGGGCGGCGTTCGCCACCGATACCCGACAGCGTATCGCCGCAATGGAACAGCAGCGCATTGACCAGCGTGCCTGAAGGCGAGCCGGGGGCCGGATGCACCACCATGCCCGCAGGCTTGTCGATGACGATCAGATCGCCATCCTCCCAAATCACTTTCAGCGGAATATCTTCCGGCAGCGTCGCCACATCCACCGCAGGGGCGAGCAGCAGGGTGTATTCCTGACCTTCCTTCACCTTGGTCTTCGGATCTGTCACCGCCACGCCATCGCGCAACACATCGCCTTCGTCGATCATCTTCATCAAACGCGACCGCGACAGCGCCGCTTCCTCTGGCACCGCCGCCGCAAGCGCCTTATCAAGGCGCTGTGGGGCATCCTCGCCGATCACGATCACCAGACGCGCGCCGATGCCGTCTTCGCTTTCGTCCTCAAAGGGGCTGGCCATGAACGACACTCCTACCGAGCCGGGCCTGCCGCCCTCGCTCCGCTTGTTGAAAGGTTTGGTGATCGTGCTGATGATCACCATGATTGTCGGTGTCATAACCGTGGTCGGCCTGCTTGTCACCCGCATGCCCAATGCCAATGCAATCGCGCCTGTCTTGCCCGCAGACTTGCAGATGCCGCAGGGGGCCATGCCGCAGGCGGTGACGATGGGCGCGGGCTGGATCGGGGTTGTGACCACCGACAACCGCATCCTGATCTTTACCCCGCAAGGCAAATTGCATCAGGAACTGGTGATCGCGCCGCTGACCGGCGGATAAGCCGGCCTGCCCGCCTGGCCATGCTGGCATTGACCGGGCACGCTCTGTGCTCTTTGATCCAAGGCGCACCGTCCTTGCCGTTTTGAAAGTCGCCATGCGTTCACAGTCTCTCCCGGTTTCGGGGCCTTCGGCCGCGGTGGCACAGATCAGCAGCCAGCGGCGGCTTTTGTCGCAAGTCGAGCCAATGCGGCTGATTTCCAGCGCGGTGGCGTTCGGGCTCATGGCGTTATTTGTGCCGCCCTAGCTGGCGATGGCCGCAATGGGGCTGGACCTGCTGTGCGAGGGCATTGCCTTTAGCCTGATGCGCGGGCTTGATCCGGCGCAGAGCCGCTGGCGCTACCGGCTGGTGCTGGGCTTGGTGTTCCTGATGGAGCTGGCCTATACCGTGCCCTGCCTGATGATCTGGCAGCAGCACTTGCCCTTTGCCAAGGCGCTGGCGGTGGGTCTGGTGTCGATGACGTTGTTTCAGCTGACAACGGTGCGGGCCATCCACCTGCCGTTTGGCATGGCGGGCTGGCTTGCGGTGGCGGCAACTACCCTGCTGGGCAATGGCTGGTATTGGTTAAGCCACGATGATCTGGCGGGTTTTACCGTCTCGACGCTGGGGGTGGTTGGGGCAATCATCTATACTCTGGGGGCGATGCGCTCCAACCACGCCCTGCATCTGGAAATCAGCCGTCGCGGTGACGAAGCCGATGCGGGCAACCGTGCCAAGGGGTTGTTTCTGGCGCAGATGAGCCACGAGCTGCGCACGCCACTGAACGCCATCCTTGGCATGGGCGAGGCAGAGCTGGCCAGCACGGACGACCCCGGCACCAAGGACCGGATGCAGACCCTTGTGGCCTCGGCCCGGGGTCTTGCGCTGATGCTGGATGACATTCTGGAAATGTCGGGCTTGGATGAAACCGGCCTGCCGATCCGCCCGGTCACATCCGCGCCGCAACAGGTGATCGCTACCACCGTCGCGCTGTTTCGCCCGGCCTTTGCCACCGCCGGGCTGCGCCTGACGCTGACCTGCGCCGCCGATCTGCCGCCCGCAGCCCTGCTCGATCCACAGAGGCTGCGGCAATGCCTGTCGAACCTGCTGTCAAACGCGCTGAAATTCACCGAAACCGGCGGCGCGACAGTGCACGTCAGCTATCTGCCCCAGGCCGAACTGCTGCAGATCGATGTGGCCGATACCGGCAGCGGCATCGCAGCGCACGAGACCGAACGCGCCTTTCAGCCATTTCAGCGTGGCAGCCGGGTGCAAAGCGGGTCGGGTCTGGGGCTTGCGATCAGCCGCGGCCTTGCCCGGCAGATGGGCGGCGATCTGCTGCTGCTGCCATCGGCGCAAGGCGCACTGTTTCGACTGACCCTGCGCATCGAGCCGCAAGCGGCTTGTCCTGCGCCGGTGCCTTCGGCGCCCTTGGATTTGTCGGGGCGGCAGATACTGGTGGTCGATGACATTGCCACCAACCGCCTTGTGGCCGCGACCTATCTGCGACGGTTGGCGGCGACGGTGGCAGAGGCCGCGACTGGCGATGCGGCGCTGGCGGCGATCCGCACCAACCGCCCCGATCTGGTGCTGCTGGATATGAACATGCCCGGCCTGTCGGGGCTGCAAACGCTGGCACAGATCCGCGCCCTGCCCGGCCCGCCGCTGCCGGTGTTGGCAATGACCGCCGATGCCGCCGCCAACGACCGCGCCCGCTATCTGGCCGCAGGGCTGGATGGCTACCTTGCCAAGCCGCTGACGCTGGAAGCCGTCACCGCCGCGCTGGCAGCACATCTTCGCCTCACCGCGTAGAAGCGCTGAATCCGACGCCAAGGCGACGCCAGAGGTGGACGCCGCCCGCGCAGGCTGGTCAACTCGCGCCAAACAGCAGGGGGAATCGGCATGATTGGCGATCTGGGCGCAAAAGATGCAACCGAACTGGCGGGGCTGGTGGCCTCGGGGCAAGTATCTGCCACCGAACTGCTGGACGCAGCGCTTGCGGCGGTTGCGGCGCGCAATCCGGCGCTGAATGCGGTGGTTTTGCTGCAAGAAGACGTGGCGCGCCGTGCGATTGCCGCAGGTCTGCCGCGCGGCCCGTTCCGCGGCGTGCCGTTCCTGCTGAAGGATCTGGGCTGCGAGGCGGTGGATTTCCCGTCGCACAACGGCTCAAGGCTGTTTGCCAATACCCGCTACGCCAAGGATTCGGCGATCTGGCAGCGGATGCGCGCGACCGGCGTGGTGGCGTTTGGCCGCACCACCTCGCCCGAGGGCGGCGTGGGCGCGGCGACCGAAGCCGCCGTTTATGGCGGGCCAACCCGCAATCCGTGGAACCTTGACCATACCCCCGGCGGGTCTTCGGGCGGCTCGGGGGCTGCGGTGGCGGCGGGGATCGTGGCCTTTGCGCATGGCTCGGACGGTGGCGGGTCGGTGCGGATTCCCGCCTCCAGCTGCGGTCTGTTTGGCTTCAAACCCACCCGTGCGCGGCTACCAGATGGGCCTTACGCCGGTGAAGGCTGGGCCGGCATGGCGATTGACGGCTTTCTCACCCGCTCGGTGCGCGACACCGCCACCATGCTGGACGCCTGCGAAGGTGCCGATCTGGGCGCGCCCTATGTCGCCCCGCCGCTGGGCCGGGGCCATGCCGCTGCGATCAGCCGCCCGCCGCGCCGTCTGCGGGTCGCGATCTGCGACACCACCTTCACCGGCGACGCGATTGACCCAGAGGTGGCACAAGCCGTCCGTGATACCGCCAAACTGCTGGAAAGCCTTGGCCACCATGTCGAACCCGGCCGCCCGCAGGCCGATATTGCGATGATGATGCGGGCCTGGACCGATATTGTCGGCGTGGGGTCTGCCCTGTCGATCCGCTCTGCGCTGAAGGGCCGGGCGCTGACCGCCGATCTGGTCGAAGGCATTGGCCGCTCTGCCTGCGCCTATGCCGAAACCCTGCACCCCACCCGCTATCTGGAGGCGGTCGGCGAAATTCATGGCTTTGGCCGCCAGATGGCCGCCTATTTCGCCGATGGTCCCGATATTCTGCTGTCGGCCACGCTGGCAGAACCGCCCGCCCGCATTGGCCGCTTCAACCATGACCGCGATGATTATGTGAACTACCGCATCGGCCCCGGCGGCATCTTTGCCTATTCGCCGTTCTGCGCGGTGTTCAACGCCTCGGGTCAACCCGCGGCCAGCCTGCCGATGGCGCAATCGCAGTCGGGTTTGCCGATCGGTATCCACCTTGCAGCGGCCTTTGGCGCGGATGAAGAGCTGATCGCGTTGTGTGCCGAACTCGAATCCGCAGCGCCTTGGTCTGCCCGCCGCGCGCCGATGGCTTCAGCCTAGGCTAAGCGTTGAAAAGCCAGCGCCTTCGCCAGACGTTCCCAACCTGCTGCAGGCTTGGGCATTTGCACACCCTAAGCAGCAACTGCCTGCACTTTCGGCAGTTGAGGCGAAGTTTCTGTTGCGCCGGGGCTTGGCGGCTGTCCAATATGATCAAAACCAAAGGGAGCGAGTCACCTTGACCCAGAATACCGCCGTCGAGGCCCGCCACGCCGTCAAGGCCTTCGGACAGGGCGATAATGCCGTCCGCGCGCTGGATGATGTTTCGATCGAAATCAGGAAGGGCGAGTTTTTTACCCTGCTCGGGCCGTCTGGCTGTGGCAAGACCACGCTTTTGCGCCTGATCGCAGGGTTTGAAATGCCAACCTCGGGCACCATTTTGCTGGATGGGCAGGACATCACCTATCTGCCGCCAAACCAACGCCCGGTGAATACGGTGTTCCAAAGCTATGCGCTGTTCCCGCATCTGACCGTGGCGCAGAACGTCGGCTTTGGCCTGCAGATGCAGGGCCGCCCGAAGGCCGAGGTCAAGGAAACCGTGGCGCGGATGCTGGCGCTGGTCAAACTGGAGCCGATGGCGAACCGCAAGACCAGCCAGCTTTCGGGCGGCCAGCAACAGCGGGTGGCCTTGGCGCGCGCCTTGGCCCCCAAGCCAAAGGTGTTGCTGCTGGATGAGCCGTTGTCGGCGCTGGATCTGAAACTGCGCAAGGAAATGCAGATCGAGCTGAAACGGCTGCAAACCGAAACCGGCATCACCTTTGTTTTCGTGACGCATGATCAGGAAGAGGCCCTGACCATGTCGGACCGCATCGGCGTGATGAGCGCGGGCAAGCTGCAACAGATCGGCGCGCCGAAAGATATCTATACCCGCCCGGTCAACCGCTTTGTCGCCAGCTTCATCGGCGAGACCAACTTCCTGCCCGCGACCGCCGAAGCGGGGGCCGCGCGCCTGGCCACCGGCGATCTGATTGATCTGCCCGGTCTGGCCGGTTCAGGCCACGTCACCGTCACCGTGCGCCCCGAACAGGTGCGGCTGGTCGAGACCACTGACCCCGGCGCAATTGCCGCCACGGTGAAATCAATGGTCTATTTCGGCACCGATACGCATTGCTACATGGCGCTCAAAGACGGCACCGAGGTGGTCGCCCGTCTGCAAAGCCCCGCCACGGGCGAAGCCGGTTTGCAGCAAGGCCAACAGGTTGGCCTGCGCTTTGCGCCCGGTGCCGCCCAGATCGTGGAGGATTGAATGAGCGCCGCCGAACAGGCTCAAGCCGCCCAATCCACCCGCAACGGCTGGCTGTTGTCTGCGCCCGCACTGGTGATCCTGACGCTGTTCGCGGTCGGCCCGCTGATGATCGTAGTGGTCTATTCCTTCCTTGCGCCGGGGAAATACGGCAATATCGAATGGGCGTTCTCGTTGGAAGGCTGGCGCGGTATTCTTTACACCAAGGACATCTTTGACGACACCTACAAGCTGGCCGACGCCAACGTCACCATCTTCTGGCGATCGATCAAACTGTCGCTGATGACCACGGCGCTGACCTTTGCGGTGGGCTTTCCAACCGCCTGGTTCATCGCCACCCGCCCGGCGAAATCGCGGGCTTTGTGGCTGTTTCTGATCACCATTCCGTTCTGGACCAACCTGTTAATCCGCACCTATGCGATCAACGAGGTGATCCGCAACGAGGGTATGTTCAACACCCTGATGATGAAGCTGGGCCTGATTTCCGAGCCGATCCGCATCATCTACACCGATACGGCGGTGTTCATCGGCATGGCCTACGTCTATCTGCCACTGATGGTACTGCCGCTGTTCGCCGCCATCGACCGCTTCGACATGCGGCTGCTGGAGGCGGGTTATGACCTTTATGCCAGCCGCTTGCAGGTGTTGCGCCGGATCATCCTGCCGATCGTGAAACCGGGCATCATTGCCGGGTCCATTCTGGTGTTTGTGCCGTCGCTGGGCGCTTACGTCACCCCGCGCGTGCTGGGCGGCGGCAAGCAGATGATGATCGGCAACTTCATCGACCTGCAATTCGGTCAGGGCCGCAACTGGCCTTTGGGGGCTGCCCTGTCGCTGACATTGCTGATCATCGTGACCATCGCCCTGCTGGTCTATGTGAAATACGCCAACCGGGATACAACTCATGGCCACTAAGACCTTTTCCGTCGCCAAGCTGCCCGGTTTCACCACCACCGCCATCATCGTGTTCATCGCACTCTATCTGCCGATTTTCACGCTGGTCGCCTATTCCTTCAACGCCAGCCAGTCGGTCGCGGTCTGGGGCGGGTTTTCTTGGGATTGGTATGGCAAGGCCTGGGCCAATGATCAGGTCAAGGACGCCACGCTGCGATCCTTGATCATCGCGGTATCCGCCGCGCTGATTTCCACCGCTGTCGCCACCATGGCAGCTTTGGGCACCACCCGGCGCAAGGCGTTCAAGGGCCAGACCTTTATCTATGTGATGATCAACCAGCCGCTGATGGTGCCGGAAATCGTCACCGCCGTTGCGCTCTTGATCATGTTCGGCATCATCAAACAGGCGACCGGCATTCAGGGCCTCGGCTATGTGATCTTTGCCCATGCCGCCTTCTGCATTCCCTTCGCCTATCTGCCGATCCGTGCCCGGCTGGAGGGGATGGATCTGTCGCTGGAAACCGCCGCCGCTGATCTTTACGCAACGCCATGGCAGACCTTCCGCCATGTCACCCTGCCCTTGCTGCTGCCCGGTGTGATCGCCGGTGCGATGCTGGCCTTCGTGATCAGTCTGGATGACGTGGTGATCACCGAATTCGTCAAATCCGGCGGGCAAGATACTTTGCCCACCTACATGCTCGGCCAGATGCGCCGCCAGCTGACCCCGGAAATCAACGCGATTTCCTCGATGCTACTGGCGTTGACCGTGGTGCTGCTGACCGCCTTCTTCCTGCTGACCCGCAAAAACGACTGACCCAAACCCGGAGCTTTCACCGCATGAAAAAATCCTTGCTTGCCGTATCGCTGCTGCTGACCACCGCCCCGCCCGCGCTTGCAGAAGGTCAGTTGAACCTGTTCAACTGGGGCGATTACACGTCCCCTGAACTGCTGAAAAAGTTTGAAGCCGAGACCGGCATCAAAGTCACCGTCACCGATTACGACAGCAACGACACCGCGCTTGCAAAAGTGTCGGCGGGTGGCGCGGGCTTTGATCTGGTGGTGCCTTCGGCGCATTTCGTGCAGATCTATGTCGAAAAGGGCCTGATCCAGAAGCTGGACGCCACCAAGCTGGCCAACAAGGCCAACATCGCGCCGGAATGGGCAAACGTGCCGTGGGATCAGGGTCGCGAATACACCATTCCGTGGCAGTGGGGTTCGACCGGGATTTCGCTGGATACCTCGGTTTACAATGGCGACGCCAACACCTCCGAGCTGTTTCTGAACCCGCCGGAAGAACTGAAAGGCAAGATCAACGTCGTCCCCGAGATGAACGAAATCGTCAATCTGGCGGTAATGTGGGCAGGCGGTCAGCCCTGCACCGAAGATGTCGAGGTGCTGAAGAAAGCCCGTGACGCGTTGATGAATGCCAAGCCGTTCTGGGCCTCGATGGATTACGGCACCACCGAGAAGATGGCGAACGGCGATTGGGCGGCCAGCGTCAACTGGTCGGGCGAAACCTTCCGCGCGCGGCTGGTCAACCCGAACGTCGTCTATGGCTATCCGAAAGAAGGCTACCCGCTGTGGATGGATTCGGTCGCTTTGCTGACCGAGGCGCAAAACGTCGAAGAGGCCTACAAGTTCCTCGATTTCATCATGCTGCCGGAAAACGCCGCGCTGATTTCCGCCTTTGCCCGCTATCCCAACGGTATCACCGGGTCAGAAGCCTTCATGCCCGCAGACATGCAGACCGCACCCGAGGTCAACATCCCGGAAGCCAGCCGTGCCGCCGGGCATTTCCTGCCGACCTGCTCGGGCAAGGCGATGGAATACATGACCGCGATCTGGACCGATCTGCAAAAGTAAGGCGCCGCTTGCGCCTTGCTCCGCTTCACACGAACCGACTTCATCAGGGAGACTACACAATGAAAAAATTGCTGACCGCTTCGGCGCTGCTGCTGGCGACCACGTCGCTGGCCTCGGCCGAAGGCACGCTGCAACTGTTCAACTGGGGCAACTACACCTCGCCGGAACTGCTGGCGAAATTCGAGGCCGAAACCGGCATCAAGGTGACGGTGACCGATTACGACAGCAACGACGCGGCCTTGGCCAAGGTCGAAGCAGGCGGCTCGGTCTTTGATCTGGTGGTGCCTTCGGCAAACTATGTGCCGATCTGGGTGGAAAAAGACCTGATCGTGCCGCTGGACAACAGCAAGCTGGCCAACAAGGGCAATATCGCCCCCGAGTGGCAGGACGTGGCGTGGGACAAGGGCCGCACCCATACCATTCCATGGCAGTGGGGTTCGACCGGCATCGCGGTGAACACCAAGGTTTACGGCGGCGACATCAACACCTCGGCGGTGTTCCTTGAGGTGCCGGAAGAGCTGAAGGGCAAGATCAACGTCGTGCCGGAAATGAACGATGTTGTGAACCTGGCGCTGTGGTATGTCGGCGGCGAGCCTTGCACCGAAGATACCGAAGTGCTGAAAAAGGCGCGTGACGTGCTGGTCGCGGCCAAGCCGGATTGGATCTCGATGGATTACGGCGCCACCGAAAAGCTGTCGAACAATGATTGGGCGGCTTCGGTGAACTGGAACGGCTCGACCATGCGCGCCCGTCTGGCCAACCCGGATGTGAAATACGGCTACCCGAAGGAAGGCTTCCCGCTGTTCATGGACTCGGTGGCCTTGCTGAAGGATGCGCAGAACGTCGAGGAGGCCTACAAGTTCCTCGATTTCATCATGATCCCGGAAAATGCCGCGATGATTTCGTCTTTCGCGCGCTATGCCAACGGCATCGCCGGGTCGGACGCGTTCATGCCGGAAGACATGAAAACCGCACCTGAAGTGATGATCCCGGAGGAGTTCAAGGCCTCGGGGCATTTCCTGCCAACCTGCTCGCCGAAAGCGCAGGAATACATGACCGCGATCTGGACCGAGCTGCAGAAGTAAGCAGCGTGATCTGATGGCGATGCGGGGGTGAAGCCCCCCGCATCCTTGTTTTGAAGCGCTGACGCGCACGGTGGGGGCGCGTCGCCCCCCACGGTGGCCCGGCTGCGCCAAGCCACCTTCCCCCCGAGGATATTTGTGCAGAGAGGATGACCGCGATGGCTTTGACGGAAATGTCGGCGTCTGATCTGTCACGGATGATTGCGGCGCGGCAGGTGGCCCCTTCTGAAGTGATGGCGGCGCATCTGGACCGGATTGCGGCGGTGAATGGCGCGGTCAATGCGGTGGTATCGTTGCGCGACCGCGAGGTTTTGCTGGCACAAGCGAAAGCGGCGGATGATGCGCCGCCGGTGGGTTGGCTGCATGGCTTGCCTTTGGCGGTGAAGGATCTCTGTGCCACCAAGGGGTTGCGCACCACCTATGGCTCGCCGCTGTTTGCTGATTTCGTGCCGGCGCAGGATGATCTGCTGGCCGCACGGATGCGGGCTGCTGGCGCGATCTTCATCGGCAAGACCAATACGCCGGAATGGGGGCATGGTAGCCATTCCTTCAACCCGGTGCATGGGGTGACGCGCAACCCTTATGATCTGACACGCACGGCGGGTGGGTCTTCGGGCGGTGCTGCGGCGGGGCTGGCGGCGCGGATGCTGCCGGTGGCGGATGGCTCTGACATGATGGGGTCGTTGCGCAACCCGGCGGCGTTCTGCAATGTTTACGGATTTCGACCCAGTTGGGGCCTGGTGCCCGGCGATGCCGAGGGCGACACGCACCTTGCAACGCTGGCGACCGAAGGCCCGATGGGCCGCACGGTGGAAGATGTGGCGCGGCTGTTGACGGTGCAGGCCGGGGTGAACCCGGAAGTGCCGTTTGGCCGCGACGGCACCGATTTTGCCGCCCGTTTGTCGGTGGAGATGAAGGGCAAGCGCATTGCCTGGCTGGGCGACTGGGGCGGGGCTTATCAGATCGAACCCGGCATTCTGCCGCTCTGCGAGGCCGGGTTGCAGGTGTTTTCCGATCTGGGCGCAGAGGTAGAGACGATTGCGCCGCCCTTCCCTGCCGCGAAATTGTGGCAGGCATGGACCACCTTGCGCGCCATGCTGAACGCGGGCGGTATGAAGGCTTTGTATGACGATCCCGCCAAGCGGGCGCAGTTGAAGCCGGAAACCATCTGGGAGATTGAACAGGGCCGCGGGTTGACCGCGCAGGCGGTGTATGAGGCGAGTGTGATCCGCAGCCGTTATTATGCCCATATGGCGCGGCTGTTCACCCGCTTTGACGCGGTGGTGTTGCCGACGGCGCAGGTCTGGCCCTTCCCGACCGATTGGCGCTGGCCGCACAGCATCAACAGCGTGGCGATGGACACCTATCACCGCTGGATGGAGGTGGTGATCCCGATCAGCCTGATCGGATTGCCCGCGCTGTCGGTGCCGGTGGGGTTTGGCACCAATGGCCTGCCGATGGGGATGCAGATCGCCGGTCGCGTCGGGGCAGATGCCGCGATATTGGCCTTGGGGCAGGCCTATCATCTGGCGACCGACTGGCCCGCCAAGCGCCCGCCCGCCCTGTAAGGCTTGCCGTCAGGGCGATGCGCGCCTAAATCGGGCACAAAGGAGGCCGCGCGTGCTGCTTTACCGCATTCTGATGGCCCTGCTGGTGCCGATCCTGCTGCTGCGTCTGGCGCGGTCCGGTCATCTGTCCGAGCGTCTGGGCTTTGGTCCGCGCCCTGCGCCGGGGCCAAGCCTGTGGCTGCATGGGGCGTCGAATGGCGAACTGGCCTCGGCACGCTGGGTGCTGGAGGCGGTGTTGGCGGCACGGCCCGGTTTGCAACTGCTGGTCACCGTCAACACCGCTACCGCCCGCGCCATGGTGGCGGGCTGGCATTTGCCGGGGGTAACGGTGGCCTTCGCGCCGCTGGATGGTTGGGGGGCTGCAGGCCGGGTGCTGCGCCGCTGGCAGCCGTTGGGGCTGGTGCTGATCGAAAACGAGCTGTGGCCCGCCCGCATCGCCGCCGCCGCGCAGCAGGGCTTGCCAGTGCTGGTGATCGGCGCGCGGATCTCTGAACGTTCCGCCAAGCGCTGGCAGAAGCTGCGCGGCCTGATCGGGCAGACGCTGGCGCGGGTGGCTTGGCTTTCGGCGCAGGATGACACCTCCATGCAGCGCTTGCTCGGCTTGGGCCTGCCTGCAAAGGCCGCAGGGCCCGTGCTGGCGCTGAAGGCCTTTACCCCGAAAATGGCACCTGAACCGCCCTTCGCCGCCCCCGCCCCGCGCGCCGAAACCCTGCTGGCCGCCTCCACCCACGATGGCGAGGAGGCGTTGATCTTGCGGGGGTTTCTCGCCTCGCAGTTCCGCTTTCTGATCATCGCGCCGCGGCATCCCCGCCGTGCGGCTGACATCGCCGGCCTGCTGACAACGCAGAATATCCGCTTTGCCCAGCGGTCGCGCGATGAAACACCCGGCCCGGAAACTCAGGTTTATCTGGCCGATACCATGGGCGAGATGCCGCTGTGGTATGCGATGGCGGGGGCCTGCGTGATCGGCGGCACCTTTGCCGACAAGGGCGGCCATACGCCGTGGGAACCGGCGCTGGCTGGGGCGGCGATCCTGCACGGGCCAAGCTTGCACAACTTCGCAGCCCCGTTTGCCGCGCTGGATGCGGCGGGCGGGGCAATTGCTGTAACCGGCGATTTGGCCGCAGCCTTGGCCGGGTTGGACGCGGCACGCCAGGCCGAACTGGCCGCCGTTGCCCGCACCGTGCTGCGCCCCGAGGGCGATCCGCAAGCGCTGTTGGACGGGGTTTTGGCACATATTGCGGCGGAGCGGCCCTAAAGCGGATAGCGCGCCAGCACCTCATAGCGCGGGCCTTTCGGGCCGAGATGGCTTTCATACATCACAAACTCTCGCACTGCGAACGGGCCAGAGCGAAAGCCCATGCCTTCTGCAATGCCCCGCTCCAGCCGCATCTGATCAACCGGATCGGGGGGCGGAAAGCGGCCCAGCGTGACATGCGGCACAAACTTGCGCGCCTCGACCCGCGCCCCGGCCAAGGCGGCGGCATTGGCGCATTTCGCCTGCAACTGGTTCAGCGCTTCAGACGCCGCCAGCCCCGCCCAAGCCGCCCGCGCCCTTGCGCCGCCAAACAGGCCAAACCCTTGCAAGGTCAGCGCAAACGGGCGCAAACGCAGATCGCACAGCCGATCATGCAGCGCCTCCAGCACGACATCGGGCTGCTCGCCCAGAAACAACAGGGTCAGATGAAAATTGTCGGGGTCTACCCTGCGCGGCAGCGGCAGCAGGAATTGCTGCAACCGCAGCGCCGCCCGCTGTGCTTCGGGCAGATCAAGCGCCAGAAACGCCCGGATCATGCCCGCGCCAGCTGCATCAGCCGCTCCTTGATCTCGGCCCGCACCGGGCCTTCGCGCGGCGCATCACGCAGGGTTTCCAGCAGGGCCGCCTCTGGCGCAGGCCGCCCGCCGCCGCCCCAGCTTAGCGCCCGCAACACCGCCTGCGCCTCGGATGGCAACCGGTCTGGCACCGCCTGCCCGGAAAGCTCCGCCCACAACAGCGCCCAAAGCCGCCCCACCGACCACGGATTATAGCCGCCGCCGCCCAGCAACATCAGCCGCGACGTCAGCCCGCGCAACGACCGCAACACCTCGACATAGGCGTTGTTCGACAAGGCCAGCCGCGACAGCGGGTCTTCCAGCAAACTGTCCGCCCCTGCTTGCAGCACCACCACATCGGGCGCAAACGCCTGCACGCGGGGCAGGATCAACCCGTGCAGCACCGCCCGCGCCTCGCTGTCGTTATAACCCTTCGGCACCGGCAAATTGATGCAGTTGCCGCGCACCCCCAAAGCCCCGGTGAACGGCCAGCGCGTTTCCTCATGCACCGAAATCAACAGCACGCCTTCCGCCCCGGCAAGGCCATGCTCGACGCCATCAGCGTGGTGCGCGTCGATATCGACATAGGCCACCCGCAAGCCCGCCCGCCGCAACGCCAGAATCGCCAGCACCGGATCGTTCAGATAGCAAAAGCCGTTGGCACGGTCTGGCAGGCCGTGATGCGTGCCGCCACCCGGCACATGCACCGCCCCTCCCGCCGCGAAATCAGACGCCAACAGCTCTGCCGCCAGCAGCACCCCACCAGCCCCTGTGGCCGGACGGCTGAACACCTGCGCAAACACCGGGTTCGACGCCGTCCCGATATGATGCCGCGCCCGCACCGCGTCTGACACCTGCCCGGCAGCCTCGGCCGCCTGCAAGGCCGCGACATATTCGGCGGTGTGAAACGCCGTCAGCGCCGCCGGTTTCGCGCGCGGGCTGCTGCGATAGCGCCCCTCCAGCCAGCCCAGACTGCGCGCAAGATCCATCACGGTAGACACCCGCGGCACCCGCAGCGGGTGCGCGCCACCATAAGACGACCCCCGGTAGATCTCGGACCCGATAAATATCGCCGCCCCAACTGCCATCCCTGCACCTTATGGTTGATCCAGATGAAATGTAACGGTTTTATGACGCATAACACCAGGAAGTGTGCAGGCCATGCTATGCAAATCTTTACCATCATGCGATAGAGGCAGTGAACGCGGCTCAAAAGAACCGTGCCGACAAAAGCGTATGAAGGCCGATGCAGATGACGCAAAACCTGCCGATCCCGCCCGTGGCACCAGAGCAAAGCTGCCCCATCCAGTATGGGGCGCTGTGCTGGCGCATGCATCGCGGCAAGGTCGAGGTTTTGTTGATCACCAGCCGCGACACCGGGCGCTGGGTGATCCCGAAAGGCTGGCCGATGGACAAGCGCACCCCGGCACAAGCGGCGGCGCAAGAAGCCTGGGAAGAGGCGGGCGTGCAAGGCGAGATCGCCGAAATCCGGCTGGGCGGCTTTGACTATCAGAAAATCATCAACCCGAAACGCGCGCTGGCCTGTCACGTTGAAGTGTTCGCGCTGCGGGTGACCAAGCTTGTCAATAAATTCCCCGAGCGCCAACAACGCCGGCGCAAATGGTTCTCGGCTGAAAAAGCCGCACGCAAGGTCAATGAACCCGAATTGCGCCAGCTGCTTGGACATCTGGAAGGCCATCTTGGCGAAGACGCGGGCCTTGTCATCGCTTGAAAAGCAGCGCAGCCTGCTTAGGTTAAGAACATACCTTTCGGCCAGAGTTTACGGGCAACCCGATGATCCGCTATGCGCTTCACTGCAGCAAATCACATGGCTTCGACAGCTGGTTTCAGTCTGCCGATGCCTATGAGGCGTTGCGCAAGACAGGCCACGTCGCCTGCCCGGTTTGTGGCGATACCACCATCGAAAAAACCCTGATGGCTCCGACCGTGCGCCCGGCCCGCAATGCGGGTGACGGCCCGAAAAAGCCGTCGCTGTCCGAGCCGCAAACCGAGATCGAGGCGGCACTCGCCGAACTGCGCTGTCAGGTCGAGGCGAATTCGGAATATGTCGGGTTGAACTTCGCCGCCGAAGCCCGGCGGATGCATGACGGCGACATCGACCAACGCGCGATCTATGGCGAAGCCAAGGCCGATGACGCCCGCGCCCTGATCGAAGACGGCGTGCCGGTGGCCCCCTTGCCGTTCATGCCGCCGCGCAAGGCGAACTGACTTGCTTGCTTTGGCAGGAAAATTCTTCAAGCAAGAATTTTAGGGGGGCGCTGCCCCCCTCGCCCTGCGGGCTCACCCCTCGGGATATTTGGGCAGAGAGGATGGCTGAACCTGCTCGGCCTTGTTTGGTCAGATCTGCTTTTGCGGCATTTTCACCCGCAGACCGTTCAGTGCCTCGGTGACTTTGATCTGGCAGGTCAGCCGCGAGGTAACCGGATCGGGCTGCCACGCGAAATCCAGCATGTCTTCTTCCATCGCGTCTTTCTTCGGCAGCTTGTCCACCCAGGCCGGGTCGATATAGACATGGCAGGTCGAACAGGCGCAGGCACCGCCGCAATCGGCCTCGATCCCCGGAATGCCGTTGTCGCGCGCACCTTCCATCACGGTCAGGCCATTGGCCACTTCTACCACGTGTTCCTTGCCGCCATGTTCGACATAAGTGATCTTCGCCATGCTCGCTTCCCTACGCTGTGCGGCCCCTGCGGCCGTTGTGCTGACATAAGCGAAACCCACCGGCTTTGCCAGAGCCAGCGCCTGAAATCCCGGTGCCGCAACCGCTTTGCAACCGGGCCGGTTGGGGTTATGCTGACGGGCGAACACGGCCCGGATCAACCGGGCGGCAACACAGGCAGCTCATGCATTTTCGCCTTCTTCTCGGCTGCGCTCTGGCCCTTGCCGGGTGCGATGCGGCGCAGGTTTCCGCGCCCGGTCGCGCCGATCTTGGCATCGAACTGCTGCGGTTGAAGCCCGGCCAACAGCCACCGGTGCGGGGCGGCACCTGCTGGGCGCAAGACACCACGCCTGCGGTGATCGAGACCGTGACCGAGCAGATCGTGGTTGCCGAAGAGATCCGCGATGATGCCGGACGCGTGGTATCCCCCGCCAGCTATCAGACCCGCACGCATCAGCGCATGGTGCAAGATACCGAGGTGGTGTGGTTTCACGCGCCCTGCCCCGGCGACATGACGGTGAATTTCGTCGCCACCTTGCAGCGGGCGTTGAAGGCGCGCGGCATTTACGCCAACCCGGTGACAGGCGAGATGGATGCGGCAACCGCCGAGGCCATCCGCCGCTTTCAGGAACCGCGCGGGCTGGACAGCCCGTTGCTGTCTTTGGCCGCCGCAAAAGAGCTGGGCATCATCGCCACCGGGATTGAGGATTTATGACCCCCGCTGACCTGACCGCGCGGCAAGCCCGCTATGAGGCCGAAGTCACCCGGCAATGGGCCGCCCAGCCCGCCGACGGCGCGCATGATCTGGGGCATTTGCGAAGGGTCTGGGCACGCGCGCAAGTGATCGCCATGGACGAGCCGTGCGATGCAGAGGTGTTGCTGCCCGCCTGCATCTTTCACGATCTGGTCAACCTGCCGAAATCCCACCCCGACCGCGCACGCGCATCTTCGCTTTCCGCCGAAGCCGCTTGTCACTTTCTGCGCGCCGATGATTTTCCGGCGGATAAATTGTCTGCCGTAGGCCATGCCATTGCCGCGCACAGCTTTTCCGCCGCGATTGCGCCGGTGACGCCCGAGGCGCGCGTGCTGCAAGACGCCGACCGGCTGGAGGCGCTGGGGGCGATCGGGCTGGCGCGGATGTTCCATGTCGCGGGCGCGATGGGCGGCGGGCTGTTTGATGCCGCCGATCCGATGGCGCTGCACCGTCCGCTGAATGACCGCGCCTTTGCGCTGGATCATATCGAAACCAAGCTGCTGAAGATCGTCGACACCATGCAGACCGCCCCCGGTCGCGCCATGGCCGAAGAGCGCGCCGACTGGATGCTGTCATTCCGCACAAGGCTGCTGTCGGAAATTGGCTGAGGTCGTCCGCATGGCAAAGGGCGGCAGGTTTCCCCGCCGCCCTGATCACCTTTACGCCAGCTTAGTCCAGCGACAGCGCCACAAAGCGCGGATCACCCGCACGACGCACCAGCAACAAGATCGACTTGCGCCCCGCGTCCTTCGCCTCGGTCACCCGGTCTTGCAGATCTGACAGCGTCACAATTTTCTGCTGACCGGCCTCGACAATCACGTCACCGGGGCCAACGCCCTTGCCCGCCGCATCCGAGCCGGCATCAACGCCGGTCACCGCAAGCCCGGTGGCACCTGCGGGCAGGTCCAGATCCTTGGCGACCTTTTCATCGACCGGCACCAGCGTCAGGCCCAGAATTTCAGCCTTTTGCGGCTCGACCGGGGTGTTCTTCTGCGCTGCAGGCACCGGTTCGGCCTCGTCGGTTTCGCGGCGACCAAGCTTGATCTGCAAGGTGGTTTCCGAACCATCACGCAGCACCAGCACCGGCACTTCTTCGCCAATCGGGCTATCGGCAACGGTGCGGGTCAGGTCGCGCACATCCTGAATTTCCGAGCCGTTGAACGACAAGATCACGTCACCCGCCAGCATGCCGCCCAGTTTTGCCGGGCCTTCCGGCACATCGGTGATCAGCGCGCCTTTGGCATCTGCCAGCCCCATCGCCTCGGCGACGTCCGGGGTCACGTCCTGAATCCGCACGCCAAGCCAGCCGCGCCGGGTTTCACCGAATTCCTTCAGCTGATCCACCACTTTTGCCACCACGTTCGACGCCATCGAAAAGCCGATGCCGATCGAGCCACCGGTGGGTGACAGAATCGCGGTGTTCACGCCCACAACCTGCCCGTCCATGTTGAACAGCGGCCCGCCCGAGTTGCCCTTGTTGATCGCGGCATCGGTTTGCAGAAAATCGTCATAGGCCCCCGACAATTCACGCCCGCGCGCCGAGACAATCCCGGCCGAAACCGAAAAGCCCTGCCCCAGCGGATTGCCCATCGCCATCACCCAATCACCAACCCGCATCGCGTCGCTGTCGCCAAAGGCCACAAACGGCAGCGGTTCCGGGCTTTCCACCTTCAGCACCGCGATGTCGGTCTTCGGATCGGTGCCGACCAGCTTGGCCGACAGCCGCTTGCCCGAGAAGAATTCGATCTCGATATCATCCGCGCCTTCGATGACGTGGTTGTTGGTGACAATATAACCGTCGCCACTGATCACAAAGCCCGAACCCAGCGCCTCAGAGCGTTGCGGGCCATTGCCCTGCCCCTTCGGCTCCATGAAATCCTTGAAGAAATCCTCAAACGGCGAGCCCGGCGGCACCATCGGCCCGCCGTCGCTGGCCTGCGCCACCACGGATGAGGTGGTGATGTTCACCACCGAAGGGCTGATCTGTTCCGCCAGGTCGGCAAAGGTTTCCGGGGCACCAAAGGCCTGCGCCTGAAACGCAGGTGCGCCCGAGAGTGCCAAGGCCAAGCCCAACCCGAGGGCCAGCAACAACCGGGGGCGCTTGGGGGCAGCCATCGCCGGAACCGTCAGCGCACGAGTAGTGGGAAAGTGAAGCACGTCCGAACTCCTTTTTCGCATGCAGGGCACTTGGCCCCATCGAATTACAACCGCATCATCATTTATGTAGCGCCGGGCGCAATGCAAACCCGCTCGCGCCCGCTCAATCCCTTGTGAATGAATTTGTCATCGCTGTGAGCATGCCGCGCAAGTGCAATCCTGCCCCCCGGCCATCAACCGCCAAACCGCCGCGCCAATGCCACCAACCCAACACCAAGTGCAACCGCGATCAGCCCGATCTGGCGACGGCGCTCGGGGGAAATCGTCGCCATCAGTTTCAACAAGTCCTAGATACGCAAAGGGGCCAGTGCGAACACCAAGGCGGTTTGCGTTTTCGCCTAAAAAGAAAGCTCGGAATTCGCCCAAACTAAGGGCGAATTCCGAGACTTTGTAAACGCAAACCGCTCTGCCCCTCCAGAACCAATACCAGCCCGAAAGCCAGCAGCAGATCGCTCATTGCCCGGCAACCGGAGCCTTTTCACTGCGCAGGTAGTCGAAGAATTCGCTGTCCGGCTGCATCACCATCGACGAATTGCCCGATTGCAGCGCCCGTTCATAGCTGGTCAGCGACCGGGTGAAGGCAAAGAATTCCGGGTCGCGGCCAAAGGCTTCGGCATAGATGGCGTTGCGCTGACCGTCGGATTCACCGCGGATCACCTCGGCCTCTTTGCGCGCCTGCGACACCACCTCGACCACCGAACGATCCGCTGCCGCCCGCACCCGCTGTGCGGCCTCGTTACCGCGACCGATCTCGTCCGCGGCTTCGCGCTCGCGTTCGGCCCGCATCCGCGCAAAGGTCGCTTCAAGGTTCTGTTCCGGCAAGTCGGTGCGGGTCAGCCGCACGTCGATCACATCGACACCCAGCACGTTCGCCTTGGCGCGCGCCTTGTCGCGGATGGTGTTCATCAGCGTGGTGCGGTCTTCCGACAGCACCTTCTGGCTCGGCACCCCGCCCAGAACCTCGCGGATTTCGGCGCTGATGATCTTGTCGAGGTTCGACTTCGCAGCCTCAACCCCGCCGGCACCGACAGCGCGACGGAACACCTCCAGATCAACGATGCGCCAACGCGCGAAGGCATCGACGACCAGACGGCGATCGTCCAGCGGCGTCACCTCCAGAGGCTGCGTCGGCAGGCCAAGGATGCGGTCCTCATAGCGCAGAACCTCTTGGATCAACGGGATCTTGAAGCCCAAACCGGGCTGATCGATCACCTGCTTGACCTGACCGAATTGCAGCACCAGCACCTTTTCGCGTTCATCGACGATGAACACCGAAGACAGCACCAAGGCCCCCGCAAGGATCAGGCCGGGAAGAATGTAAACCGCGCGCATCAATTGGTCCCTCCGGTAGAAGTGGCAGGTTTGACCAGCTCATTCAGCGGCAGGTACGGCATCACGCCCTGCCCGCCTGCGCCGCCCGATACGCCATCAAGGATCACCTTGTTCATGCCACCCAGCACTTTTTCCATCGTTTCCAGATACATCCGCTTCCGCGTCACTTCCGGCGCCTTCACATATTCAGCGTAAACCGACAAGAAGCGGCTGGCCTCGCCTTCGGCGTTGTTCACCACCTGTGCGCGATAGGCCTCGGCTTCTTCCAGCAACTGCGCCGCCTGACCGCGCGCGCCCGCCGTCACCGTATTGGAATAGGCATCGGCCTCTTTTTCCAGCCGGTCGCGTTCCTGCTGCGCCGCCTGCACCTTGCGGAAGGCGTCGATCACTTCGCGCGGCGGATCAGCCTTGTCGAAGTTGACCCGCACCACATTGATGCCGGCGTCATAGCTGTCCAGCGTGGTCTGGATCGAGCGCGTCAGATCCGCCGTGATCAGGCCGCGATCCCGGTTCAGGATCGGCGACAGTTCCGACCGCGCAATGATATCGCGCATCGCCGATTCAGCAACCGCGCGAATGGTGTCTTGCGGGTCGCCAAGGTTGAACAGGAATTTCGCCGGATCAGAGATGTTCCACACCACCTGAAACTCGATATCGACGATGTTCTGGTCGCGCGTCAGCATCAGCCCGTTGTCAAGCACACCCGCAGCGCCACTACCGATATCGGTGGTGCGCTGACCGGTCGCCTGCACGATTTCCGCTGTCATGATCGGCCAAGGCGCAAAGTGCAGGCCTTCTTCGGTCACACCGCTGAATTCACCCAGCATCAGCGTCACCGCGCGCTCTTCCGGCTTCACCGTATAGGCCGAGGCATAGACCCACAGCGCCGCCGCAGCCAGACCGCCCAACAGCAGCCCCTGCTTGGTGAACATGGCACCGCCGCCGCCCGCGCCCTGCGTTGGCCGACCCGAGCCACCACCGCGCCCGCCCATCAGCACCCGCAGATGCTCCTGGCCCTTTTTCATCAACTCGTCGATCTCGGGGATCTGCGGCCCTTCACCGGGACGCCGCCCACCGGGGCGTTGCCCGTTCTGCCGAGGCTCATCCGGCCGCTGCCCGTTCCGGTCTCCACCATCCGAGCCGCCACCACCGCCCCAAGGACCTCCGCTACCCGCCATCGATCAACCTCTTGTCATATCTGTTTCGTCTCAATTGGGCACGCCGCGCCAAAAAATCAAGCGCTTGCCGCCCATTCGCTTGCCCGCACGGCCAGTTTTCACGCTGCCTCAGAACACCCGCGTCGGTTTGCGCATCGTTACCAGCTCTTCCGACATGGTGGGATGCACCGCCACGGTGCGGTCAAAATCGGCCTTGGTCGCGCCCATCTTGATCGCAATTGCCGCCAGCTGGATCATCTCGCCTGCCTCCGGCCCGACGATATGGCAGCCCAAAACCCGCTTGGATGCGCCATCGACCACCAGTTTCATCAGCACCTTATCCGGCCGCCCGGCAAACAGCGTCTTCATCGGGCGGAAACTGGCGGTGTAAATCTCTACCGGTCCCGCCGCCCGCGCCGCCTCTTCCGACAGTCCGACCGAGCCCAACTCTGGCTGGGTGAACACCGCCGAGGCCACCAATTCGTGATCGGCCTGCGTCGGCACGCCACGGAACACGGTATCGGCAAAGGCATGGCCCTCGCGGATTGCAACCGGCGTCAGGTTGATGCGGTCGGTCACGTCGCCCACCGCATAGACCGACGGCACCGCCGTCTGGCTCCACGCATCCACCAGCACCTCGCCCTTGCGACCGATGCCGACGCCCAGCGCCTCCAGCCCCAGCCCGCCGGTGTTCGGCAGCCGCCCGGTGGCATACATCACCAGATCAAATTCGCGGTCCGTCCCGTCCGTCGCCACCGCCCGGATACCCTCTGCGGTCTGCTCCAGCCGTTCCACATCGGTGCCGCAGTGAATATCAATGCCGCGCGCCCGCATCGCGTTGGACACATGGCCGCGCGCTTCATCATCAAAGCCGCGCAAGATCTGCGCGCCGCGATAATATTGCGTCGTCTCCACCCCCAGCCCATGCAGGATGCAGGCAAATTCGCTGGCAATATAGCCGCCGCCCACCACCAGCGCCCGCTTCGGCAAGGCCTCCAGATGGAACATCTCGTTCGAAGTCACCGCCAGCTCCGCACCCGGAATTTCCGGCACGAAAGGCCGCCCGCCAGTGGCAATCAGGATATGCTTGGCACTGAAATCGCGGCCGTCCGCCAGCCGCACCCGATGCGCATCGACCAGCGTGGCACGGGCATCGAACACCTCAACCCCGGCATTTTTCAGCGTGTTGCGGTAAGCCCCTTCCAGCCGGTTCAACTCGGCCTCAAGCGCCGTGCGAAACTTAACCCAGTCAAAGCCGCCAACCGTGGCGTCCCAGCCGTAAGCCCGCGCATCCGCCACCGCATCAGGGTATTCCGAGGCGAACACCATCAGCTTTTTCGGCACGCAGCCGCGAATGACGCAGGTGCCACCCATCCGGCTTTCCTCTGCCAGCGCCACCTTGGCACCGCCCTCAGCCGCCGCGATCCGCGCCGCCCGCACCCCGCCCGAGCCGCCGCCGATGACGAAAAGATCGTAGTCGAACACGCTATTCCCCCAGATCGGCAAAGATATTGTCAGTCGGCGCAAACAGAATCCGGTCGTCGGTTTCCGACCCGCTGTTGATATCGCGCACCGTCACCCGGCCATCGCCGTGGCCGATCACCACAATATCGCAAATATCAATGAACAGCCCGTTTTCCACCACGCCGGGGATCTGGTTCAACACCATCGCCAGCTGCCGCGGATTGCCGATACGCTTCAGATGCAGATCGAGGATGTAATTGCTCTCATCCGTCACCAGCGGCCGGTCGCCGTTCATCCGCAGCGTCACATCGCGCGCCAGCACGTCCATAGACACCAGCATTTCTTCGACCAGCGCTTTCGAGGTCTGCCAGCCGAACGGGATCACCTCGATCGGCAACGGAAACGCGCCCAGCTGCTGCACTTCCTTCGCCGCATCCGCGATCACGATCATCAGATCAGACGCCGTCGCCACGATCTTTTCCTGCAACAGCGCCGCACCGCCACCCTTGATCAGCGCAAGGTTCTGGTCAAATTCATCCGCGCCATCAATGGTGACATCCAGCCACTTCGCCTCGTCCAGCGAGGTGACATGTATCCCGACCTGCCGCGCCAGTTCCGCCGTCCGCGTCGAGGTTGGCACACCAACAATCTTCAACCCCTCTTCACGCACCCGCTCGCCCAGGCAGCGCACCATCCAAGCCGCAGTAGAGCCGGTGCCAAGCCCCACCTTCATGCCGCTTTCCACAAAATCAACCGCGCGCTTGGCGGCAACGAATTTGGCTTTGTCGATCGGGGAAAGTTCGGCTGGCATGGTGGTATCCTAACTCTGCGGCGCCGCAACCGGCGCGGGCTTTTGTCGCTGTTGCGCCTTTATAGGCAAGGACGCGCGGCGCGGCGAGGGGGGAATCGCACGCGGTCCTTGACAGATGCGGTTTGCAGCTTACATTGCGAATAATTCTCAATATCAGAAAGCGCAGATGCCCTCTCCTTTTGATCTGTCCAGCGACTGGAAATCCAGCAGAGGTGACGCCGCCTTGGCGGATGTGCACCGCTCGGTGCAGCTTCCCAAAGGCACCTGGCGCCGCATGGCCGCCTTCCTTGGCCCCGGCTACATGGTGGCGGTCGGCTATATGGACCCGGGCAACTGGGCCACCTCGCTGGCGGGCGGCTCTAAGTTTGGCTACACCTTGCTGGTGGTGGCGCTGGTGTCCAACCTGATGGCCATCGTGCTGCAATCACTGTGCGCCCGGCTTGCCATCGCTTCGGGGCGCGACCTTGCGCAGGCCTGCCGCGATGCTTACCCCCGCTATATCTCGATCCCGCTGTGGCTAGCGGCTGAAATCGCCATCATCGCCACCGATATTGCCGAGGTGATCGGCACCGCCATCGGTCTTAACCTGCTGTTCGGCATTCCGCTGGAGCTGGGCGTGATCATCACCGCGCTGGATGTATTTCTGATTTTGTGGTTGCAAACCAAAGGGTTCCGCTGGCTGGAGGCGTTCGTGATCGTCCTGTTGGGCGTAATCGCGCTGTCTTTCGGCATCCAGATCGCGCTGGCCGACCCCGATTGGGGTGGCGTGATCCGCGGCTTTGCCCCCACCACCGAGATCCTGCGCAATCCCGAAATGCTGTATCTGGCGCTTGGCATCCTTGGTGCCACGGTGATGCCGCATAATCTTTACCTGCATTCCGCCATCGTGCAGACCCGCGCCTATGGCGACAGTCTGCAAGAAAAGCGGCAGGCGCTGAAATTCGCCACCATCGACAGCACCGTGGCGCTGATGTTTGCGCTACTGATCAATGCCTCGATCCTGATCCTTGCCGCAGCGTCGTTCCATGCCACCGGCAATACCGAGATGACCGACCTTGGCGATGCGCACCAACTGCTCGGCCCGCTGCTGGGCTCAGGCATTGCGCCCAGCCTGTTTGCGGTGGCGCTGCTGGCGTGCGGGCTGAACTCCACCGTCACCGCCACGCTGGCCGGGCAAGCGGTGATGGAAGGCTTTCTGCAAATCCGCCTGCCGCCATGGCTGCGCCGTCTGATCACAAGAGCCATCGCCATCCTTCCGGCGGCGGGGGTGACGCTGTATTATGGCAGCGCGGGCACCGGAAAGCTGCTGATCCTGACGCAAGTGGTTCTATCGCTGCAACTTTCCTTTGCCGTCATTCCGCTGGTGATGTTCACCGCCGACCGCGCCAAGATGGGCGCCATGGCCGCGCCGCGCTGGCTGGTGGCCTTGGCGATCGTGATTGCTGTGGTGATTGTGGCGCTGAATTTGAAGCTGCTGTGGGATTTCTTCGGCTGAAGGCTGAAGGCAGCTTGCCGGCCCCGCCTCACCTGCCTGGGTCGGCAAACTTCGGACGCCAGGACAAGCCTTGCGCGCCAGTCACAACACTTGCCCGCCGCTACCGATTTGGCCATGCTCGCCTTGGCCAAATCCCAAAAGGCAAGCCCGATGCCGATGCCCTATACCTACCGCCACGCCTCTGCCGAATATCGGCTCTACCTTGATACCGCGCGCGACGCGATGGGCCTGATCAGCGATAACGCCACCTATACCGCGACCGAAGCCGTGCTGTTGTGTTTTCGCCGCCGCCTGACCCTGCGCCAAGCGCTGGCCTTCGCCGATATTCTGCCTTGCGTCCTGCGCGCCATCTTCGTCGCCCGGTGGCAGCCGACAGACCCGGCCCCCTGGGGCAGCCGTGCCGACCAAATCGCCGAATGCCGCGCCCTGCGCCCGCATCACAACCTGACGCCCGACAACTGCATCGACGCCGTGGCCGAGGCGCTGACAACCCAAATCCTGCCAACCGACCTTGCCTCAGTCTTGGCCGCAATCGGCCCAGAGGCGCAGGCGTTCTGGTGCGTGCCGCCCGCACATCGCCACGCCGTCAGCTTTCCCGGCTAAATCCCCAGCGCCGCCACCGCCGCCTTCACTTCCTCCAGATCGACCCAGCCATTGGCGTCGCTGTCAAACGCCAGCACCGACATTACCTCGGCCTCATCCGCCACCGAAAACGCCCGCAACGCTGCTGATTTGGCAAAGCCGTCGATTTCCACCGCCGTCGCCACACCATCGCCATCCGCATCCGCCGCCGCATGCAGTTTCCACAGCCGCCCCCGCATGGCCGCCGAAGCCGCCGCCGCCACCTGCGCGATTTCCTCGCGGCTGACCGCATTGTCAAAATCCAGATCGGCCAGAAAGACCCGGCGCAGCGCACTTGCCCGCGCCTCTGCCCGTTCCAGCGCCACAAACCGCGCGATCCCGGCGCGATCAATGCCCTGCGCGCCGCCAAAGCCGTGGATCAGATCGGCGGCAAGCTCCAGATACGGCTCCGGTGCCGCTTTCAGCCGCTTCAAGACTGCATCCGGCACGCCTTGCGCCCAGACCGCCGCAGCACCCGTCAGCCACAGCATGATTCCAACCAATAGTTTGCCCATCGCCGCCTCCTGCCGCCAGTCAAACACCTCCGGGTTAACGCGGGGTTAAACCGCAAAAAGCCGCTCTACCCCGAAAAGTGTCGGTTTTTGCATCGCCAATGCGCCGCCATCGGCCATAGTGCCGCTATAGGAGCCGCCAGGATGTATGTTTTACACTACGCCCCCGACAATGCCTCGCAGATCATCCGGCTGGTGCTGGAGGAAATGCGGCTGCCCTATCGCACCGCTTTGGTGGACCGCTCGGTCAACGCGCAAGACAGCCCCGCCTACCGCGCCGTTAACCCGACCGGGCTGATCCCGGCGCTGCAAACCCCCGACGCGACCCTGTTTGAAACCGCGGCGATCCTGCTGTGGCTGACCGAGACTCACGGCCAGCTTGCCCCGCCCCCCGGCGACCCAGACCGCGCCAACTTCCTGAAATGGCTGATCTTTACCGCCAATACCCTGCACACGGACGCAAGGCTGCTGTTCTACCCCGAGAAATACGCGGGCAGCGACACCGCTGTCCCCGCCTTCCGCGCCTGCACGGAAGGCCGCATCCTGCGCCACCTTGGCCTGCTGGAAACCCTCGCCGCGCAGCGGCCGGGTTTCTTCTGCCCAGACCGCGCATCGGTGCTGACCTACTATATCTGCTGCCTGACCCGCTGGATCACGCTTTACCCGACCGACCGCAGCCACTGGATCACTCTGGCCGATTTCCCCGCGCTGCATGCGATTGCCGCTGCAATGGAAATCCGCCCCGCCGCACAAACCGTGGCGCAGGCCGAAGGCCTTGGCCCCACCATCTTTACCGCGCCCGCCTATGCCAACCCGCCCGAAGGCAGCGCCCTGTAACAGAAAGCCCCGCATGTTTCTCTCTGTCTTCGATATGTTCAAGGTGGGCGTCGGCCCGTCGTCATCGCACACCATGGGGCCGATGGTCGCCGCCGCCCGGTTTCTTGACCTGATGCGGGCCTCGCCGTTCCACTTCGCCGGGGTGAAAGGCTCGTTGCATGGCTCGCTCGCCTTCACCGGCGTCGGCCATGCCACCGACCGCGCCACCATTCTGGGACTGGCGGGCTTCCACCCCGCCAGCTATGACGCCGCCAAGGCCGAGGCTACGCTGGCCGCGATCCGCGAAACCAAGACCATCCATGCCGAGGGCCTGCCGCCGCTGCACTTCGACCCCGCGCATGATCTGGCGTTTGATTACGGCCCGTCGCTGCCCGGCCACGCCAATGGCATGATCCTGAAAGCCACCGATGCGCAGGGTGACGTGATCTTGCAGGAAACCTACTATTCCATCGGCGGCGGCTTTGTGCTGACCGCAGCCGAACATGCCGAAGCGGGTGGATCGAAGGCCAAAGCCCGCGCCGATGTGCCCTATCCGTTTGAAACTGCTGCCGAAATGCTGGAGATGGCGAAGGCATCCGGGCAGAGCATCGCGCAAATGAAGCTGGCGAACGAGTTGAAATTCCGCAGCCGCGCCGAAATCGACAAAGGCATCGCCCGGCTGTGGGAGGTGATGAACAATTGCATCTCGCGCGGGATGGAGGGCACCGGCATTCTGCCCGGCGGCCTGAAAGTGCGCCGTCGCGCCAAGGGCATCCACGATGCGCTGCTGGCCGAACGCGGGTTGAACATGACCGCGCCGCATACCATCAACGACTGGATGTCGCTCTATGCGATGGCGGTGAACGAGGAAAACGCCGCTGGCGGCCAAGTCGTCACCGCGCCGACCAATGGTGCTGCGGGCGTGCTTCCGGCCGTTCTGCGCTATTATCTGGATCACGTTCCGGGGGCATCCACCACAAGGATCATGGATTTCCTGCTGACCGCTTCGGCCATCGGTGGCCTGTGCAAGCATAACGCCAGCATTTCCGGCGCCGAATGCGGCTGTCAGGCCGAGGTGGGCAGCGCCGCCGCCATGGCCGCCGCGGGCCTCTGTGCCGTGCTGGGTGGCACGCCGATGCAGGTGGAAAACGCCGCCGAAATCGCGTTGGAGCATCATCTTGGCATGACCTGCGATCCGGTCGCAGGCCTGGTGCAGGTGCCTTGCATCGAACGCAACGGCCTGGGCGCGATCAAGGCGGTGTCTGCCGCCAGCCTGTCGATGCGCGGCGATGGCGAGCATCTGGTCAGCCTTGATGCCTGCATCGAGACGATGCGCCAGACCGGGCAAGACATGCACGAGAAATACAAGGAAACCTCGCTGGGCGGCCTTGCGGTGAACGTGCCGAACTGCTGAACCTCAGGCCGGCCAAATATTGCCCACCTGTGGCATTGCCATTGGCGGCGACCCAAAACGTCGCGTCGGGGCTGCGAAAGATGAAGCGTTCATTGCTGTCCTGCGCCAGATGATCGGCGTGGGATTGGAATTGCGCGGCCAACAGCAAAGCCCCGCCCCACCAGCCCGGCACCAGACCCGAAGGCTACGATGCGGATCAGATCGTCATTGCCAGCCGCTGCACTGAAATCCTGAATGATGTCCTTGGCTTTGACCAAGGCCTCGAACCGGAACGGATCATTGCCAAGCCCGCCGCGCAGCAGATTGGCCGCCGCATTGCCTGCGCCCCGGTCCGGGCCCGGCGCTGCCCCCGCACGTTTTCAATGCCCATCACCACATCAGCCAAGGCCGCGCCGCCGGTGTCAAAACAGCCATCCAGCGCCAGCGTCACCGCGCCCGAATGGCGACAATTCACCGTATCCATCCCGCCGCCGGAATTGATCGTCTCGCTTGCTGCAAAGAACGGTGTCGGGGCCGGCTCCCAAAAAGCGGCAGGCACAAATACCGAACGCCCGCCCCCTCTGAGCCGCTCTGCATGGCCTGCCGCCATCGTCGATCCCTTGCGCCGCGCTAGACCAGCAGGAAATCTGCCGCCGTCAGCATCACCCCGGCCTGCAAATCCGCCAGCATGGTCAGCCCGCCCGCCGCACTGCCGTTCGAATCAAACCACACGGTCTGATCGGTGGTGCGAAAGATGAAGCGGTCATCGGCATCCTGCGCCAGATTGTCGGCCCGCACGATAAACTTCGCCGCAGGCAGCGGCCCTGCCACCAAACCAGCGCCAAACCCGGCAGCGGTGATCCGGAAGGTGTCGTTGTTGCCCGCCACATTGCCGTAGTCCATGATGGTATCGCCGCATTGCGCCAGAGACTGAAACGAGAACTGGTCGTTGCCAACGCCGCCCCAAAGCTTGTCAATGCCCGCGCCGCCAATCAGCGTATCTGCCCCCGCGCCGCCGGAAAGATTGTCGGCCCCGCCGCTTCCCGACAGCAGATTTGCCGCGGCATCGCCCGAAATCGTATCCGCCCCGGTCAGCGATCCGTACACGACCTCGATGTTCAGATAGCTATCCCCCGCCGCCGTGCCCGAATTGACCACAGACCCGTCCAACGCCATCCGAATGCCCGCAGTGCTGCGGAAATCCAGCACATCCTGTTCGCTGCCACCGTCAATCACCTCGACCGCTGCCCCCGGAATGAAGGTATCCGCCCCGGCAGCACCAAAGATCGTGCCTTCGACCGTGCCACCCCGGCCATCATAGATATCATTGCCGCCGCCGAAATCGATATCGCCGATCATGCTGCCCCGGTTGATCAACCGGTCCACGCTGATATCCAGACTGTGCAGCGAGAACCGCCCGCCCTCGATGGTGCCGGTGTTTGTGATCACCTTCGCCTCTGGCCCGGCCAGATAAAGCCCGTCGATATTGGCAGACACGACGCCGGCGTTGAAAATCCGCGACACCCCATTCAATTCGCCCTGCATGTTGATGCCATAACGCCCGGTGATCGTGCCCAGATTACTGACGTAGGCGTCATGCCCCAGCACCTGCACACCGTCATCGCCGCCCGACACGGTTGCCCCTGCCAGCACCCGCACCACGGCACCAGCATCCAAACTGCGATTGTCACCAAAGGCGATACCGTCCACGTCGCCATAGACATTGCCCGCCACCGTAGCGACATTATAGCTCCCGAAGCCCTGGATCGCGGTGTCCTCGCTCGCCACCACATTTGCACCCGCCAGCACATAAATGCTCTCCGCCGCCGCCAAGGTATACCGCGCCGTCACGCCGACAGAGGTCGTCCCGATAATCGTCGCCATTTGCATTTCCTTTGCAAAACCCCGGTTCCGCCATGCGGGCCAACGGGTGCCAAATTTCAGCCCATCACAAGCCCCGGGCAATCGAAAGCGCCCGGATCAGCGATGCAGTTTCATTCTAACGCAAGCTGTTGCGCCCCGCCTTGATATTTCCGCTTGCTTTGCCGGTTTCGTGCTAGACGGCCCTGCGCCGCCGGGCTAGCGACTCGGCCATGACCCAGAACCAGACCGAAAACCGCATCCTCCCCGGCATCCTGTTGATGCTTGCCTTCTGCGTGCTGGCCCCCTTGCTGGACACCGCCTCAAAGCTTGCCACCGACCTGATCCCGGTCGGCCAGATCACCGCCGCGCGGTTTGTGGTGCAAGGCGCGCTGATGCTGCCGATCGCGCTGTGGATGCGGCTGCCGCTGCGGATCGGCGGCAAAACCGCCGCCCTGATCACCCTGCGCGCCACTTTCCTGATCGCGTCAACCTACGGCTTTGTCGCAGGCGTTCAGGTGATGCCGATTGCCGATGCGCTGGCCATCGTGTTCATCGAGCCGTTCATCCTGCTGATCCTCGGCTTTTTCCTGTTCGGCAACCCGGTCGGCCCGCGCCGCATCGCAGCCTCGATCGTAGGCTTTGCCGGCGCGCTCTTGGTGATCCAGCCGTCGCTGATGAACTACGGCACCGCAGCGCTTTACCCGCTGATCTCGGCGTTCTGCTTTGCGTTTTACATGCTGGTCACCCAAGCCATCGCCACCGGCATGCACCCGGTCACCCAGCAGCTGCACACCTCGATCTTCGGCTCGATCCTGTGCCTGCCGGTGATGATCTGGGCCAACGGCACCGGCATCACCGAACTCGATCCGGTCATGCCGCAGGGCCTGCACTGGCTCTGGCTGTTCGGCGTCGGCTTCTGGGCCGCCGCCAGCCACCTGTGCATGACGATCGCGCTGAAATACGCCCCCGCCTCCACCCTCGCGCCACTGCACTATCTCGAAATCGTCACCGCCGTCGCCCTGGGCTATCTGGTGTTCGGAGACTTCCCGAATGTGCTGACATGGGCAGGCATCGCCATCATCGTGGCCTCGGGTCTTTACATCATCAACCGCGAGCGGGCGACGTTGCACCAAGCCCGCTCAGTGCTGCCCGAAGAGATCTGATCGGCAGGATCACCAGCATCTTGCGCGCCGAAAACTGCAGATGCACCGGCCCCGACACCTCGTTCGAGGTGCCGACCATGCCATCGGGCGCAAAATCCAAGCCCTGCAACGGCCAGCGCAGCCCCGCACTTGCCCCCGTCACCGCCCCCATCGGGAACAGCGAAATCCGGCTGCCCGGCGGCAGCTCCAGCCGCAGCTCCAACGGCGCCAGAAAGATCACATCCTGCGGCGACAGCAGCAGACAGCGCGCGTCCGGGTGCCGCGCCAACGTGTTCAGCACCGCCAGCCCGTGATCCAGCCGTGCGCCCGCGAATCCCAGGCCCAGCACGAACGGCGCCCGGATCGAGCGCAGCGCCTTGTCGAAATCTGTCGTAATCTGTTCGGCAATCGGAAACAGCCGCCCCGCCAGCCGCGCCTTCGCCGCAGCACTGATCGAATCGAGATCGCCGATCACCGCCTCCGGCTCTGCCCCCAGTGCCAAAAGCCGGTCGGCACCGCCATCAGCCCCAACAATCCTTGGGGCAAACCGCAACGCCCGCGCCAGCGCCGCCTTGCCGAAAGGCCCCGCCCCCGCCAAAGTCACCCCCTGCAAAGAGTCGACAATCACCTGATTCATACCGATACTGTTCTTTCAATTGCGGCACAAAGCCTGTGACGGAACACAATCAATCCTTCAAATTACCCTGTTCTGTCCATGGATTCGAACAATCCCGAGTGCAGATTGTCCTTGGTGAACATTGTAGAGGCGAGCATCCGATGATCGGTGCGAGTAAAATTCTAACGGTATCTTATGGAACCTTCAGCTGCACGCTGGAAGGCTTTGATGAACCGTTCAACACGATGAAGGCAATTGCGGAGTATTTCCGCGATCTTGCCGCCGAAGACCGCTACTTCGGCGCCGAGCCGCCAACCCCCGATGCCGCCATGCTTCACCGCATTGCCGAACGGGAAATCCAGCGCCGGGTCGAGGCGAAAATTCAGGACAACGGCGTGATCCTGCGGGCAGGTGATGCGGAAGCCACAGCGCTTGCAGCGCCACAGCCCGCGCCCTCGGTCAGCGCCGCCCCGCTTGCCGATGCCAGCGGCGAAACCGTCGCCGCCCGGCTGTCCCGCCTGCGCGCCGCCCAGGCCGCCGCCGCACCACTGCCGCCTGTTGTGGACCCCGTCCTTGTCGAAGCCGCCGCATTTGAAAGCGCAGAACCTGAAGCCGCAGCAGAACTTGCCACAACAGAACTTGCCACAAACTTCGCGGCAGAGCCTCTCGCCGCCGCCCCGGCAGACGATATTGCCGAAGACTTGGCCGAAGATTTCATCGCAGCCGAACTCGTCAGCGCAGACACATTGCCCGAGGCCTATGGTGAAGCCTCCGACGCGATCAGCTACGACGACGCGGGCAGCTACGACGACGCGGGCAGCTACGACGACGCGGGCAGCTACGACGAAGACCAACATGCCGATGACATCCTTGCCAACCTGTCTGACCTCGGCGCAGACGTGGCCACCGACGCAGCAATGCCCAAGCCGGAAGACTTCTCCGATCTGAACGACCCGTCGCTGGATGAACTGATCGCCGCCGAGGTCAGCGCGATCAAATCTGCCGATCAGGCCGCCCCAGCACAGGTTGCCGCCAGCGCCGGACCGGTCGGCTATGACGCCGACTTCGTCGAAGATTTCGACGCTGGCTTTGAAGACTCGGCCGACGAATCGCTGCTTGCCGATCTGCTGCCCGAAGACACCGCCGCCCTTGAGCCCGACGACCTGCCCGAAGCCGCCGCGGCGATATCGGATGATGATATGCTGGCCTCGGTCGGCGCGCTGATCGCAAATACCGATCAATCCGCCGCAGCAGAGCCGATTGATGTTCTGATCGACGATTTCGATGACGAAGAAGGCACCCAGATCGAAGCCAGCTACGCCGCCGATCCGGGCTTTGAAGACACCGAAGACGACACCGCCGAGATGCTGGCGCGGATGGAAGGCGGCCTCACCGCTTCGGGAACAGAACCCGTTGCGGCCCCCCAACCTGAACCCACACCCGAACCCGCCGCCGAAGCGCCGATCTCGGTTGTCGGGGAACGCCTGCAACGGGCGCGCGCGCGGGTGATCAAGATCCGCCGCGCCGACGCGCCACCCGCTCCTGTCGCAGCACCGGCCCCGCTGGCGCAACCCAGCCTGCTGTCGCCCGAGGCCGAAGCCGCCCTGCAAGCCGAACTCGCCGCTCTGGAAGCCGAAATCACCGGCGATCTGCCTGCCGCCGCCCCTCCCGTCGCCCCCCCCATCGCGGGCCCCCGCCCGGTGCGTCCGCTGCGTCAGGTCGCTCCACAACCGGCAGACAGCAGCGAAGATCAGCGCCTGCACGATGCCATCCACATGGCCATCGCAGCCAAGCCCGTGGCCGCCGACCTGCCGCCGCATGCCGACCCCGTCGAAAGCCGCCGGATTCTGGAAGCCACCTCGCAGGATGACTCTGTCAGCCGCTTGATTGCACACACCAATTCGGAAATGGACGACGAAGCCAACCGCCGCCGCCATGCCGCGATCTCGCATCTGAAGGCCGCCGTTGCAGCCACCGAAGCCGAGCGCCAGATCAACGCCGCCCACCCCGGCAAGCCGCCTGTTGACCCGCAAAAAGCCTACCGCAGCGATCTGCAAAACGTGGTGCGCCCGACCGCAACCGACCAACGCCCCGCAGCCGACCAACGCCCTGCCTCCGAGCGCCCCTCGCCGCTGGTGCTGGTGTCGGAGCTGCGCATCGACCGCAAACCCGGCGCCACGCCGACACCCCAGCCGACGCTGGCCACCAACAGCACCGAAACCGCGCCGCGCGTGGTAATGCCGGTCCGCCCGCGCCGCGTATCGGCAGCAGGCAGCGCCGCCTTCAAGGCCGAAGACACCCTGCTTGGCAACGCCGACGATGATTTCGAAGATGAAGACGGCGGCGAAACCGAAGCAGAGGTCAATCTGTTCGCCGAAGGCAACAGCTTTGCCGATTTCGCCGAAAAGCTTGGGGCCAACAGCCTGCCTGACTTGCTGGAAGCCTCTGCGGTCTATTGCGCGCAGGTGCTGGGGCGGCCGCTGTTCACCCGCACCATCGTGATGCGTCAGCTGGAAACGCTGAACGACGCACCCGATCACAGCCGGGAAGACAGCCTGCGCGTGTTCGGTACCCTGCTGCGGCAAGGTCGCATCGCCAAGATCAAACGCGGCCAGTTTGCGGTGACGGATCGTTCACCGCTGTTGGCCGAAGCCCTGCGCAACGCAGGCTGACCCAGGTTCGCGGGCGGAGGCTGCCACTCACGCCCCACAAGACAGGCGGAAAGACCGGGGGGTCTTTCCGCCTGTTTTCATTTCTGATCACATATCCCGATCAGCGGCGTCAGGATCGGGCTGACCAATACCACTGAACACCCGCTTGAACGGCAAGATCCAGCCAAACCCCAGCAGGATATAGACCGGCACTTCCGCCCAAAGCGGCAGGCGCTGGATCGAATTCATCAGGCTGACCGCGATCACCACATAGATCGGCATGCCAACCAGCAAGATCAGCAACGACCAGCGTTTGCGGGCTTTGTAACTTAACGCCATGCTCATCTCCGAGGGCTGGACAAGCCCAGGTAGGCTTGCCACATGTCCAACGCCGCACTTAGACCAAACCCGCCTCAGATCAATCCGCGAAGGGATCGGTGACCAGAATGGTATCGTCGCGCTCCGGGCTGGTCGACAGCATCGCCACCGGGCATTGGATCAGCTCTTCAATCCGCCGCACATATTTGATCGCAGCGCCGGGCAGATCGGCCCAGGACCGTGCGCCTGCGGTGGTCTCGCTCCAGCCTTCCAGCTCTTCATAGATCGGCGTGCAGCGTGCCTGTTGATCGGCAGCGGTCGGCAGGTAATCCAGCCGCACCCCATCCAGATCATACGCCACACAGATCTTCAGCGTCTTGAAGCCGTCCAGCACATCCAGCTTGGTCAGCGCGATGCCCGACACGCCGCTGGTCGCACAAGTCTGCCGCACCAGAACCGCATCAAACCAGCCGCAGCGCCGCTTGCGCCCGGTCACAGTGCCAAATTCATGCCCCCGCTCACCCAGACGCTCGCCATCGGCGTCGTGCAACTCTGCCGTGAACGGGCCTTCGCCCACCCGCGTCGTATAGGCCTTCACGATGCCCAGCACGAAATCAATCGCGGTCGGGCCAAGCCCCACCCCGGTTGCCGCCTGCCCGGCGATGACGTTGGAAGAGGTCACAAACGGATAGGTGCCGAAATCAATGTCCAGCAACGCGCCTTGCGCGCCCTCAAACAGGATGCGCTTGCCAGCGCGGCGCGCGTCGGTCAGCACTTTCCACACCGGCTTGGCATAGGGCAGCACTTGCGGCGCGATTTCACGCAGCTGCGCCAGCAACGCATCACGGTCGATTGGCTCCACGCCCAGACCGCGACGCAGCGCGTCATGGTGGCCCATCAGCCGGTCCACCCGCGTCACCAGCGTCGTCTCATCCGCCAGATCCGCCACCCGGATCGCCCGACGCCCGACCTTGTCTTCATAGGCCGGACCAATACCGCGCCCAGTGGTGCCAATCTTGGCAACCGAGGTCTGGCCCTCGCGCGCCCGGTCCAGCTCGCCATGGATCGGCAGGATCAGCGGCGCATTCTCCGCGATCATCAAATTCTCGGGGCTGATCTCGACGCCCTGCCCGCGCAGCTTGGCAATCTCCTGCACCAGATGCCACGGGTCCAGCACCACGCCATTGCCGATCACCGACAACTTGCCGCCGCGCACGATGCCTGACGGCAGCAACGACAGCTTGTAGACCTTGCCGTCGATCACCAAAGTATGCCCGGCATTATGACCGCCCTGGAAACGAGCGATCACATCGGCCCGCTCTGAAAGCCAGTCGACGATCTTCCCTTTTCCTTCGTCGCCCCACTGAGCGCCGACGACAACAACATTGGCCATGGCATATCCTTCGCGTTCTGGAAAAACCGCGCGACCTATAGCGACACAAACGCCGGTGTGAAACCGCTAAATCGCAAGCTGGCTGGACAGCATGCCACAGATGCGCCACCAAAGCACAAACAAGGGGGCTTTCATGGGCATTCTCATCCGCATCCTCGGCGCCTTCGTGCTGCTGTCCCGAGGCAAACTGGGGCACGCAAATGCCGCTGACGCTGCTGTTCGGCCTGCTGCTGGGCGTCGGCTACCTGATCTATATCGGTGCCACGCTGCGCTCGATCGGGGCCTTTGGCATCGTGCTGGTCGCTGCCATCGTCGGCGCCTTGGTCTGGGTGCTGATTGATTATCAGATCCTCACCCTGCAAAACCCCTCACTCAACCTCTGGCTCGGCATCATCGCGCTGTCGGTGGTGCTGGGTATCGGCCTGTCGTGGAGCATCATCCGCCAGCGCCTGTCAGGCCAGGCCACGGTGGACGAGGTGCAGGAATAATGCTGCTCTACATCACCCTAGGCTCAAACGACCTCGCGCGGTCGCAGCGGTTCTACGACGCCACCCTCGCGCCCCTTGGCCTGACCCTGCTGAAAAGCGACGAAAGCGAAATCGGCTATGGCGCGCCCGGTCAGGATCAAGTGCTGGTCTGGGTCAACAAACCCTTCGACGGCAAGCCCGCCACCATCGGCAACGGCTCGATGCCCGCCTTCGCCGCCCATACCCGCGCCGCCGTAGAGGCCTTCCACATCGCTGCCCTCAGCCACGGTGGCACCGATGAAGGCGCGCCCGGCCTGCGCTACACCCCGCATTTCTACGCAGCTTACGTCCGCGACCCCGACGGCAACAAACTCTCCGCCGTCTGCACCACGCCAGAATGATCCGGGCCAGAATGATCCGGGCCAGAATGATCCGGGCCATAATGATCCCCCGGCTTCATCTTGGCGCAAATACTCCCGCCGGAGGCACCCGCCGCCCGCGACAGAGCCTCCGGCGGGGATATTTGAGCAGAGAGGATGACCACGACCTGTGCGAAGGGCTTGCGCGCCTGCCCGCATCCGCCTAGATACCCCAAGTCTCTTTGGAAAGCCTGACCGCATGGAAAACGTCCTTCTCACCGTCCATCTCATCCTCGCGCTGCTGTTGATCGGCGTGGTGCTGTTGCAGCGGTCTGAAGGTGGCGGGCTTGGCATGGGGGGCGGTGGCGGCGCGATCTCGGGCCGTGCGGCCGCGACCGCGCTTGGCAAAGTGACGTGGATCTTGGCGATCTGCTTCATCGCCACCTCGATCACCATGACCATTCTGGCCGCACGCGATGCCTCGTCCACCTCGGTGATCGACCAGTTGGGCGTTGACGCCCCGGTGCCTGCCCCGGCGCAATCGGGCCTGCCGAAAGGCGGCGACCTGCTGCCCCCCGCCAGCACCGACGCGCCAGCCACGCCGCCTGCTGCTCCGGCCATCCCGCCCGCTTCGAACTGATACCATCTGTTGCCGCTTTATCGGCCAATCCGACAGCATCTAGCGGTCGGGTTGCGCAATTGGCTTGTCTCAGCTATTGCTCAACTCCCGTGATGCTGTGATTCCGAAAGCGCGAATCGCAAGCCCATTAACCAATCGCGGGAGGCCCCATGGCACGCTACATCTTCATCACCGGCGGCGTGGTGTCCTCGCTTGGCAAGGGCCTTGCCTCGGCGGCGCTTGGTGCCCTGCTGCAAGCCCGCGGCTATTCCGTCCGCCTGCGCAAACTCGACCCCTACCTCAACGTCGATCCCGGCACGATGAGCCCGTTTGAACACGGCGAGGTGTTCGTCACCGATGACGGCGCCGAAACCGATCTCGACCTTGGCCATTACGAACGCTTCACCGGCGTCTCCGCCCGCCAGACCGACTCCATCTCTTCGGGCCGCATTTACTCCAACGTGCTGGAGAAAGAACGCCGCGGCGACTATCTGGGCAAAACCATTCAGGTGATCCCGCACGTCACCAATGAAATCAAGGACTTCCTGCGCATCGGCGATGATGAGGTTGATTTCATGCTCTGTGAAATCGGCGGCACAGTTGGCGACATTGAAGGCCTGCCGTTCTTCGAATCCATCCGCCAGTTCATCCACGAACGCCCGCGCGGCCAGTCGATCCTGATGCACCTCACCCTGCTGCCCTACCTCGCGGCCTCGGGTGAGCTGAAAACCAAACCCACCCAACACTCGGTCAAAGAACTGCAATCCATCGGCCTTGCCCCTGATGTGCTGGTCTGCCGCTCGGAACACCCGATCCCCGACCGTGAACTCGAAAAGATCGCGCTGTTCTGCAACGTCCGCAAAGAACACGTCATCCCCGCCTATGATCTGAAAACCATCTACGAAGCCCCGCTGGCCTACCACCGCGCCGGGCTGGATCAGGCCGTGCTCGACGCCTTCGGCATTGCCCCCGCGCCCAAGCCCAACCTCGCCCGCTGGGAAGACGTGATGGACCGTCTGACCCACGCCGAAGGCCAGGTCCGTGTTGCCATCGTCGGCAAATACACCCAGCTGGAAGACGCCTACAAATCCATCGCCGAGGCGCTGACCCATGGCGGCATGGCCAACCGCACCAAGGTCAAGGCCGAATGGATCGACGCCGAAATCTTCGAACGCGAAGACCCCGCGCCCTACCTTGAAAACTTCCACGCCATTCTGGTGCCCGGCGGCTTTGGCGAGCGTGGCACCGAAGGCAAGATCAAGGCCGCGCAATTTGCCCGCGAAAAGAAGATCCCCTATCTGGGCATCTGTCTGGGCATGCAAATGGCCGTCATCGAATCCGCCCGCAATCTGGCCGGCGTCACCAATGCCGGTTCCGAAGAATTCGACCACGAGGCCGGTGCCAAGCGCTTCACCCCCGTCGTCTATCACCTGAAAGAGTGGATTCAGGGCAACCATGTCGTCCAGCGCAAGGCGGGCGATGCCAAAGGCGGCACCATGCGGCTGGGTGCCTATACCGCCACGCTGAAACCCGGCAGCCATGTGGCGCAAATCTACGGCACCACCACGATCGAGGAACGCCACCGCCACCGCTATGAGGTCGATGCGAAATACATTACCGAGCTGGAAAAATGCGGCCTGATCTTCTCCGGCATGAGCCCCGACGGCCGCCTGCCCGAAATCGTCGAGGTCAAAGACCACCCGTGGTTTATTGGCGTGCAGTTCCACCCGGAATTGAAATCAAAACCCTTCGCGCCGCACCCGCTGTTCGCGGATTTTGTGCGGGCGGCGAAAGAGGTGGAGCGGCTGGTGTAATCCACACCGCCCGCACCTCTGTTCGCTTATGGAAGCGGGATCGGAACGACCCGCATCCTTATTACTGATTCGCCGTATTAAATCCGGCATTGCAACCCTGCCGCACCCTGTAAAATCAATAAACAATCACAGATTGAAGCCGATCTTTTATTCGAAAGACAATCGCGGAATCTGCTCCCAATTATGGCCAGATTTGGGCAAAAACCTGTCTTTCGCTAGGCCGTGTTGACAAAAGGGATTCACAGGACGTGCTGAACGTGATTCAAGCTGGTATCTGCGATGGAGACCAGCTTGGCACGAGACCTGATGTCTG
>WRPH01000022.1 GCA_009773375.1 Paracoccaceae bacterium
TCGATAAGGGTGCCGACCGGGGCAAGCTGATTGCCGAGATGACCGACCGGCAGAGCAAGACCCTTGCCGAGCTGTGGGCGACGCGGGCGGAAGGCTTGCCCTATGCGACGCCGCAAGAGGCGCTGATCATGGCCTCTATCGTCGAAAAGGAAACCGGCATCCCGGAGGAACGCAAGCAGGTGGCCAGCGTTTTCATCAACCGGATGGCGCAGGGGATGAAGTTGCAGACCGACCCGACGGTGATTTATGGCATCACAAAAGGCGAGGGCGTGCTGGGTCGGGGGCTGCGGCAATCGGAGCTGAAACGCGAGACGCCCTTTAATACCTATGTGATCGACGGGCTGCCGCCGACCCCGATTGCGAACCCCGGACGGTTGAGCATCGAGGCGGCATTGAACCCGGACAGCACGAAATATGTGTTCTTCGTGGCGGACGGATCGGGCGGGCATGCCTTTGCGGAAACCTTGGCCGAGCATAACGAAAACGTCGCCAAATGGCGGGCGTTGGAGGCGCAGCAGGGGCAGGACGGCAACTGAATTCGGCCCTGTCCACGCGTGGACGGGGTTGGTTTTGTGTGCCGTTTCAAAGGGTTGGCGTCAGGCGTTCAGGGTTTTTTAAGCATTGGCTGCGGCGCGGGCCGGGGCGGGCTTGCGGCCAAACATGAACGAAACCTTAAGCCTGCGCGCGCAAGTCACTGATATTGCAGGGCAATTAACTTGACTCTGCGCCCGCTCTGCTGTAGAGATTTGGGCATGCTAGAAGAGGTGGGCGAACGGCCAGGGGGGCAACCCCTTGCGCCGTTTTTTCATTTCACTCGTGCGGGGGCGGCATGAGAGGCGGGCATAGCAGCAGATGACAATCAAGTTCTCCGTCGGAGATGAACCGCCAGTGGATTTGCTGGCGGCAACAGAGCAACTTTACCAATCAACCGCAGAGGATCTGGTCCGCGCGCTGAATGCGATCAAGGCGGGACAGATCGACGAGGCAAAAGCGGCGGCGCAGGCTGTCCGCGACCTCAAAGCTGCGTTTCAGATGGTCATGGATGAAAGGGGACGCGTTGATAAACTCCGCAAACAGGTGGCCGGGGCTGTCGGAACCGGCGAGCTTAACCTACACGCCGCGCGCGATGAGATCGGGCGCAGACTGGCTTGCTTGCGCAACGCCGCAGGAAGTTGAGGCGTTTCTGGATGGGCTGTCGGATAATGCGCTGATGGCGCTGCCGTGGATGTTCGAATTCTGGGCGCTGCCGCATCAGTTGCCACCGGATGGTGCGTGGAAAACCTGGGTGATCATGGGCGGGCGTGGCGCGGGGAAAACCCGCGCCGGCTCGGAATGGGTGCGCGCCGAGGTCGAAGGCGCGGCCCCACAGGATCTTGGCCGCTCGCGTCGGGTGGCGCTGGTGGGCGAAACGGTGGAGCAGGTGATCAAGGTGATGATCGAAGGCGACAGCGGCATTCTGGCCTGCTCGCCGCCGGATCGGCGGCCGGAGTGGCAGGCGACGCGCAAGCAGTTATTGTGGCCCAGCGGCGCGATTGCGCAGGTGTTTTCGGCGCATGATCCGGCCAGTTTGCGCGGGCCGCAGTTTGATGCGGCCTGGGTGGATGAATTGGCGAAATGGCCCAAGGCGGAAAAGGCGTGGGATCAGTTGCAGTTTGCGCTGCGGCTGGGGGAAAACCCGCGGCAGGTGGTGACGACGACGCCGCAGAATGTGGCGGTGTTGAAGGACATTCTGAAAAACCCTTCCACTGTGGTCACGCATGCGCCGACCGATGCCAACCGCGCCTATCTTGCCGCGAGCTTTCTGGAGCAGGTGCAGGCCCGTTATGGCGGCACAGCGCTGGGGGCGCAGGAGTTGCAGGGCCTGTTGCTGGAGGATGTGGCGGGGGCGTTGTGGACCACGGCTGCGCTGGAGGCGGGGCGGCTTGATGCGGCACCCCGCTTGCAGCGGATCGTGGTGGCGGTGGACCCGCCTGTCACCGGCCATGGCAAATCGGATGAATGCGGCATCGTGGTGGTGGGGGCGGTGACGGAAGGGCCGCCGCAAAACTGGCATGCGGTGGTGTTGGAGGATGCCTCGGTCAAGGGCGCAAGCCCTGATCAATGGGCGCGGGCGGCGATTGCTGCGATGCAGCGGCACGGCGCCGACCGGCTGGTGGCCGAGGTCAATCAGGGCGGCGATCTGGTGGAGGGGGTGATCCGGCAGATTGATCCGCTGGTGCCGTTCCGGGCGGTGCGGGCGTCGCGCGGCAAGGGCATCCGGGCCGAGCCGGTGTCGGCCTTGTATGAACAGGGGCGGGTGTCGCATCTGCGGGGCTTGGCGGCGCTGGAGGCGCAGATGGTGCAGATGACGGCGCAGGGGTTCTTGGGCAAGGGCAGCCCGGACCGGGTGGATGCGCTGGTCTGGGCGCTGACCGATCTGATCGTGGAGCCGTCGGAAAAGCATCGCAACCCGCAGATGCGGACGCTTTAGGGCAGCGCGCGCTGGGTTTGGGATACTTAAACTTTTCCGGATTAGAACTGCCTTCAGACAAGCGCGGCCACGGCGTCAGACGCTGGGGCCGGGAAGATAGGAGCGACTGAGCATGGTGTTCGATTTCCTGAAGCGCGCGCCGCAGGTGCCGGAACAGAAGGCCTCGGCCACCGGGCGCGTGGTGGCCTGGGGTGGGTCGGGCCGGGTGGCGTGGAGCCCGCGCGATCTTGTCAGCCTCGGCAAGGCCGGGTTTCAGGGCAACCCGATGGCGTTCCGCGCCGTCAAGCTGATTTCAGAAGCGGCGGCGGCGATGCCCCTGGTGTTGCAGGATGCCGAGCGGCGCTATGACGATCACCCGGTGATGGAGCTGATCCGCCGACCAAATGCGGCGCAGGGCCGGGCCGAGCTGTTCGAGGCGATCTACGGGCATCTGTTGTTGTCGGGCAACGCCTATATCGAGGCGGTGCCGGGCTTGGGCCGGATACCGGGCGAGTTGCATGTGCTGCGGTCAGACCGGATGGTGCTGGTGCCGGGGGCGGATGGCTGGCCGGTGGCCTATGACTATTCGGTCGGCGGGCGGACGCATCGCTTTGCGATGACGCCGGAAAGCCAGCCGATCTGCCATATCAAGACCTTCCATCCGGCGGATGATCACTACGGCTTTAGCCCGTTGCAGGCGGCGGCGGTGGCGATTGACGTGCATTCCAGCGCCTCGGCCTGGTCAAAGGCGCTGCTGGACAATGCAGCCAGGCCTTCGGGGGCGATTGTCTACAAGGGCGCGGACGGGCAGGCGCAGCTTTCCAACGATCAGTATGACCGGCTGGTTTCTGAAATGGAGATGCACCATCAGGGCGCGCGCAATGCCGGGCGGCCGATGTTGCTGGAGGGGGGGCTTGATTGGAAGCCGATGGGGTTCAGCCCGTCGGATATGGAATTCCAGAAGACCAAAGAGGCGGCGGGGCGTGAAATTGCCACAGCCTTCGGGGTGCCGCCGATGCTGATGGGGATACCGGGCGATGCGACCTATTCCAACTATCAGGAGGCCAACCGGGCGTTTTACCGGCTGACCGTGCTGCCACTGGTGGCGCGGGTGACGGCGGGGGTGTCGCACTGGCTGTCGACCTTTACCGGCGAGTTGGTGGAACTGCGGCCCGATCTGGATCAGATCCCGGCGTTGGCGGTGGAACGTGATCAGCTTTGGGCGCGGGTGGGGGCGGCGGATTTCCTGAGCGAAGTCGAAAAGCGCATCCTGCTGGGGCTGCCGCGCCTGCAGGAGGGCGAATGACGCCGCCGCGCAAACCGTCCGAAGGCTCGCGCTATCTTTACGACAGTTTTGACGCCGCCCAAGCGCGGATCGAGGCGAATGAACGCGTGGCTGAACAGCGTTGGGCGGCGCTGGAATACCGGCTGGGCCAGATTGATGCGGTGCTGGAGCGGCTGGAAAAGCGGATTTGGGTCGGGGTTTACGGCGTGGCTGCGTTCTTGCTGGCGCAGATGGCGGAAACCTTGATCCGGGCGGCGGGAAAATGAAAGGGCATGCGATGATTGGAATGATGCAGGGCGCGCCGGAGTGGAAGTTCCACCAGCCCGAAACCGGCCTGACGGTGACCGATGGCACGCGGGTTGCGGGCTATGCCAGCCTGTTTGGCAAGCGGGATCAGGGCGGCGACGTGGTGCAGAAGGGGGCTTATGCCGCCAGTCTGGCCCGGCTGACCACAGCGGGGCGGGCGGTCAAGATGCTGTGGCAGCACGACCCGACCCAGCCGATCGGCGTCTGGGACGAGGTGCGCGAGGATGCGGTGGGGCTGTGGGTCAAGGGCCGCATCCTGACCGAGGTGGACAAGGGCCGCGAGGCGGTGGCTCTGTTGACGGCGGGGGCGATTGACGGGCTGTCGATCGGCTACCGCACCGTCAAGGCGGAACGCGACGGCAAGGGCCAGCGGCTGTTGTCGGAGCTGGAGCTTTGGGAGGTGTCGCTTGTGACCTTCCCGATGCTTCCCGAGGCGCGGGTTTCGGCAAAGGGGGATGACCCTGACGCAGAGGTCTGGCGCAGCATGGTGCAGCTTTTCGACGAAGCGCGCCAGTCTTTGGCCGGGCGCGTCTAGCGCGGCCTTTCACGACCAAACTCAAGGAAATCAAGATGACCGAGACCAAGGCTCGGGCCGGTGGAGCTATGCCCGCCGCCCAGATGGGGATGCCCCAGATTCTGGCCGCAAATCCGGGTGCGGACGTGAAATCCGCGATGGCCGGATTTCTGAACGCCTTCAAGGGCTTTCAGGACGATGTGAAACAATCACTGCAACAACAGGAAGAGCGACTGACCATGCTGGATCGCAAACAGATGACCTATTCCCGCCCCGCGCTTTCGGCGCATGCCGAGTTGGATGTGCCGCACAAGAAGGCGTTTGGCGCCTATCTGCGTTCGGGAGATGACGACGGCCTGCGCGGCCTTGTGCTGGAAGGCAAGGCGATGAGCACCGCCGTCGCCGCCGATGGCGGCTATCTGGTGGACCCGCAGACGGCGGACAGCATTCGCGGCATGCTGGTTTCGACCTCGTCCCTGCGGGCGATTTCGAATGTGGTGCAGGTCGAGGCGACCTCGTTTGATGTGCTGATCGACCGTTCGGAAGTCGGGTCGGGCTGGGCGACGGAAGCCACGGCCACGGCAGAAACCGCGACGCCGGCGATTGAGCGGATCTCGATCAAGCTGCACGAACTTTCGGCGATGCCGAAGGCCAGCCAGCGGTTGCTGGATGACAGCGCCTTTGACGTGGAAGGCTGGCTCGCCGACAAGATTGCGACCCGCTTTATCCGGGCAGAGGCTGCGGCGTTCATCAGCGGTGATGGTGTGGACAAGCCCAAGGGCATTCTGCTGCCGGCCAAGGTGGCGAATGCGTCGTGGAGCTGGGGCAATATCGGCTACATCCCGACCGGGGCTGCGGCGGATTTCGCGCCGACCAACTCGGTCGATTGCATTATTAGCCTGGTCTATGCGCTGGGGGCGGAATATCGCGCCAACGCCAGCTTCATCATGAACTCGAAAACCGCAGGGGCCGTGCGCAAGATGAAGGATGCCGATGGCCGCTTCATGTGGTCGGACGGGTTGGCTGCGGCGGAACCGGCGCGGCTGATGGGCTATCCGGTGCTGATCTGTGAAGACATGCCGGATATTGCCGCCAATGCCTATGCGATTGCGTTTGGCGATTTCAAATCGGCCTACACCATCGCTGAACGTCCTGACCTGCGCATCTTGCGCGATCCGTTCTCGGCCAAGCCGAACGTGCTGTTCTACGCCAGCAAGCGGGTGGGCGGCGATGTCACCGATTTCGCGGCGATCAAGCTGCTGAAAATCGCGGTTTCCTGATGCGGTAACGCCTGACGCGGTAACGACTGTCCGGCCTTCTTGCGGGGGCCGGGCATTGGACGCGCGCCGGGGTCCGCGCCGTCTAGCTGCTCCCCTCCCGTTCGAGCGGTGCGGGGCGCGCGTCCAGACTGATTTGGGGCAGGAGACAAGGGATGGCGAGCATGATGTTGACGGAAGTGACGGGCGTTGCGGCGCAGGCCTTGCCGGTGCAGGCGTTGAAGGATCATCTGCGGCTGGGGTCGGGGTTCAGCGATGATGGCCTGCAGGATGGGTTGATCGAGGCCTATCTGCGCGCGGCGATGGCGGCGATCGAGGCGCGGATCGGCAAGGTGCTGCTGGCGCGGCGGCTGAAGCTGGTGCTGGCCGATTGGCGGCGGGCGGGCGAGCAGGCGCTGCCGGTGGCTCCGGTGACGGCGCTGGTGTCGGTGGCGCTGGTGGATGTGAACGAGGTGACGCTGCCGGTGGCGGTGGATCGCTACCGGTTGGTGCAGGACATGCACCGTCCCAAGCTGGTGGCGGCGGGGGTGCTGTTGCCGACAGTGCCGACGGATGGCCGCGCCGAAGTGGTGTTCGACGCGGGCTTTGGCGCGGTCTGGGCGGCGGTTCCGGCCGATCTGGCGCAGGCGGTGCTGCTGTTGGCGGCGGAGTATTATGAGAACCGCCACGATCTGGGGCAGCGCGTGGCCGGGGTGCCGTTGGCGGTGCAGGCGTTGATCGAACGCTGGCGCACGGTGCGGGTGCTGGGCGGCGGTGCGGCATGAGCGGGGTTCGGTTGAGCCGGGCGCTGGTGCTGGAAGCGCCGGTGACGGTGCCGGATGGCGCAGGTGGGTTTGCGCAAAGCTGGGTGGCGCTTGGCACGCTTTGGGCCGAGGTGTTACCGGGTGCGGGGCGCGAAAGTGGCGGCGAGGTGGCTGTTGCGCAGGTGGCCTTTCGTATCACGGTGCGGGCGGCGCCGGTCGGGTCTGGCGCGCGCCCCAAGCCCGAGCAGCGTTTCCGCGACGGCGCGCGGTTGTTCACGATTTTGGCGGTGGCAGAGCGGGACGCCGAGGGGCGCTATCTGACCTGCTTTGCCCGCGAGGAGGTTGCGGCATGAGCTATCAGGCGGCAGCGGCGCTGCAAGCCGCAGTTTTCGCGCGGCTTGCCGGCTTTCCGGCTTTGGCAGGGGTCAGCATCGTCGATGCGATGCCACCGGGAACGGCCCCTGGCAGCTATGTGCTGATCGGGCCGGAGCAGGTGGTGGATCAAGCCGACAAGACCAGCGGAGGCGCTGAGCATCGCTTTGAGGTGGCGGTGATCAGCGATGCCAGCGGTTTTGTCAGCGCCAAGACGCTGGCGGGCGCAGTTTCCGAGGCGCTGGTCGATGCAGGCCTGACGCTGGCGACGGGAACGCTGGTTTCCATCGGATTTCTGCGGGCCACGGCGCGGCGGCTGGATGGCGGCGCGCTGCGGCGCATCGACATGACCTTCCGGGCGCGGATCGAGCTTTGAGTCAATCGCCCCATTTGTGGGCACATTCAGGAGATACCCATGGCGGTTCAGAACGGCAAAGACCTGCTGATCAAGGTCGATATGGTGGGCGATGGTTCGTTCATCACGGTGGCGGGTTTGCGGGCGACGCGGATCAGCTTCAACGCCGAAACGGTGGATGTGACCTCGCTGGAAAGTGCGGGCGGTTGGCGGGAATTGCTGGCGGGGGCGGGGGTGAAGACGGCCTCGATTTCCGGCTCGGGGGTGTTTCGCGATGCCAATACCGATGAGCGGGCGCGGCAGATCTTCTTTGACGCCGAAATGCCGGGGTTTCAGGTGGTGATCCCCAGCTTTGGCGTCGTGCAAGGCCCGTTCCAGATCACCGCGATCGAATATGCGGGCAGCCATAACGGCGAGGCGACCTATGAGATGACGCTGGCCTCGGCCGGGGCTTTGACCTTTACGGCGCTGTGATGGCGAACCCTTATGCCGGAGAGGTGGCGATCTGGCTGGACGGGGTCCGCCATGTTGCCAAGCTGACGCTGGGGGCGCTGGCGGAACTGGAGACCAGCCTTGAAGCCGGGTCGCTGATCGAGATGGTCGAGCGGTTCGAACAGGGACGGTTTTCCAGCCGCGATGTGCTGGCGCTGGTGGTTGCGGGCCTGCGTGGCGGCGGCTGGCAAGGTGCTGCCAGTGATCTGCGCACGGTGGAGATCGGCGGCGGTCCGATAGAGGCGGCACGGGCGGCGGCGGAACTGCTGGCGCGGGCCTTTGCCTTGCCGGGGGAAGGATGACGCGCATCGACTGGCCGGGGCTGATGCGGGCCGGGATGGGCGGCTTGCATCTGACGCCACAGGCGTTCTGGCAACTGAGCCCCATCGAATTGCGGATCATGCTGGGGGCAGAGGCGGCTCTGCCCCCCCTGACGCGGGCGCGGCTGGAAGAGCTGGCGGCGGCGTTTCCAGATGTGGCGAAAGGGGCAGGCGATGGCGACGGTTTCAGAGATGCAGGACGAGATTGCGGCGCTTGAAAGCACGCTGAGCGGCACCACCGGCATGGTGGGGGCGTTCGAGGGCGAGTTGGCCCGGATGCGCGACAGTCTGGTGTTCACCGGGCGCGAGGTTGGGGTGCTGTCCAACGGCATCAGCGGTGGTTTGCGGCGGGCGTTTGACGGGCTGGTGTTTGACGGCGCGAAACTGTCGGACGCGCTGAAGCTGGTGGCCAAGTCGATGGTCGATACCGTCTATGGCATTGCGATGAAGCCGGTACAGAACGCGCTGGGTGGGGCTTTTGCGAGTGGGATCAACGGGCTTTTGGGCGGGCTGATGCCGTTTGCGAATGGCGGCAGTTTCTCGCAAGGCCGGGTGATGCCGTTTGCCAGGGGCGGGGTTGTGTCAGCGCCAACCGCGTTTGCGATGCGCGGTGGGCAGGGCCTGATGGGCGAGGCGGGGCCGGAGGCGATCATGCCCTTGGCGCGCGGCGCGGATGGCCGCCTGGGCGTGCAGGCGCAGGGCGGCGGGCGGCCGGTGACGGTGGTGATGAACATCACCACGCCGGACGTGCAGGGTTTTCAGCGCAGCCAGACCCAGATCGCGGCGCAAGCGCAGCGGATGCTGGCGCGCGGGCAAAGAAATCGGTGAGGGATAGCAATGGCGTTTCACGAAATCAGGTTTCCGGCCAATGTCAGCTTTGGCAGCCAGGGCGGGCCAGAGCGGCTGACCGAGATTGTCACGCTGGCCAATGGCTTTGAAGAACGCAACACGCCATGGGAGCACTCGCGGCGGCGCTATGATGCCGGGTTTGGTCTGCGCAGTCTGGAGGATGTCGATACGCTGCTGGCGTTCTTCGAGGCGCGGCGCGGGAGGCTGCATGCGTTTCGCTGGAAGGATTGGTCGGATTACAAATCGGGTCCGGCGGGGGCGGCAATTTCCGCGTTTGACCAGCGGATTGCGGTTGGCGATGGTGTTCGCACGCAGTTTCAGCTGGTGAAGACCTATGCCTCGGGCAGTGCGGCGTATGTGCGCCCGATTGCCAAGCCGGTGGCGGGCACTGTGTTGGTGGCGGTTGGCGGCGATCCGAAGGTGGAGGGGCTGGAATTCAGCGTTGATGCCGCAAGCGGGATGGTCAGCTTTGTGGTCGCGCCGGATATCGGTGCCGAGATTACGGCAGGCTTTGAATTCGACGTGCCGGCGCGGTTTGACAGCGACCGCATCGAAACCTCGGTCGCGTCATTCCGCGCGGGCGAGGTGCCGAATGTGCCGATCGTGGAGGTGCGGGTATGATGACGGGTGTTACGGCGCGGCAAGAGTTGCTGGACCATTTGGGGCAGGGCGTCACCACCGTCTGCCGGGCGTGGCGGGTGACGCGCAAGGATGGTGTGGCTTACGGTTTTACCGACCACGACCGCGATCTGGCGTTTGACGGGGCGGTGTTCAAGGCGAGTTCTGGCATGACGGCGCGGGCCTTGCAGCAAAGCACCGGGCTGTCGGTGGACAACTCGGAAACCGTGGGGGCGCTGTCGGATGCTGCGGTGGAGGAAGGTGATCTGGCTGCGGGGCGGTTTGACGGCGCCGAGGTGCGGGCCTGGCTGGTAAACTGGGCTGATACCGGGCAGCGGATTGAACAGTTTCGCGGCAGTTTTGGTGAAATCAGCCGGGCGGGCGGGGCGTTCAAGGCCGAATTGCGCGGGCTGACCGACCAGCTGAACCAGCCGCAGGGGCGGATTTTTCAGCGCAACTGCTCAACGATTTTGGGGGATGCGCGCTGCGGTGTTGATCTCAACGTGCTCGGCCATGCGGTGGAGGTGGCGATCAGCGGCTTTGATGCGCTGGGGCGGATGCTGCTGGATGGACTGGAGGGATTTGCGCCGCGCTGGTTTGAACGCGGGCGGCTGCGGGTGCTGACCGGGGCCGCGGCGGGGCTGGTGGGTGTGATCAAGCTGGACCGGACGGCGGACGGCGCGCGCGTGATTGATCTGTGGCACGGGCTGGGGGCTGATCTGGGCGTGGGTGATCTGCTGCGGCTGGAGGTTGGCTGCGACCGCAGTGCTGCCACCTGCAAGGCAAAGTTCGGCAATTTCCTGAACTTCCGCGGCTTTCCGCATATTCCGGGCGAGGATTGGCTGGCGTCTTACCCGGTCTCGACGAAACCCAATGACGGCGGGAGTCTGGGGCGATGAGCGATCCTGCGGCGATTGTGGCGGCGGCGCGGTCGTGGATTGGCACGCCCTATCTGCATCAGGCCAGCACCAAGGCGGCGGGCACCGATTGCCTTGGCCTGCTGCGCGGCGTCTGGCGCGAGGTGATCGGGGCGGAGCCGGTTGCGGTGCCGGCCTATTCCGCCGATTGGTCGGAAGCGTCAGGGCGCGAAGACCTGTTGGCTGCGGCAAGTGCCTGGCTGATCGCCAAACCGCTGACCGAAGAAGCGCCGGGCGATGTGCTGCTGTTTCGGATGCGTCCGGGGGCTGTGGCCAAACATCTGGGGGGTGCGGCGCGCGTCGGCTCGGATGCCTCTTTCGTGCATGCCTATACCGGGCATGGCGTGGTGGAGACCGCCCTTTCCACCCCTTGGCGTCGCAAGATTGTGGCGCGTTTTCAATTTCCTGAAGGAGCCTGATCCATGGCAACGATCCTTTTGTCTGCCGCCGGTGCAGCCCTTGGTGCCGGTTTTGGCGGTACTGTGCTGGGGCTTTCGGGGGCGGTGATTGGCCGGGCGATTGGTGCGACCATCGGGCGCGCGATTGACCAGAAAGTGCTGGGCGGTGGCTCGGAAGCGGTGGATGTGGGCCGCATCGAGCGCTTTCGGGTGATGGGGGCCAGCGAAGGCTCGGCCATTCCGCAGGTCTGGGGGCGGGTGCGGGTTTCGGGGCAGGTGATCTGGGCCAGCCGGTTTCTGGACAATGTCACCCGCTCGGGCGGCGGCAAAGGCACGCCGAAACGCCCGGCGACCACCAGCCATGCTTATACCGTCAGCCTTGCGGTGGCGCTGTGCGAAGGCCCGATCACACGGGTGGGCCGGGTGTGGGCGGATGGCAATGAGGTCGCCCCGGACAAGCTGAACCTGCGGGTCTATCCGGGTGATCTGGCGCAACTGCCCGATCCGAAGATTGAAGCGGTCGAAGGGACGGGCAATGCCCCCAGCTATCGTGGCACCGCCTATGTGGTGATCGAGGATCTCGATCTGTCGGCCTATGGCAACCGGGTGCCGCAGTTTTCGTTCGAGGTGCTGCGGCAGGCGCAGGGCGCTACGGCTGAGCAGTTTCCGGGGCTGGCAAAGGTGGTGCCGGGGGTTTGCCTGATTCCGGGCACTGGCGAATATGCGCTGGCGACAACGCCGGTACATTACGCGATCGGGCCGGGGGTGAATAGATCGGCCAACGTCAACTCCACCTCGGGCAAGACCGATTTTGCCTCATCGTTGGAGCAGTTGACAGAAGAACTGCCGAACGCGGGCGGGGTTTCGTTGGTGGTGTCGTGGTTTGGCAACGACCTGCGCTGCGGCAGTTGTGCGGTTGCGCCGAAAGTCGAACAAAAGCTGCATGACGGCGTGGGCATGCCGTGGCAGGTGTCTGGGCTGAGGCGGGCGGCGGCGCTGGAGGTGCCGGATCAAGGCGCTGAACGAGGCGGGCAAGGCGGTGACGTTTTATCCGTTCCTGCTGATGGAGCAACTGGCCGATAACAGCTTGCCGAACCCGTGGACGGGGGAAACCGGGCAGCCGCCGTTGCCGTGGCGCGGGCGGATCACCTTGAACAAAGCCCCCGGCCAGCCCGGATCAACCGACCGCACAGCGGCAGCGGCTGCGGAAGTGGCGAACTTTTTCGGCTCGGTTCAGCCTGCGCATTTCGCCATTGTCGGCGAGGCGGTGGCTTATTCCGGGCCGGTGGAGTGGAGCTATCGCCGCTTTATCCTGCACTATGCGCATCTGTGCAAAGCCGCAGGCGGTGTGGCTGCGTTCTGTGTTGGGTCAGAAATGCGCGGGCTTAGCCAAATTCGGGCGGCGGGCGACAGCTTTCCAACCGTGGCGGCGCTGCGGCAGTTGGCAAGCGAAGTGCGGGCGATTCTGGGGGCCGAAACCAAGATCAGCTATGCCGCTGATTGGTCTGAATATTTTGGCTACCACATCGAGGATAACGTCTATTTTCACCTCGATCCGCTTTGGGCGGATCCGGCAATCGACTTTATCGGCATCGACAATTGCTTGTCGTCCGTTTTGCTGAGCTTTACCCGCTCTAATCATGGTCCCCAAGTCCCTGTTTTCAGGTCATAATCCCTTCATCTAGCCTGATCGAGCTTTGTCTAACTGTGCTCTGCATAGGGTCTGAAACTCGGTCTCGTTTCACAACTGGAGGATGAATATTGGCAACCAAACTCACGCAATCGCTGGCTACCAAGTTGGTTGAGACAAGCCCCCCTGGCACCCTGATTTATGATGAAGAAGTCTCGGGCCTTCGCATTGTCGTGGGCTCGAAATCGGCATCTTGGAAGCTCGTGGGCCGCATCAACGATGGTAGCGGGCTTTACGTCACCCTGACCATTGGCAGGGTGGAAGAAATGTCCCTCAAGACTGCTAGGCAGAAGGCCATTGAGCTTCGGCAGGCACTCGCCCGTGGGGATGATCCAAGGCGCCCCAAGTCAGCAGTGCCCACCGTTCAGCAAGCCCTGGACCGATACCTGGAGGCAAGGAAGAATGACCTCCAACCGTCCACGCTCGCTGACTACCGCAGGCACACCGAAGGCCCGTTCAAGTCCATCATGAAGCTGCCAATGTCTTCGATCGACAGGGCGCTGTGCAGGAACTTGCACGAGAAGATGACCCGCAAAAATGGGCCCTATGCTGCCAATACCAGCCTCAGGATGCTTCGCCTTCTCTATAATGACACGATGCGGGACCATGACCTTCCGCCCAACCCGGTGTCGCTGGCCGTGAGATTCAACAAAGAGGAAAGCCGTAACTGGGCTGTCAGCGCTGAACAGATGCCCGCCCTTTGGCGATCGCTCGACTCGCTGGAAGATCAGGTGGCGCGGGGCTGCTTCATGCTGATGCTCTTTACAGGGCTTCGGTCTGGCAATGCCCGCACTGCCCGATGGGATTGGCTTGATGAAGATGGGGTGCTCACTGTGCCCCGCACCAAGGCAGGGCGGGTCTTCAAGTGCCCGCTGCCCCGGTTTCTGATCCAGGAGTTGGAAGCCCTTCGTGCCTACACCAAGCCCCTTGCCTCGCCCTTCATGTTCCCGGCCACCACGACCCGCTCGGGCCATGTGTCAGTGCTCAGGTCAGACCGTGGCTTTCCGTATCAGCCTCATGCCCTTCGCCACAACTATAGGACGTGGGCCTTTGAGTGTGGCCTAGACTTCCAGTCCGTCACCCTGCTTTTGGATCACAGCAACCCCACCGTCTCGTTTCGGTATGTGACCCGTGCCCACCTGACTGGCCATCTTCGTGAGTGCCAGGAAAAGGTGGCAGAGAAGCTGCTTTCGTTCAGGGGCAAGCCCGTCCCAGTTTGATGGTTTGCCCCGTTCCTCCGTGCCTCCATAATCACTCTATGATGCTGAAAGGAAACGACAATGCAGGAAATCATAGAGCGGTTGGACAGGATCGAAGCCATGCTTGCTCAGGGTGCCCGTGAGTATCTCGACAACGATGCTGCTGCCTCGTTCCTGGGCTTGCAGCCCAACACCCTTGAGGTGTGGCGGTCACAGGCAACCGGCCCGGCCTTCGTTCGCGTGGGGCGCAAAGTGATGTATGCTGTGGCAGACCTTCGGGAATGGATGCAGGAGCGCAGGCAGAAGCCCCTGGCCTGATCGCCCCACCGTCCGCAAAGCAAAACGCCGTCCAGGGCCACAGTATTACGCCGATGCGGCGGGGGCCACCGCGCAAACCCGGCTTCCCATCACCGATGGCGCGCATGGTGAGCCGTGGGTGTTTCGCGTCAAGGATCTGCGCGGCTGGTGGTCCAGCTCGCACCACAACCGCATTGACGGGGTGCGGGCAGCAGCAGCGACCGCCTGGGTGGCGGGATCGAAGCCGATCCGTTTTACCGAGTTCGGCTGTGCGGCCATCGACAAGGCCAGCAACCAGCCCAACGTGTTTCTGGACCCGAAATCATCCGAATCCGGCCTGCCGCATTACTCCAATGGCTTGCGCGATGACCTGCTGCAACTGCGCTATTATCAGGCGATGCACGCCTACTGGACCGACCCGGCGAATAACCCCGACGCGCATCTCTATGCAGGCCGGATGCTGGATTTTGACAACAGCCTGGCCTGGGCGTGGGATGCGCGGCCTTTCCCGGCCTTTCCCGGCAACAGCCAGCTTTGGTCGGATGGCCCGAATTATGACAAGGGACATTGGCTGAACGGTCGGTCCTCGAACGAGGATCTGGCGGCGGTGATCGGTGAAATCTGTGATGCCAGTGCGGTTTCGGCGTTGGATGTCTCGAAGGTGCAGGGCGTTGTGCGTGGCTACAGTCTTGGCGATGTCACTTCAGCGCGGGCGGCGTTGCAGCCGCTGACGCTGGCCTATCCGACCGATGTGATTGAACGCGACGGCGCGCTGCGGTTTCAGGCCCGCACCGGCCTTGGCCCGCAAGCGCTTGATGCAGAAAGGCTGGCGGTTTCGCCGGAACTGGATGCCATCATCGAACGCAGCCGTGCGGCGGATGCCGAAACGCCGGCACATTTGCGGCTGTCTTTCATCGAAGCCGAGGGCGACTTCGGCATCACCACGGCGGCGGCCAGCTTCCCCGACCGGAGCGGTGACGTGGTGTCGCAATCGGAATTGCCGCTGGTGCTGACCCCGGCGGAAGCCACTGTGATCGCAGAGCGTTGGATGGCCGAAGCGCGGGTGTCGCGTGACACCGCCCGCTTTGCGCTGCCACGGTCCAAACTGGCCATCGGCGTTGGCGATACCGTGACGCTGCAAGGCCAGCTTTATCGCGTTGATCGGCTTGAACAATCCGATTTGCAGCTGATTGAGGCGATGCGGATCGACAGCACCGTCTATGAACCTGCCGAGGTCAGCGTGCCCAGCCGGGGCTGGAGCCCCTATCAAGCCTCGGTTCCGGTCTATCCGCTGTTTCTGGATCTACCATTGCTGAAGGGTACCGAAACAGAACATGCGCCGCATGCCTGCGTTGCCGCCAATCCCTGGCCGGGGCCGATTGCGCTGTGGAGTTCGGTCGCCGACGATGCCTATACGCTGAACCGTCAGTTGGGGCAGGCTGCTGTGCTGGGCGTCACGGAAACCGCGCTTGCACAGGCCGATCCGGGGAGCTGGGATCGTGGGCCAGCCCTGCGGGTGCGGATTGAATCCGGGGCACTGCAATCGGCAAGTGCGCTGGCGGTGCTGTCAGGCGCGAATATCGCGGCAATCGGCGATGGCAGCCCCGAAAACTGGGAAGTTTTCCAGTTTACCACCGCCACGCTGGTCGCGCCGAAGACCTACGAGCTGTCGATGCGGCTGCGTGGGCAGGCGGGAAGCGACGGCGTGCAGCTTGCGGTCTGGCCGGTGGGAAGCCTGTTCGTGCTGCTGGACGATGCCCTGCAGCAGATCGACCTACCCCTTTCCGCACGTGGTTTGCAGCGCTTCTATCGCTTTGGTCCGGCTGATCTTGGCTATGATGCCGCCAACAGCGTCTTGCAGACCGCCGCTTTCAACGGTATCGGCCTGCGCCCCTATGCCGTTGCACATCTGACCGCACGGCAGGCGGCTGGTGGCGATATCGCGCTGCATTGGGTGCGCCGGACGCGGATTGATGGCGATAACTGGCAATCCATCGAGGTGCCGTTGGGCGAAGACGGCGAGGCCTATCTGGTGCGGGTGCTGCAAGGTGCCACGTTGAAGCGCGAAGTCACTGTCTCTGCGGCAAGCTGGACCTATACCGCAGCGCAACAAGCCGCTGATACGATCACCGGGCCGGTCGCGATCAGCGTCGCACAACTATCGCAGCGGTTTGGCGCAGGTCCAGCCCGCACAGTCGCAGTCTGACCATGAAGCGCTGTCTTCCCGGGGACCTGCTGGCAGCGGCGGCTTTGGTCGCCGCTGCCGCGCCGGGCCAGCGGCTTGGCATGATCGGGCAACTGCTTGATCAGGCAGATGCCGCCCATCGCTATGCCAAGCGCTTTGGCCGTCCACATCCGATCTGGGGCAATGGCAGCCTGATGGCCCGCGCGCGGGCTTGCGGCCCGCGCGCGGCCAACCTCGGATCGGAGGAATTCCTGTCGTCGTTGGCGGCCTTGGCTGCTGAATTGGCGGCCCGAAAACGCACGATCACAGCCAACCGCCTTGGCTCTGGGCGAGCCGCGCCCCATATGCTAATCTGACTGCATTGCAGGAGAGACAGCATGGCCGAAACCAACGCAAAAATCACCGCCCTCGATCCGGTCTGGCGCCGTGTCCGCGAAGAGGCTTTTGACATGGTGCGCTGCGAGCCGCTTTTGGGCGGCCTCGTCCACTCCAGCCTTTTGCACCATCCGACGCTGGAGCGCGCGCTGGCTTATCGGTTTTCGCTGAAACTCGCCAGCGGCGAGATGAGCGAACAAATCCTGCGCGAAATCGCTGATGAGGCTTACGAATCCGATCCCGATCTGGGTCAGGCCGCCCGCGCCGATGTGACGGCGGTGTTTGATCGTGACCCGGCGTGCCTGCGTTTCATCCAGCCGATCCTGTTCTTCAAGGGCTATCAGGCAATTCAGGCCTATCGCATTGGCCATTGGCTGTGGCAGCACAACCGCCGCGACATGGCCTATTTCGTGCAGATGCGCGTTTCGGAAGTGTTCGGCGTCGATATTCACCCCGCCGCCAAGATCGGCAAAGGCATCATGATCGACCACGCCCATTCCATCGTGATCGGTGAAACCGCGGTGGTTGGCGACAACGTCTCGATGCTGCATTCGGTCACGCTGGGCGGCACCGGCAAGGAAGATGGCGACCGTCATCCCAAGATCGGCAATGGCGTGCTGATCGGGGCAGGGGCGAAGGTGCTGGGCAATATCACCATCGGCCATTGCACCCGCATCGCCGCTGGCTCCGTGGTGCTGCATGATGTGCCACCCTGCAAGACCGTCGCCGGGGTTCCGGCCCGCATTGTCGGTGAGGCGGGCTGCGATCAGCCTTCCGTCACCATGGACCAACTGCTCGCCGAAGAAATCTGATGCCCAATTGAAAAGGCCCCGAGGTTTCCCTCGGGGCCTTTTTTTCATATCTACCCTCAGGCCAACATCGCCAGCGGGTTTTCCAGATTGTCCTTGATCGCCGTCAGCAATTGCGCGCCCAAAGCACCGTCAATCACCCGGTGATCCACCGACAGCGTCACCGACATCACCGTGCCAACCACCACCGCACCGGCCTTGACGATCGGCTTTTGCACACCCGCGCCCACTGCCAGAATGGCCGCATGCGGCGGGTTGATGATCGCATCGAAGTTATCAATGCCGAACATCCCCAGGTTGGAAATCGCAAAGCTGCCGCCCTGATATTCCTGCGGGGCCAGTTTGCGATCCCGCGCGCGCTTCGCCAGATCCTTCATCTCCGCCGACAAGGCCGACAAGGACTTGGCCTCGGCATCACGCAGCACCGGCGTGAACAGCCCGCCTTCTATCGCCACGGCAACCGCCACGTCTGACTTCTTGAACTGCAACACCCGGTCGCCCGCCCAGACCGCATTGGCGGCTGGCACCTGCTGCAACGCCAAGGCACAGGCCTTGATGATGAAATCATTCACCGACAGCTTGACGCCGCGCGCTTCCAGCTTGGCATTCAGATCGGCCCGGAACGCCATCAGTGCATCCAGCTCGATCTCGCGCCGCAGGTAGAAATGCGGCACCGTCTGCTTGGCTTCGGTCAGCCGCGCCGCAATGGTCTTGCGCATGCCGTCCAGCTTCACTTCGGTAAACGGCCGGTCTGCATAGGTTTTCAGCACGGTTTCCGTCGAAGGCCCGGTTGCCATCGTCGCTGTCACCGCAGCCGCAGCCACCATCGGAGCCGCACCTGCAACAACCGCTGCCGCAACCGGAGCCGCCGCAACCGCCTGAACCCCTTCGACATCCGCCCGCACAATCCGCCCATGCGGGCCCGAGCCTTGAACCGTTGCCAGATCAAGCCCCTTGTCCTTGGCGATCCGCCGCGCCAGTGGCGAGGCAAACACCCGCGCCCCCGCAGCCTTCGGAGCCACAGCCGCAGCAACCGCTACCACCGGGGCCGCCGCCACAACAGGTGCCGCCGCCTTTACCACAACCGGGGCAGGTGCCGCATCTGCCGCCTCGCCTTCCTCGACCAGCACCGCAATCGCGGTGTTTACCTTGACGCCCGAAGTCCCCTCGGCGACCAGAATCCGGCCAATCGTGCCCTCATCCACCGCTTCGAATTCCATCGTCGCCTTGTCGGTCTCGATTTCGGCGATGATCTGGCCGGATTTGACCACATCACCTTCCTTCACCAGCCACTTCGCCAGCGTGCCTTCCTCCATCGTCGGAGAAAGTGCCGGCATCAGAATTTCTATAGCCATCATTCCCTCCTTAACGGTAGCAAACGGATTTCACGGCAGCGACCACGTCCGCAGTCGTCACCAGCGCCAACTTTTCAAGGTTGGCGGCATAGGGCATCGGCACGTCTTTGCCGGTGCAGGTCACCACCGGCGCATCCAGATAATCAAACGCGCGCTGCATAATGGTTGACGCCAGATGATCGCCAATCGACCCCACCGGGAAGCCTTCTTCCACCGTCACGCAGCGGTTGGTCTTCTGCACGCTTGCCAGCACCGTATCGTAATCAATCGGGCGCAGCGTGCGCAGATCAATCACCTCGGCGGCAATGCCATCTTTTGTAAGCAAATCAGCAGCTTCCAACGCATACTTCATGCCGATGCCGAACGACACGATGGTCACATCGCTGCCGTCGCGCCAGACCCGCGCCTTGCCGAACGGAATGGTGAAATCTGGCAGATCCGGCACTTCGAACGATTGGCCGTAAAGGATCTCGTTTTCCAGGAACACAACCGGGTTCGGATCGCGAATAGCCTGCTTCAACAAGCCCTTGGCGTCCGAAGCTGAATAGGGCATCACCACTTTCAGACCCGGAATAGCCGCATACCATGCCGCGAAATCCTGACTGTGCTGCGCGCCAACCCGTGCCGCAGCGCCATTGGCACCGCGGAACACAATCGGGCAGCCGAGCTGACCGCCAGACATATAATTGGTCTTCGCCGCCGAATTCAGAATGTGGTCAATGGCTTGCATGGCGAAGTTAAACGTCATGAACTCGACGATCGGGTTCAGACCACCCCAGGCAGCTCCCACCGCGATGCCGGTAAAGCCCATCTCGGTGATCGGCGTATCGACCACCCGGCGCGGCCCGAATTCATCCAGCAGGCCTTGGGAAATCTTGTAGGCGCCCTGATATTCGCCCACCTCTTCGCCCATCAGCATCACGTTCGGGTTGGCGCGCATTTCTTCCGCCATCGCCTCGCGCAGCGCTTCGCGCACCGTCATCTGCTTCATCGGCGTGCCAGCCGGCCAGTCGGGCGAGGCTTTCGACACCACCGCCACCGGAGCCGCCACCGCCACCGCAGCAACCGGCGCAGGCGCTGCATCCGGCGCAGGCGCTGCATCCGCCGATTCCCCGGCCTCCACCAGCACCATGATCGGCGTGTTCACCTTGACGCCCGCCGCGCCTTCGGCCACCAAAATCCGGCCAACCGTGCCTTCATCCACCGCTTCGAATTCCATCGTCGCCTTGTCGGTCTCGATTTCCGCGATGATCTGGCCCGATTTGACCACATCACCCTCTTTCACCAGCCATTTTGCCAGCGTGCCTTCTTCCATCGTGGGCGAAAGCGCGGGCATAAGTACTTCAACTGCCATGGTTTTCCCCCTCAGGCGTAAATATCGGTCCAAAGCTCGCTCAACGCAGGCTCCGGGCTTTGCTTGGCGAACTCGGCGCTGGCGTTCACCACTTCCTTGATCGACTTGTCGATCGCCTTCAGCTCTTCATCCGAGGCAAGCCCGGCACCTAGCAGCATGTCGCGCACATGGTCGATGGCGTCCTTTTCGGACTTCATCTTTTCGACTTCCTCACGCGTGCGATACTTCGCCGGGTCCGACATCGAGTGGCCACGATAGCGATACGTCATCATTTCCAGAATATACGGCCCCTTGCCGGCGCGGCAGTGCGCCACAGCCTTGGCCCCGGCCTCTTTCACCGCCAGCACGTCCATGCCGTCCACCTGTTCGCCCGCGATGCCATAGGCCAGCCCGCGCCCGAACAGCGTTTCCGACTTGGTGGATCGCGCTTGGCTAGTGCCCATGGCGTAGTGGTTGTTTTCAATGACAAAAATCACCGGCAGCGCCCAGAGTTCAGCCATGTTGTAAGTCTCGTAGACCTGGCCCTGGTTCGCCGCACCATCGCCGAAATAGGCGAAGGTCACGTTGTCATTGCCCTTGTATTTGTCGGCAAAGGCCAGCCCAGCGCCAAGCGGCACCTGCGCGCCAACGATGCCGTGGCCGCCGTAGAAATGCTTCTCGCGGCTGAACATGTGCATGCTGCCGCCCTTGCCGCGCGAATAGCCGCCCTCGCGCCCGGTCAGTTCCGCCATAACGCCATTGGCTTCCATGCCGCAGGCCAGCATGTGGCCGTGGTCGCGGTAGCTGGTGATACGCTTGTCGCCTTCCTTGGTGCAGGCCTCCAGCCCGACCACAACCGCCTCTTGGCCGATATACAAATGGCAGAAGCCGCCGATCAGGCCCATGCCATACAATTGGCCCGCCTTTTCCTCGAATCGGCGGATCAGCAGCATCTCGCGGTAGAACTTCAGCAGTTCTTCCTTCGAGACGTTTGATTTCTCTGGGGCTTTTTTCGCAGCCAAAGGGGCGTCCTCCCGTCACGGTGTTAAACTAGTTCAGTGTTAAACTATCTATAGCGCATCGGTGAAATAACGCAAAACAGAAATTTTTACTGCAGTGCAGCCATGCAAAAAGCGCCCGATCAGGGGCGCTTGCGGGTTAATGTCCGGCGATTTCAGGCTTTAGCGGATCACGATCTCATCGCCGCGCAGATAGCCCAGCACATCGCGCAACTGTTCGTCCAGCAGATCAATATCCAGATAATCATCCGACAGCCGGTGCGTCAGGTTCTGCATCCGCGCCAGTTCCGCCGCCAGCTGATCGCGTTCCGCCGTCAACGCGGTGATTTCCGCCCTGATCTGCACCCGGCGGAATACGCCGAAATCGCCCTGCACGGCGGCAAAGGTGAAATAGCTGCCCAGCGTGAAGGCCAGCACCATGAACATGATGCCGCCGATGGCAGGCCGGGATTGCGTATGGGTCATGTCTGCCGCCTCTACGTCCACCCCTCATTGCGGGGGCGGTTCGTCGGGCAACCATGCCATGCCGCGTTACAAAAGTGAATCTAAAAAACAACCCCGCGCCGAATTTCCGGCGCGGGGTCAATCTGTTAGTCACAGCGTCGCGGCAGGTGTCAGGCCTTGCCCTTGTAGATATCCACGAGCTTGGCCAGCATCGCCAGCGCATCCTCGCGCGACCGCTGGAAGCTGTTGCGCCCGATGATTGACCCGTTGCCGCCGCCATCGCGGATCGCGCGCGCATCGTCATAGACCGCATCGGCCCCCTTGGCCGCCCCGCCCGAGAACACGATGATCCGCCGCCCGGCGAAGGACGCATCGACACAATGCTTCACCCGCTTGGCCATGCTGCCGATGTCGATCTGCTCTTTCTCATAGACCTTCTTCGCCTCGGGCAGCATCAGATGATCGGTGGAAAGCTTGATCTTGATGATATGCGCGCCCAGCAGCGCCGCGATATGCGCCGCATAAGCCGCCACATCAATCGCCGTCTCGCCGTCCTTGGTAATCGCCTCGCCGCGCGGGTAAGACCAGATCACCGTCGCCACGCCCTTGGCTGCAGCCTCGCGGCGCATCTCGACGATCTCTTCAAACATGTCCAGCGCCATGTCCGAGCCGGGATAGATGGTAAAGCCGATCGCCGCACAGCCCAGCCGCAGCGCGTCATCGACCGATGCCGTCACCGCCTGATTCTTCCCCGCCGTGTCCGACATCAGCGAGTTCGACGAGTTCACCTTCAGAATCGTCGGGATCTGCCCGGCAAAGGTATCGGCCCCGGCCTCCAGCGGCCCCAGCGGCGCGGCATAGGCGTTCATCCCGGCGTCAATCGCCAGTTGATAGTGATAGTGGGGGTCATAGCCCGCCGGGTTAGGCGCAAAGCTGCGCGCAGGCCCATGTTCAAAGCCCTGATCCACCGGCAGAATGATCATCTTGCCAGTGCCGCCCAGGCGTCCCTCCATCAGCATGCGGCACAGATTGGCCTTCACGCCGGGGGTTTCGCCTTCGTAATTGGCGAGGATTTTCTGAACAGCCTTGGTCGCGCGCATCTCATGCTCCATGCAAAGGGGTGTTGCCTTGGTGGTAGAAAGCTTCGCCGCACGGCGCAAGAATGGTTACGCTAACGGTTTTCAGTGTTGGCGCTAACATCGGGCTTTTCCGGTGATTCCGTTGCATTTTCCGCGCGAAAATCCGGTTTCAGGAAAGATTTTCACAAAACTGCACCTGAATGCCAAATCCGGAAAGCAACCAACGAGCCACCTGTCCGCGTTGGTCGGATTCTTAACAAAACCCAAACGCGCAGAGATAACCCGTTGATATCACACAGCCGCGGCCAGGTCCCGGCTCGGGACCGGGGCTACCCCAGCGCCGCCACCCCCGGCAGAACCTTGCCTTCCATCCATTCCAGGAAAGCTCCGCCAGCGGTGGAAATAAAGGTGAAATCCGCCGCAGCCCCGGCCTGATTAAGCGCCGCCACCGTATCGCCGCCGCCTGCCACCGACACCAACTTGCCCGCCCGCGTCAGCCGCGCGGCCACCCGTGCCGCCGCATTGGTCGCGGCATTGAACGGCTCGATTTCAAACGCGCCCAGCGGCCCGTTCCAGATCAGCGTCTTGCAGGTCTCGAACACCTTTGTCAGCTCCGCCACCGTCTGCGGCCCGGCATCGAGGATCATCGCATCAGCAGGGCAGGCGCTGGCCGCCACGGTTTCATTCGCCGCCCCCGCCTTGAACTCGCGCGCCACCACCACATCGACCGGCAGATGAATCACGCAACCCGCAGCCTTGGCCTTGCCAAGGATCTCCAGTGCCGTCGCGGCCATATCCCGTTCCGCCAGCGATTTGCCCACCTCGATGCCCTGCGCGACAAGGAAGGTATTGGCCATGCCGCCGCCGATCACCAGATGATCAACCCGGCCCACCAGATTGCCCAGCAGCTCCAGCTTGGTGGACACCTTGGCGCCGCCGACCACCGCCACCACCGGCCGCACCGGATTGCCCAGCGCCGCCTCCAGCGCGCGCAACTCCGCCTCCATCAAACGCCCCGCCGCCGCAGGCAGCAGATGCGCCAGCCCCGCGGTCGAGGCATGCGCCCGATGCGCCGCCGAAAACGCGTCATTCACAAACACATCGCCCAGCGCCGCCATCGCCTGTGCCAGTGCCGGATCATTCTTTTCCTCGCCAGCATGGAAGCGGGTGTTCTCCAGCAACACCACATCGCCTTGCCCCGCCGCAGCAATCGCCGCCTGCGCGACCTCGCCGATGCAATCCGCGCCGAACACCACGCGGCGCCCCAACGCCGCCTCCAGCGCAGCCTTCACCCGGCCAAGGCTCATCTCGGGCACCACCTTGCCCTTGGGCCGGTCAAAATGCGCCAGCAGCACCACCTTGGCACCGCGCGCAATCAAGTCTTCAACCGTCGGCACGATCTTTTCGATCCGGGTCGCATCCGTCACCACGCCGTTTTCCATCGGCACGTTGATATCCACGCGGGTCAGCACGGTCTTGCCCGCCAGCCCCATATCGTCAATCGTCTTCCAGGCCATCACCGCCTCCATAACTGTTTGCAACTGTTTCCGCCGATCTGACGCATTCGTCAACCTAAAGCCCTTCCCCTTCCGCCGCAGGACCGCTAGTTTCCGCGCCAGCTTGAAACAAGGATCCATCGCAATGGCCGAAATCAAAGACCCCGAGAACACCATCATAATCACCCTGAAAGACGGCGAAGTCGTTCTGGAGATGCTGGCAGATATCGCCCCGAAACATGTCGAGCGGATGAAAACCCTCGCGCGGGCCAAGGCCTATGATAACGTCTGCTTCCACCGCGTCATTGATGGCTTCATGGCGCAGACCGGCGATGTCGCCAACGGCAATATGGAAAAAGACTTCAACCTGCGCCGCGCAGGCACGGGCGGGTCGGATCACCCGGATCTTCCGGCAGAGTTCTCGGGCATCCCGCATGATCGCGGCACCATCGGGGCGGCACGTTCGTCGAACCCGAACTCGGCCAACAGCCAGTTCTTCATCAACTTTTCCGACAACCACTTCCTGAACCGGCAATACACCGTCTATGGCCGCGTCATCAAAGGCATGGAACACGTTGACAAGATCACCCGTGGCGAGCCGCCAGCCAACCCCGACCGCATGATCACCGTTCGGGTGGCCGCAGATGTTGCGTAAAGCGCTTGCAGCCCTGCTGATGACCGCCGCCCCGGCTTTTGCCGAAGGCGACGGCCCCGGCCCGAATCTGGTGATCGCGGTCGAGGGCAGCACCACCGGCGAAATCGTCATTGATCTGGCCGCTGATATTGCACCAAAACACGTCGTCCAGATCGTCGCGCTGGCGAAATCCGGCGCTTATGACGGGGTGGTGTTCCACCGCGTCATCGACGGTTTCATGGCGCAGACCGGCGACGTGCAATACGGCAAAAAAGGCGGCGATACCGCGATGGCGGGGATGGGCGGATCAGACCTGCCAAACCTGCCCGCCGAGTTCTCGGACGTAGGCTTTGATCGTGGCATCGTCGGCATGGCGCGGTCGCAAGACCCCGATTCCGCCAACAGCCAGTTCTTCATCATGTTCGCACCGGGTGATTTCCTCAACGGCCAATACACCGTTGTCGGCAAGGTGATTTCCGGCATGGAAGTGGTGGACGCGATCAAGAAGGGCGACGGCGGCAACGGCGAAGTCACCGATCCCGATGTGATGGCGAAAGTCACCGTTCAGGAATAGGCCCCGAGCAAGGTAGGGGGGCTAGCCCCCCCAGCCCGGCCACGGGCCGGGCGCACTTCGCGGAAATCCCCCACTGGGGGATTTCAGATCGCTCACTGCCCCAGAGTATTTAGGCCAAGATGAAGGGCAGGGCGTTTGGCCTTGCCCTTCTGTCTATTCAGTCCAGCACCACCAGCGCATGCCGTTTCTTGCCAGCGGTCAGCTTCAACGGCTCGATCAGCATGCTGGCACCGATCCGCAGGCCGGCATCGCTGACGATTTCGTCATTCATCCGCGCCCCACCTTCGAGGATCAGCCGCTTGGCATCCTTGCCGGTCGCGGCCAAGCCCGCACGCACGAACAGCTGCACGATGCCCAAGCCATCGGTCATTTCCGCAGCCGAGACTTTCAGTGTCGGCAGATCATCGCCCACGCCACCCTTTTCGAACACTTCGCGCGCCGTGGCTTCCGCCGCCGCCGCCGCCTCCGCGCCGTGCAGCAGGGTCGTCACCGCATTGGCCAGCACGATCTTGGCGCTGTTGATCTCTGATCCGGCCAGCGCGCCCAGACGGTCGCATTCCTCCAGCGGCAGTTCGGTGTAAAGCTTCAGGAAGCGCCCGACATCGGCATCGGTGGTGTTGCGCCAGAACTGCCAGAATTCGTAGGGCGAATACATGTCGGCATTCAGCCAGACCGCGCCCGACTGCGATTTGCCCATCTTCTTGCCGTCGCTGGTGGTCAGCAAGGGCGAGGTCAGCCCGTAAACCTCGTGGTCGATCACCCGGCGCGTCAGATCGACGCCGTTGACGATATTGCCCCACTGATCCGATCCGCCCATCTGCACAAGGCAGCCGTAGCGGCGGTTCAGTTCAAGGAAATCATAGGCTTGCAGGATCATGTAGTTGAATTCGAGGAAGCTCAGCGACTGCTCGCGGTCCAGCCGCGATTTCACGCTCTCAAACGACAGCATGCGGTTGACGCTGAAATGCCGGCCAATGTCGCGCAGGAAGCCAAGGTAGTTCAGATCATCCAGCCATTCGGCATTGTTGACCATCACCGCATCGGTCGGCCCGTCGCCAAAGCTGACATAGGGCGAAAACGCCCGCTTGATCCCGGCGATATTGTCATCAATCTGCGCGTCGGTCAGCAAAGGCCGCTCATCGGCGCGAAAGCTCGGGTCGCCCACCTTGGTGGTGCCGCCGCCCATCAACACGATCGGCTTGCCGCCGGTCTTCTGCAACCAGCGCAGCATCATGATCTGGATCAGACTGCCTACATGCAACGACTTCGCCGTCGCATCAAAGCCGATATAGCCCGGCACGATCCCCTTGACCAAAGCCTCGTCAAGCGCCTGATAATCCGTGCAATCGGCGAGAAAGCCGCGGGTCATCATCACGCGCATGAAATCAGATTTCGGGTGGTAGGTCATGGCACACTCATGCTTTAAGGTGCGGGTGGTATAGCGGGCGAGGGGGCCAAGGGGAAGATGGCGAAACAGGGTCCTTCCTGGGTTCTTGGCACAATGTCCGGCACCTCGCTGGATGGGGTCGATGCCGCCATGCTGCGCACTGACGGCCATGTGATTCTGGAATTCGGCCCGCACGCCTACCGCCCCTATAGTGCCGCCGAACAGGCGACCATCCGCAAGGCTTTCGGCCAATGGCCGGGCGATCCCGATGTCGCCGCCGCAGCCGAGGTGGTGGAAACTGCCCACGCCGAACTGCTGTCGCGCTTTTCGGGGGCCGAGATGATCGGCTTCCACGGCCAGACCCTCGCCCACGATCCCGCGCAGGGCCGCACGCATCAGGCTGGCAACGGCGCGCTGCTGGCCGAGGCGCTGAACCTGCCCGTGGTCTGGGATTTCCGCTCGAACGATGTGCAGATGGGCGGGCAGGGCGCGCCCCTCGCTCCGTTCTTCCACTTCGCCTGCGCCAAATGGATCAAAGCCTCCGACCCCCTCGCCATCCTCAACCTCGGTGGCGTCGGCAATATCACCTGGATCGATCCCAGCCAGCCCAGCCCGGAAACCCCCGGCGCTTTGCTGGCCTTCGATACCGGCCCGGCCAACGCCCCGATCAACGACCTGATGCAGATCCGGCTGGGCCTGGCGCAAGACGAGGGCGGCAGCCTCGCCGCCACAGGCCGCAGCGACGAGGCCTTGGTGAAAGCCTTCCTCGCCCAGCCGTATTTCTACAAGATCCCGCCCAAATCACTGGACCGCAACGATTTTCGTGCCTTCTTCAAGAAGACCCACCGCCTGTCCAACGCCGATGCCGCAGCCACCCTGACCGCCATCGCCGCCGCTTGTGTTGCCAAAGCCACCGAGCATTTCCCCAAGCCGATCACCCGCCTGCTGGTCGCCGGTGGCGGTCGCCACAACGCCACGCTGATGACGCAACTCCGCCAGCGCCTCGCCTGCCCGGTAGACCCCATCGAGTCCGTCACCCTGAACGGCGACATGCTGGAAGCGCAAGCCTTCGCCTACCTCGCCGCCCGCGTGGCTTGCGGCCTGCCGACATCCTGCCCCAGCACCACCGGCGTTCCGGCAGCCATCGGCGGCGGCCAGATCAGTCGTCGCTAAACCTCTAAGATTTATTTAAAATTTGCCATTCATCTTGGCAAAAATATCCCCGCCGGAGGCACCCGCCGCAAAGGCCAGGCCCTCAACTGTCAGGCACAGCGACAATCTACTTCCCCGCCGCCCGTGCTTGCCGCACCATCGACACGGTATAGATCACCAGCGCCGCCCAGATCATCGGAAACGCGATCATCCGCGCCCGGCCAAACGGCTCGCCGAACACGAACACAGCGGTCAGGAAAATCATCGTCGGCGCGATATATTGCATGATGCCAATCGTCGACAGCCGCAGCAATTTCGCGCCATTGGCATAGATCATCAGCGGAATCGCCGTCACCAGCCCGCAACACAGCAGCAGCACGGTGTCCGATGTCACCCCCGCCATGAAATGGCTGGTCCCGGCGCTTTCGGCCCAGATCACATAACCAATCGCAAACGGCAGCAAGATCAGCACCTCCAGGAAGAACCCCTGATTTGGCCCGATCGGCAGCGATTTCTTCAGATAGGCATAGAACCCCCAGGTCACCGTCAGCCCCAGCGCCGCCCAAGGCAGTTTCCCGGCCTCAAAAGTCAGAATCGCCACCGCCAGCGCCGCCAGCGCAATCGCCCATTTCTGCGATACACTCAGCCGCTCGCCCAACAACACCGCGCCCAGAAACACCGAGAACAACGGGTTGATGTAATAGCCCAAGGCGGCATCCAGCGCATGGCCCGCGCCAATCGACCAGACATAAATCCCCCAGTTCACCGTGATCAGCGCCGCCGTTGCCAAAGCCATCAGCAGCATTTTCGGCGTGCGCAGCGCCAGCATCAGATCGCCGGTCCGCCCCGTCGCCCACAGCACCGCGCCCGCAATCGGAATCGACCAGATCACCCGATGCGCGATCACCTCGGCGGGCGAAATATGCGCCAGCGCCTTCATGAAGATCGGCAAAAATCCCCAAAGCAGGTAGGCCGTCAGCGCAAAGCCGAAACCGCGCAGCGAGTCTTCGTTCTTTTGGGGTAGGGTGCTCATACCCCCTCCTACCGCCGCGCCCGCAGCACCGCCACGGCAATCTTGTAACGGTTACATTCGCCGCGACAGGTAGGCTTTGGTAAACGCCGCATAGCCGTCGGCGGTCACCCGCAACTCTGCCTTCATCAGCCGGTGCAACTGCGGCAACTGGTGAAACGGCACCGCAGGATGGACGTGATGTTCAACGTGATAGGGCATGTTCCAGGCCAGAAACCGCACCGCAGCCGTGGTAAACGTCGTGCGGGTATTTTCAAACATGTTCGCCACCTGCGGGCAGTCGCCATGCTCGGCCAGCAGGTAAAGCCGCAGCGCCGGTTGCCCCAGCAAGACCGGCACAAGCCAGACCCACAGCAGCAGCGGTGACCACAGCAGGCTGACGCCCACCAGCGCATAGCCCGCCAGCATCCAGCGCGCCTCGGCGATGATCCGGGGCAGGGCCGGGCTTGGCAGATAGTCGGCCCCGGCCCGCCCGCGCGCCAGATCATTCAGCAGCCGCACTTCCGCGATCCAATACGGCAGGCCCGAGACATGCCAGACCCATGCCTTCAGCGTCGCAGGCTTCTCCCCCGCCAGTTCCGGGTCTTTGCCGGCGATATTGGTCCAGCGGTGATGCGCCAGATGAAAATAGCGAAACCACTGAAACGGCAGCAGCAGCAGAAAGCCGCAAAGATGCCCGACCGCTTCGTTCAGCCGTTCCGAGGCGAACGGGGTTTTGTGCGTCGCCTCATGTTCCAGCGTGAACAGGAAGATGATCAGCACGCCCTGCACCGGCAGCAGCAGCGGCCAGCCCGGCACATGCGCCGCAATCAGCGCGCCGCAAATCGCAATGGCCGCCAGATGCCCGGCCAGATGCCACAGCCCCGCGCTGTCGGATTTTGCCGTCAGGCTGGCCTTGGTTGCGGCGGGCAAGGCGTGCAGAAAATCCCGGTGATCCATCGCTGTCCTCGCTCAAAGGTTAAGGCTTGGTGAATGCAGCCGTGTAACCCATTGATTTATCATAAGCCAAAACCCGTCCACACGCGGACAGCCGCGAAACCGACTTCCCGAACCCGCCCCGGCGTGCCATCCTGACTGAAAATCGAACGGGGTGCCATGCCGCAAACCATCAATATCATCGGTGCCGGGGTGATCGGCGCCAGCCTTGCTTTTCATCTTGGCCGGGCCGGGGCAAACGTGACGGTATTCGAGGCCGCCAAGCCCGCCGCCGCCGCTTCGGGCAACAGTTTTGGCTGGATCAACGCCAGCTTCTACGCCAGCCCCGCGCACCACCGCCTGCGGGCAGCAGCTATCGCGGCGCATCACCGGCTGACCACGCTGCTGCCCGACCCGGCCCCGAACTGGCAGGGCTGCCTCTGGTTCGAAGATGATGCAGCCCTCGATCAGATGGCCGCCGATCTGGCTGCGCTGGATTACCCGGTTGAACCCCTGACCCAAGCCCAGATCGCCGCCGCCGAGCCGCAGCTTGCCAACCCGCCCGCCCGCGCCCTGCGCTTTCCTTCCGAAGGGGCCACCGACGCCGCAGCCCTGACCCGCGCCCTGCTGGCCGCTTCCGGCGCGCGGGTGCTGGCGGGGCTGGCGGTGAAAACCCTGATCAATACGGCGGGCCAGATCACCGGGCTGCGCAGCCCAATCGGGCCGTTTCTGGCCGATCACACCATCCTCGCCGCAGGCACCGGCACGCCTGCGTTGCTGGCCCCGCTTGGCCTGCACCTGCCGATGCTGACCCGCCCCGGCCTGATCCTGCACACAGACCCCGTGCCGTGGCGGCTGCATCACATCCTCGCCACGCCCCGGCACGAAATCCGCCAAGACCCGACCGGCCGCCTGATCGCGCCCGCCGCCACCAACCATCAGGCCGACAGCGCCGAAACCGTGCCGGACCCGCAAGCCGCGACCGCCGCTACGCTGACCCAGCTTCGCACCCTGTTTGCCGACCCGCAGATCACGCTGCAAAGCAGCGCCATCGGCTACCGCCCGGTGCCGGGTAACGGCTTGCCGGTGGTCGGGCAGGTGCTGCCGGGGCTGAGTGTTGCGGTGATGCATTCCGGCGTCACCCTCGCGCCCCTGATCGGCGAGGCTTTGGCCGCCGAAATTGCCGGGCAGGGTGAGGCACCGCTTCTGGCCGACTTCCGCCCCGCGCGGCTGCTGACCGCGCTCTAAGCCCCAAAAGAAAACCCCACGCAAAGCAGATGCCTTGCGTGGGGAAAAGGTCGCTTCAGCTGATCAGATCAGCCGCGCAGGATCGAACGCCCGGCGTATTCGGCGGTTTCGCCCAGCATTTCCTCTATCCGGATCAGCTGGTTGTATTTCGCCAGCCGGTCCGACCGCGACAGCGAGCCGGTCTTGATCTGGCCGCAGTTGGTGGCCACCGACAGATCGGCGATGGTGTAATCCTCGGTCTCACCCGAGCGGTGCGACATCACGTTGGTATAGCGGGCGCGGTGGGCCATATCGACGGCTTGCAGCGTTTCGGTCAGGGTGCCGATCTGGTTGACCTTCACCAGCATCGAGTTGGCGCAGCCCGCCGCGATACCTTCCGCCAGACGGCGCGGGTTGGTCACGAACAGATCGTCGCCGACCAGCTGCACCTTGTCGCCCAGCGTGTCGGTCAGCAGCTTCCAGCCCGCCCAATCGTCTTCTGAGCAGCCGTCTTCAATCGAGATGATCGGATAATCAGCGGCCAGACCGGCAAGGAAGGCGACGTTCTCTTCGATGGACAGCGACTTGCCTTCGCCCTTCATCTCGTACTTGCCGCCCTTGAAGTATTCGGTGGCCGCGCAATCCAGTGCCAGATAGATATCCTCGCCCGGACGGTAGCCAGCCTTCTCGATCGATTTCAGAATGAAATCAAGTGCGTCGCGGGCAGAGTTCAGGTTGGGCGCAAAGCCGCCTTCGTCGCCGATGCCGGTGTTGTGGCCTGCGTTTTGCAGTTCTTTCTTCAGGGTGTGGAACACTTCCGAGCCCATGCGGATGGCGTCACGGATATTGTCCGCGCCGACCGGCATGATCATGAATTCCTGAATATCAATCGGGTTGTCAGCATGTTCGCCGCCGTTGATGATGTTCATCATCGGCACCGGCAACACGCGGGCCGAGGTGCCGCCGATGTAACGATAGAGCGGCTGGCCGGTGAACTCTGCCGCCGCCTTTGCCACTGCCAAAGACACGCCCAGAATGGCATTTGCGCCCAGACGGGATTTGTTCGGGGTGCCGTCGAGTTCAATCATGGTGCGGTCGATGCCGACCTGCTCGGTGGCGTCAAAGCCTACGATTTCTTCGGCAATCTCGCCATTTACCGCGGCCACAGCCTCCAGCACGCCTTTGCCCTTGTAGCGGTTGGCGTCGCCGTCGCGGCGTTCATTGGCTTCGTGCGCGCCGGTCGAGGCACCCGAGGGCACCGCCGCGCGGCCCATCGCGCCGCTTTCCAGCAGCACATCGACTTCAACGGTGGGGTTGCCGCGACTGTCGAGGATCTCGCGGGCGTGAATATCAATGATCGTGCTCATTTCTGGGCTCCAACTTTTGGCAAATGGGTGCTCTCGCAGGCGTCTTAGCCTAGAGGGGCGTTCAAGGAAAGTGCGCGTTTGCGGGCGCGCTCGCGGGCGAAAGAGTAAAGCCCCGAGGCGACGATAAGCGCCGAGCCTGACAGGGTGATGACATCGGGCCATTCGGCAAACACAAAGGCCCCGATCAGCACCGCAAACACCAGTCGCACATAGCGAAACGGCGCCACCACAGCGACCTCGCCAGTGCGGGTGGCGCCGGTGATCGCCCAATATCCGGCGGTGCCGAACACCAGCGCGCCCAGCAAGGTGCCGCTTTGCCAGATCGTCGGAGCCACGACGTCGCCGGTGGCCGCCATCATCAGCACCCCCAGCAGCGCCACCGCCCCCAAGCCCCAGGCCGAGACCTGCGCCGTTGAGCAGTCGCGCGGGATCATCCGGGTGGACAGATCGCGCAAGGTCAGGCCCGCGACGGTGATCAGCACCCACAGCGCCTCGGGGCGGAAGCCTTCCAGTCCGGGTCGGATCACCAGCATCACCCCGGCAAAACCGACCGCAATCGCCGTCCAGCGCCGCCAGCCGACCTGTTCTTGCATGAACAGCGCGGCGGCCATTGTTACCGCCAAGGGCATGGCTTGCAGCACCGCCGAAACGGTAGACAGCGGCAGGGTCGCAAGCGCGGTGATATAGGCAAAGGTGCCGATCATCTCGCCCAGATTGCGCGCGACAACGGCGGGGTGCAGGGCGGCGCGCACAAACACCCGCTGACCATGCCGCCGCGCCATCAAGGCAAACACCGGCATGCCGAAGATGCCGGAAATGAAGATCACCTCACCGATCGGCAGATCGGCGGCGGCCCATTTCAGAAACATGTCCTCCAGCCCGAACAGGGCCATCGACACCACCATCAACAGGATGCCGCGCAGATTGTCCGCCGCCAAATGCTATTCCTTCGCGTTCGGGCTTTTCTTGATCGGAACTCCCAACAGCTCCAACCGGTGCCCGATCAGCCGGTAGCCCAGCCGGGCCGCGATGCGATCTTGCAGGGCCTCGATTTCCGGATCAACGAATTCAATGACTTGCCCGGTGTTTACATCGATCAGATGGTCGTGGTGATCGCGCTCGGCGTCTTCATACCGCGCGCGGCCATCGCCGAACTCCAGCTTGTCGAGCAGGCCGGCTTCCTCGAACAGCTTGACGCTGCGATAGACCGTGGCCAGCGAAATCCGCGGATCCACTTTGATGGCGCGGGCATAAAGTTCTTCCACATCCGGGTGATCGACCGCTTCAAAAATCACCCGCGCCACGACCCGGCGCTGCTCGGTCATGCGCAGGCCTTTGGCGACGCCGCGTGCAATCAGGTCTGACATGGGGCAGGCTCCGTCCTCTCTGGTGATTTGGCTTTACGGGAAAGCCCAAAATGCTGCCAGCAGTTTCGCTGAAATGCCGCCGCATAGGCAATGTTGCAACAGCAGGCGGACGGGCTGCGGGAATCGGCCGGGCGTCACGCTGGCGGGCCTGGCGTTTATCCACAGCCTGTGGAGGAATCGCCGTGTTGCAGCGAAATCTGAACCAAATGCGCCAAAGGTGCTGCGCCGCTTGGGTTTTCGACCCAGTTGCGACGCCACTTCAAGCCGAACCACAACGATTTGGCATCCGCAAGGTCACGCTGGCGGGCTGCCACTTGTAGATCGGCCCTGCAGGTCAAGCACAAAATGTAGTGTATAACTCTAAAATATTCGTTGATGCGGCCCACAATTTGCGACAGTTTGACGACGCGACGACCGAAGCCACTAGATGTAGTGGTTGGGCGGGCTGCTTGTTGCATTCAGATCATCACCCGGGCCTTGCAGGCCAAAAGGGTATCGGATGCTGGCAGGCGGGGCGCAGGACGGGGACACAGACGCGGCTTTAGAGAAACCGCGCGAAAATGGGACAGGCAGATGAAAATCGAGCGGAAGTTGACCACCGAAGCCAGCGGTGCCTATGGCGCTATGGCGTTTTCGACCACGACGTCGGAAATCCGCAATCCTGATGGCAAGGTGGTGTTCCGCAACGAGGCCGTCGAAGTGCCGCAAGGCTGGAGCCAGGTCGCCTCCGACGTTTTGGCGCAGAAATACTTCCGCAAGGCTGGCATCCCCGCACGGCTGAAAAAGGTCCGCGAAAAGGACGTGCCGAAGTTCCTGTGGCGGTCTGTTCCCGATGAAGACGCGCTGGCGCAACTGCCTGCCGATTCGCGCATGATGGGGGAAACCAGCGCCAAGCAGGTGTTTGACCGTCTGGCCGGGGCTTGGGCCTATTGGGGTTGGAAGGGTGGTTATTTCACCACCGAATCCGACGCCCGCGCCTATTATGACGAGATGCGCTTCATGTTGGCCCGGCAGATGGCGGCGCCGAACAGCCCGCAGTGGTTCAACACCGGCCTGCATTGGGCTTACGGCATCGACGGCCCGTCGCAGGGGCATTACTACGTTGACCACCAGACCGGTGTGTTGACCAAATCCACCAGCGCCTATGAACACCCCCAGCCGCACGCCTGCTTTATCCAGTCGGTGAAGGATGATCTGGTTGGTGATGGCGGCATCATGGATCTGTGGGTGCGCGAGGCGCGGCTGTTCAAATATGGCTCGGGCACCGGCACCAACTTCTCGTCGCTTCGCGGCGAGGGCGAGAAACTGTCGGGCGGCGGCAAATCTTCCGGCCTGATGGGCTTTCTGAAAATCGGCGACCGGGCTGCGGGGGCGATCAAATCCGGCGGCACCACCCGCCGGGCGGCCAAGATGGTGATCTGCGACATGGATCACCCCGACGTCGAGGCTTTCGTGAACTGGAAGGTGATCGAGGAACAGAAGGTTGCCTCGCTGGTTGCCGGTTCCAAGGTGCATGAGCTGAAACTGAACGAGATTTTCACGGCAATCCGTCAATGGGACGGCTCGGCGGAAGACTCGGTTGATCCGGCCAAGAATCCGGCGCTGAAAGCGGCGATCAAATCGGCCAAAAAGGCGATGATCCCCGACACCTACACCAACCGCATCCTGCAATACGCCAAGCAGGGCTTCACCAGCATCGAATTCCCCACCTATGATGTGGATTGGGATTCCGAAGCCTATATCACTGTATCGGGCCAGAACTCGAACAACTCGGTCCGCGTGACGGATGCCTTCCTGACCGCGGTGAAGGATGATGCCGATTGGGCGCTGATCCGCCGCACCGATGGCAAGACCGCCAAGACCGTCAAGGCGCGCGATCTTTGGGATCAGGTTGGCCATGCCGCCTGGGCCTGCGCCGATCCGGGCATCCAGTTTCACGACACCGTCAACGCCTGGCATACCTGCCCGGAAGATGGCGCGATCCGGGGGTCGAACCCCTGTTCGGAATACATGTTCCTCGACGATACCGCCTGCAATCTGGCGTCGATGAACCTGCTGACCTTCTTTGCCGACGGCAAGTTTGATGCCGATGCCTATATCCACGCCACCCGGCTCTGGACGGTGACGCTGGAAATCTCGGTGATGATGGCGCAATTCCCCAGCCAGGAAATTGCGCAACTGTCCTATGACTTCCGCACCCTCGGTCTGGGCTATGCCAATATCGGCGGGCTGCTGATGAATATGGGGCTGGGCTATGACTCGGTGCAGGGCCGCGCCTTCTGCGGCGCGCTGACAGCACTGATGACCGGCGTGACCTATGCCACTTCGGCCGAGATGGCTGCCGAACTGGGGCCGTTCTCGGGTTACGGGCGCAACGCCCAGCACATGCTGCGCGTTATTCGCAACCACCGCGCTGCCGCCTATGGCAAGACCGAGGGCTATGAAGGCCTGAACGTCAAGCCCGTGCCGCTGGATGCCGCCAACTGCCCCGACCAAACCCTTGTCACCTTGGCAAAATCGGCTTGGGACGAGGCGCTGACGCTGGGTGAAGCCCACGGCTATCGCAACGCCCAGACCACCGTGATCGCCCCCACCGGCACCATCGGTCTGGTGATGGATTGCGACACCACCGGCATCGAGCCCGATTTCGCGCTGGTAAAGTTCAAAAAGCTGGCCGGTGGCGGTTACTTCAAGATCATCAACCAGTCGGTGCCGGCGGCGTTGGAAAAGCTGGGCTACACCACCGCGCAGGCGGCGGAAATGGTGGCTTATGCGGTTGGTCACGGCTCCATCGGCAACTGCCCCGGTATCAATACCACCTCGCTGGTCGGCCACGGCTTTGGTCCGCGCGAGCTGGAAAAGATCGAAGGCGCGCTGCCCTCGGCCTTTGATATCCGTTTCGTGTTCAACCAGTGGACGCTGGGCGAAGATTTCTGCAAGGGCGCGCTTGGCATCCCGGCTGAAAAGCTGATGGACCCGACCTTTGATCTGCTGCGCCACCTTGGCTTTACCAAAGCCCAGATCGATGCCGCCAATGACCATGTTTGCGGCACGATGACGCTGGAAGGCGCACCGTTCTTGAAGAAAGAGCACTATTCGGTGTTCGATTGCGCCAACCCCTGCGGCAAGACCGGCAAGCGCTATCTGTCGGTGGATAGCCACATTCACATGATGGCGGCGGCGCAATCCTTCATCTCGGGGGCGATTTCCAAGACCATCAACATGCCGAACTCGGCCACGATCGAGGAAACGCTGGCGGCTTATGAGCTGTCGCATTCGCTGGGGATCAAGGCCAACGCGCTCTATCGTGACGGATCAAAGCTGTCGCAGCCCTTGGCCTCGGCCTTGGTGGAAGACGATGAAGAGGCGGAAGAAATTCTGGCTTCGGGGTCCGCGCAGGAAAAGGCCGCCGTTCTGGCCGAAAAGATCGTCGAGAAGATCATCTACAAGGAAATCATCCGCACCAACCGCGAAAAGCTGCCCGAGCGTCGCAAGGGCTACACCCAGAAAGCCATCGTCGGTGGCCACAAGGTCTACCTGCGCACCGGCGAATATGGCGATGGCCGCTTGGGCGAGATTTTCATCGACATGCACAAGGAAGGTGCGGGCTTCCGCGCCATGATGAACAACTTCGCCATCGCGGTGTCGGTCGGCCTGCAATACGGCGTGCCGCTGGAAGAGTTTGTTGAAGCCTTCACCTTCACCCGCTTTGAACCGGCAGGCATGGTGCAGGGCAATGACAGCGTGAAAAGCGCCACCTCGATCCTTGACTATATCTTCCGCGAACTGGCGATTTCTTATCTCGATCGCACCGATCTGGCGCATGTGAAACCCACTGGTGCCGCGTTTGACGATCTGGGTCGCGGCGATAACGAGGGCAAGCGCAACTTCTCGGAAATTTCCGAACAGGCAGCTTCGCGCAGCCTGGAGGTGCTGAAGCAGATTTCCTCGACCGGCTATCTGCGCAAGCGGCTGCCGTCGGAACTGGTGGTGCTGCAAGGCGGCATGGGGGCGACGGCGCTGGCCAATGGCACCGACCCGGTCTCGGCGCTGAACATGCTGATCCCGGAAACCGCCCGGTCAGGCGGCGCGGGGGCAACGGCGCTGTCGTCGGGCACCGTCACCATGGACGCCCGCGTCAAGGCCAAGATGCAAGGCTACGAGGGCGACCCCTGCGGCGAATGCGGCAACTATACGCTGGTCCGCAACGGCACCTGCATGAAGTGCAACACCTGCGGTGGCACGAGCGGGTGTAGCTGAAGGAGCTGGGGCTAAGCCCCGGTCATGACGCTGAAGAACGTTAGAAAAGCCCGCGGAAACGAGGGCTTTTTTCATGTTAACCGGCTTGTTGCACCGGAAAGCGCCGGCTGGTCGTCCGACGCGCGCAGAGACGGGCGGCATCTGCCATTAGCGGAAGGGCACCCTGCGTCACCGTAGCCGCATGATCGGTTCGGGTGGCGGTGCGAAAACCAGTATCGCCACTGCGGACTACGCGCTGCTTCGCTTTTGCCGACGGGGCGGTGCTATCGCCGGCGGCTGCAGGGCCGGGATGCAGGCTGATTTCCATATTTTCTCATAATATCAGATGCTTGCGTGCGTGCCTGTGCATTAGTACAGCTAATGCAAAGCCCGGCAAAATTCTCGTTTGCATCAAACGGCCGCAATACAGGATATCAGGGCAGCAAGGCAGGCAAGCGCCCGCCCTGGCCCCAGCGTGCAGCAAAATCTGCTGTGCGATCCTATCGGAGAATGTGCGGACGCACGCTTCCAATCATCAGATCGCCGGTCATGCGGCGGACGGCGCCCAAAGCGCCTTCCGCGGTCATGCGCGCACGGTGACGGCCAACTCAAATCAACCCGGAGGACTGAATGAACCCCATCATCAAAACACTCGGCGCAAGCGTCATCGCGGCGGCTTTGGCCGTGCCTGCCTTTGCGCAGGATATGACCATCACCATCGGCACCATGTCCTGGGAAGATCTGACGCCGATCACCGGGATTACCAAGACGGTGCTCGAAGCCAAGGGATTTACCGTTGAGGTCGAAGAATTCTCGGAATGGGGCATCGCCTTTGCGGCGCTGACCAAGGGCGACATCGACATCATGGCGTCGCAGACCGACTATGTGGCACATGACTACTGGACCAAGAACATGGACAAGCTGGAGAAGATTTCTCCGGTGTCGCACGGCCTCTTTCAGGCGATTGCCGTGCCGTCTTATGTCAGCATCAACAGCATGGACGAGTTGGCCGCCAATGCCGACAAGTTCGGCGGCAAGATCATCGGGATCGAGCCGGGTTCGGGCCTGATGCGCGATGCGGCGACCGCCGTCGAAGCATACGGCATGGGCATGGAGCTGGTCGAAGGTTCGACCGCAGGCATGACCGCCGCACTGGACGCCGCGATGTCGCGCAACGAATGGATCGCTGTGACGGTGTGGGAGCCGTCGTGGATGATGCAGAAGTATGACGTGAAATTCCTGAAAGACCCCAAGGCAGTCTTCCCCGGACCGCAGTCTTACTACTGGATCGGCACGGCTGGCTTTTCGGCTGCCAACCCGGCTGCACGCGAAGCCATCGCTTCGGTCTATGTGCCGCTGGCCGACATCACCGCGATCAATGGCGCGATGAACGAAGGCAAGACGATGGAAGAAGCTGTCGCGGATTGGACGGCTGCCCATGCCGACCTGATCAGCCGCTGGACCGCGATCAAGTCGCAGTAATCCCGCAACAGGGGCCGGTCCGTATGCGCCCGGCCCCATTCCCTTCCGCAGCAGGAAAGCTCGCCCAATGACCAGCCCGCAAACGCCCCTGATCGAATGCCGCAATGTCTGGAAAGTGTTCGGAGCCCGCAGCGCCGAGGCCATCGCCGCGATCCGGCAGAACGGTCTGGGCAAGCGCGAGGTGTTGAACGACTACAACTGCGTTGTCGGCGTCCATGATGCCAGCTTCACGGTCGGCAAGGGCGAGATATTTTGCATCATGGGCCTGTCGGGCAGTGGCAAGTCCACGCTGATCCGGCTGTTGAACCGGCTGATTGATCCGTCACTGGGCGAGGTGCTGGTCAAGGGTCGCGCCATCAACGGTTTGGCCAAGCAAGACCTGCGCGATCTGCGCGCCCATACCATCGGCATGGTGTTTCAGAACGTCGCACTCATTCCCACCCGCACCGTGCTGGAAAATGCGGCTTTCGGGCTGGAGGTGCAGGGCGTGGCCCCAGCCGAGCGCCGCCGCATCGCGACCGATGCGCTGACCCGCGTCGGTCTGGCCGATTGGGTGCAGCGCTATCCGCGCGAATTGTCCGGCGGCATGCAACAGCGCGTCGGTCTGGCGCGCGCCATCGCAGCCGACCCTGAAATCATCCTGATGGATGAACCCTTCTCTGCGCTGGATCCGTTGATCCGTCGCCAGTTGCAGGATGAATTCCGCCAGTTGACCAAATCCTTGGGCAAGTCGGCGGTCTTCATCACCCACGATCTGGACGAGGCCATTCGCATCGGCGACCGCATTGCCATCATGAAGGATGGCGCGATGGTGCAGACCGGCACGGCGGAAGACATCGTGATGAACCCCGCTGATCAATATGTCGCCGATTTTGTCGCCGGCATCTCGCGCATCCATCTGGTCAAGGCGGCGTCGGTGGTGATGCCGGTGGCGGATTTCCACGCCGCGCCTGTTGCTGATCTGGCCCGCACCGGGCTTGACGCCGATATCGACGCGTTGATCCATCTGGTTCTGGCCTCGCCGCATCAGGCGGTTGCCGTGGCCGAAGGCGATACCCTGCGCGGCGTGGTGACAGCACGGACGCTGCTGGAAGGGCTGAAGGGCGATGCAGCGCCTGCCGCGCACGCTGCGGCGAGCGGGGCATAAGATGGATCAGAATGTCTGGATCAAGGCTTTTGACACTGCGGTCGATGCCGCGATGGTCTGGCTGACCGACCACGGCGGGGCGGTGTTCGATTTTGCCCGCGCCGTGCTGGAAGGGGCGTTTGACGGGCTTTTGGCGGGCCTGATGTTTCTGCCGTTCTGGGCGGTGGCCTTGGCTTTGGGCTTGCTGGCGGCGCGCAGTCTTGGCTGGAAATTCGGGGCTGCCGCAGCTGCGGGCATGGCCTTGTGTCAGGCTATCGGCCTTTGGCCTGAAACCATCGAAACCCTGTGTCTGGTGATCATTTCGGTGCTTCTGGCGGTGCTGGTCGGCGTGCCGGTGGGGGTGCTTTCTGGCTATAGCCCACGTCTGACCAAGGCGCTCGACCCGGTGCTGGATCTGATCCAGACCCTGCCGCCCTATATCTATCTGCTGCCTGCCATCGCTTTTCTGGGCTATGGCCCTGCGACTGCCATCGTTGCGACCTTCATCGTTGCAGCACCGCCAGTGATCCGCCTTTCGGCGCTTGGCTTTCGGCAGACCCCGGTCGAGTTCATCGAACTGGGCGAGGCGACCGGGGCCAAGCCGTTGGACGCTTTCCTGAAAATCCGGGTGCCGTTTGCCCTGCCATCGGTAATGGCGGGTATCAACCAAAGCCTGATGATGGCCTTCGGCATGGTGGTCATCGCTGGCATCGTCGGTTCGGGCGGCTTGGGGGAAACCATCTACGGTGCCATCCGCAAGCTGGACATTGCGCTGTCGGTCAATGCCGCCATTGCCATCGTCGTGCTGACCATCATCCTTGATCGCATCAGCCAGTCGATCGGCCCGCAGTCAACCGACCGCACAGGAGACAAACCATGACCGAAAAGGCGCTCTTTTCCCCCGGTGCCGTGGTTGCCCCGGCCATCGACTGGCTGAACCGCCATGCCCACGGTGTCTTCAACGCGATCAGCATTGCGGTCGAGGCAAGCCTTGATCTGGTCGAAGCTGTGCTGCTTGTGCTGCCGGCCCCGGCGATGGCCGCCGCAATCGTGGCGCTGGTGCTGTGGCGGCAGGGCGTGCGGATGGCAATGCTGGCTGCGGGCTGTCTGGCCGTTGCCGGGCTATCGGGCCTGTGGGAGGCGACGATGCAGACCGTGGCGCTGGTGACGACCTCGGTGATCATCGCCGTGGCCATCGCCTTTCCGCTGGGGATTCTTGCCGCGCGCCGCCCAAAGCTGGAAGCCGCCATGCGCCCGGTGCTTGACCTGATGCAGACTGTGCCGCCGTGGGTCTACCTGATCCCCGCCGTGATGATCTTTTCGCTGGGCAAAGTGCCCGCCATGCTGGCCACCGTGATCTATGGCATCCCGCCCATGCTGCGGATCACCACACTGGCCTTCAGGCAGGTGCCGCGAGAGCTGGTTGAACTGGGTGCCGCCTCGGGGGCCACACCGTTTCAGACCTTGACCAAGATCGAGATCCCGTCTGCCCGCAAGACGCTGCTGCTTGGTCTGAACCAGTGCATCCTGCTGTCGCTTGCCATGGTGGTTCTGGCCGGGCTGGTCGGGGCAGGCGGGCTTGGGGCCGAGGTGACGCGCGGTCTGACCCGCATGGAGATGGGGCTTGGCCTACGCTCTGGGCTTGCGATTGTCGCCGTCGCCATCTTCCTGGACCGCATTTCCCGCCGCGCGCTGGAGTAGCATGGCAATTCGGCAACCCGGCGCCTGATGTCGCTGCAAAACGACCGGCAAGCGCCAATGCGGTGCTCGCGAAAACGCTGCCGGTCTTGCAGATTTCCAGAACGGAATCCGCTGGAGCGTCCGGGTAACAGCGGGCCGCACACCGGCTTGCGCCCGCCCGTAACAGCTGCCGCGCGATCGGGTCAGCCGGCTTTCGTCGCCTTCTCTTCTGCCTTTGCCCGATTCCACAGCGCGTCCATCTCGGCCAGATCGCTGTCGGACGGGGATTTGCCAGCTTCGGCCAGCCAATCCTCGATCCGGCCAAAGCGGCGGCTGAATTTGGCGTTGGCCGCGCGCAAGGCCGCTTCCGGATCGAAATTCAGATGACGCGCCAGATTGGCCATGACAAACAGTAAATCGCCAAACTCCTCAACCACTTCTGCCTCGGTCAGCGTGTCACGCGCTTCGACCAGTTCGGCGGCTTCTTCGGCGATTTTCGCCACCACCTCATCGGTTGACGGCCAGTCAAACCCCACCCGCGCCGCGCGCTTTTGCAGCTTTACCGCGCGGGTCAACGCAGGCAGGCCCAGCGCCACGCCATCCAGCACGCGCGCAGGTCCGCGCTCGGTCGCCTTGATCTTCTCCCAATCCAGTGTCTGTTGTGCGGCGGACTTGTCACGCGACTCGGTGCCAAACACATGCGGATGCCGCGCGATCATCTTGTCGGAAATCGCCGTCACCACATCCTGAAAGCCGAATATCCCGGCATCCGTCGCCATCTGGGCATGAAACACCACCTGCAACAGCAGATCGCCCAGCTCGCCCGGCAATTCATCCCAGGCCTGCCGTTCAATCGCGTCGGCCACCTCATGCGCCTCTTCAATCGTGTAGGGCAGGATCGAGGCGAAATCCTGTTCAATATCCCAAGGGCAACCCGTAACCGGGTCGCGCAGCCGCCGCATGATTTCCAGCAATCTGTCAATGCCACCCGCAGGATCACGCACAAGTTGGTCGGAGCGGTCGTCAGAATGGGGCAGGGGCATTGCCGATCCCTTCCAGATAAGATTTGATCAAAGGCCAAAGCAAATCAGGAGTCCGCAATGCCCGTCCTCAACCGTATCGCCTCTTATGCCGAGGAAATGAAGGGCTGGCGGCGCCACCTGCACGCGAATCCTGAACTGTCGTTCGATTGTTTCAACACCGCTGCCTATATCGTGGATCGTCTGAAAGAGATCGGCGTCGATGAAATTCACCCCGGCATCGCCAAGACCGGCATCGTTGCGATCATCAACGGTCAGGGTGACGGCCCGACCATCGGCTTGCGCGCCGACATGGACGCGCTGCCGATCCAAGAGATCACCGGGGCCGACTATGCCTCCACGATTCCCGGCAAGATGCACGCCTGCGGCCATGATGGCCATGTGACGATGCTGCTGGGCGCGGCGAAATATCTGGCCGAAACCCGCCGCTTCAAGGGCCGCGTTGCGCTGCTGTTCCAACCGGCGGAAGAAGACGGTGCGGGCGGCATGGTGATGGTGAACGAAGGCGTGATGGACCGCTTCAAGGTGGATCAGGTTTACGGCATCCACAACGCGCCGAATGTGCCGTTCGGGCATTTTCTGACCACGCCGGGGGCACTGATGGCCTCGGTGGATACGGCTTATGTCCATATCACCGGGCGCGGCGGCCATGGGGCCACGCCGCATGAATGCGTCGATCCGATCGTGGCGCTGGTTGGCATGATTTCCGCGATCCAGACCATCATTCCGCGCAATATCTATGCGCTGGACGAGGCGGTGCTTTCGGTGACGATGGTGAATTCTGGCACCGCCAGCAACATCATCCCGGAAGAGGCGATGTTTGCCGCCACCATCCGCTGCTTCAAACCCGAAGTCCGCGCGCTGTTGAAAAAGCGTTTCCATGAAATCGTCGAAGGCCATGCTGCGGCTTACGGCGTGCAGGCGCGGATTGATTACGACTGGGGCTATCCGGCCACCATCAACCACCCCGATCAAGCGGCTTTCGCCAGCGAAGTTGCCGCCGAAATCGTCGGCGAAGACGCGGTTGATGGCAATTCGGTGCGCGAAATGGGCTCCGAGGATTTTTCCTACATGCTGGAGGCGCGCAAGGGCGCTTACCTGTTCATGGGCACCGGGCCGGGGGCGGGGCTGCATCACGCCGCCTATGATTTCAACGACGAGGCCGCCCCGATTGGCGCATCATTCTTCGCAAGGCTGGTGGAACGGGCACAGCCGCTGGGCTAGGACCAAAATCTTTCAAAAGGATTTTGGCAATTTTCTTTGCAAGAAAATCGGCGCAGCCTGCAAGGGTTGCGCCGTTTCATTCAGGGAACCCATTATGCTCCGTCTTACCCTCACCCTTGGCCTGCTGGCCAGCCCCGCCGTTGCCGGCGATTACATTGCCTTCCATTCGCCCTCGGGCAATATCCACTGCGCGATGGCCAGCGGCGATGGCTGGGACAACGTGCGCTGCGACATGTCCGACCTGACGCCGAGCTATCGAAAACAGCCTGCCGATTGCGAATTTGACTGGGGCAGCAGCTTTGCCGTCGATCTGACCGGCAAGGGCTATCTCGCCTGCGTGTCCGATGCCGTCGCCGATGAAAACGGCCTCGAACTGGGCTACGGCAAGTCGATTTCCTTGGCCGGTTTCACCTGCACGTCCGAGAAATCCGGCATGACCTGCACCAACCCCGGCGGGCATGGTTTTGCGATTGCGAAGGCCAAGCAGCGGGTGTTTTAGGATTTGATCAAAATTTCTCTGGCAATTTGGACGAGCTTGGGTATCTTGGCCACATCATATTGACTGGAGATTCAAAATGAACGCCGCCGCCACAAGCCTGCCCAACACCTCGGCCTTCGAGATGGACCGCGCCCATGTCCTGCACCCTTGGGCAAACTTCGGGCCGTTTGAAAAATCCGGCTCGCTGGTGATCACGCGCGGGCAGGGGGCAAAGCTGTGGGATGCGCAGGGCCGCGAGTATTTCGATGCGGTCGGCGGCATGTGGTGCACCAACATCGGCCTTGGCCGGCGCGAAATGGCGGATGCGATTGCTGATCAGGCCGAGCGGCTGGCCTTTGCCAACCACTTCGTCGATATGACCAACGACCCCGCAGCCCATCTGGCGGCCAAGCTGGCAGAACTCGCGCCGGGCGATCTTACCCGTGTGCATTTCACCACCGGCGGCTCAACGGCGGTGGATACCGCGGTACGGGTGGTCAGCTATTACCACCATGCCCGCGGCAACCCGGATAAGACCGACATCGTCGCACGCGAGAATTCCTATCACGGCTCGACCTACCTGACCCAATCGGTCGGCAAACGGAACGGTGATCGGATCGAGGAATTCCGCTACAAGACCGACGGCATTCACCACCTGTCCTGCCCCAACCCTTACCGCCGCCCGGATTGGCAAAGCGAGGCGCAGTTCTGCGATGACCTGATCACCGAATTCGAAGCCCTGATCGCCCGCGTCGGCGCCGCCCGCATCGGCGGCTTCATCGCCGAACCGATTCAGGCCTCGGGCGGCATCATCATCCCGCCACAAGGCTATCTGCGCCGCATGTGGCAGCTATGCCAGCAGCACGACATCCTGTTCATCGCCGATGAAGTCGTCACCGCCTTCGGTCGCATCGGCCACTGGTTTGCCAGCGAAGACGCATTCGGGGTGCAACCCGACATGATCACCTGCGCCAAGGGCCTGACCTCGGGCTATCTGCCGCTTGGCGCGCTGATCCTGTCCGACCGGATCTGGGCCGCGATGGCGCAAGGCGGCCACCGCTGGTTCACCAGTGGGCTGACCTATTCCGGCCACCCGGTTTCCTGCGCGGCGGCACTGAAGAACATCGAAATTCTGGATCGTGAAAGCTTGCTGCAAAACGCCGCAGCGGTCGGCACCTATTTCAACACCCGCCTGAAAGCGCTGGAATCGCTGCCCTTGGTCGGCGATGTGCGCGGGCAGGGGCTGATGGCATGCGTTGAAAACGTCGCCAACAAGGCCAGCAAAGCCCTGCTGCCGGATGAGGTGAACGAATCCAAGCGCATCTCGGATGTGGCAGAATCGCTTGGCCTGCTGGTGCGCCCGATCGGCCATCTGAACGTGATGTCGCCGCCCCTGATCATCACCGAAGCCGAGGTGGATTTCGTCGTCGAGACGCTGGAAACCGCCATCCGCCGTGTGACCGACGATCTGGTGCGTGAAGGCTATCACTTGGGGTGAACCTGCGGCGGGGCAAACCCCGCCCTGCCGACAACGGATCATGCCAACCCCATTCATCTTGGCAAAAATACTCTCCCCGGAGGGTCTGCAATCTCCCCAGATCACGTCCGCAGCAGGCTTGACAACCCGTCGTGGCTGCCGTCCTCTGCACCACCCGGATCCGCGCGTCTCCGGCCCCTCGGGGAGAAAGACGCAAGCGCGACAATCGCGAGAATACCATGGCCCTAGAAGACGCCAAAACTGAAATCGACACCGCTTTCACCCGCACCACGCAACGCGGCTATGCCTTTGAAAACGCCTTTTCCGGCGCGACCAGCTTCCTGCGCCGCACCTACACCAAAGACCTCGCCGGGGTTGATCTGGCGATCACCGGCGTCGCCTTTGACCAGGCGGTCACCCATCGCAGCGGCACCCGCTTTGGCCCGCGCGCCATCCGCGAGGCCAGCACCTTGCAGCCCTATGATCCGCCCTATGGCTGGCCGACCAACCCGCTGGCCGAGATGACCATCATCGACTACGGCGATGTCGCCTTCGACTATGCCAAAACCTCAGATTTCCCCGAAACCCTCACCGCCCATATCCGCAAGATCCTGAGTGCAGGCGCGGGCAGCATCACTCTGGGTGGCGATCACTACATCACCCTGCCGATCCTGCGCGCCTATGCCGAGAAATTCGGCCCGCTCTCGGTGATCCATTTCGACGCGCATTCCGATCTGTGGCCAGATGACGACATGACCCGCATCGACCACGGCACCATGATGTATAAGGCGGTCAAGCTGGGCTATGTCGATGCCAAACGCTCGGTGCAGATCGGCATCCGCACCACGACGGAAGACTACCTTGGCTTCAACGTCATCGACGCGCGCTGGCTGCATGAAAACGGCACCGCCGCGACGGTTGCCAAGATCAAAGACATCGTGGCCGACCATCAGACCTACCTGACTTTCGACATCGACGCGCTCGACCCCTCGGTTGCCCCCGGTACCGGCACGCCGGTCTGGGGCGGTCTGCATTCCTGGCAGGCTGCCGCAATCCTGCGCGATCTGGCCGGTATCAACATGGTCGGCGGCGATATTGTCGAGGTTTCGCCGCCCTATGACACCACAGGTGCCACCGCCATCGCCGGCGCGCATGTGGCGTATGAGCTGATCTGCCTTTACGATTGGGCGAAAACCCAAAGATGAGAATAGCCATGAACCTCGCCACGCTGGCCTTGATGCTGCTGGCGGGGTTTATGGCCTATGTCCGGCTTGCCCCGACGAACCCTGCCGATTGGCATAGTGATCTCGGCCAGCGGCCCACAGCGCTGGCCAAGCCAAGCCCGGATGCCGTCACCACGCTGCCCAACGGTGCCTATACCGATCTGCACCTGTCACCCGACCAGGCCCAGACCACGCTGGCGAAACTCGACGTCCTGGCCCTCGCCACCCCGCGCACCCGCCGCCTTGCGGGCAGCGCCGCATCTGGCCGGATCACCTGGCAAACCCGCAGCCTGATCTGGGGCTTTCCCGATTACACCACCGCCCAGATCACCGCTGATGGCTTGACCATTTTTGCCCGCCAACGCTTCGGCTCGCAGGATATGGGCGTCAACACCGCCCGCCTGCGCGACTGGCTGGCAAAACTCTAAGGTCATCCTCTCTGCTCAAATATCCCACGGGGGAGCCGGATTGGCACAATCCGGCGTGGGGGTGTGAAACCCCCATTGCCTGCCCCTTGACCAACCCGTCGCAATTCTTCAAACCCGCCGCTATGGTCCCCTTAGAAAAACTCGCCCAGATCACCCAGCGCTTCGAGTTTCTCGAAGCCAAACTCAACGCCGGTGCCTCACCCGCTGAAATCGCCACACTGTCGCGCGAATATTCCGATCTGAAGCCGGTCGCCGATGAGATCGCCGCCTATCGCCGCGCGCTCGATGATCTGGCCGAAGCTGAAATCATGCTGGCCGATCCTGAAATGCGCGAACTGGCCGAAGATGAACTGCCGCGCCTGAAAGCCCGCATCCCGGAAATGGAATCGCGGCTGCAAGTTGCGCTTTTGCCGAAAGACGCCGCCGACGCCCGCCCGGCGATCCTCGAAATCCGCCCCGGCACGGGTGGCGATGAAGCCGCGCTGTTCGCCGCTGATCTGCTGCGTATGTATCAGCGCTACGCCGAAAGAATGGGCTGGTCCTTCGAGATTCTCGAACAGCAAGACAGCGAACTTGGCGGCATCAAGGATGTCTCGGTTCACATCAAGGGCGAAGGTGTCTTCGCCAAGCTGAAATTCGAATCCGGCGTGCACCGTGTGCAGCGCGTGCCGGAAACCGAGGCGCAGGGCAGGGTGCATACCTCTGCCGCCACCGTCGCCGTGCTGCCCGAGGCGGAAGAGGTCGATCTGCAAATCCCGGCCTCGGATATTCGCATCGACACCATGCGCGCCTCGGGCGCTGGCGGCCAGCATGTCAACACCACCGACAGCGCCGTGCGCATCACCCACCTGCCCACCGGCATCATCGTGACCTCGGCGCAGAAATCGCAGCATCGCAACCGTGAACTGGCGATGCAGGTGCTGCGCGCCCGGCTTTACGATCTGGAACGTGCCCGCGTCGATGATGCCCGCGCCGCCGACCGCAAGGCGCAGGTCGGCTCGGGGGATCGGTCGGAACGCATCCGCACCTACAACTTCCCGCAGGGCCGGATGACCGACCACCGCATCAACCTGACGCTGTATTCGTTGGGCCAGATCATGCAGGGCGATCTGGGCGAGGTGATCGACGCTTTGGTGGCGCATGACCAGGCCGCCAAACTGGCCGAGATGGAAGGATGACCGGAGCCGAGGCTCTGCGCGCCGCCATCCCGCGCTTGAAAGCCGCAGGTATCGACAGTGCGCCGCGCGATGCCCGCCTGCTGCTGGCGTATGCGATGAGCATCGCGGCCGACCGGCTGACCCTGCATCTGCCCGACACACTGTCCGACCCGGCGCAAGCAGCCTTTGACGCCGCCATTGCCGCCCGCCTGACCCGCCAGCCGGTGGCGCAGATCATCGGTCAGCGGCTGTTCTGGGGCCGCAGCTTCAAGGTCACGCAAGACACCCTCGACCCGCGCCCCGAAACCGAAATCCTTGTCGCCGAGGCGCTGTCTCGCCCGTTCCTGAAAATTCTCGATCTGGGCACCGGCACCGGCTGCATCCTGCTGTCCTGCCTTGCCGATAGGCCGATGGCCAGCGGCACCGGCAGCGACATGTCTGCCAAGGCCCTCGCCGTGGCGCAGGAAAATGCCACCCGGCTGCAGCTTGCCGCCCGCGCCAGTTTCACCCAATCCGACTGGCTCAAATCCATCCCCGGCCGCTTCGATCTGATCGTATCGAACCCGCCCTATATCGCCGCCGATGAAATGCCGCAGCTTGCGCCCGACGTGCTGCACTGGGAGCCGCACAGCGCGCTGACCCCTGGCGGCGACGGGCTGGACGCCTACCGCCAGATTGCCCTGCAAGCCCCGTCCCGCCTGCTGAACGGCGGCCGCATCCTGCTGGAAATCGGCCCGACCCAAGGCCCCGCCGTCAGCGCGTTGCTGGCAGCACAGGGCCTGCACCACATCCGCATCCTGCAAGATCTTGATGGCCGCGACCGCGTTGTTGCGGCAGAAAAGCCGCAAGACCCCGAAAGCTGCGGCGGCATCTGACCCATTACGGCCAATTTTCGCAAGAAAACCCTTGTCAGCCCGCGCCCCCTGTGATTATTCAACTTTACGCGGCAGCGGTGCATTCGGCACTGACCCGCGCAAACCCGGTCATTGCTGCCATGCCCGTCAGGGCTGACGATCCCGAAAGGATCAGGCGCAAGCCCAGCCGGATTATCTGGATCAAAGGACAAGATGCGCTCTTCCAAGTCTCGTTCGCGTTCGAAGACGAACCGCCCGCGCACCCTCGGCAATATCGTCAACCGCGTCTTCGACAGCTCCGGCCCAGAAGGCAAGGTGCGCGGCACGCCGCAGCAGATCATTGAAAAATATCAGATGCTCGCGCGCGACGCGCAGCTGTCGAATGACCGGGTGGCGGCTGAAAACTTCAGCCAGCACGCCGAACATTATACCCGCATGTTGGCCGAAGCGATGCGCGAAATGGCCACCGAGCAGGAACAGCGCCAGCAAAGCCAGCAGCAGAACACGCAGAACGGCAATCGTGATCGGCAAGATTATCGCGACCGTGGCGATTATCGCCCCGAGCGCAGCGATCAGCCCGAAGGCGACCAGCCCTACACCGGCGGCTTTGCCGTGGTGGATGAAGAAGAACACACCCTCGTCGAACTGCCCGAGGCAAACCGCCAGCAGCCGCGCCGCGACGATAACCGCCGCGAGGATCGGCCGCGCGAAAACCGCGATGCCAACCAACCTCGCCGCGATGACAACCAGCCGCGTCGCGATGACAGCCGCAGCGAACAGCCGCGCCGTCAGGAAAACCGCCGCGATGACCGCCCGCGCGACGACAACCGACCGCGGGATGATCGTCCCCGCGACGAAAACCGCCCGCGTGAGGAAAATCGGCAGGAACCCCGTCGGGACGACCGCCCCCGCGAACCGCGCCCGCCGCGTGCTGAACAACCCCGCGCCGAACAACCGCGCGCTGAAGCCCCGCGTGCAGAGCCGCGCGCCGAGGCGGAACCCGTCCGCGCAGAACCCATCCGCAGCGAAGCTCCGCGCTTTGAATCCCCGGCGGCTTTGGTCGCACAGGTGGAACAGGCCGCAGCAGCCGCTCCGGTGAAAACCCGCGCGCCGAAACCGCCGAAGGCCGAGGATATGCCGAAAGCCGATGATGCGCCCAAGCCCACCCGCGCGCCACGCGCGAAAAAACCGGTGGCCAAGGCCGAACCGGTTGGTGACAAAACCGAAAAAGCCGAAACCGGCGAATAACCCAAAGGCCCGCCTCGCGCGGGCCTTTTTCATCTCTGGCGCGCCTCAGCCGCCCTTGACGATCCGCGCCAACGCACAAAACCGCTCCAGCGAGATTTCTTCCGCCCGTGCCGTCGGCTCAATCCCTGCCGCAATCAGCTGCGCTTCGATATCCGGCCCCATGCCCTTCAGACTGGACCGCAGCATCTTGCGGCGCTGGTTGAACGCCATCGTGGTGATGCGGTTCAACACCACCTCATCCGCCGGGTATCTGGGTTCGGGCAGGCAAGTCAGATGCACCACCGCCGAATGCACTTTCGGTGCCGGCGTAAACGCCTCGGGCGGCAGATGCATGACAATCTTGGCATCGCAACGCCAGCCTACCAGCAACGCCAACCGACCATAATGATCGCTGCGCGGCTTGGCCACGATCCGCTCTGCCACCTCTTTCTGAAACATCAGCGTCAGGCTTTGCCAGAACGGCGGCCAGACCTTCGGCGTCAGCCAACGGATCAACAGTTCGGTGCCAACATTATAGGGCAGGTTCGCCACGATCCGCACCGGCGGCGTCAGATGCGCCAGCACATCCACCTCCATTGCATCGGCGTTGATCACCTCCAGCCGCCCCGGATAGGCCGCCGCAATCTCGGCCAAAGCGGGCACGCAGCGCGGGTCCTTTTCGATCGCCAGCACCCGCCGCGCGCCTTCCACCAACAGCCCGCGCGTCAGACCGCCGGGGCCGGGGCCAACCTCCAGCACATCGCAGCCCGACAGATCCCCCGCCAGCCGCGCGATTTTCGCCGTCAGGTTCAGATCGAGCAGAAAGTTCTGCCCCAGCTGCTTTTTCGCCACCAGATCATGCGCCTTGATCACCTCGCGCAGAGGCGGCAACCCATCAATCGTGCCCAACCGAAAGCCCCTTCATCTTGGCCCAGGCATCACCCCAATCGCGCCGCCGCCATCTGATGCGCCATCCGCAACGCCGCAATCAGACTGTCCGGCCGCGCCACGCCCTTGCCCGCAATATCGTAAGCGGTGCCATGATCGGGCGAGGTGCGCACGAACGGCAGGCCCAGCGTCACGTTGACTCCGCCGTCAAAATCCAGCGTCTTGATCGGGATCAGCGCCTGATCATGATACATGCAGATCGCCGCGTCATAGCCCGCCCGCGCCCGCGCATGAAACATCGTATCAGCCGAGGCCGGGCCGCGCAGGTCATACCCCTCAGCCCGCAACCGCTCCAGCACCGGGCCGATCAGGGTGATTTCCTCGCGCCCCATCGCGCCACCTTCGCCCGCGTGCGGGTTCAGCCCCGCCACTGCCAGCCGGGGCCGCACAAGGCCAAAATCGCGCCGCAACCCGGCATCGGTGATGCGGATGGTGTCTTCCAGCAGGTCGGCGGTCAGTGCAGCAGGCACTTCGGCCAGCGCGATATGGATCGTTACCGGCACCACCCGCAGATCGGGCGAGGCCAGCATCATCACCACCCGGTCTACCCCTGCCAGATGCGCCAGAAATTCGGTATGGCCGGGAAAACCAAAGCCCGCACCGTCTTTCAACGCCTTCTTGTGGATCGGTGCGGTGCAGACCGCACTGGCCAACCCGGCCTGCACCAGCCCCACCGCGCGCTCGATCACTGCAATCACCCCAGCGGCATTTTCCGGCGCAGGCTGGCCGGGCAGGGCGGGGGCGGCAAAGCCATGTGGCAACACCGGCAGCAGGCCCGCTGGCACATGGCTTGCCTCTGCCGGATCGCCGATTTCCTGAAACGCGGCCCCTTGCGGCAAATGCCGGGGATCACCGATCCAGAACAGCGGCAGTTCAGCGCCCAAAGCCGCGCGGGCGGCAACTGCCAGTTCCGGCCCCACCCCGGAAGGGTCGCCGCAGGTCAAGGCAACCGGCAGGTTCATGGCGTGACGATGATCGCTTCAGAGCGCAATTCTTCCAGATAAATCTCGGCCATGGTGCCCAGTTGCTGGTTGGTCAGTTGCAGCCGCACCTCATCGCGTGTCGGCTGTTCGGCCAAGGCGGCACCGCGACGGCACAGCATCAGAAACACCCGCCAGCCGCCGCGCGTGGTCGCGGTTGAACTTTCGCCCGCATCCAGCAGCGCCAGCGCAGCCGCGATATTGGCCGGAATCTGGCCCAGCGGCAGCGTCTGCCGCGTCAGCATTTCCGCAGGCTGACCCTTGGCCACCCCATAGAGATCGTCGCAGGTATCAACTTTCGCCCGCACCACCGCCGCCGACTTTCCGTCATCCGGCACCAGATATTCAGCATAATCGACCACAACCGCAGGCTTTTCGCTGGTCAGCTCCTGCTTTTGTTCCTGCATCTGATAGATCACCACGCGGTCATCCAGCACCACCGGGTCAGACACCCCGCCCGCCGTCAGCCCACGCACCGCCACAGCCGCCTCAGGCTTCAGTTCAGACAGTTTCATCCATTCCAAAACCCCGCCGCGCCCCGCCGTCGGTCCCTTGGAATTGGCCCGTGCCAAAGCGGCAAAATCCGCGCCCGCCCGCAATTCCTGCTTCAGCCGCCGCGCCTGCACCAGCGCCTCGCCGCGTGTGGCACCGGTTGCGGGGATATTGATTTCCGCCAGCCGCACGCTGATCGCCACCATCGGCTGCATGCCCGCCAAAGCCCGGTCGATCTGCGGTTCCGAGATCGAAACACCCGGCCCATATTTGCCCCGGATGATTTCGCGCCAGACCAAACCGGCCTCGACGAAATCGCGGAAGGTTTCCGCCTCGATCCCGGCTTGCCCGACGATTTCCACAAACTTCTCGGCGGTCAGATTGGCACGCCCGGCGAACTCCTCCATCCCGGCAGTGACCTGTTCCGGCGTCATCGCCAGGCCAAACTGCTTGGCCGCCGACATCCGCAAGCGGTCATCGACCAGCGTATCCATCGCCAGCTTTTCCAGATCGCCCGGCTGGCGCAGGATCTGCATGAACAGCAGGCGCTGGTCATATTCGAACTGGGTGATCACCTGATCATTCACCCGCTTGATCGGCGAAAACGGCCCTGCCACCGCCGCCGAGCCAAGCCAAGCCAGCGCCAGAAGCGCCGTGATCATCCGAAAAGCTGCGGGCCGTGCCATCTTCACCTGCCGTCGTCCGTTTGTTCCGCCTGCATCCTCACCGCCGACACTGCCGCGCCGGGCCGGGGGCAGAGCCGCCACCAAAGCCAAGAAGTTCGACCGAAATGCCGAAATCCGTTGTCGGCTTCACACTAGTCGAGGACGTGAACCGACGCGAGAGAGAAAGATCGACCAGCAGACATTCGTTGCGAAAGCTCAAGCCCACCGCCGCCTTCGCCGCCCGGTCCGCCTCAAAATCATAACGGCTGGCCACCCGCCCGGTCCAGTTTTGCGTCAGCCCATAGCTGCTGGCCAGCGTCAGCTCCGAAATCGGCGTCAGCCGGTTTTCTGCAGGATCAGCCACGGTATGCACATAGCCCAGGCCCAGCCCAAACCGCGCGCCGGTATAGCCCGCCTGCAATTCGGCCTTGGTTATGCGGAACTGATCGTCAAACAGCATGCGGTTGCTGATGTTCAGCTTGTCCATGTCCAACTGCCACGCCGCCATCCAGTCTGATGTCAGCCCATCCAGCCCAGACCCGGCGCTGAACTGCCGCAGATCCTCGGCGCGCACCACCCGGCCCGCCGTGACGCCCAGCGTCCAGCCATTCGGATCTGTGCGCAGATAGCTCACACCCAGATTGGCGCGCAGCCCGTTTTCCACTGCATCCGCGCCGGGAAACCGGCTCAGCGCCACCAGATTGGCTTCGTCAAATTCAACCAGCGCCGAATCCTCGTTCGGGATCGTGCTGCCGCCCTTCGAGGCCAGCACCAGCTGCACCACCGGCTCGATGGTCTGGCTGACGCCATTCGCCCCCGCCTTCACCCAAGGCCAGCGCAATTCCACCGCCACCGCGCCATGCAGCCGGGTTTTCGACCCCTGATAGGCCGCATCCTGCCCGATCACATAGAAATCCGCCGCAGCCTCGCCCAGCGCCGCCAGTTCCATGCCGTTTTGCAGCAGGAAATTGCGCCGCCAGTCAGCGTTCAGCGAAATCCGCTGCATGTCGCGGCCATCGGCAATGCCATCGCCATTCAGGTCGGCAACCGTTTCGGTCGAAGGCCGCCGGTGCGCATGGGTCTGAAACTGCAGCCCGCCCGCGCCGCCAAACGGCCCCAGCGTAAACCGCCGCGCCCAGGTCAGATCGCCCACCAGCCCCGGCAGCGTCGCATTGTCTTCGCCCTCACGGATCGAGTGAAACCCGATCAGCCGCCCCGAGATATATTCGTTGCGCCGCACCCGGCTGACTTCCAGCCGACTTTCCAGCCGGTCCACCTCCGGATAGCCGTAATCCAGCAGATAGGCCGGGTCGCTGATCAACTCGCCGCGCAGGTCCAGCTTGAAATCGCGGGGCAGCGCGAACTGCCCGGTGGCCAGCAGATAGCCCCGCGTCTTGCCCGGCAGCAGGTCATCATCCGAAACCCCGCCGGTCACCTCGAAGCCGCCGGTCGCAAACGCCTGCCGATAGCGCAAATCCACCGTGCGGCTGCCATTGGTGGTCAGATACGGCGTCAGCGTCAGGTCGCGGTGATCGCCGAGCTTGATGAAATACGGCAGTCGCAACCCGGTGCCAATGTTGGAATTGGTCTTCAGCGACGGCATCAGAAAGCCGGTGGCGCGCTTCAGGCTGGGGTCGGGCATGCGCAGACGCGGGATATAGAACACCGGCACCCCGGCCAGCCGCAGTTGCGCGCGGTCGAAATACAGCTGTTGTTCGGCCTGATCATGCACCACACGGCGCGCCCGCAATTCCCAAAGTGGCGTCGGATCCCCGGCACAGACCTTGCAAGACGACGCCACCACCCGCTGCAACGCGGTATAGCGGCCATCAACGCGGCGCAGTTCTGCCGCCGCCAGCTGCAGCTGTTGCCGCAACACCAGCCGCGCCGAGGTCAGCACGCCCTCGGTCATATCGGCGCTCATCTCCGCCTGACTGGCCAGAATGAAGCTGCCATCACCATCGGTCAGCACGATCGGCCCGTCTATGATCAGCCGGTCATTGGCCTGATCATAGACAATGCTGTCCGCCGTCAGCTTCTGGCCCTTGTAGAAAATCTCGACATGGCCATCGGCCACCAAAGTATTGTCGCCGTTGATGCGCAGCGCATCGGCGATCAACGTGGCTTTGTCTTGCGCCTGCGCGGGCAGAGCCGATCCCAGCAGCAGCGCGATAAGGCCAAGCGCGCGCAGCATCAGCCGTCCTCCAGATGCAACAATAACCCCAAGGCCAGAAAAGCGGCGGCGATGGGTGGGCTCCACGCGGCCAGAAACACCGGGATTTGGCCGTTTTCCCCCAGAACCTGCGCGAAATTGCGCAGAAAGAAAATCAGAAAGCCACCCAGCAGCGCCAGCAGCACCATCTGCCCGGTCTTGCCAAAGCGGGCATGCCGCATGGTGAACCCCGCCGCGACCAGCACCATCGCCGCCAGCAGCAACGGCTGTGCCAATTCCATCTGAAACCACACCTGATAGCCGCGTGCCGAAAAACCCGCCCGCTCCAGCCCGGCGATATAGCTTGGCAGCGCCCAGAACGCGATGGCTGACGGTGCGCCAAAACTGTCGCGGATACGGTCCAGCGTCAGATCGGTCGGCAGGCGCAGATCATCGCTGGCGGCGGTGGCGGTCTGTTCCGGGTTGGCTTGCGCCAGCGCCCAACGCTTGGCGCCGCTTAACACCCAAGCCCCCGGCTCCAACCGCGCCGACGCGGCCTCAATCCGCTCCACCGGGCTGCCATCGGCGGCAAAGGTCAACACCGTCACCGCATACAGCTCCGACCCGTCAGGTGCGCTGCGCGCGGCCTTGATCACCGACTGGCCGTCCGGCGAGCCCTGCCGCATCCACAGCCCCTCGGCGGAAACCGACATCACTGCGGCGGCATTCTGCCCGCGCGCCGCGTTCAGCCGGTCATAGGCTTTCGAGGTCGCCCCCACCAACGGATTGAATACCGCCACCGCCAGCGCACCGATGACCAGCGCCACCACAACCGGCGCCAGCAAGAACCGCAAACCAGACCGCCCCGCCGCCCGCACCACCACCAGCTCGGACGACCGCGCCAGCGCCAGAAACAGCGCAATCGCCGACAGGATCATGATCAGCGGCAAGATTTGATACAGGCTTTCCGGCACGTTCAGCAGCGACAGATACAGCGCCCCGGCGGCGGTCACACCCGTCTTGCGCAGCTGATCAATCAGGTCGATCAGCAACAGGATTGCCATGAAGATCGCGAACACCATCGCAAACATGCTGGCAAACCGCCGCGCGATATACAGGGTCAGCGTCATGCCAGCGCCTCGGGCCGGGGCTGGGGTTTGCCCACCCGGCGCGGCCGCTGGCTAAGCCATAATTCAAACGCGGCAATCGCGATGCCCACCACGGGCGGCACATAGGCCAGCAACCAGCCGCCCTCGCGCGCGATGCCCAGGCCGGTGGTCAGCGTCTGCAAGCCCTGCACCGCCAACAGCAGCGCAATCGCCACCAGAATCTGCCGCCACAACCCGAACCGGCTGAACGCCCCCAACAGCAGCGAGCCAAAACCGATCAGCGCCGCCGCCGTGGCGGTAAACGGTTGCGCGATCCGGCTGTGCGCCTCAAACAGCAACGCCGCATGGCTTTCCCCGGTTTCCCGCTGCACCGCCTCGCTCGCCGCCAGCAAATCCAGCGTGGACAACTCATCCATCGTGCGATCCTGCGGCCCCGTCACCGCGATCAACCCAGCCATATCATAGGTGAAATCGGCAAACCGCGTCACCGACAGCCGCTGCGTGCCCGCATCCAACGCCTGCACCATGCCATCCACCATCAACAGCTTTGGCCCCTCTGCCGCCCGCACAAACAACGCTTTCTTCGCGGTATAGCTGACCCGAGCCGCCGCATCGCGGTCATCGGCCAGAAACAGATCCAGCAATTCCCCCGTCGCCGCAACTTCGCGGATATAAACAGTGACCCCCGCCGCAGGGTGCAGGAACTGCCCGTCCTTCAGAAACCGCGCGCTGATATTTTGCGACACTTCAGCGGTGCGCGCCGCCAGTGACCCGCGACTGGCCGGCACCAGCACATGCATCAACAACAGCATCATCAGCGCCACGATCAGCCCGAAATACGCCACCGGCCGCGCCAGCCGGAACGCCGAAAAGCCGGTCGCCTGCATCACCACCAGCTCACTGTCCGAGGTCAGCCGGTTGGTCACATAGACCGCCGCCACAAACGCCGAAACCGGCAGCACCAGCCGGATCACATTCGGCAGCGTCAACACCGAAAATTCCAGAAAAACCAGCGCCGACTGGCCGTCGCCGATCAACTGCTCAAACAGCCCAACCGCGCGGTTGATCCAATATACCCCCACAAGCACTAGCGAGAAGAACCCGAACAGCGCAAGCAGTTGTGATAACAGATATCTGTCGAATCTCGACACGCGGGCATTTTCCAATGACTTCAATGGCCGCGACCCTAGCCGAATTCGTCAGCGGGGAAAACTCATATCTGGCCTTCCCGTCCAGCCTTCGCTAGCCTTGCGCGAAACCCCGCGTGCATCCCGGAGAACCCGATGTCCCATCCTGCAGCCATCCAGTTTCACGCCCCCGATCTGGAGGCGCTGCCCCAGCTTTCCGGCCGTATCGCGCTGCTGTTCGATGGCGAAAAGCCCACCAGCCTTGCCGCGCGCCGCCTGAACAAACTGACCCGCGGTGCGCTGGCCCGCGCCATGGGCTCGGAGGCCGCCCAACGCCTGAAACCGGGCGAGGCGCTCGACCTTGCTTTCCCGGCGGGCCTTGCCGCCGAGGCGCTGCAACTGGTGCGTCTGCCGCGCCGCGCCTCGGTCGCTGACGCCCGCAAGGCCGGAGCCAGCGTCGCCCGCGCGCTGACCGCCTCTGGTGTCACCCTGATCACCGAAACCCACCCGCAAACCGCCGAGATCGCCTTCGGCCTTGCCCTGCGCGCCTATGATTTCAGCCCGCATAAATCCAAACCCCCGGCAGCGCTTGGCCCGGTGGTGATCGCCACCGCCAACCCCGAAGCCGTCGCCGCTGCGGCCTCGCCGATGGCGGCCGTGGCCGAAGGCGTGTTCTTCACCCGCGATCTGGTCAATGAACCCGCCAATATCCTGACCACACATGATTTCGCCGCCCGGCTTGCCGCGATGCAGGAACTCGGTCTCGATGTCGAAATCCTCGAAGAAGATCAGCTTGCCCGGCTTGGCATGAACGCGCTTCTTGGGGTCGGCATGGGCTCGGAAAGCCCGTCGAAGGTGGTCGTGATGCAGTGGCATGGTGGCCCGAAAGATCAGCCGCCCTTTGCGCTGGTCGGCAAGGGCGTGGTGTTTGATACTGGCGGCATTTCCATCAAACCCGCTGGCGGCATGGAAGACATGACGATGGATATGGGCGGTGCCGCCACCGTTGCGGGCGTCATGCGCAGCCTCGCGCTGCGTGGCGCGAAGGCGAACGTTGTCGGCCTTGTCGGCATCGTCGAAAACATGCCCGACGGGCGGGCGCAGCGCCCCGGCGATGTGGTGCGTTCCATGAAGGGCGACACCATCGAAGTGATCAACACTGATGCCGAGGGCCGCTTGGTGCTGGCCGATGTGCTGTGGTATGCGCAAGACCGTTTCAAGCCATCGGGCATGATCAACCTTGCCACCCTGACCGGCGCGATCATCGTGGCCTTGGGCCATGAAAACACCGGCGTTTTCTCCAACAACGATGCGCTCTGCAACGCGTTCCTGAAAGCCGCCGAGGCAGAAGGCGAAGGCGCATGGCGGATGCCGATGGGCCAAGCCTATGACGGCAAACTGAAATCCCGCATCGCTGATATGGTCAACTCCTGTGGGCGCGATGGCGGCTCTATCACCGCCGCACAATTTCTGCGCCGCTTCGTCAAGGAAGAAACCCCGTGGTGCCATCTTGATATTGCCGGCACCGCGCTGCTGAAATCCGACAGCACTCTGGCCCCGAAAGGCGCCACCGGCTGGGGGGTGATGGCGCTGAACCGGCTGATCCGGGATCGGTATGAGGCCAAATAACCCAGAATGGCCATCGCGATGTTCTACCATCTGACCCGCTCGACGCCGCAAAGCACCATGGCGACGATCCTGCCGCGCGCGATCGCGGCGGGGTGGCGGGTGATGCTGCGCGGCACCGATCCCGCCGCGCTGGAACGGCTCGATCTGGCGTTGTGGACCGACGACGACGCCAGCTTTCTGCCGCATGGGTTGGCAGGCGGCCCGCATGACGCCGATCAGCCGATCCTTTTGGGCGCGGGGCCGATCGGCAACGCCGCACAAGGCCTGATGCTGATCGACGGTGCCATCACCACCCCCGAAGAAGCTGCGGCGCTGGAACGGGTCTGGGTGCTGTTCGACGGCGCGGATGAGGCCGCCTTGGCGGGCGCGCGGCGGCTCTGGACCGGGCTGACCGGGGCAGGGCTTGCGGCGCAATATTGGTCCGAAGACGGTGGCCGCTGGGAAAAGAAGACCGAAAAAGCCGCGCGCCAAGGGTAGGGCGCTTGGCCGTCCTTTGCATCAGTCGCGCAGGCCGCGTGCGGCGTGGAAAATGAACAGATCATTAACACGACCTGCCATCCCATTGATTTTATGTATTTTTGTCAAATGT
>WRPH01000052.1 GCA_009773375.1 Paracoccaceae bacterium
GCTTGGCGGCGCCGGGCGCCGCCGCGTGCCAGAACAGCGGCTTGTCGTAGCCGCGCTCGACCTTCCATTTGTCGATGGCTTCCGCGGTGACGCGCTTCGCGCCCAGATGCATGCGCGCCATGTCGTCAGGCGTGTTGACGACGAAGAACAGTGCGAAGGTGATGAAGTTCACCCCGATCAGGATCGGCAGGGCGTAGAACAGGCGGCGGATCAGGTAGGCAAGCATCGGCACGGACTATACCAAGAGAGCCCGCCCTCCCCCGGCCCCTCCCTCGCGGGAGGGGTGACTGTTGTTCGCTGCGCTCATTTATTACGGGGTGGCCCCGTTCACGCTTTTGTGCGGATTGCGCCTGGCGGCGCGGGCCGCCTTGTGTGCGACAAAGTCGCATTCCGCTGCGCGGAACCAGCCTTCGGCTGTCCTGCGGCCTACGGCCTTGTCTTGGGGCGGCCCGGCGGCAAGGCTGTTAATTCACAGCCACTACCGCGCTTCTCCCCCATCTCCCCTTGCGGGAGAGGGGCGGGGGAGAGGGGGTACCACCAGAGAAAGCCCTTCACCCGCAAAGCGGGCGAAGGGCGGCCCGGCGGCAAGGCTGCTGGGGTAATGCTATAAAATCCGTGCCTTACAACAACATTCCACCCAATCTCCATGTCCAGATATTTTCGTTTTGTCGCACTATCGCTGTCCCTGTTGCTCGCCGGCGCCGCCAACGCGCAGGAAATGACGCCAAACGAGGCACTAGAAGCCGCCCGCACCGGCAAGATCACCCTGATCGACATCCGCACCCCGCCCGAGTGGCAGCAGACCGGTGTCGCCCAGGGCGCCACCCTCATCAACATGATCCACCCACAGGGCGCCGCCGGTTTCCTCCGGGAGGTGCTGGCCAAGACCGGCGGCAACATGAATGCGCCGATTGCCCTGATCTGCCGCACCGGCAACCGCACCTCGCAGGTACAGCGCTTCCTGAAGATGCAGGGCCTGACGCAGGTCTACAACGTTCCCGAAGGCATGGCCGGCAGCATGGCCGGCCCCGGCTGGCTGGCACGCAAGCTGCCGGTGGAAGCCTGCAAGGTCTGCTAATCCAGTCGAAAGCGCACCGGCAGCAATACCTGACGCTGCCCAACTGGCAGGCCGTTGATGCCGCGCACCGCGACGAGGGCTGCGGCGTCGAGGATGGGGTGCCCTGAACTGGTTGCCACCGCAGCGGCAGCAACCCCCCCGTTTGGCGTCAGGGTGAGCAACACGATGACATCGCCCTCGATGCCCCGCTCGATCGCCTCGCGCGGATAAAAATCGAGCTTAGCGATGGCCGCCAGCGCAGTGTTGAGGGCACGCCCCTGCAACTCGCGCGGCTTTGGCGCAGAAGTCGGCTCTGGTGGAACGGCGCTCGGCGCGGGGTTGACCTCCGGTTTGGCTGGCGCGGCTTCGCTCGACGTTTCCTGGGTGGCCAACAAGGGTGCCAGCAGCACGGCCTCCAGAACCGGATTCGACACCGGCGCGGGAGGTTGCACGAAAAACCCGAACGGCCAGAGAACGACGGCATGCAGCAGCACGCTCGCCAGAGTGGAGAAACCGAACCGCAACGCTGGCGGGGTGGCCCGGCGGGCTTCTTGAGAAATCGCCGTCATGAAGCGAATGCTACCGCAACAGGTAGACTGCACTCCCTTGCTGCCGCATCCCGATGAAAATGAATCGTCTGCTTGTTTTGTTTTTCCTGGCTGTTTGCCAATATCTGCCTGCCACTGCGCAAGCCGCGTTGCCCGATCCGGCCCGTTTTTCGGTGACGCTGGAACTGGGCAACCTCAGCCAGGCACGCGCCTGGCTGGATGAAGGCCTCGATCCGAATTTCGAGGGCGCCCTGATCGGCACCGGCCTGATGATCGGTGCCTGGGAGGGCAACATTCCGCTCATGGAATTGTTTGTCGAGCGCGGCGCCGACCTCCACCGCATCAACCGCCATGGCGAGACGGCGCTGATGCTGGCGGCCTGGAAAGGCCAGCGCGCGGCGATGCAATGGCTGCTCGAGCGTGGCGCCGAACCGAACCGGAGCAACCGTGCCGAACGTGAATGGACCGCCCTGCACTACGCCGTGTTTGCCGGCCACGCCGGACTCACCGAGCACCTGCTGGCTGCCGGCGCCGACGTCAACGCCCGCTCCACCAATGGCTCGACGGTGGTGATGATGGCGGCCCGCGAAGGCCATGAAGCCATCGCCCGGCGTCTCCTGGCTGCTGGCGCCAACCCGGCCATGAAAAACGACTTCGAGGACGACGCCGTTTCCTGGGCGATGCGTCAGGGTAATTTCCGGATCGCCCAGGCATTTACCAGTGCCGAAAACTTTGCCGAACTGGCACGTGCGGCGGTCGCCAACCCCCCGCCCAAACCCCAGCGCTCCACGCTTGTGTCAGATCGGGTCGAAGAACACCTGCGCAAGGCGCGCCTGGCCGAAGCGCAGGGGCAACGCGGCGCGGCACTCGCTGCCTATCGCAAGGCACTGGCGGAACTGAAAGCGCAACCCACGCCACCAAAAGTCGGCGTGACCGAAGGAAATCCCCTTTTCGGGACTGACAAGACGGCGAGTGGCGCAAAACCTACTGCCAAGACCCCCAGCGCACTGGTGATCCGCGCCAAGCGCAGCCAGCCCGAGCAGCAAAGCGCCGCCCTCAGCTATCCCGCCGGTGACGAGGCTGGCATTAACCAGCTGCTCGAACAGGCACGCGCCGCTGAAGCCGCCGGACGGCGACCTGAAGCATTACAACTGTTCCGCCGCGCAGCAGAGCAGATCAAGGCAAACCAGAAGTAACATTCCATCCACAATCGGAGGACGTACGATGCAGCGCATGTCGGCACTACTTATTAGTTTGATCCTGACGCTTGCCCTGGGCGGCTGCGCCACCTCGGGCGGCACAACCCCGCAGGAAAAACGCAAGGCCGTGCAGGACATGAGCAGCGAGGTACTGACGGAACTCTACAAACTGCGCCCGCCCACCCGTGCCGAGATCGCCGCCGCGCCGGGTTATGCGGTATTCAGCAACGTCAATGTGAATATCATTTTCGCCAGTTTCGGCGGCGGCTATGGCGTGGTCAGGGATAACCGCAGCGGGAAGCAGACCTACATGAAAATGGGTGAAGCCGGCATCGGCCTGGGCCTCGGCGCCAAGGACTTCCGTGCCGTCTTCGTGTTCCGCGACCGGGCGTCGCTGGACCGGTTCATCAGCAGTGGCTGGGAATTCGGCGGCCACGCCGACGCCGCCGCCAAGTCCGGCGAAAAAGGCGGGGCTGTCGGCGGCGAAGCCCTGATCGACGGCATCAATGTCTACCAACTGACCAAGAACGGCCTGGCCCTCCAGGCCACGGTCAAGGGCTCCAAATACTGGAAAGACGACGAGCTGAACTGAAGCTGCGTTACCTTCATATGCAGTATCGCCGCCGGGCCGCCCTTCGCCCGCAAGCGGGTGAAGGGCCTTCTGTTGGCCCCCCCTCTCCCCCGCCCCCTCCCGCCAGGGGCGAGGGGAGAAAGCCAACCCCAGCAGTCTCGCCGCCGGGCCGCCCTTCTCCCGCTTTGCGGGTGAAGGGCATTCTGATGGCTCCCCCTTTCCCCCTGCCCCTTTCCCGCCGGGGGAAAGGGGAGAAAGAGCATCCCGCAGCAGTCTCGCCGCCGGGCCGCCCCAAGGCGAGACGGCACGCGGCGCCAGCCGCAACCCGCTCCCATG
>WRPH01000053.1 GCA_009773375.1 Paracoccaceae bacterium
CCGCCGCCGCCGCCACCGCGCGCGCTTCCGGCCGCCGCCGAAAACCCGGCACCGCCGCCACCGCCGCCACCCACCGCGATGATCTCCAGCAGCACCGCACCCAGCGGGACGCTATAGGCTTGCCACTGCCCCGTCGTCGCACCGTTGGGATCAAAGCGCCGGGTTTGCCCCGCCTCTTTCGGCAAATGAAACGCAAAGCTCATGCAGGGCCTCCGGTCTGGGCATCAAGGGCCGGAAATGCTGCCAGCATTGCCGGATCAACCACCGCCATCTCATAGGTTTCGGCCAGCAGCACCGCGCTGCCATCAGCCTCCAGATAACCCTGCACCTCGCCCGCGCTGACTTGCTGCCAGACCACACGCTGCGTGCCCGCCTGAGTCAGCAGCATCTGGATGAAGCCGCCCTCGCCCATCAGTAATCCCCCCCGAACGCGGTGACGACATAGCCGCCCGCCACCGCCGTCCCCAAGGTCACCTGCACGCGAAAGCCCGGCGGCACCGGGATATTCAGCGGCAGCTCATTGCCCGCAATCGAGGCCACCTCGCTGTTGGCGGTGGCAGGCAGCGACACTTCGGCAACCAGCGCGTTGTTGGCCGCCGTGCTGTTGGCGCTGCCGTTGTTCAAAAACACCCGCAGCACCGAGGCCACATTGGCCCCGCGCGGGCGCACCACCAGCTTTTGCAGATACGACCCGTTGGTCGCATCCGCCGTGAACACCGTGTCCACCGTGCCAGTGCCATCCTTGGCGGTATTGGCCGCCGAGATGCCGTTGGCCCATTCGACATGGGCGATTTTCGAAAAGATCGGTGAGGTATTGCCGGGCATATCCGCTGCTCCTAGTTGAAGAATACTTGTTGATTAAGCGCGACTTGCAGGCCGTATTTCACCGCCGGGGTAAGGCTCCATGCAGCCCCCCCGCCCGCGACGCTGATGTCGCCCTTGTCACCATCGCTGACGCCGATCACCTGTGTCACCCCGCCGGAACGCGCCTTGATCTGTCCGCTTGAGGTGTTCAGCCACAGCATGCCGTTGGCCGGGCTGGCAGGATCGGCGCTTTGCCCGCCTAACGTCATCACCTGCGGCAGCGTCACCCGTCCGCTGGCCCTTGCCACCGTCAGCGCGGTGAAAAAGCTGCTGCCATTTGCGCTGACCTTGATGGCGAAATCATCCGATCCGGTGGTGCCCATTTCCGCCCGGCCAGAAAAGCCGGTCTGGAAGGTCAGACTGGCGGTATCGCCCGCCGCCGCCTTGTTCAGCTTCAGCTGATGCCCGGCCCCGGCATGGTTCAGCAAGGTCGCAGGCGATGAAACTGCCAGCCGGTTGGTGGCATCCGCCGTGGCAGAAACCCCCAGTTGCGTCACCGCCAACGGCCCGTCGGCCAGCCCGCCCCAGCCTGTGCCATCAAACACCGCCATTGCGGCTTCGGCCTCGACCCAGGCCTGCCAGCCTTTCAGCGGCGCGAAAAACTGCCACGCGCCACTTTCAAACAGTGCGATATTGCCCGCCTGCCCCGCCCAGTCCCCGCTGGCCGCCACTGGCACGATATAGCGATCGCCCAGCGCCGGGCTGGCCGGTGGCGTGGTCAGCGCACGGCTTTTCACCGCCAGCTGCACCATCATATCCAGCAGCCGCAGCGCTTCGTTATGGGTCACATGCTTTTGCGCCTGCGCAGGCAGGATCAGGGGCAGCGACAGAATCGTCGATGTATCGGGCATGCATTACCTCCGCAGAACGCCGTGGAGGCAGAAGATATGCAAAACCCGTTAACAGCCCCGGACCAGAGCGCGCGCAGCCTATTCCGGCAAAGCCGCCGCGTCGCGCCCGGTGGCCTCGAACCACGTCACAAACGTGATCGCGCCAATGATCATCGCGCCACCCAGCAGCACGAAAATATCAACCGCCTCACCAAACACCAACGCACCAACCAGCGTTGCCCAGATCAGGCTCAGGAACGTCACCGGCTGCGTCACCGTCATCGGTGCCGCCCGAAACGCCCGCGTCATGCAATAATGCCCCGAGGTGGCACAAGCCGCCACCACCGCCAGCCAGCCCATCTGCGCCAGTGTCACCGGCACCCAGACCCACCATGCCAGCGGCGCAAGCCCGATCGTCACCGTCAAAGACATCATCGCCACGATCACCGAAGCACTCGCCATCCCGGTCAAACGCTTGGCAAACAGATAGCTGGCGCAGAAAAAGATCGACGCTCCGATCTGGCTCAGATGCCCCAGATTAAGCGCCTGCACCCCCGGCCGCAGCACGATCAGCGCCCCGGCCAAGGCAACCCCCACCGCCCAGATCCGCCGCGCTGAAAACGCCTCGCCCAAGATCACCGCGCCCGCAATCAGCAGCAGAACCGGATTCAGATAGCCAATCGCCGTTGCATGTGCGACCGGGATACGCGCCATCGCGAAAAACCAGAACAGCACCGCAATCGTGTGCATTCCCCCGCGCCACGCAAACAGCGACAACGCCCCCGGAGCCAGACCCCGCCACAACTTCGGCAGCACCGGCAACAGGAACACCACCCCAAAGGCAAAGCGCAGAAACGCCGACTGCGCCGCTGGCAAATCGGTGCCCAGATAGCGCACGATGCCGTTCACCCCCACGAAGGAAAGCCCGGATGCCAGCATCCACATCACCCCTTCGCGGGGCCGTCCAAGATCAGCTTGTGTCATGCGCGGACAAAACCCGGCCTAGCCGCCAAAGGCAAGCCCCGCCGCAATCGCCCACATCGTCGCCCCGACAACAATCTCCAGCACCACCCAGGCGGCGGGCTTGGCAAACACCGGCGCCAGCAGCCGCGCGCCATAGCCCAGCGCCGCAAAGAAGCTGAAACTGCCACAGGCCGCCGCCACGCCAAAGGCCAGCCGATGCCCCGGATACTGCGCCGAAATCGACCCCAGCAGCACCACCGTATCCAGATAGACATGCGGGTTGGCCCAGGTCAGCACCAGACAGGTGGTCAGAACCTTGGAAAGACTGGCCGCCGCGCCCTCACCCGGCCGCAACGCCTCGCCCCCCGCCAGCGCCGCCTTGAACCGCAGCGCGCCGTAAACCAGCAAAAAGATCACACCGCCCCAGCGCATCGCCTCGCCGATCCACGGCACCTTGGCCGACACGAAGCCAAACCCCGTCACCCCCGCCGCGATCAGCACCGCATCCGACGCCGCACAGGCCAGCACCACCGCGCCGACATGTTCGCGCCGCAAACCCTGCCGCAACACGAACGCGTTCTGCGCCCCGATCGCCATGATCAGGCTGACCGCCACCAGATAGCCCTGCACTGCCGCTTCGATCATCACGCCCCCCCCGTTTGGACTTGACCTAGCGCGGCAGAGCGGCATCACTCCAGTTAATCTTTCTACGCCAACATAAGCACGCCTAAGCCAACCGCCCGAAAGGCCACGATGTTCGACGCTGCCCACCTTGCTGCCCTTGCCGCCGTCCACCGGCGCGGCTCGTTCGATCTTGCGGCGGCAGAACTGCACGTCACCCCCTCGGCGATCTCGCAGCGGATCAAGGCGCTGGAGGAGGCCGCGGGCAGCCTGCTGATCCGGCGCGGCCAGCCGTGCTCTGCCACCCCCGCCGGGCTGCGGCTAATCCGCCACCACGATGAGGTGACGCTGCTGGAACACACCCTCGCCGCCGACCTG
>WRPH01000023.1 GCA_009773375.1 Paracoccaceae bacterium
GATCGAGAAAACCGATTACTGGTTTTCGTAGCCCGAAGCGCGGCCCTGCAGGTCGGACACGATCGAGTCGCCCAGACCTTCGATGCCACCACCAACGGTCTTCATCACGACCATGCCCAGGCCGACGATAGCGGCGGTCAGCACCACCCAGTCAACGGTCACAGCGCCGGATTCGTCGGACTTGAAGTTCTTGAACAGCTTGCGGAGTTTCAGCGTCATCATAATTCGGTTCCCTTTCCCAGGAGTGCTCAGTTGTGTTTACCGCCCCGGTCCATTGCTGATGTGGCCTCTGTTCCGCATCCGGTTCCGTTCGGTGTGAGCCCATATGGCCCCCAGAACGTGGCCACAGTTGGGTGAAGGCGGGGCGTTTTTGGCGCTGGAAGATTTGTGGGGAAATACTTTTCAATATATTGAAATTGATGGATAAAATATCAAAGTGACCGTGATGCCCCCACGGCGAAACCGTTGCTCTTGCGCCGATTCTGGCGAAAATGCCATGATTGGGCGCGATCTTGCGTAGAAAACCGTCGGTGATTCTGCGACAGTTTCTGCAATGAAAACAAGGCAGGCGGCATCCAACGTGATGCGACGGGCAGCAACACAGGTTTTGGCGGCAGTGATCTGTCTCGCGCCACTGATGGCAGCGGGCGAAATTGCATCGGGTCAGGACTTCAGTTTCAAGCGGGTGAAAGTTGGCGGTGGCTTGCCGGGCAAACGCATCACGGTGCAGATCGACCCGGCGGAACAGGCGCGGTTGCTGGCGGCCTTGCCCAAGGTAGAGCCGCGCCAGCCCGCTGACGCCGCCCAACCGCCAGTTGCGCCGGGGGCCACGCCTGCGCCCACGCCGCCTTCGGCCAAATACGGCTGGTTCTGGGAAAGTGTGCCGGTGCAGCAGGATCAGGCGTCGGGGCGGTTCACGCTGGCGCTGGCGATGCTGAGCCAAGGGCCGGGCGGGGCACAGGTCGCGGCACCGCGCATGCAACAAATGCAGGAAATTGCCAGCGCCTACGGCACCGAAATCCTGAAGGCGACGATTGGCACCGAGGTGTCGCCCGCGCTGGTGCTGGCGGTGATCGGTATTGAAAGTGCCGGGCGGAAGAACGCGGTCAGTTCGGCGGGCGCGCAGGGGCTGATGCAGTTGATCCCCGCCACGGCAGCACGGTTTGGCGTCAGCGATTCGACTGACCCGGCGCAGAATATCAAGGGCGGTGTGGCCTATCTGGATTGGCTGATGAAAGAATTCAACCGCGACCCGCTGATGGTGATTGCCGCCTATAACGCGGGCGAGGGCGCGGTGGCGGCCAATTCTGGCGTGCCGCCCTATGCCGAGACGCGCGATTATGTGCCTAAAGTGCTGGCGGCCTGGCAGGTGGCGCAGGGGCTGTGTCTAAGCCCGCCCGAGTTGGTCACTGACCCGTGCGTGTTCAAGGTGATATCGTCGGGCGGTTAAAGGCCGACGCATGAAAAAGGGGGCAAGATGCCCCCTTTGCCGAAGGTGCAAAGCTCAGCCGACGATGGTGGCCTCGGTCGCGGCGCGCAGTTCGGCCTCGGTCACGCCATCGGCCAGCTCGACAATGTGCAGCCCCTTGTGACCAACATCGAGCACGCCCAGGTTGGTGATGATGCGGTCCACCACGCCCTTGCCGGTCAGCGGCAAGGTGCACGCTTGCAGCACTTTCGATTCGCCGTGCTTGGAGGTGTGGTCCATCACCACCACGACGCGGCCGACGCCTGCGACCAGATCCATCGCGCCGCCCATGCCCTTGACCAGCTTGCCCGGAATCATCCAGTTCGCCAGATCGCCGGTTTCGGAAACCTCCATCGCGCCAAGGATCGCCATGGCGATCTTGCCGCCACGGATCATTGCGAAGGACTGTGCGCTATCAAAATAGGCTGTCTGCGGCAGTTCGGTGATGGTTTGCTTGCCGGCATTGATCAGATCGGCGTCTTCCTCGCCTTCAAACGGAAAGGGGCCCATGCCCAGCATGCCGTTTTCCGACTGCAACGTCACGTTAACCCCTGCCGGGATATAGTTGGCCACCAAAGTGGGGATGCCAATGCCAAGGTTGACATACATGCCGTCGCGAAGTTCCTGCGCCGCCCGTGCGGCCATCTGGTTGCGATCCCACATATCAGGCTTCCTTCTTACGGGTCGTGCGGTTTTCGATGCGCTTCTCATGCTCGCCCTGAACAATGCGATGCACATAGATGCCGGGCAGGTGAATGCTGTCGGGGTCAAGCGATCCAAGCGGCACGATTTCTTCGACTTCCACCACGCAAACCTTGCCAGCGGTGGCAGCAGGCGGGTTGAAGTTGCGCGCCGTTTTACGGAACACAAGGTTGCCCGACGGATCCGCCTTCCACGCCTTTACGATGGCTAGGTCGGCGACGATGCCCGTTTCAAGGATATAGGTCTTGCCGTTGAAGTCGTGGTGCTCTTTGCCATCGGCAATCACCGTGCCAACGCCGGTTGCGGTGTAAAAGCCAGGAATGCCCGCGCCGCCTGCGCGCAGACGTTCCGCCAGCGTGCCTTGCGGGTTGAATTCGAGTTCAAGCTCGCCCGAAAGATACTGGCGCATGAATTCGGCGTTCTCGCCAACATAAGAGGAGATCATCTTCTTGACCTGCCGCGTCGTCAGCAACTGGCCCAGGCCAAAGCCGTCAACACCGGCATTGTTCGACGCAATCGTCAGATCCTTGGTGCCCGCATCGCGGATCGCCGCGATCAGCAATTCCGGAATACCGCAAAGGCCAAAACCGCCCGAGGCAATCAGCATGCCGTCAAACAGCAGACCCTCTAGCGCCGCAGTGGCGCTGGGATAGATTTTCTTCATAGGGATCCCCCGCAAACTCTCGCCAAGTATATGAGACAGGCCGTTCCGCGAAGTCAATCGCCGCGCTGCGGCAAACGCAGTCTTGTTGCAGATGAAATGATTGGGTCGCCTTTACGCTGCCAGCAACCTTGCTATGCTGCCAGCGCCCGCCCGCGTGGTGAAATGGTAGACACAGGAGACTTAAAATCTCTCGGCTGAAAGGCTGTGCCGGTTCAAGTCCGGCCGCGGGCACCATTTTTTGTTTTTTATCAACGGGTTGTATCTAGGGGTGTTTTTGCGTCGCCTGACGCCGATACGCCGCTTCTGCTTTGTGGAAGGGGGATTTGGTTGCGTGCAACCCCACGCTTTTGGCTGGGGCCGATAGTACGTTCCCCGGATCCGGCGGAAAGTGGTTCGATCTGCGCGTGATTGACGAGGCGATGCCCCACAGTGCAACCAAGCGAAGGCACGCCGGATGTGGCGCACAGCCCGGCTTCGCGGGGGCGCGGGATCAGAGAGCCGTTCACAGGGTGCAGGTTGCGACGCATCGCCAGTCTTTCAGCCGCGCGAACATGATCTCGATCCTGTTGCGGCGTTTGCAGCCGCGCTTTTCGTATTTGCCGGGCTCGCCTCGCGACTTCCGGCCCGGGAAGCAGGAGTTTATCCCCTTGTCTTTCAACGTATCTTTGAACCAGCATGCGTCATAGCCGCGGTCGGGCAGGAGCCTGTCTGCCGATGGTCGGCCGCGCAGAAAAACTGCCGCGCCGGTGTGGTCGCTGACCCGTTACCCTGCACGCGATCCCCTGCATCGCCGAGAGGGGCGGCTGCGGCCATGAAAACCGGATCGACCGCCCCTCAGCATCAGTCACCGCATGCAGCCCGGTGTTCGTGCCGCCTGTGCTTCGACTGTTCAATCGATCTGGCTGGGCGGTTGGCCCCGCTTTTCGACCGCAGGTAGATGGCCGCGCGGTGCGCCTTCAAACAGGCGCCTCCATCATCGCCGTCTTCGGAACGGCTGCCTCGGATGCCAGACCTTGCATGATCCGGCCAAGATGCCCTTCTCGGCCCATCGTGGCCTTTGGCGCATCACGCCAGCACAAGCCATTGCGATTGATTAATATTATGCCGATCAGGCCGCGTTTGCCATCAACGCGCCGCGCACCACGGCACTTCGGAAAGCACGGCCGCAGTTGCTGCATCTGCACTGCTGTCAGCCTGAAAGGATTGCTCATCGCCGCCGTCAGCGCGGGAACGTGACTCATGCAGGTACGAAAGCCGCAAGTCGATTGATGGGGCCTGATGCTGGAAAGACTGCATCATCAGGGCACGTCACCCGAATGCTGCGGAGTAAGGAATTGTTCGGCATGAATATTCTGCCCCAGTTCTGGCCTTGATCATCTTCTTGCAACATTCGATCTGTCATGCGAACAGAGGCAGCGAAAAAAGCGGGTGGCTCAGGCTAGAGCAGGCTTGCAGTAGCCTGAACGGGCGACGTGACTTAGGGTCGGGCTTTTCAGGTGGTTAACGTAGGAATTTGAAATGATTCATCCTGTCATCCTGTGCGGTGGTTCGGGGACCCGGCTCTGGCCGCTGTCTCGCAAGAGCTTTCCGAAACAGTTTACGCCGATCCTGGGTGCCGAGAGCCTGTTTCAGGCGTCTGCGCAGCGGTTTCGGGGCGCTGAATTTGCGGCACCTCTGGTGGTGACGGGGTCAGATTTCCGCTTTATCGTGACCGAGCAGCTGTCTGCGGCCGGTATCGATCCGGGGGCGATCCTGATCGAGCCTGATGGCCGCAACACGGCTCCGGCTGTGCTGGCTGCGGCGATTCACCTGGCCGCGCAAGATGACGAGGCGCTGATGGTTGTGGCACCTTCCGACCACGTTGTGCCGGATGCCGCTGCCTTTCGCGCGGCCGTTCTGGCGGGGGTGCCAGCCGCGCGGGCGGGTCAGATCGTGACCTTTGGCATCCGCCCAACCCATGCGGAAACCGGCTATGGCTGGCTGGACCTTGCGGACGATCCGGGTGATTTCTCACCACGCCCGATCCGGTTGCGCAGCTTTGTTGAAAAGCCGGATGCTGCCACGGCGGCAAAAATGCTGGCAGCAGGGCATTACCTTTGGAATGCCGGGCTTTTCCTGTTCTCGGCGCGAACAATTCTTGCTGCATTTGAACAGCATGCCCCGGAATTGCTGGAAGCCGGGCGGGCTGCAATGACACAGGCGCGGTCTGATCTGGGGTTCCTGCGGCTTGATCCGGTTGCATGGTCGCAATTGCCAAATATTTCCATCGACTATGCTGTCATGGAGCGGGCGGCGAATTTGACCGTCGTGCCATTTGCGGCGGGCTGGTCAGACCTTGGTGGCTGGGATGCGGTCTGGCGCGAGATGGGGCCGGATGCGCGCGGCGTTGCCGCTTCCGGTCCGACAACCGTGATCGACTGTGAAGACAGCTTGCTCCGGTCCGAGTCGGAGGGGGTTGAGGTCGTCGGGATCGGGCTGAAGGATATTCTGGTCGTTGCGACCGGCGACGCGGTGCTGGTGGCTGACCGCAGCCGCGCGCAAGATGTGAAGAAAGCCGTTGAAACGCTTAAGGCACGCGGAGCCAAGCAGGCGGAAACCTTCCCTGTCGATCATCGGCCTTGGGGGTGGTTTGAAACGCTGGTGCTGAGCGAACGCTTTCAGGTCAAGCGTATTGTTGTGCATCCGGGGGCGGCGCTTAGCCTGCAAAGTCATGTGCACCGGTCCGAACACTGGATCGTGGTCGCGGGCACTGCGCGTGTGACGATTGACGACACCCAGCGGCTGGTTACCGAAAATCAGTCTGTCTACATTCCACTGGGCGCGGTGCACCGGATGGAAAACCCCGGCAAGGTTCCCATGGTACTGATCGAAGTGCAGACGGGTATCTATCTGGGCGAAGACGACATCGTTCGATATGAAGATGTTTACGCACGCGGGCAGGGCGCCAAGGGCTGAGCCCGCGGGCTTGGAGCGGTGCGCGCTATTCTGCCAGTGATTCTGGATTTCGCGGCTTTCCGGATCGCGGACAGATGCCGGGACTGGTTGCCGCCGTCGCGATCCCCATCTGCCGCCAGACCCGGTTTGCAGGTGTTGGCGACAGATGGGTGTTCCCGACGGCTCTGGTACGATGTGCTCAGGCAGAGATGAAGTCGCGCACGAAGGCACTGGCGGGGCGGGCGCGGATGTCGGCAGGTTTGCCGATCTGCTCGATGCGGCCCATCGACATCACCACCACCAGATCGGCGAGTTCCATCGCTTCGTCCTGATCATGGGTGACGAAAATCGTGGTCAGCCCGGTTTCGTCATGGATGTCGCGCAGACCTTGCCGCAGTTCCTTGCGCACCTTGGCATCCAGCGCGCCGAAGGGTTCGTCCAAAAGCAGCATGCGCGGCTCGATCGCCAAGGCGCGGGCCAAGGCGACACGTTGGCGCTGGCCGCCCGACAACTGGCTGGGAAAGCGCGTGCCGACGGCGGGCAGCTGGATCAGGTCCAGCAGCTTGGTAACGCGGCGGGCGATTTCAGCGCGGGGCGGGCGGTTTGCGCGTGGTCGGGCGGTCAGCCCGTAGGCGATGTTGTCAAACACTGTCATGTGCCGGAACAGCGCGTAAGATTGGAATACAAAGCCCGCGCGACGTTCCTGCACCGTCAGCGCGGTGGCGTCTTGGCCGTCAAACAGCACCCGGCCCGAGGTTGGAAACTCCAGCCCGCCCAAGATGCGCAACAGCGTGGTCTTACCCGAGCCGGACGGCCCCAACAGCGCCACCAGCGCCGCCGAGGGGATCGCCAGTGACACCGGGTGCAGCGCCGCAGTTATGCCGAACTGCTTGGAGATTTCGTCGATTTCGATGTGCATGGCGGTCTCCTTAAGGGCGGCGCGCTGCGGCAAGCTGGTCGGCGTGGCGCAGTTCGAGGGCGGTTTTCAGCAGCAGGGTCAGCAGCGCGAGCAGGGTCAGCACGGCGGCAAGGCTGAACGCGGCGACCGAGAGGTATTCGTTATACAGCATCTCGATGGTGATCGGCATGGTCGCGGTCTGGCCCCGGATCTTGCCCGACACCACCGCCACCGCGCCAAATTCGCCCATGGCGCGGGCGTTGGACAACAGCACGCCATAGAGCAGCGCCCAGCGGATATTGGGCAGGGTGACGGTGGCAAACACCCGCCAGCCGCTGGCGCCCAGGGTTAGTGCTGCTTCTTCCTCGGCGCGGCCCTGTTCGATCATCACCGGGATCAGCTCGCGCGCGACGAAGGGGAAGGTGACGAACATGGTCGCAAGGATGATGCCGGGCAGGGCAAACACAATCGGATAGCCCGAGGCAACCAGCCAGCCGCCCAGCAGCGAGTTGCTGCCAAACATCAGAATGATGCAAAGGCCCGCGACGACCGGCGATACCGAAAACGGCAGGTCGATCAAGGTGATCAGAAAGGCTTTGCCGCGAAAGTCGAACTTGGTGATGAACCATGCGGCGGCAATGCCGAAGGCGGCATTCAGCGGCACGGCGATGGCCGCGATGATCAGCGTCAGCCGCATCGCCGAGGCGGCATCGGGGTTTGACAGCGCAGCAATGGCCGCCCCCCAGCCTTGCGCCAAGGCTTCGGCAAACACGATCAGCAGCGGGCCGAACACCAACAGGCCCAGCCCGCCGATGGCCAGGCCGATCAGGACAAGGCGGGTCGTCGGGGTTTCCTCGGTTGCGGGGCGAAACGGGATGAGGCGGGCGTCAGACATAGCCAATCCTTCTGCGGCTAAAGACTTGGATCAGGTTGATCACCAGCAGCATGGCGAAAGAAATCAACAGCATGGCGATGCCGATGGCGGCGGCGGCGTCGTAGTTGAATTCCTCCAACTGGATCACGATCAGCAGAGGTGCGATTTCGGTCTTCAAGGGAATGTTGCCTGCGATGAAAATGACGCTGCCGTATTCACCAACGGCGCGGGCCAGCGACAAGGCAAAGCCGGTCAGCGCAGCAGGGGCCAGCATCGGCAGGATCACCCAGCGGATGGTGTGGCCACGGCTGGCGCCAAGGGTGGCGGATGCTTCTTCGACTTCGCGTTCGATTTCCTCGACCACCGGCTGCACGGTGCGGGTGACGAAGGGCAGGCCGACGAAAATCAGCGCGATGAAGATGCCCCATTGCGTGTAGGCGATCTTGGCGCCCAGTTCCTTGGCGATGGAGCCAAAGGCGCCATTGGGTGCATAAAGCGCGGTCAGCGCAATGCCTGCAACGGCCGTGGGCAGCGCAAAGGGCAGATCAACGGCGGCATCCAGAATGCGGCGACCGGGGAAGCGGTAGCGCACCAGCACCCAAGCCAGCATCACGCCGAACACCAGGTTGAACAGCGCGGCAAACAGCGACAGCCGGAACGACAGGAACAGCGCCGCCCAGACCCGTTCGCGATTGATGGTATCCCAGATATTGCCAACGCCAAAACTGGCGCCCTTCCAAAGAAGGGCACCGATGGGCAGCAACACGACCAGCGACAGCATCGTCAGGGTGACCCCCATGCTGAGGCCAAGGCCGGGCATGGGGGAGCGGTGGATCAAGGGTTTGCCCATCAGATCACCTTATTTCGGGACGTAGATCTGATCGAAGATGCCGCCGTCGCCAAAGTGTGCGGGCTGCACTTTGGCCCAGCCGCCGAACGAGGCGATGTCCACCAGGTCAAGCTGCGGAAAGCGGGCAACATCCTCGGGCGCGGCTTTTGAGGCATCCCAGGCGCGGTAGAAGTTCTTGTAGGCGATGGCCTGACCCTCGGGGGTGTAGAGGAAGTTCAGATAGGCCTCGGCCAGTTTGCGCTGATCGCCGGTCTTGATATTGGCATCGACCAAGGCGACCGGCGGTTCGGCCAGCACCGAAACCGACGGCACCACGATATCAAACTGATCCTCGCCCAGTTCCTTCAGCGCCAGATAGGCCTCGTTTTCCCAAGCCAGCAGCACATCGCCAATGCCGCGCTGGGCGAAGGTGGTGGTCGATCCGCGCGCGCCTGAATCCAGCACCGGGACGTGCTTGAACAGATCGCCGACAAAGGCTTTCGGGTCTTTGCCGTTCTTTTCGGCCCAGGCCCAGGCCGCCAGATAGTTCCAGCGTGCGCCGCCCGAGGTTTTCGGGTTCGGCGTGATCACCTCGATCCCGTCGGCGGTCAGATCGCCCCAGTCCTTGATTGCCTTGGGGTTGCCCTCGCGCACCAGAAACACGATGGTCGAGGTGTAGGGTGAGGAATTGTGCGGCAGTTTGGCTTGCCAGTCGGCAGGCAGCTTGCCTTCCTTGGCGATCTTGTCGATATCGCTGGCCAAGGCCAGTGTCACCACCTGCGCCTGCAGCCCGTCAATCACCGCGCGGGCCTGCGCGCCCGAACCGCCGTGGCTGGTCTCTAGGGCGGGGGCCTCGTTGCCTTGCGCCACCCAATACGCGCTGAAGGCGGCGTTGATGTCGCGATAAAGCTCGCGGGTGGGGTCGTAGCTGACGTTCAGCACGGTTTCGGCGCGGGCGTCCTGCACCGCCCCGAAGGTCAGGAAAAGCGCCGAAAATGCGGCCAGCGCGGCCTTGCCGAACCAGCGGTCGCGCACCGGAAAGCCGGTGAATTCGCGGCTGCCGGTGGTGATGGTGACGCGGCCATCGGCATGGCGTTGCAGCAGGGTGCCTTGGGCAGTGATGTGGCCTGCGATGGTGATGGTGGTCAGCATGGGTGTCTCCTGGACGCTACGGCGTTGGGGTAGGGGCAGATAGGGGGCAAGCCCCACAATGGTGAGCGGAAGCTGCGGCGCGGTCATGGGCGGCGGCCTTCAAGTGGCGCGATGCGGGCCTCCCAGATCGCCGGGTCACGGCCCGCCAGCAGCTGGGCGGCGGTCTCGGCGGGGCTGTGGCTATAGGCGATCAGCGCCGCGCCATTGCGGCGGGCAATCGCGCCGGTCCGCCGGTCGATCAGGCTGACCGAACAGGCCCCGCGCATCGCCATCGCATCACGCAGGGTCATACCCATCTGGCGCGGCGTCGGGGTGTTAAGGGCGGTTGCAGCGGTCATCATCTGATCTCCTGTTTTCATCGGTCTGGCCTGCTGCCGTCTCGATGGCTTAATAACGACATGATCGGTCGAGTATTTCAAGAAAATAATCTCGTCTATTTTTGTCGTGAATTTAGAAGAAAATTCTCTGGGGTGGGTGGTAGGTCTGGATGGCTCGAAGTTTTGTAAATAATTGATAGATATATATTTTAATGAGTTTTTCCGCTGCACGCCGGTCAGGTTGCATCTGTGGGGAAGGGAAAGACACGCAACCGTTGTGCTGAGTCGAGCGGGGTCAGCGTAGAAAATCGCACTTGAAGTCTTGGCAACTATTATACGATAAAAACGGTAGACATTAAGTATTTTTGACCTATCAAAGAGACCAAAACCTCTGGTCGATGCCTCAGATGGAGCAATGCGATGGAAGACCTGGACCTCATTGACCGCAAGATCGTGACCGAACTGATGCGCGATGCGACGCTGCCGGTGGCGCAGATTGCCGACAAGGTCGGGCTGTCGCAAACCCCGTGCTGGAAGCGTATCCAGAAGCTGGAGGCGATGGGCGTGCTGACCGGGCGGGTGGCTTTGGCCGATCCGGCCAAGCTGGGCTTTGGCCTGACAGTGTTTGTCGGCATCGAGGCCCCGGATCATTCCGCCGAATGGCGGGCGCAATTTGTGCAGGCCGTCGTCACGCTGCCGCAGATCATGGAAGTGCATCGGATGGCGGGCGAGATGGACTATCTGCTGCGGGTGGCGGTGTCTGACATGGCGGCCTTTGACGTCCTGTACAAGAGGCTGACCGATGCGGTGCCGATCAAGAATGTCACCTCGCATTTCGCCATGGAGCGGATGAAGTTTACCACCGCCTATCCTGTCGATACGGCGCATCGATAAGCCTGCGCTTGGCGTAGGCCGCTGGCCTCGCTAAGGTCGGGCATTCCTGTATCGGAGATAGCATGCCCGCCCCTTGGACCCTGACCGCCACCGAGCTTGCCGCCCGGATTGCCCGCCGCCAGATTTCCGCGCGCGAGGCGACAGCCTCGGTGCTGGCGCGGATGGAGCAAGTGAACCCGGCGCTGAATGCGGTGGTGCAGCGGATGGATGCGCAGGCGTTGGCGGCGGCAGATGCGGTTGATATGGCACTGGCTCAGGGCCGGGCGGTGGGGCCGCTGGCGGGGGTGCCGGTGACGATCAAGGTCAATGTCGATCAGGTGGGCGAGGTGACAAGCAACGGCTTGCGCACGCAGGCGGGTCTGATTGCGGCCGAAGATAGCCCGGTTGTGGCCAATCTGCGCAGAGCGGGGGCGGTGATTGTCGGGCGCACCAACACGCCGGCTTTCAGCTTGCGCTGGTTCACCCGCAACGGCCTGCATGGGGCTACGAAAAACCCGCATGATCCGGGGCTTACACCGGGCGGCTCGTCGGGCGGCGCCGGGGCTGCGGTGGCGGCGGGGATCGGGCCGATTGGCCATGGCACCGATATTGCCGGATCGATTCGCTATCCCGCCTATGCCTGCGGCGTGCATGGCTTGCGCCCGTCGCTGGGCCGGGTGCCGAGCTTCAATCCGACCGGCGGCGACCGGCTGATCGGCGGGCAGCTGATGGCGGTGGGCGGGCCCTTGGCGCGGTCGATCCCCGATCTGCGGCTGGCACTGGCGGCGATGGCAGCACCCGATCTGCGCGATCCGTGGTGGCAGGCGATGCCGTTGCAGGGCGCTGCGGTGCCCGCCCGCGTTGCCTATGTCGAGGCCCCAGACGGGATGGCGGTGGCCGCCCCGGTGCGGGATGCGCTGCGGGCGGCGGCGGCGCGGCTGGCTGATGCGGGCTATCAGGTGGAGGCGGTAAATCCGCCGCCGCTGCGCGAGGCGATGGCGCTGCAACTGCGGCTGTGGTTGGCCGAATTCCGCCACGCGGGTCTGGCTGGCTTGCGGGCCGAGGCCGACCCGGATGCGGATTTCGTCTATGCCCAGATGGCGCGGCATTGCCCCGAGATGGACCTGCACGGCCTGATGGACACCTTGCAGCAAAGGGCGCGGCTGACCCGGTTGTGGCGGAGTTTTCTAGCCGACTGGCCGCTGGTGCTGTGCCCGGTGTCGGGTGAATTGCCGTTTGCCGATCACCGCGATGTGGCGTCAGAGGCGGATTTTGACGCCGTGCTGGAGGCGCAGTTGCCGCTGATCGCCACGCCGTTTATGGGCCTGCCGGGGCTGACGGTGACCACCGGCAAGGTAGGCCGCAGCCCGGTGGGGGTGCAGCTGATCGCCGATCAGTTCCGCGAAGACCTGCTCTTGGCGGCGGGCGAGGTGCTGGCCCGCGCCCCGATTGCCGCGCTGGCTTAATCTTCCGTCAGATGCACCGCCTTGCGATAGGCGCGCTGGCCATAAAGCAGCGCCGCCGGTTCATCAGACAGCCATGCGGCGGTGACCTGACCGACGATGATATAGTGCGTTTCCCACAGCAGGGCGGTGGCGAGTTTGCATTCGAAATTCGCGGTTGCCCCGGCCAGAATCGGCTGGCCACCGGGGCCTGCGAACCACTCCACCGCCTCAAACCGCGACGGCGCGTCGGGTTTGGCGCGGCCTGCAAACAGGTCAGACAGCGCTTGCTGGTTCTGCCCCAGCAGATTGGCGCAGAAGGCGCGGTTCTTCAGGATCGCGGTGGCGGCAGGGCTGAGGTGATGCACGCAGGCCAATAGCGACGGGTGATCGCCATCGGCGGAAACCGAGGTCAGCGAGCTGATGGTGACGCCAAAGCGCCCGGCCTCGCCATCAGTGGTGGCCACCGCGACAAAGGTCGCGGCGCGGCTCATGCCTTCCAGAAAACGATTGCGCAGATCGGTTTGCATGGCGGTCATCCCAGATCAAAGAAGCGCATCAGTTCCACATCCGGCACCTTCTTGGCAAACTGGTCGTGCTGGCTTTGCCGGGTGGCGCTGAAGGTTTCGACAAACCGCTCACCGAGCCAGTCGCGGGCGAAATCCGACGCGCGCAGGCGGGCAATCGCCTCGGGCATTGACCGTGCATAGTCCGGGCCGCCTTCGGTCTTGTTGGCATGGCCGTTGCCCAGCACCTCGGGCTGCGGTTCAATCTTTTCGATGATCCCGGCGACTCCGGCGGCAAGCGTGGCCGCAACCGTCAGATAGGGGTTGGTATCGGCCCCCGGCAGGCGGTTTTCCACCCGCAGGCTGCCTTCGTCATGCCCGACGACGCGGAAACAGGTGGTGCGGTTTTCGTAACCCCAAGTCAGACCGGGTGGCGCGAAAGTGCCGGGCGCAAAGCGGCGATAGCTGTTGACGGTGGGCAGAAACACAAGGCTCACATCACCGATATATTTCTGCAAGCCGCCGAGGAAATACTTGAAGGTCTGGCTGATGCCGTTGCGCGCGCCGTCTTCGTGGAACAGCGTCTTGCCGGTGGCATCCTTCATCGAGATATGCAGGTGGATCGACTGGCTGTCTGCGGTTTCAATCCAGCGTGGCATGAAGGTGACAGACCGCCCCTGCCGCAATGCCAGCGCGCGGATGAAGTTTTTCAGCAAGATCAATTGGTCGGCAGGCTCCAGCCCTTCGCCCGCGCCGATGCAGGCCTCCAGGAAACCGCCGCCGATTTCCTCGTGCATCTTGGCAAGGTCGATCTTCAGCGGGCCGCACATGTCGGACAGCGCCTCGTACCAGTCCGATTGCACGGTCTGATACAGCACCAGATCGTGGCTGGCGTGCATGGTGGCGGTTTTCAGGTTGCGATAGCCCTTGTCGCGCGCTGATTCCGGGGTCTCGTCGAACAGGGTATATTCCAGCTCCATGCCGTATTTCGGATGCAGCCCGTGTGCGGCAGCCCGTTCCAACACCTTTTTCAGGATCGAGCGCGGGCAGATCTGCGCGGTGTCGCCGGAATAATTGGTCAGCACCAGCATGTCGTGCCCCGGCTTGGCCCAGGGAATGCTGCGCGCGGTGGCGGGATCGACGATCAGCGGATCATCGTGGAAATCGCCGGTGCCATCGGTGACGCCGGGCATTTCCAGCATTTCATCAGTCGGGTCCAGCGCCAGTTGCGCCGGGGCCATGCCCATGCCGTTTTTCAAAATGCCTTTCAGGCTTTTGACCGACACCATCTGCCCACGCAGAAGGCCATTGGTGTCAACAAGCGCGACAGTCGCAAAGCGGTTGGCAGGGTCGGCGATATAGGCATCAAGGGTCATGGTTCACCTGTTGGGGGGACGGGGCTTTGCAAGCCCTCTAGGGTGGCAAGATCGTTGGCGATATGGGTGGAATAGGCACGCAGGAACACCCGCAGGCCGTTGGTCAGATAGCGGGCAATCTGGGCGCGATCAGGCGGGGCGTCGGGCAGATACAGCGCTTGCGTCCGGGGGGCCGACAGGATCAGGCCCCACAGGTCTTGCGCCGCCAGTTCGGCATCGTCGAACGCCAGCAGCCCCTCGGCGCGGCGGCCTTCCAGATAGGCCATCACCCCGGCCAGCAGCCGATCGGGCCCGGAAGCCTGATAGGCGCGGCCAATTTCGGGAAAGCGCTGCACCTCGCCGATGATCAGCCGGGCCAGCGCCAGCAGGTCGGGCCGCATCACCGTATCGGCATAGTGCCAGGCAAAGCTGTGCAACTGTTCAACCATGCTGCCGGGGGCGCCGTCGGCAAAAGACTGCAGCATGTCATCGCGCTTTTGCAGCATCATCGCGGTGAACAATTGCTCTTTGCTGTCGAAATACTGATACAGCGTCGGTTTCGACAGCCCGGCTTCGGCGGCCACTACATCCATCGAGGCCCCGGAATAGCCGCTGTTCGAGAACACTTTCAGCGCCGCCGCAAGGATGGCCTTTTCCTTGGCGATGCGATTTTGTTGGCGGCGCGGAAGCGCGTTCACGCGACCACCTTTGCCAGAAACTCCAGCAGATGCCGGCTGTAGGTTTCCGGCGATTCGACGTTGCAGACGTGGCCTGCGCCCGCGATCACCTCAAAGCGCACGTCCGGCTGTGGGGCCAGATCGAAAATCCGGCCAGCAACGGCGCGAATCTCGGCGGGAGGGGCAAGCCGGTCATGTGCGCCGGTCATCAGCAGAACCGGCATGGTCAGTCGGGCAAAATCGAACCGCTCCAACGGGTTGGTAAAGCAGACCAGCGCATCGCGGTAGGTGGCGGCGGGAATGGCGGCCATCGATTGCAGCAACGCGGCGCGCACCGGGTCCGCGGCATCGGGGCCAGCCAGCACCTTGACCACCGCAGGCGCGAAATCGGCGGGCACCTGGCCTGCGTTCAACGGCACCTCGCGTGACACACGAAAGGCTTCGCGTTCTTCCGGGCCAGCCTCTGACATGCCAGTGCAGCCGCCCGACAGCACCAGACCGGCCAACATCTCGGGGTGGCGCATCGCGAAGGAGGTGGCGATCCACGATCCGTAAGACAGCCCGACCAGCACCAGCTTGTCGGCCCCCAGCACCTGACGCAGCCGCAGGATGTCGGCGCAATAGTCATCGACGGTGGATTGCTGCGGGCCAAGCGTGCTGTCGCCATAGCCGCGCAAATCCAGCGCAGCCGCCTGTACGGTGTGGCCGACCACGCCAAGCTGATCCCGCCAATTGCGCCGCCCGCCGCCGATGCCGTGCAGGAAGATCACCAAAGGGCCGGGTTTCGCCGGAGTGACCGAAACCGCCAAGCGCGGCAGATCATCGATCATCCGGGTTTCCACCGCAACCGGGGCGGGCAGGGCGGCAGGGGGTGTTTCCACAACCCCCGCCTCGGCCTGCGCGGCCAGCGCCTTGATCCCAGCCTCGAAAATCGCCTTGGTGCCTTCCGCAATCTCGGCGGCGCGCTGCGGCGAGGCGGTCAGGCTGGCGGTCATGCTGATCACCGAGCCACCCCGTTCGGCGGCCGTCACCGATAGCCGGGCATTGTAGCTTTCCACTCCCCGGATGCCTTCCAGATGGCGGTAAGCATAGCTGCGATCGCTGTCGCTGAACCACGTCAGTTGTTCGCGGTACAGCGTGTCTTCGCCGCTGGCGGTAAAGGCGCGGATCAGCGCGCCCCGAGGCCCGCGCTCGGCCCGCATCGTTGCCAAAGCCGGGTGCCACAGCCCGCAGAAATCGCGGGCAATGGCCCAGACAGCCGCGGGGTCCGCCGCCGAAAAGCCAAGCGCATGCACCTGCTCGCGGGCCATTTTAGCGCAACATCCGCAAGGTGCCGCTGTCGCCGCGCCACAGCGAGTTGCGCGCCGCACCTTCATCACCGGGGGCGCTGTCGATTTCGTCCATCTCATACAGGGCCAGCACGCCCATGTAATCTTCCATGATTTCAGAGGTATAGGGTAGCATCAGCGCGCCACAGCGGCTGTCGCGATACATCCGCTCCAGCGGCATGGATTTCAGCATAGACTGCCCGCCCGCAGTGCGGATCGCCAGCGCCGCAATTTCCTGCACGCCTTCCATGACGTTATACTGGGCTGCATACATCCGCATCACCTCGCCCTTGCTGGGGAAGCCCTTGCATTCGGAAAACGCCTGCCACCACAGCGCCCGCATATTCGCCAGACGCGCATACATCTTGCCGACGGTGATGCGCTTGGTGGCATACATCCGCCGGTCAATCGGCGGCTGGCCGGGGGTCTTGCCTTTCAGGTAATCCACCATGAAATCATAAGCCCCCTGCGCCAGACCCATATAGGTGGGCGACAGCGTCGCCATCATATGCGGCCAGTTCGGCAGGGTTTTGCCAAAGATGCCGGGCGGCATCAGCATGTCATCGGCGGTGACGAACACATCCTTCAGGATCAGATCGCGGCTGTTGGTGCCGCGCATGCCCAGCGGGTCCCATTCGCCCTTGACCGACAGGCCGGGCGCGTCCTTGTGGACGACGAACAGCACGGTGTCTTCATGGCGCGGCTCGATGCCTTCAAAGACCTCGGTGCAGACGATGGTGTAATAATCGCAATACCCGGCAAGTGACGCGAACTTCTTGAAGCCGCTGATCTTCCAGCCACCATCGACCTTGCGGCACTGGGTCTGGTTCGGCTTCGACGTCCAGTTCTGCCCGCCTTCGGAAATCGGCTGCGAGAAGATCGCTTTTTCCGCAATCGCGCGGCGGAACTGGCGTTCGCGCAGCGGCGCAAAGGCGGCTTTTTCCTCGGGCGTCAGGTTCGGCATGTCATACATGAAGCGCGACCATGCCATCGACGAGTTGTGCATGTTGAAGGTCAGCGCGGTGGCACCGCAGAATTTGGCAATCTCGGCCCCGACCATGGCGTATTCGAACATCGAAAAGCCCATGCCGCCGAATTCTTCCGGGATGCACAGGCCAAGAAAGCCCTCGTCCGCCAGATCCTTGTAGTTTTCCACCGGGAAGCTCGCGTCGATGTCCACCTGCGCCGAACGCGGGGCAAACTTTTCGCGCCCCAACTCGTTCACACGGCGCAGCACGGCCTGCACTTCGGGGCGGATGCGGGACAGGTCATAATAGTCGGCGATATCGCTCATGGTCGTCTCCCTCGTGGCGTCTTGATGCGCCAGAATTTACTGAAATGCTTTGACCCGCGTTACAGCGCCAGATCGCCCTGCAGCACGCCTGCCTTCACCACAACCTTGCCATCCAAGGCGATGGTGCAGTTGCGCATTGGCAGATCGAAATGGCCCAGCGTGTAGCGGCCTGCGTATTGGTTGGCGCCGGTGGACCACAGGAAAGACCCCGGCAAAGCGCGGAATTCCACCGCCTGCATGTCGCGCTTGTCATACATCGCAGCCGAGACCCATTTGGCCCCCGGATTGACGCCCCAGCCGACATGGGAAATGCCATAGGCGTTGCGGTCGTCCCAGGCTTCCATGTATTCGCGCAGGTGCAACGCGTCGATGCCATCGCCCTTGATCGCGGTGACGAAATCGTTCTCGACGGTGAAGTCGATGCGGCTGGTCAGGTAGGTTTTGAACGTCAGGTTCATATCGCCCACGTCCATCACCACCCGGCCGTTGACCGCGTCCTTGCCCGGAAAGGCAAGGCAAAGCCCGCCCGGCCAATGCGCCACTGCACCCGGATGGGTGGCAAAGCCGGGGGTGCCGCCGCAAGGCGCATCACGCAGATTGATCGTCAGATCGGTGCCAGCGGCAGAGGTGACGCGCATCTCGTTGGCCTCGCGCAGCATCTGGATGCCCAGTTGCACGCGGGCGGCATGTTCGGCCTTGGGTTCGGTGCGCTCCAGAATTTCCGGGTGCTCGTTGGTGATCACCAGCAGCCGGGCGCGACCGGCATCTTCAATTTCCGGCCATTCCGGTGCGTGGATCAGGCCTTCCACCGTGCAATCCACCACGATATCTTGCAACTTCAGCGCCTCGATGACCGAGCGGTTTTGCTGGATCGCCCAGCTTGTGCCGGTGGATTTCACCGGAACCGGAGCAGATTGCGGCGGGGTGGGCATCTGGATCATGCAGAATTCGGCACCCAGATCATAGGCGGCTAGCTCGCACAGATGCACCAGAACCGGGCGCGACTGGGTTTCCGAGATGATCGCAACCTTGGTGCCCTTGCCGATGCCGTTCAGCGCGAAAACCCGCCGGAAGGCCGCCAGCCATTTTCCTTCGATCCGTTCCTGCAGCATCCGGCTTTCCCCCTTGACGATTCGGTCTTGGATATTTCTTAACTCTATAGTTAAGCTTTTCCTGCCTGCGACAATCTGTCAACAACATTTTCGAAAATATCGCAGCTTGCGAAAATGCTTGCGGCGAAGGCGATTTCCGAATGGAAATCGAAGCCGGAATTCGTGCGAATTCCGGCTTGATTGGGCAAAAGAAAATTTGAAGCGCTTAGCGCCCGTTGGCCTTCGACCACTCTGCCCACTTCGGGCGATCTAGCTCAAAGCTGTCTTGCGTGCGAATATAGGTGGACCCGAAGCTGCGGCTGACAAGATCCAGGTCGGGGCTGGCAATATGTGCCCGCTCCGGGTTTTTCACATATTTATCATCAATATAGACCGACAGAACCCGCCCGATCACCACTGTCTGATGTGGCCCCGTCACCACCGACGACAGCGCGGTGCATTCAAATGCCACCGGGCTTGCCGCGATGCGCGGCGGACGGATCATCAGGCTTGGCTCGGTCGCCAACCCGGCCAGATCAAGCTCATTCACCCCGGCTGGTGCGTCAACCGAGGTGATGTTCATCGCCCCCACCAGCGCCTCTGGCACCAGATTAACCACGAATTCGCCGGTTTCCAGAATGTTGCGGGCAGTGTCCTTGAAGCCGCGCACCGGGTCGGCCATCAGCCCCAGCACCACCGTCGGCGGGGCAGACCCCATCACGTTGAAAAAGCTGTAGGGCGCTGCATTGACCCGGCCCGCGCCGTCTTGCGTCACCACCCAGGCAATCGGGCGCGGGATCACCGTTGCCGCCAGCAGTTTGTAGGCAATCGCCTCGGGCACCTGATCCAACTGCCAGCGCATCAGACTTCCTTTACCGCCAGTTTTGCCCGTGTATCCACCGTCAGGCTGAACACATCCGGGCGGGCGTAATGCCCGGTCACGTCGAAATCATACTTGGCCCGCATGATTTCCGCAGGATCCAGCGTAGCATAAAGAATCACCTCGCCGCTGAAATCCGGGCCAGCCAACACCCGCCCCAACGGGCCGACAATCGCCGAGCCGCCACGCATCATCACCGTCGCCGGGTCATCGCCCAAGGCGCTTTCGTGATCCGGCCCAAAGGCCGCGCGGGTGATATATTGGCAGGCGGTCAGCACAAACGTCCGCCCCTCCTGCGCGATGTGCTGCATCGTTGGCAGCCAGGTGTCGCGATCATCGGCGGTGGGGGCGCAATACAGGCTAACGCCTTGATGATACATGTGCATCCGCAGCGCCGGCATGTAGTTTTCCCAGCAGATCACCGCCCCGATGGTGCCGAAATCGGTCTTGAACACCGGCAGGGTTGACCCATCGCCAAAGCCCCAGATCAACCGTTCGGCCGCTGTTGGCATCAGCTTGCGGTGCTTGCCGACCAGCCCGTTTGCACCATCAAAATACAGCGCGGTGCAGTAAAGCGTCGCGCCGTCGCGTTCAATCACCCCCACCACCGCGAAAGCGCCGGTCTCTGCCGTAGCCTCGGCCAAAGCCGCCACTTCCGGCCCATCCAGATCAATCGCGGCGGCATGATAGCGGGCAAACGCTTCACGGCCCTCGGGCTTGCGCATGCCGATCGGCGCACCAAAGCTGGCCCCTTTCGGATAGCCGCCGATCAGCGCCTCGGGGAAGACCACCAGCCGAGCGCCTTGACCGGCCGCTTCGCGTAGTCGCGCAGCCGCCAGCCCGGCCGTCGCCATAGCGTGATTCGGGTTCGACGCCATCTGCACGACGGCAACTTTGAACGCGGTCATGGTTTACTCCGGGGTGGCGTTGACGATGGGATGGCGCAGGGTGCCGATGCCCTCCACGCTAGCCACAACCACATCGCCCGGCCACATGAATTCTTGCGGCGTGCGCCCCGCGCCCACCCCTTCCGGCGTGCCCGATGCGATGATGTCGCCGGGTTCCAGCGTGATGCCCGACGAGATGTCGGAAATCAGCTCATTGACCTTGAACAGCATCTTCGAGGTGTTTGATCGCTGCTTTTCCACCCCGTTCAGCGTCAGCCACAGTTCCAGCACCTGTGGGTCAGGGATTTCATCCGCCGTCACGATGCAGGGGCCAAATGGCGCGTAAGTGTCTTGCCCCTTTGAGAAAATCCACTGTCCGGCGCGGCGGTTGTCGCGGGCGGAAACGTCGATCATCACCGAATAGCCGAACACATGTTTCAATGCATCGGCGCGGGTCACACGGCGGGCGCGGGTGCCGATGATCACCGCCAGTTCCACCTCCCAATCCAGTTGCTGGGTGATCTTGGCATTGTGTTCAATCGGGTCGCCCGGCCCGATCACAGAGGTCGGCGGTTTGGAAAAGATCACCGGCTGCTTTGGCAAATCCTTGTTGGTATCCAAAGCCTTGGCGCTTTCGGCGACATGTTCGAGATAGTTCAGGCCGATGCCGAAGATGTTCTTGCGCGGGCGCGGAATCGGGGCAAGCAGCGTCACATTCGCCACATCAGTCGCCACCCCTGCCGCGTAGTCGCCTTCTGCGCCGTCAAGGCAGGCCTTCAAACTTGCCAGCCCCGCCCGCCCCGCGTCGATCAGCCCCAGCATCGACTCCGGCAAATCCTCGCCCATCAGCGCGCCCAGACGCGCGACATCGACCACCAGATCGCCATCCATCACGCCCAGCCGCGCCGCCGCCTCGACCGAGGCCCGATAAGTCACCAGTTTCATATTCAGTCCTTACAGAAGCGGCTGATAGCCGTTGTTGTCGCCAAAGCTTTCCTCGCGATACAGCCCAAGCGCACGCATCACCGGGATATCCGACAGGCAGAACAGGCAGGCATCCTCGCCAGGCTGATCGTTGACATGTTCATGCCAAGCCCAGGATGGCACGCAGAAGATGTCGCGCTCCTGCCAGTCAAACCGCTTGCCGTTGATGATCGAATGCCCTTTGCCCTTGGCCACATGGTAAAGATAGCTGCCGGTATGGCGGTGCGCGCGGGTGTGTTCGCCCGGACGCAACATCTGCATGCTGGCCCCCAGCGTGCGCATCACCGGTCCGTTGGTGGTCGGGTTCACATATTCCATCAGCACCCCATCGAAGGGAGAGCCATCGGTGCAGCTGGCATATTTCGTCAGCGCCTCGTAGGTCGGCGCCCATTCATATTTGAACATCGGACTATAGCCCTTCGACCACGCCCCGCCGCCCGGCGTCAGCCCGGCATTGCCCCAGGTTTTCGTCATGTCATCAACGGCATAGCCTACGGCTTGGCGCAGATCGGGGTGAACCTCGTAGAAATTCGCCTCCATCGCGTTGACGAAGGGAATGTCCAACCCGTCCTGCCAGATGCAGGGCGAACCCTCGGCGGCAACGCCATGTTCGTGCCAGGTGCCGTTCGGCGTCAGCACGAAATCATTGGCGCCCAGCGTCATCTTGTGGCCATCGACCACCGTGTAAGCGCCAGAGCCTTCCATGATGAACCGGATGGCGCTGGCGGAATGGCGATGTGCGCTTGCCACCTCGCCGGGGTTCATCACCTGCAAGCCGGCGTAGATCCAGCCCACGGCGGCGGCCACATCCGTCCGCCCCGGATTGTTCAGGTAAATCACCCGCCGCCCGGCCTTTTCCGGCGTAACCAACTGCACCGAGCGCAGCACATGTTCCCGCAGATCCTTGAAGCGCCAGACCACCGGCACAGACTGGCTTTGTGGCTGCCAGGGTTCGATCTTGTTGGCTACCGTCCACAACGCGCCGGTATGATAGGTCTGAAGATCGTCATAATAGGCCAGCAACTCCGGCGTATCTTCGACATTGGCGCGACCAATGACATCCTCGCGGTGGTTCTCGTGCGGTTTGGACAAGGCAGCCCCCTGTGATCTGGAATGACCCGTGATAAGCGGAAAGTGCGTCGACGTTTTTTCGAAAGCAAGCACAATTTTCGAAAATAATCGAATTGCGATGAAATTTCGAAAAGGGCATAGTCAGCGGGAACAAGGTAGACCCAACATGACACTTTCGGAAAAAGCCTATAACGCGCTGCGGCAGGATATCATCAGGGGGGCGCTGGGGCAGGGCAAGCCGCTGCGGATGGCGGAGCTGAGCGCGCGCTATGATATGGGCTTTTCGCCGCTGCGCGAGGCGCTGAACCGGCTGCAATCGGAACGGCTGGTGGTGGCCGAGGCGTTGCGGGGGTTCAAGGTGGCCTCGCTGTCGATGGCTGAAATGCGCGATGCGATTGAAACCCGGATTCTGGTCGAAACCGCGGCGCTGCGGGCGGCGATCTTGCGGGGCGACGATGACTGGGCTGCCGGGATCGTGGCGGCGCTTTACGCGCTGAAATTGCAGGTCGAGCGCCGCGACACCGAGGCGGATATCTGGGAGTTGGAGGCCCGCCACTACGCTTTTCATCGCGCCTTGCTGGCGGCTTGCGGGTCGGCGTGGCAGTTGGAGTTCTTTGACCGGCTTTACGCCGCAACCGAACGCTACCGCATCCCGATCCTGCTGAATCGGGCGGGCGGGCAGGGGCGGGATATTCAGGGCGAGCATGCCGCGCTGGCCGAGGCGACGCTTGCGCGGGATGCTGATCTTGCGACCGATCTGCTGCGGCAGCATTATCAGCGCTCTGCCGAGATTATCGGGCGCAGCATGCAGGCTGAATTTGCGATGTAAGGGGTGTTGAGCCTGCCGGGCGGGGATGCTATCTAGGGGCAGCGCGGGCATTGTGTAATGGTAAGACCTTAGCCTTCCAAGCTAAAGACGCGGGTTCGATTCCCGCTGCCCGCTCCAAACTCCGACAGCTTGAATCTGATATGTCCGCGTGTGGACACCTGCTGTAATTACAGAAAATCAAAGACTTGCAAGCGCGTCTTCACGCGGCGTTAACCATGCGCCGCCCGTTCATCTTGGCAAAAATACTCCCCGCGGAGCGTCCGGCCATCGTGCCATGCGCAGGCGGCGGTTAAGGCGTGCCAGATTGAGATTGAATCGAAAATCGCTGCCTCTCGCTTACGCTCGAACGCGTTTTTCGATGAAGCTGTCTTTCTCAAAATCTGACACGCTCTAAAAGAAGCCCATCAGCATCGGCGCACCGGCCAGAAAGAAGCAGGCGGTGGTCGCCAGATAAGCGGCAAGCGCCAGCCACGCGGTGCGCTTGGTCATGCCGCGCTGGGCGCGCAGCAGCTGTTCCGATTGCACCAGACCGGGCCAGGACATCAGCACGAAAAACAGCAGGAAAAACGACCGCGACAGCACGCACAGCGCCACCGCCAGCACCATCATGCCCATCGAGACGGTGCGGGTCATATCCGGCGCGAAGGTGAACACCAGCCGCTGGGCGATCTTGCCGCCATCGAGCGGCCAAAGCGGCAGCAGGTTGAAAAAGTTCAACGCGCCCAGAACCAGCCCTTGAACATAAAGGAAATTTGCCAGCTCCAGCCCGACAATACTTTCGGTTTGGGAAAGCACATTGAACAGCGCAAAGCACAGAACCATCGGCGCAAGGCAGATCGCTGGCCCCATCAGGGTGATGAACAGCGCATGATTTGCGCTGGCGGGCTGCTGGCTGGAAATCGCTACCCCGCCCATCAGCGGCACCAGCCGGAAGCGCGCGTCGGCATGGCCGCAGACCCGGAAGGCGGCAACATGGCCAAATTCGTGGATCACCACCGCGACCATCAGCGCCAGCCCGAACAGCACGCCCCAGAAATACATCGCGGCGGCAACCGCCACCACGGCGAGACCAAGCGCGTTGAGGTCAAACCCGGCCAGCTGAAAGCCGCGCAGCCCGCGAAAGCCACCGCGCAGCGCAGCCCAAGTGCCGACCATCAGCGCAACTGCGACGGCAAGTTCCAGCACGTCGGTTTACAGATTGTCCTGCTGCGGCATGCCCAGAACGTGATAGCCGCAATCGACATGCACCACCTCGCCCGAGGTGCAGTTGCCATAATCGGAACACAGCCAGACGGCGGTGCCGCCGATGGCGTCCAGAGTGGCGTTTGAGCGCATCGGCGCATTCGCCTCGGTGTGGCGGAAGGTGGCGCGCGCGCCGCCAATCGCAGCACCGGCCAAGGTTTTCATCGGGCCGGGGCTGATCGCATTGACACGAATCTGCTGCGGGCCAAGGTCGTTGGCCAGATAGCGGGTGGCGCTTTCCAGCGCGGCCTTGGCGACGCCCATGACGTTGTAGTTCGGCGTCACCCGGTTTGATCCGCCATAGGTCAGGGTGATCAGGCTGCCACCGTCCGGCATCAGTTCAGCGGCGCGGCGCGACACGTCAATGAAGGAAAAGCAGGAAATTGCCATGGTGTTGCTGAAATTGCCGCGCGAGGTGTTGGTGAAGCGCCCGGTCAATTCGTTCTTGTCGGAAAAGGCGATGGCGTGGATCAGGAAATCAATCGTGCCCCAGCGATCCTTGATCTTGCCAAAGCAGGCATCCAGCGAGTCGTCGTTCATCACATCGACATCAACCAGAAAGTCGCTGCCGACCGAAGCCGCCAGCGGCTCGACCCGCTTGCCGAACGCATCACCCTGATAGGAAAACGCCAGTTCCGCACCTTCGGCAGCAAGGGCGGATGCAATGCCCCAAGCGATGGACCGTTCATTGGCCACGCCCATGACAAGCCCGCGCTTGCCCTTCATCAGTTCGGCCATTCTGGCGCTCCTAAATTACAGGTCTTGATCTGCTTGCGCGGGTCAGGACAGATACTTGCTCATCACCAAGGTTGCATTGGTGCCACCGAAACCAAAGGAATTCGACAAAACTGTGTCCAGTTCGACGTTTTCGCGCAGCGACATGACGATTTCGCTGGGGTCAAGTGCGGGGTCCAGCGTGGTGATATTGGCGGAAGCGGCGATGAAGTTGCCCTGCATCATCAGCAGCGAATAGATCGCCTCGTGGACGCCGGTGGCGCCCAGCGAGTGGCCGGTCAGCGATTTGGTCGAGGCGGTGGGCGGGGTGCTGCCCTTGCCGAAGACGCGGCGGATCGCCTCCATTTCCGTGACATCGCCCACCATGGTCGAGGTGCCGTGGCTGTTGATGTAATCGACGTGGCGGCCTTCGGGCAGGGTGGACAGTGCCAGCCGCATCGAGCGTTCGCCACCCTCGCCCGAGGGCGCAACCATGTCGTAGCCATCCGAGGTGGCGCCGTAGCCGGTGACTTCGCCGTAGATTTTCGCGCCGCGGGCAAGGGCGTGGTTGAGTTCTTCCAGCACGACAACACCGCCGCCGCCGGCGATGACAAAGCCGTCGCGGGTGGCATCATAGCTGCGCGAGGCGGTGGCGGGGGTGTCGTTGTATTTCGACGACATCGCGCCCATGGCATCGAACAGGCACGACAGCGTCCAGTGCAGTTCCTCACCGCCACCGGCAAACACGATGTCCTGCTTGCCCATCTGGATCAGCTCGGTGCCGTTGCCGATGCAATGCGCCGAGGTAGAGCAGGCCGAGGTGATCGAATAGTTGACGCCCTTGATCTTGAACGGCGTGGCAAGGCAGGCCGAGTTGGTGGACGACATGCAGCGGGTGACCATGAACGGCCCCATCTTTTTCGGCGCGCCCTTTTCGATGACAAGGCGGTGGGCCTCGAAGAAGTTCGAAGTGGACGGCCCGCCCGAGCCCATGATCAGGCCAGAGCGTTCGTTCGACACTTCGGCGTCGGTCAGGCCGGAATCGGCGATGGCTTGCTTCATCGCCAGGAAGTTGTAGGCGGCACCCGGCCCCATGAAGCGCAGGTCGCGCTTGTCGATATGGTCTTCCAGCGTGATCTGCGGCATGCCGTGGACTTGGCTGCGGAAGCCGTGTTCGGCGTATTCGGGGGCAAAGACGATGCCGGATTTCCCGGCGCGCAGCGAGGCTTCAACCTCGGCCGCGCTGTTGCCGATCGAGGAAATGATGCCGATACCGGTGATGACGACGCGACGCATGGGCGGGCTCCTTTCAGATGGTGCGGGGCGGATCAGCTTTCCGACAGCGCAACTTTCATGTCTTTGACGATGTAGATCACCTCGCCGTCAGCCTCGACGATGCCGTCGGCGACGCCCATGGTCAGGCGGCGGGTTTGCAGGGCTTTGGTGAAATTGACGCGGTAGGTCAGCAGCTTGCGGTCGGGGCGGACCATGCCGGTCAACTTGACCTCGCCCACCCCAAGCGCATAGCCGCGCCCCTGCCAGCCGCGCCAGCCAAGGTTGAAGCCGGTCAGCTGCCACAAGCCGTCAAGGCCGAGGCAGCCGGGCATGATCGGGTTGCCGGGGAAGTGGCAGTCGAAGAACCACAGATCGGGCGTGATGTCGAATTCGGCGATCACATGGCCCTTGCCGTGTTCACCGCCATCGCCCGAGATTTCGGTGATGCGGTCCATCATCAGCATCGGCGGGGCGGGAAGCTGAGCGTTGCCGGGGCCGAACAATTCGCCACGCGAACATTTCAGAAGGTCGTCTTTGCTGAATGAAGTCGGAAAACCGCTCATGCCCCTGTGATCCCCGATGGCTGGCCTTTTTTCCCGTGTAACACCCGAGGCCATGGGGAACAAGTGGAGCCCAGCGTGGCAGCGGCAAAGCGTTTGGGGTTTTCGTTTGAAATACCCCGGTTTCACACTCTATATAGACTCAGAAGAACGGGAACGGACGATGAGCCTGACAGAACACCATCGCGGCACCACATGGCTGGAGCGGGGCGGATTGCGCCCGACGCGGCAACGGCTGGCTTTGGCGGGCTTGCTGGTGGGCGATGGGCTGAATCGGCATGTCACGGCGGAAAGCCTGTTCGCCGCTGCGGCGCAGGCGGGCGAAAAGGTCAGCCTTGCCACCGTCTACAACACCCTGCGGGCGTTTTGCGAGGCAGGGCTGCTGAACGAGGTCGTGGTCGATGGCGCACGCAGCTATTTCGACACAAGGCTGGATGACCACCCGCATTTCTATTGGGAAGACAGTAACGCGCTGACCGATGCGCCGGTCGAGGATCTGGTGATCTCCAACCTGCCTGCCGCACCCGAGGGTATGGCGGTTTCGCGCGTTGATGTGGTGATCCGGCTGAAAAAGGCCTGATCCCGAAAAGGCCTGATCCCGCGACCAACGGTTGCCAAATCGCGCGGCCAAGGCGGGGTGCAGAGTGAATGTTCGGCTCCAATCGAACGCAACCCGCACTCAGGCCGCATGCCTTTCGGGTCGCCTGTGCTGCTTGTCTCCGCTGTATCTGGCGCGATGGGCTGTTTTTCATGGCAAAAGGCGCGATCTGCCTGAAGCAGACCGCGCCGGATTGCCAGCCGCGCAGGGCACGCGCGGCCTGGCGGGGGTGGGCTTACTTCGGCAGCAAGACCTTGTTGACCACCTGAATAACGCCGTTCGATTGCGCCACATCCGAGATCGTCACTTTGCCCGCCTTGCCGGATTCGTCGTAAATATACAGGCTGTTGCCCTTCATCTTCGCCGACAGGAAGTCACCCGACAGCGTGGTCATGTTGAAGTAACCGTCCTTGGAGGCTTTGGCCTTCTTGGCCATCTCGGCGGTGGTGAAATTGCCTGCGACAACGTGGGCGGTGAGGATTTTCACCAGCATATCCTTGTTTTCCGGCTTCAGCAGCGTCTCGACGGTGCCTGCGGGCAGCGCGGCAAAGGCGTCATTGACCGGGGCGAAAACGGTGAAGGGGCCAGCACCTTGCAGCGCATCGACCAGACCCGCGGCTTTCACCGCCGCCACCAGCGTGGTGTGATCTTTCGAGTTCACCGCGTTTTCGACGATGTTTTTCGTTTCAAACATCGCGGCACCGCCGACCATCGGGTTTTCGGCCAAAGCGGGGCCTGCGAGCAGAGCAAGGGTGAGGACAAAAGCAGAGGTTTTCCGGGTGATCGTCATGGCAGCTTCCCTATCTGTCGGCAGGACCATTCCTTGCCGTCTGATAGAGAAACGCGGCGGGGCGGGCCAAAGTTTCAGCCACCCCGCCGGATAACGCCTTCGTGACCGTTATTGGCCAAGCCGCCGGATGCGGCCTTCGACGGCAGGCTTCACCTTGCGATGCTTTTCGACATAGCCCATCACGTCATTGGCCACCAGATTGCCGCCGCCGATGTTGGTCAGCACCCGACCACCGCCAAGCGCGCCATAGCCATCACCTCCGCCAAGGATGTAATCGTTCACCGCGACCTTATACAGCGCGTCGGGGTTCAAGGCGGTATCGCCCACCATCACCTCGGACACGCGGGCACCGGCCTCGGCGCTGGGATCATAGCTGAAGGTCAGGCCGGAGACCTGCGCAAAGCGGCCCGCGCCCTTTTCCACCTGACTGACGGCGTTTTCCAAGGCCAGCAGCAACTGGCTGCCCGGCAGTTCTGTGACAACGGTGACGTTGCCAAACGGCAGTTCGGTCAGAATATCGCGGCGGGTCAGTTTCGCGCCCGCATCATAGGTGCGGTCGGCGCGAATGCCGCCGCCGTTCATCAGCGCCACATCGGCCCCGGTGGCGGCGCGCATCGCATCGGCGATCAGGTTGCCCATGCTGGATTCCTCGGCCCGCACCACATTGCGGCGGCTGTCGAGCGCGGTTTCGGTACTGCCGATTTCGACGTTCAGCGTTTCATCGAGGCCCGCGGCGAGCTTATCGGCCAAGGCCTTGCTTTCCGGGTCGGGTTCAACGGTCCCGGTGTCGATGAAGCGGAAATTCGGCACCCAAGCGATGGTGCGCTTGCCATCGTTTTCGCCGACCTCGACCATCAGATCGATCGGGGTCAGGAACTGGCCGTCGATCGAGGTTTCGACGTAGGCGGTGACGCCATCATAGGCGGTGGCATAGGAATGGTCGTCGCCCGACAGGATCACATCAAATGCGTGCGACTTGATCAGGGCGCGGTCGTTTTCCATATTGGTCTGCACCACACCGACGACAATATCGGCACCGTCGTCGCGGGCTTTCTTGGCGGCTTCGACCGCCATATCGACGGTCGGGCCGAATTTCAGCGAGCCGGTGGAGGAAACCTCCGGCGAGGTATCCTGCGCCACCGGGATCAGCGCGACCTTGAGGCCGCCGACCTCTTTCACCATCACCCCGCCCAAGCCTTCGATGGCAGACCCATCGGCGTTGGTGATGTTGATCGCAGCCCAAGGGTATTTCGACGCCTTCAGCTTTTCGGCGAAGTTTTCCGGGCCGAAGTCGAATTCATGGTTGCCGGGCACCGCCAGATCGAATGGTACAAGGTTGGTCAGATCAATGGTGTTCTGGCCTTTGTCGAACCCCGACAGCAGCGAGGGCGACAGCATGTCGCCGTCAAACAGGTAAAGCGTGTGCGGGTTGGCGGCGCGCTCGGCCTTTGCCACCGCGTTCAGGCGGGCAAAGCCGCCGCGACCGTCTTCCTCGGCGAAGTTGTAGACATCGCCGACGCCCAGCAGGGTCAGCTTCACCGTTTCGGCCATGGCGGGGGCGGCAAGGCACAGCAGGGCCGTCGCCGACAGCAGGGCGGGGCGCAGGGATTTGACGGGCATGGGAAACTCCACTGATGGTTGTTATTGTTACATGATCGTTACAGTGCGGCGCGGCGCTGAGTCTGTCAAAGCCAGCTTGGCGGCAGCGGTAGGGCTTGGCGGTTACAGGCTTATGACAGATGCTTGACCAGGGCTGCGGCGCAGGGCATGAGACGGATATGCTGATATACAAGATATTCCTGCGCGCCGAATGGGACGCGTTCCGCAGCGCTGGCGAAACTGCCGGCGCGCCGATTGATCTGGCCGATGGTTATATCCACTTCTCGGCAGCCCCGCAGTTGGCGGAAACGGCGGCGAAATACTTTGGCGCGGTCAGCGATCTGGTGCTGGTCGCCTGCGATGCCGGGCGGCTGGGCGAGGCGCTGAAGTGGGAGCCGTCGCGCGGCGGGGCGCTGTTTCCGCATCTGTATCGGCGGCTGACGCTGGCCGATGTGATCTGGGACAAATCGCTGCCCTTGGGCGCTACGGGGCATATTTTCCCGGAGGGTGTGTTTTGAGCATTCTGGAAGGTCTGGGCCTGGCGCTGCTGCATCGGGTTGATCCCGAACGCGCACATGGGCTGTCGTTGCGGGCGCTGTCTGCGGGGCTGGTGCCGTTGCCGGGTGTGATCACCTCGCCGCGCTTGGCCACCACGGTTGCAGGGATGGCGCTGCCCAATCCGGTTGGCCTCGCGGCGGGCTATGACAAGAACGCCACCGCCATCGCCGCGCTGAGCCGGGCGGGGTTTGGTTTTGTCGAGGTGGGGGCTGCGACGCCACGGCCACAGCCGGGCAATCCGCAGCCGCGACTGTTCCGGCTGACCGAGGATCGCGCCGCCATCAACCGCTTTGGCTTCAACAACGAAGGTGCCGAGGCGATTGCGGCGCGGTTGGCGGCGCGGGTGCGCGGGCCGGTGCCGGTGGGGCTGAACCTTGGGGCTAACAAGGACAGCGCCGACCGGGCGCAGGATTTCGCGCGGGTGCTGGCGGTCTGCGGGCCGCATGTCGATTTTGCCACCGTCAATGTCAGCTCGCCCAACACGGAAAAACTGCGCGATTTGCAGGGCCGCGCGGCGCTGTCGGCCTTGCTGGCCGGGGTGATGGAGACGCGGGCGGCGCTGGCAAACCCGATCCCGGTGTTCCTGAAGATCGCCCCCGATCTGACCGCCGATGAACTGGCGGAAATCGCCGAAGTTGCGCTGGCCTCGGGGCTGGCGGGGATCATTGCCACCAACACAACCTTGTCACGAGAAGGTTTGCTAAGTGCAAACAAATCGCAAACCGGCGGGCTTTCCGGTGCGCCATTGTTCGAAAAATCTACCCGCGTCTTGGCGCAACTGTCGCAACTGACTGCCGGAAAGCTGCCGCTGATCGGCGTCGGCGGCATTTCCAGCGCCGAAGAGGCCTATGTGAAAATCCTCGTCGGTGCCAGCGCGGTGCAGTTCTATACCGCGATGGTCTATCAGGGCATTTCGCTGGCGGCGAAAATCGCGCGCGGGCTGGATGCGCTGCTGCAACGCGATGGCTATGCCAATGTCGCCGAGGCTGTCGGCAAGGGCCGCGATCAGTGGCTGTAAACCAGCACCAGCGCTGCCAAAAAAACTGGCTCTGGTCATCCTCTCTGCCCAAATATCCTCGGGGGTGAGCGCGGAACGCGCGAGGGGGTCCGAGGACCCCCTTTTCCCCAGCCGCCAAGGGCGCTACATCGGGGTAACGCAAGGGGAGATCAGCGATGGAAGACGGTGTGAACAGCTTTATGACCGGGCCGGATGAACAGGGCCGCTTTGGCAAGTTCGGTGGCCGTTTCGTGTCGGAAACCCTGATGCCACTGATCCTCGATCTGGAGGAGCGCTACGAATTCGCCAAGACCGACCCGACGTTCTGGGCGGAAATGGACGATCTGTGGAAGCATTACGTCGGCCGCCCCTCGCCGCTGTATTATGCGCCTCGGCTGACCGAGCATCTCGGTGGTGCCAAGGTCTACATGAAGCGCGACGAACTGAACCACACCGGCGCCCACAAGATCAACAACGTGCTGGGCCAGATCATTCTGGCGCGGCGGATGGGCAAGACCCGGATCATCGCTGAAACCGGCGCGGGGCAGCATGGCGTGGCGACGGCCACGGTCTGCGCCAAGTTCGGGCTGAAATGCGTGGTCTACATGGGCGCGCATGATGTGGAACGGCAAGCGCCGAACGTGTTCCGCATGCGTCTGCTCGGAAGTGGTGCCGGTGACTTCGGGCCGCGGCACGCTGAAAGACGCGATGAACGATGCGCTGCGCGATTGGGTGACCAACGTGCGCGACACCTTCTATTGCATCGGAACCGTGGCCGGGCCGCATCCCTATCCGGCGATGGTGCGCGATTTCCAAAGCATCATCGGCAAGGAAGTCCGCTGGCAATTGGCCGAACAGGAAGGCGAGGGCCGTTTGCCCGATACGGTGATTGCGGCGATCGGCGGTGGCTCGAACGCGATGGGGCTGTTCTACCCGTTCCTCGATGATCCGTCGGTGAACATCATCGGCGTCGAGGCGGGCGGCAAGGGGGTTGATGCGCGGATGCAGCATTGCGCCTCGCTGACCGGCGGCCGCCCCGGCGTGCTGCACGGCAACCGCACGTATCTTTTGCAGGATGACGACGGCCAGATTCTGGAAGGCTTCTCGATCTCGGCGGGTCTGGATTATCCGGGCATCGGGCCGGAACACAGCTGGCTGCACGATATGGGCCGGGCGCAATATGTCAGCATCACCGATGCCGAGGCGCTGGAGGCGTTCCAGCTGTCGTGCCGTCTGGAAGGCATCATCCCGGCGCTGGAACCCAGCCACGCCCTGGCGCATGTGATGAAGATCGCGCCGACCCTGCCGCGCGACCATATCATCGTGATGAACATGTGCGGTCGTGGCGACAAGGATATCTTTACCGTCGCCAAGCACCTTGGCTTCGATATGAAGATTTGAACCACACGGCAAGGATTGCAAAAGGCGTGCGCCCCACGGGGCGCACGCCTTTTTCATGCGAATCCGCGGCTGGCGGTGGCGGATCGAATCGTCCGATTTGCGATCAATCTGACGCGTCGGGGGCATAAACTTTTGGGCTAAAGCGGCCATATCTGCGCCCGTACGGGGAGGCAGAGTAGGTAGCGCGGCTTCAGACCAAGGTCGGGACGTCTTTGGCCCATCGTCTGAATTTGGCTGCCAAACCCATAAACTCTGGTTTAGGCGCGCAAACCGGCGGCGGACTTGGCCGCTGCTAAACCTTGGGACAATGGCCGCGCCGCGTCCTTCGAGTGTTGATGAACCGGTCGCCACAATCGGCAACCCCCATTCATCCCGGCCAGACCGGCCCCCACTCCGAAGGACCATGACCATGACGCTCAAAGCAAGACTGATGATGTTCACTGCCGCTGTCACCTTCTCGGCCACGATGGCAAGCGCTGCGATCACCGCCAACGACGTGGTGGCGACCTACCAGAGCCAGGGTTACACCTATGTGCAGGTGAAGGATGGCATTTCGCAGATCAAGGTCGAGGCGATCAAGGACGGTGTGAAGCTGGAAGTGATTTACGACAAGGCCAGCGGCAACGTGATCAGCCAGGAAACGCGGGCGGTGCAAGGCTCGGAGGCCGGGCTGAGCGGCGTGGAAGTGCAGCATTCGAACGGCGATTTCGACGACACCGGTGACGACGACAATGACGGCGACGACAACGGGTCGGATGATAACGGCGACGACGACAACGGGTCGGATGGGTCGGGCCATGATGCCGATGATGATCACGGGTCGGATGATGACAGCGGTTCGGACGACAATGGCGGTTCGGACGATGGCGGCGATGACAGCAACTGATCGCAGCCTGTTCTGATCATGGACCGCGCCTCGGGCTTGCCGGGGCGCGGCTCGTGTTTGATACTGCGGCAAAACGGGGCTGTTGCCTCGAAGGGATAAGCGATGGATCGACGGATTTTCCTGTCAGCGCTCTGTGCCAGCCTTGCCTGTGCAAGCGCGGGCCATGCGGCGTCTTTTGAGGACTCGGTGGTGTCGCAGTTGCGCGCGCAGAGCTATGGCGTGATCAGCCTTGAGCGCACCCTGCTGGGCCGGGTGCGCATCCTTGCGCAGATGGGCGCGCGCAAGCGCGAAATCATCCTGAACCCGCGCACCGGCGAGATTTTGCGCGATATCATGCTGGATGCGCAGGGAAACATCGCGCCGCAGATTGCTGGAAGTTCGAGCAGTTCCACAATCACCAATTCTGGCGCGACCAGATCGAACGATGATCCACCCGAGGATCCTGACGAAGACCATGAAACTGAGGGTAATTCGGGCGGCAGCGGATCGCGGCCCAGCGAGCCGCATGAGAACCGCAGCGGCGAAGATCCCGACGAAGATTGACGCGCGCTGATCTGTGCCTATCCCCGCCTTCCGTGCCCCAATGGCTGTGGTGAAAATGTGAGACGACCTGTCCTTATCTTGGCGATCTTTGTGCTTCAGGCGATCTGCGCGATCTTTTTCGTGTCCGATATCCTGTCGTCTTTTGTCGGCATCACCACCACGCCGCTGCCGTGGGAGCTGCGGGAGATCATGGAAATCTGTGCGGCGCTGGGGTTGATCATCGGGCTGGTTCTGGGCGGCATCTTGCTGCGCCGCGCCTTTCGCGATCGCAACGAGGCCGAGGCGCGGCTGCGGCGGGCGTCGGGGGCGTTCATGGTGTTGTTGGCGGAACGGTTTGAGGAATGGGGGCTGACCCCGGCGGAAAAAGACGTGGCGCTGTTTGCGATCAAGGGTCTGTCCACCAGCGAAATCGGCGCGTTGCGCAACACGTCAGAGGGCACGGTCAAGGCGCAGACCAACGCGATCTACCGCAAGGCCGGGGTGTCGGGGCGGTCACAATTGCTCAGCCTGTTCATCGACGATCTGATGCGCGACGAAGACGGGTCGTTGCGGCTGCCAAGTTCTCAATCCGCCGCATAGGCTTGCAGCACGGTCAGCGGCACCAGATCCAGCGTGCGCTGATGGGTGGCGGCAAGGAAAAGCTGCGGCGCTACACCTTCTTCATGCGCTTGCACAAAGCGGGCGGCACACAGGCACCAGCGGTCCCCCGGTTTCAGGCCGGCAAAGCCGTATTCCGGGCGCGGGGTGGACAGATCGTTGCCCAGGTATTTGGAGTAGGCCAGAAATTCGGCTGTCATCAAGGCGCAGACGGTGTGCAGGCCCTGATCCATTGGCCCGGTGTTGCAGCAGCCATCGCGGAAAAACCCGGTCATCGGCGCAGTAGAGCAGGGCGCAAGCGTGCCGCCCAGAACGTTGAGAGATGGCGCGCGCATTTTGCCTCCTTGTCAGGCGGGAAGCGTAGCGCGTCGGGCGGGGCTGTCCAGCCCTTTACGTCAGGAATTTCTGACTGTGCAAGCGGGGTTGGCGGGGCTAGGCTGCCGAAAATGATTGAAGGAAGACCCCGATGGACGGCATTGTGGTTTTGCTGATGCTGGCAGCGCTGGCGATCCCGGTCGCGGTGGTGGCGCTGGTGATCGGGCAGGGCCGGTTGCGGCGGCGGGTGATGCAGCTGGAAGACCAGTTGAGCGGGCAGCGGGCGCTGTTGGATCGCCTGATGCGGGCCGGAGTGGTGTTGCCACAGGCGGCGGAGCCTGCGCCGGTTTCGATGCCTGCCGCTCTGCCCGCCGTTGCGCCTGAAGCAAAGCTTGCGGCTGAGGTCAGTCCGCACATACCGACAGAACAGGCCGCAGAGGATGCACCCCGCGCGGCTGCGGTCGAAGCGGTAAGCCCGGCCACCCCTTGGGATCGCGCCCGCGCGCAGCCGGTTGAGCGGGTGTCTGCGCAGGCCGCCCCGCCTGCCCCGCCCAGTGGGCCAGACCCGCTGACCCGGCTTGCGGGATGGTTGCGGCTGAATTGGGTCTATGCGGTTTCCGCCGCCTCGCTGGCCTTGGCGGGGATTTTTCTGGTGCAATATGGCATCGAGAACGGGCTGCTGCCGCCGTGGCTGCGGGTGATGGCGGCGATTGGCTTTGGCGGCTGTCTGATCGCGGGCGGCGAGTGGCTGCGGCGGCTGCATGGCGACAGCGAGGCGGTCAGCACCGCTTATCTGCCGTCGGTCTTTGCCGGGGCGGGGCTGGTGTCGATCTTTGCCGCCGTGCTGTCGGCGCGGCTGATGTATGGGCTGATCGGGCCGCAGACGGCCTTTGCGGGCCATGTGCTGACGGCGACGCTGGCGATTGGGTTGGGTTGGTTTTACGGGCCGTTGCTGGCGGCGGTGGGGCTGCTGGGTGCGGCGGTGGCCCCGTTCATCGTCGATGCCGGAACCGAGGCTGCGGCTTGGCTTTACGGCTATTATGCGGTGGTGGCGATTGTCGGGCTGGCGGTGGATACGCTGCGGCGCTGGGCCTGGCTTTCGGTGCTGGGGCTGGTTTTGGGCTATGGTGGCGGGCTGTTGTCGCTGTGGGCGGGCGCGGGTGAAACTGGCTGGATCGCGCTGCTGGTCGCGCTGCCGCTGCTGGCGGTGATGATCCCCGACCGGGCGCTGATCCCGCGGCAGGACGGGCCGTGTTTGCTGGTGGCGGGCTGGACGCGGGCGGCGGTGTCGTTCCCGGTGATGCTGGCGGCGGTGACGTTGCTGGTGTCCAGCGCTGGGCTGGCGATGCAGGCGGGGGCCGCGCCTGCGGTGGCGGTGCTGGCGTTTGGTGCGCTGGTGGCTTTGGCGCTGGCTTATCTGTTGTGGGCTGACCGGGCCGCAGGGCTGGCCGATCTGGGCTTTATCCCGGCGGTGGGGCTGTGGCTGGTGCTGACGATGCAGGGTTTGGGCGCGATGCCCTTGGTGCGCGAGTTTGCGGCAGGCGCTTTGCGCGGGCCAGAGGTGGCGGCGCCGAGGACGGTGACGCTGCTGCTCGGGCTGATGGCGCTGGTCAGTCTGGCCTTTGCGCTGCGGTCATTCCGCAGAGGGGCGTTGGCGGTGGCCTATGCGCTGGCGGCGGTGCTGGTGGCACCCGTGGCAGCGGTTATTCTGGAGCTGTTCTGGCAACCGGGGCTGGTGATCGGTCCATACCCCTGGGCGCTGCATGTCATCGCTCTGGCCTGTGCGATGGTGGCGCTGGCGCTGCGCTATGGCACGCTGGATCTGGACAAACGCCGGGTTGCCTATGCCACGCTGTCGGCGCTGTCGCTGATCGGTCTGGCGCTGTTCCTGATCACCACGAAAACCGCGCTGACTTTGGCGTTGGCGGTGCTGGCGGTGGTGGCGGCGGCGCTGGACCGCCGCTTCAAGCTGCCCGAGATGGGTTGGTTCATCCAGTTGGCGGTGGCGGTGCTGGTCTATCGGCTGCTGGTCGATCCGGGGCTGGATTGGGCGTTGCAGGCCGATCTGGGGTCGGTGGTGCTGGTGTTCACCGGGGTGATCGCGGCGCTGCTGGCGGCGCTGTGGCTGGTGCAGCCGCTGGATCGGCTGCTGCCGAAGGGTGTGCTGGAATCGGCGGCGGCGGGTTTGGCGGCGGTGTTTGCCAATGTGCTGATCTCGCGCTGGTTATTGCCGGACATGCCCGCTTCACCGGACGACTATTACGATTACGGCGGCTTTTTCTACAGCCACTGGGGCTATGCGCTGAACGCGATACCGTGGCTGGCGCTGATGCTGATGCAGATCTACCGGGCACGGCTGGGTGGCGCGCTGCGGCGGTTGCGGCAGGCGATTGCGCTGCTGGCAGGGGTATTTGCGGGCTTTTGGCTGGGCAATGCCGTGACCTGGCAGAATCCGCTGTTTGCCTATTCGCCGGTTGATATCTCGGGGCTGGGGCGTGGGCCAATGCTGCTGGATACGCTGCTGCTGGCCTACGGCGTGCCGGGGCTGATCCTGCTGGCGGCGGCGTGGAAGCTGCCGGGGCTGTCGCGGCGGCTGCGGATCGGCTTTACCGCCGTGGGGGCTGCGCTGCTGGCGCTGTATACCGGGCTGGAGATCCGGCGGTTCTGGCAGGGCGACTGGCTGGGCAAGCCGGGGGTCGAGCAGGGCGAGCTTTACAGCTATACGCTGGCGCTGATGCTGCTGGGGGCGGCGCTGCTGTATCAGGCGATTGCGCGGCGGTCGGGGCAGTTGCGGCGGCTGGCGATGATCGTGATCGGGCTGACCATTGCCAAGGTGTTCTTGCTGGATGCCGCCGGGCTGACCGGCCTGACGCGGGTGTTCAGCTTCCTTGGGCTGGGGCTGTCGCTGGCGGGGCTAGCCTGGCTGAACCGCTGGGCGGGGCAGGTTTCAGCGCAGGATCGGAACCCCTGAGCCGGTGTGCGCGGTATCAACCAGCCCATAGCGCAGGCCGCGGCCGATGCGATGCGCCAGCGCCGACCAGGCGGCGGCGGTTTCGGGTGCCAGCTCGCGCTGCAGCACCGAATCAAACAGGCCGAGCCAGACATCGAACATGCCGGGGCGCACATCGCCTGCCGCCTTGTGTACCGCCATCGGATTGCCGTCATAGCCGCGCTCCAGCAAGATCGCGTTGCGCCAGAACGCGGCGATCTTGGCCTCATGCGCGGGCCAGTCGGTGACATGGGCCGCGAAAACCGGCCCCAGACCGGGATGCGTGCGCACCACGGCGTAGAATTCCGTCACCACCGCCTCGATTTCTGCGGGCGTTATCGGAAAACGGGCAAGCGGGTGGGTTTGCATCGACGCGTCCTGTGCGGGGTAAAACGGCAGCGGCAGGGTCGGACGAATAGCGCCGGGCTGCAAGCGGCCATGCTGACGCAGGCGGGAATGTGTGCGGGGCTTTGACCTTTCCGCCGCCCTTTCCTATAAGGCCCGCATGGACCGCCTATTCGTGAGCATATTCCGAATTATCGGCCCGGCGCTCTGAGCTTTCAGACGCCGGGATTTTGGTGCTTGGCACCCCGACCGATACCCCCCTTTCAAGGGCCATCCCTACAAGGCCCCCGCTCCAAGGACTGCCGCGATGTGCGCTGAGACGACCAATTCCGACTATTCCGCCACTGTCTTCCTGCCCGAAACCGAATTCCCGATGCGGGCGGGCCTGCCTGCGCGCGAACCGGCGTGGCTGGCGCGCTGGGAAAACATCGGCGTGTATGACCGCCTGCGCGAGAAGGCCACCGCACAGGCGCGCCCTGCCTTTACCCTGCATGACGGCCCGCCCTACGCCAACGGCCACCTGCATATCGGCCACGCGCTGAACAAGATCCTCAAGGATATGGTGGTGCGCAGCCAGCAGATGATGGGCAAGGACGCCCGCTATGTGCCGGGCTGGGATTGCCACGGCCTGCCGATCGAATGGAAGATCGAGGAACAATACCGCGCCAAGGGTCTGAACAAGGACGACGTGGATATCGTCGATTTCCGGCAGGAATGCCGCAAGTTCGCTGAAGGCTGGATCGACGTGCAGCGCGAGGAATTCAAGCGCCTGGGCGTCACCGGCAACTGGCCGAAGCCTTACCTGACGATGGATTTCCACGCCGAAGCGGTGATCGCCGATGAATTCATGAAATTCGTCAGCAACGGCAGCCTGTATCAGGGCAGCAAGCCGGTGATGTGGTCGCCGGTCGAGAAAACCGCGCTGGCCGAGGCGGAGATCGAATATCACGACCACACCAGCCACACGATCTGGGTGCGGTTCAAGCCGCTGAACGGGCTGGACGGCGCGACGGTGGTGATCTGGACGACGACGCCTTGGACCATCCCGCAGAACCGCGCGGTGGCTTTCGGGCCGGGCATCGCCTATGGCGCGTATCGCGCTGATGTTTTGGGGGAAAACTCGACGGCGCAGGTCGGCGAAGTGCTGGTGCTGGCCGATGTGCTGGCCGAAGCCGTGCTGAAATCGGCACGGGTGGAGGCGTTTACCCGGCTGCGTGATGTTGCTACGGCTGAGTTTGACGGCGTTGTGCTTGCCCACCCGTATCGCGGCATCGAAGGCGGCAATGGCGAATGGGATTTCGACGTGCCGATGATCGCGGGTGATCACGTCACCGATGATGCGGGCACCGGCTTTGTGCATACCGCGCCGTCGCACGGCGATGATGATTATCAGGTCGGCCTGAAATACGGCCTGCCGATGACTTATAACGTCGAGGCGGATGGCAGCTATCGCGCCGATCTGCCGCTGTTTGGCGGCCAGTTCATCATCACCGCCGAAGGCAAGGAAGGTGCGGCGAATGTCAGCAACATCAAGGCCTTGCATGCATCGGGCGCTTTGCTGGCCAAGGGCAAGCTGAAGCACAGCTACCCGCATTCGTGGCGATCGAAGGCTCCGGTGATCTACCGCAACACGCCGCAATGGTTTGTCGCCATCGACAAGCCGCTGGATGATGGCATGGGCACCTATGGCGACACCATCCGCCAACGGGCGCTGAACTCGATCAACCAGCTGGTGACATGGACGCCGATTGCGGGCCGGAACCGCCTGCACTCGATGATCGAGGCGCGCCCCGATTGGGTGCTGTCGCGCCAGCGCGCCTGGGGTGTGCCGCTGACCTGCTTTACACGCGTCGGCGCTAAACCGACCGATGCCGATTTCATCCTGCGCAACGATCAGGTCAACGCCCGCATCAGGGCCGCCTTCGAGGCCGAAGGCGCGGATGTTTGGTATGTGCAAGGATTCAAGGAAAAGATGCTGGCGGGCCTCGTCGAACCATCGGAATATAATCAGGTGTTCGATGTGCTGGACGTGTGGTTCGATAGTGGCTCGACCCATGCCTTCGTGCTGCGCGACCGCGAAGATGGCAGCAGCGATGGCATTGCCGATCTCTATCTGGAAGGCACCGACCAGCACCGCGGCTGGTTCCATTCCAGCATGCTGCAAGCCTGCGGCACCAAGGGCCGCGCGCCCTATCGCGGCGTGCTGACGCATGGCTTCACGCTGGATGAGAAGGGCATGAAAATGTCCAAGTCCATCGGCAACACCGTGGCACCACAGCAGGTGATCGACGAATACGGCGCGGATATTCTGCGGCTGTGGGTGGCGCAAAGCGACTACACCGTCGATCTGCGCATCGGCAAGGAAATCCTGAAAGGCGTCGCCGACAGCTATCGTCGCCTGCGCAACACCCTGCGTTTTCTGCTGGGCAACCTTGCCGGCTTTACCGAGGCCGAGAAGGTTGACGCCAAGGACATGCCGGAACTGGAACAGTGGGTGCTGCACCGACTGGCGGAACTCGATGCGGAAGTAAAAACGGGCTATGCGCGCTATGATTTCCAGGGCGTGTTCCAAAAGCTGTTCACCTTTGCCACCACCGACCTTTCGGCGATCTATTTCGATATCCGCAAGGACACGCTGTATTGCGACCCGGCTGACAGCCTGCGCCGCCGCGCCGCGCGCACGGTGATGGACCATGCCTTCCATCGCCTGACCACCTGGCTGGCCCCGGTGCTGGTGTTCACCATGGAAGAGGTCTGGCTCTGCCGCTTCCCCGGCGACGACAGCTCGGTGCATCTGGTCGATATGCCGGAAACCCCGGCCGCGTGGCTGAACCCGGAGCTTGCGGCAAAGTGGGAAGGCATCCGTGCCGCCCGTCGCGTCGTGACCGGCGCTTTGGAGGTGCAGCGCACTGCCAAGGTGATCGGCGCTTCGCTGGAGGCGGCGCCGGTGGTGCATGTTGCCGATACCGCGATCCTGCGGGCGCTGAAATCGGTGGATTTTGCGGAAATCTGCATCACTTCAGCGATTTCGCTGTCGGGCGATCCTGAACCGCCCGAGGCGTTCCGGCTGCCGGAAGTGCAGGGCATCGGCGTGGTGTTCGAACTGGCCGAGGGCGAAAAGTGCCAGCGCTGCTGGCAGATCAAGCCAGATGTCGGCAGCCACAAGCACCCGCACACCTGCAAGCGCTGCAACGACGCGCTGGGTTGAAAGCCTGCGGCAGCCTTCACCGGCTGCCGCGCCTGACCGCTGCCAGACAGGAAAATCGCCATGCCGCGCCTGCGTGATCTTGGCTATGCCATCGGCCTTTACCCGTCCGGACCGCGCAACGCGATCAGTGATGTGGCGGGCGTTCGGGTGGGGCATATCACGCTGATCGACGGCGATCGCACCCGCACCGGCGCAACCGCGATCCTGCCGCATGCGGGTAATCTGTTTCAACACAAGCTCCGCGCCGGGTTTGCCGTGCTGAACGGCTTTGGCAAATTCGCCGGGTCAACGCAGCTTGAAGAACTCGGCGTGCTGGAAACGCCGATCCTGCTGACCAACACGCTGGCAGTGGGGCGCGGCATCGAGGCGCTGATCGCCCATACACTGGCGCAGCCCGGCAACGGCTTGCTGACCTCGATCAACGCGGTGGTGGGCGAAACCAATGACAGCCGCCTAAATGATATTCGCGCCGCCCGCCCGACCGTAGCAGAGATGCGGCAAGCCCTTGAAAACGCATCTGAAACCGTTCTTGAAGGGGCAGTCGGTGCTGGCACGGGAACGGTGGCCTTCGGGTTGAAAGGCGGCATCGGCACCGCCTCGCGGCTGGTTGGCGGGCATAGCCTTGGCGTGCTGGTGCAAGCCAATTTCGGTGGGCATTTGCGCATGGATGGTGCCGCCGTGGCCAACCTTGCCCGCCACGATGCTGACGGTTCCATCGTGATCATTCTTGCCACGGATGCGCCGCTCTGCGCGCGCAACCTCAAGCGGCTGGCGACCCGAAGCTTTGGCGGTCTGGCGCGGACGGGGGCGGCGCTGTCGCATGGTTCGGGTGATTATGCGCTGGCGTTTTCCACGGCCACCTGCGGCGAGATGGCGGATGCCGCCTGCTCGCCGCTGTTTGAAGCTGTGATCGAGGCAACCGAAGAAGCGATTTTGAACGCGCTGTGCATGGCGGTGCCGATGGCGGGCTATGACGCGGGCGAGGATCGGCCCAGCCACTACGACGCGCTGCGATTGCCGCGCCGATGAACCGCGCCAGCCTGATCACGCCGCTTGGCCCGGTGACGTTGACCGAAACGGCGGGCATGATCACCGCGCTGGACTGGCACGCCAGCCCCGGCGCAGGCTCGCCCCTGCTGACCGAGGCGCTGCGGCAGTTGCAAGCCTATTTTGACCGCCGCCTGACCCGGTTCGATCTGCCGCTGGATTTCGGCAGCGGCTTTCAGGCGCAGGTGCGCCACGCGATGACCGCGATCCCCTATGGCGAGACCCGCCGCTACGGCGATCTGGCGCGCGAGATCGGCGTTCCGGCGCAAGCCATCGGGCAGGCCTGCGGGGCCAATCCGCTGCCGATCCTGATCCCCTGCCACCGCGTTCTGGCGGCCAACGGCTTGGGCGGATTTTCCGCCAAGGGCGGGGTGGAAAGCAAGGTCTTCCTGCTGAAGCTGGAAGGTGCGGTCAGCCTATTGATCTGAAAATAGAAACAATAATGCCGGTATGCGTTGCCAGCAGCCGAGCGCAACGGTTAGGCTCGGGCAGCACAAGTGGTGAGGTATCAGGTGAAAGACAAGAAAAAGGGCGGCAAGCTCTATATCGAGCCGGGGCATTTCTACAGCCCGATCTGCAATGTCGAAGAGGTGACGCAGTATTGGGAGTCTGACCACCGCGCCGCGCAATATGCCCGCGTCGATACCATGCTGGATTATGACGCGATGGCGCAACTTTGGGCGGAAATCCAGCCGCTGACGCTGCATTTCCCGATGACCCCGACCGAGGGTTTCCGCTATTACGGCTATAACACCGAGTTCATGTATTACGACGCGACGATCCTGTCGGGGATGCTGGCCAGGTTCAATCCGCGCCAGATCATCGAAATCGGCGCGGGCTATTCCAGTGCCGCGATGTTCGACACCGTGGACCGGATGGCCAAGCCTAGGCTGGAGCGCTTCACCACCATCGACCCAGACATGACCCGGCTGAACGCGCTGAACCCGCCGGAAACCTCGCAGCGGTTGCAAGCGATGGTGCAGACGATTCCGGTGGATACCTTCCGCGAGTTGGAGGCGGGCGATCTGTTTTTCATCGATAGTTCGCACGTTCTGAAAACCGGATCGGATGTCCATTACGAATATTTGCACCTGCTGCCGCAGATCAAACCGGGGGTAATTATTCACATTCACGACATTAATTACCCGTTCGAATATCCGGGCCGCTGGGTGATGCAACACAATAGGTCGTGGAACGAGGTCTATCTGGTTGATATGATGCTGACCTACAGCCGCGATTACGAGGTGCTGTTTTTCAACGATGCCATGCTGCAAAAGCGCCCCGAGCTGATGCAGCAAGGCGGCATGGTCAAACGCTTTGGCGCGGTGAAAACCGAATGGCGGCAGCGCAACAACGGCTCGATCTGGCTGCGCAAGCGCTGACTTGCGCAGCGTGTCCCGCTCTGTAACAGTCCTGTAAAACAGGCAGGGCGGGATGGATCGTGAGTTTTGGTATTCTGCTGGCCGTGCTGGGGTCGGCCTTCCTGCACGCCCTGTGGAATGCGTTGATCAAGACCGGCACCTCGCGACTGGGGGCGATGATCATCCTGTCGATTGGCGAGGTGCCGATTGGCCTTGCCGTTGCCGCCTTCTGCCCGCTGCCCGCGCCCGAGGTGTGGAAATGGGTGCTGATGGCGGGCTGCGCGCATTTCTTTTACAAGTCGTTCCTGACCTACGCCTATGATCATGGCGACCTCAGCCGGGTCTATCCGATTGCCCGTGGCGCCGCGCCGCTGATTGTTGCCATTTTCGGCACAGTGCTGCTGGCCGACCGTCTGACCCTGCACGAGTTCGCCGGCATCGCGATCCTTGGCCTTGGCATCCTGCTGATGGCGCAAGGGATCTTCTCCAATGGCGAAAACCGCAAGATGCTGCCCTATGCGCTGGGCTCGGCCTGCGCGACAGCGACTTATACCATGCTCGACGGCACCGGCGCGCGGGTGGCGGGCGATGCGATTGCTTATGTCGCCTGGGTGTTTGTGGCCGACGGGCTGTTGTTTTCGCTGGGCATGCTGACGTGGAAAGGCTTGGACGTGCTGCCGCGCGACCGCAAGGCCTGGGGCAGCGGCCTGCTGGCGGCGGCGGCGTCTTACGGCGCTTACGGCGTGTCGGTCTGGGCGATGACGAAAGCGCCGATTGCGGTGGTGGCGGCGGTGCGCGAAACCTCGATCCTGTTCGCGGTGCTGATCGGCTGGCTGGTGTTCGGCGAAAAGATGACCCGCGGCAAGGCGCTGGCCGCCTGCGTCATCGTCAGCGGTGTGATCCTGACGCGGCTCTGACCCAGATAATTTGAATAAAATTTGCCTTCATCTTGGCGAAAATACTCCACGGGGGCAGGATTTGCGCAGCAAATCCGGCGGGGGTGTGAAACCCCCGTCGGTCTCTGCCATCAGGGTGCCGACCGATCCGGGATGATCTGCTGCGCGATGCCCGCGAAAGACAGATACAGCGAGGTGATCACCAGCCCCCAATGCGCCAGCGAGCCTTCGGCAAAGTTCATCCACGCCGCCCAGCCGGCAAAGATCACCCAAGCCAGCGACATCGGCAATGTCACGCTGCGCCAGCGCTTGGTGCGGGTGGGGTGGACGAATTTCAGCCGCAAGAACATCGACACCGTCAGCAGGATCACCGACAGCAGGATCACCCAGGGCGCAGGGGCCACGGCGAACAGCACCAGCACCACCATGTTCCAGCAGGCCGGAAAGCCGGAAAAGGATTTATCCTTTGTTTTCATCCGGGTATCGGCAAAATAGATCACCGATCCGTAGCAGATCGCGATGATCGCCAGCCACCCTGTCCAGCCCGACAACATGCCGGATTTGAACAGCGCATAGGCCGGGATGAACACATAGGTCAGGTAATCGACGATCAGATCCATCAACACCCCGTCATAGATCGGGAAGTTGTGCGGCGTGTCGTAGCGCCGCGCCAGCGGGCCGTCGATGCCATCCACGATCAGCGCCAGCACCAGCCAGAGGAACATTACCCGCCAATTGCCCTCGACCGCCGCCAGCATGGCAAACATCGACAGCACCGCGCCCGAAGCGGTCAACAGGTGAACAGACAGGGCTTTCAGACGAATATCCATGGCGGGGTGATGGCTCAAATCGGGATTCGGGGCAAGGTTTCAGGCGCGCGGGTGGGCTTTTTCGTAGACTTCCATCAGGCGGGTGGCATCAACAGCGGTATAGGCTTGCGTCGTGGACAACGAGGCGTGGCCCAGCAGTTCCTGTATCGCGCGCAGATCGCCCCCGGCAGACAGCAGGTGGGTGGCAAAGCTGTGGCGCATCGCGTGCGGCGTGGCGGATGACGGCAGGCCCAGTTGCAGCCGCGCCTTTTCCATCACCAGCGCGATCAGCCGCGGGTTCAAGGCTCCGCCACGCTGGCCGCGAAACAGCGGCGCATCGCGGGTCAGGTCATGCGGGCAAAGCCGGACATAGTTGGCCACGGCATCACGGGCGGCGGGTAGGGTCGGCACCAGCCGTTCCTTGCCGCCCTTCCCGATGATGCGCAGGGTTTCGGGCAGCGGATGCGCCGCGCCCGTCAGCCCCAAAGCCTCGGAAATCCGCAAGCCACAGCCGTAAAGCAACGTCACCACGGCAATATCGCGGGCGGCGATCCAGTCTTCGCGGGCTTGTGCGCCCACGGTGTCGATCATGTCGCGCGCGCCATCGACCGTCAGCGGGCGCGGCAGTTTGCGGCGGTATTTCGGGCCGCGCGCCGACAGGACGCTGGTGGCATCGACGCCTTCGCGGTCGGCGACCCAGGCCACGAAATTCTTCACCGCAGACAATTCCCGTGCCAGCGACCGTGCTGCCACGCCGCGGCCGCGTTCATGTGCCATCCACGACCGCAGATCGGATTGATCGACTTGCGCGACCGCAGCCAGCCCTTCACCGCCGCCGTGATGGCTGGCAAGGAAGGCCAGAAAACCTGTCACATCATGGGCATAGGCGGTCAGCGTGTTGGGGGCCGCGCCGTTTAACGCGCGCAGATGATCCAGCCAGCGCGCCAGGGCATCGCGCTGTGCGGGCGATATTGCCAGCGTGGTCACGCCAGCCAGCGGCGCATCGTCCGCTCGAACACGCCGGCGAAAAAGCCCAGCAGATCGGTGCCATGTGTCGGTTTGAACTGATGCGGGTCTTCCGCCCCCATTACCAACATGCCGGGCAGGCGGCCTTTGCCGAAATCCAGCTTCATCAGCGCTTCGGAGCGGACCCAACCGGCACGCTCGCCATAAAGCGCGTCCGATTGCGGCAGCACCTGCCGCAGCACCACCGGGCGCAGCGGCACATTGCGCCCGCCCGAGATATATTCGGCAACAAAACCCGGTTCTGCAACATACAGCACATCGCCCAGTTTGCGTAAGCTCGGGTCTTCGGCGTCTTGCACCGATTCCAGCACCAGCCGCACGCAATCAATCCGCAGCGTCGCCGCCACGTCGCTTGCCATGGTTTTCAGAAAATCTTCAAAGCTCAGCGGGTCCATCATCTGCAAAATCGCGCGGTGGACCTGATTGGTGCCCGCAAGATTTTCATAGGCCGCCGCAATCACGGTGCGATGGGTGTCTTCCAGCCGGTCGAGCCGGCCTTCCAGACGCTCCATCGCAATGCCGCGCAGATCGACAATATTGCTGCCCATCAACCGTTCATTGGCGCCGATCAGGGCGTTCATGACATCGCGGTCTTCAAGGATCACCTCGGGTTCCGCCAGAATCCGGTCGCGCAGGTCTTGGTCGATCATGCTGGGCTAACCCCGTGTTTGCTGAACAGTCGCAGATTACAGAATCTTCTGCCCGGTTTTCGCCCAGTCTTTCATGAACTGTGCGATGCCGCTGTCGGTCAGCGGGTGGTTGACCATCGCCTTAATCACCGACGGCGGTGCGGTCATCACATCGGCACCGACCAGCGCGCATTGCGTGACGTGGTTGACGGTGCGGATCGAAGCCGCAAGGATCTGGGTGTCAAAGCCGTAGTTGTCATAGACTTGGCGGATGTCGGAAATCAGCTCCACGCCGTCCAGGTTGATATCGTCAAGCCGGCCGATGAAGGGGCTGATAAACGTAGCCCCGGCCTTGGCTGCCAGAATGGCTTGATTGACGCTGAAGCACAGGGTGACGTTGACCATTTTGCCTTCGCCCGACAACACCTTGCAAGCTTGCAGCCCGTCCCAGGTCAGCGGCACTTTGACGGTGATATTCGGCGCAATCTCGGCCAGTTTGCGGCCTTCGGAAATCATCGTGGCGGCGTCCAGCGCCACCACTTCTGCCGACACCGGGCCAGAGACGATGCCGCAAATCTCGCGGGTGACTTCCAGAATATCGCGGCCCGATTTCAGGATGATCGACGGGTTGGTGGTGACACCATCCACCATGCCCAGATCGTTCAGTTCCTTGATGGCGGCGACATCGGCGGTATCGACGAAGAATTTCATGGGAGTGTCCTCACGGTGGGTTGCAAGAGCAGGGGTTGCGACTGCTTGGGCGGGGGTTTACCCCAAAACGACGCAAAAAGGAAAGAGCGGATGGCGGCGGAACGGGTCTATGAGGCAGGAGAGTTGGTCGGCGTGCTGACCACCGAGCCTTTGGGCCGCATGTTGGATTACAAGGCCCCCGAGGGCGGCTGCGGTGATGGCGATTTCGTCGAGGTGCCGCTGGGGCCGCGCAAGGTGATCGGCGTGGTCTGGGGGCGCGGCGAGGGCAAGTTTGATCCGGCGCGGATACGGTCGGTCTACCGCGTGCTGGATGCGGCCCCGATGCGGGCGGAATTGCGCAGCTTTCTGACCCGCGCTGCCGAATATACCCTGACGCCGATGGCTGCGATGTTGCGGCTGGCCACCCGCGCGCCGGGTCTGGGTGATCCGCCGTCAATGAAGAAGGTCTATGTGCTGGGGGCGACGATCCCGAACCAGCTGACCGAAGCGCGGTTTCGCGTGGTGGAGGCGCTGCGGCGCTTTGGCGGCGCTGCGGTGACGTTGGGCGAATTGGCCGAGGAAGCCGGTTGCGGGCCGTCTGTGGTCAAGGGGCTGGTCAAGCTGGGCGTGGTGCTGGAGCAGGACGCGCCGCGCGATCTGCCCTATCCGGCGCTGAACCCGGTGTCGAATGCGCGGCTGGCCGGTGATCAGATCGCGGCGGCGGATGCGCTGGTCGCCAGCGTGGCGCAGGGCGGCTATTCCTGCACGCTGCTGAAGGGCGTCACCGGCTCGGGCAAAACCGAAGTGTATCTGGAGGCGGTGGCGGAATGTCTGCGGATGGGGCGGCAAGCCTTGGTGCTGCTGCCGGAAATCTCGCTGACGGCGGATTTCCTGACGCGGGTGCAGGCCCGGTTTGGCGCGCGTCCCGCCGAATGGCATTCCGGCGTCACGATGACAGAACGCCGTAGGCTGTGGCGGATGGTAGGGCAGGGCGAGGCCAGCTTTGTGGTCGGCGCACGCTCGGCGCTGTTTCTGCCGTTCCGCGATCTGGGGCTGGTCGTGGTCGATGAGGAACACGACACCTCGTATAAACAGGAAGAGGGTGTGTTCTATAACGCCCGCGATATGGCGGTGCTGCGGGCGGCAATCGTTGGCGCGCCGGTGGTGCTGGCCTCGGCGACGCCGTGCCTGGAAACCTGGGCCAATGTCGAGGCGGGGAAATACGGCCGCCTTGATCTGGGCTCGCGGTTTGGGCCAGCAGAGCTGCCCGATATGCAAGCCATTGATATGCGGTCGCAAAAGCTGGCGGCGAATGCGTGGATTTCGCCTAAACTGGCGGCAGAGGTGAAGGTTCGGATCGAACGCCGCGAGCAATCCTTGCTGTTCCTGAACCGTCGCGGCTTTGCGCCGATCACGCTGTGTCGCGCCTGTGGCCATCAGGTTGGCTGCGACGATTGCGATGCGCGGATGGTGGAGCATCGGTTCCTCAAGCGGCTGGTCTGCCATCAGTGCGGTGCGACCAAACCGATCCCCACCGAATGCCCGGCCTGCAAGGTTGAAGGCAAGATGGCGCCGGTCGGGCCGGGGGTGGAACGGCTGGCCGAAGAAGTGGTGGCACTGTTTCCCGATGCCCGCGTGGCGGTGCTGTCCTCGGATCTGTTCGGATCGGCCCGCGCGCTGAAAGAACAGATCGTGGCGATTGCCGAAGGGGCTGCCGATATCATCATCGGCACCCAGATCGTTGCCAAGGGCCACAACTTTCCGCTGCTGACCTTGGTGGGGGTGATTGATGCCGATCTGGGCCTGCAAGGGTCGGATTTGCGCGCGGCGGAACGCACGTTTCAGCTGATGCGGCAGGTGGCGGGCCGGGCCGGGCGGGCCGACAAGCCGGGGCTGGCGCTGTTGCAGACGTTTCAGCCCGAACATCCGGTGATCCGGGCAATCTTGGGCGGCGATGAAGAGGCGTTCTGGCGTGCCGAAGCCGCCGAGCGCCGCGCCGCTGGCGTGCCGCCCTATGGCCGGATGGCGGGGATCATCCTGTCGTCGCCCGATGTGGCGCAGGTGTTTGATTTCGGCGCCGAACTCGCCCGCCGCGATGGGCCGTTGCGCAAGATCGGTGCGCAGGTTTACGGGCCAGCACCTGCCCCGGTGGCACGGGTGCGCGGGCGGCATCGGGTGCGGCTGCTGGTCAAGGCTGACAAGACTGCGCCCTTGCAGGCGGCCTTGGCGGAATGGGTGGCGCAGCTGCGGCTGCCCAACAATCTGCGGCTTTCCATCGACATCGACCCGCAAAGCTTCTACTAACGCCGCGACCCTAGCACGGATAGCGCCATGCCCACCTTTACCGCCCTGACCACCCTGATGGGTGAAGACGCCGCCAACGGCCTTGCCGAAGCCATTGAAAAGATGGAGCCGGAACCCACCGGCGTTGGCGTTTTTGAAATCGAGGATGACTCCGGCCTGTGGGAGGTTGGCGCGTATTTTCTGGAGCAGCCGAATGTGGCGGTGCTGGAATTGCTGGCGCTGGCCTTCAATGCCAAGCCCTTCGCGCTGTCGGAACTGCCCGAGATTGACTGGGTGGCCAAGGTGCGGCGCGAGTTGTCGCCAGTCGAGGCGGGGCGCTTCTTTGTCTATGGCAGCCACGATGCCGACAAGGTGCCCGCCGACAAGATTGCGCTGCAAATCGAGGCGACGGTGGCGTTTGGCACCGGCCACCACGGCACGACGCTGGGCTGTCTGCGCGCGTTTGATCGGCTGTTCGAGGCAGGCTTCCGCCCGGCCAAAGTCGCTGACATCGGCTGCGGTACCGCCGTTCTGGCAATGGCCGCCGCTGCCGTGCTGCCTGACGCCCTTGTGATCGCCTCCGATATTGACGAGGTCGCGGTGGACGTGGCCGAGGCGAACGTGGCGACCAACCACATGGAAGGCCGCATCGAATGTCTGGAGGCGGCAGGCTTTCAGCACCCGCGTCTGGCCGAAGCTGCCCCCTTTGATCTGGTTTTTGCCAATATTCTCAAAGGCCCGCTGGTGGAACTGGCTCCGGCGATGGCGGCACATGTTGCGCCCGCTGGGTTGATTATCCTGTCGGGTTTGCTGGTGGTGCAGGCTGACTCGATTACGGACGCCTATGTGGCGGCGGGCTTCACCCCGCAATCGCGCGAAGATCTGGGCGAATGGTCGGCGCTGGTATTGCGGCGAAATTGAACCCTTAATGCATGGTTAACGGCGAAATGAGGGCAATTTGTCTGCTATGCCCAAATTTCGCCATAATCCTGATTTACCCAAAAAGCAGGCGGGGGCCAGATCGTGTGGAGTTATTCGGATGGCCGACCCGAATCTTGTCGATTTTTATAGCAATGTTGCGCGCTTCGAGAAGCGGCGCGCCAAGGGCTATGGCTTTGATGCCGCCGGAACGCTCGGTCGTTCCCATTTTGAAAAATCCCGCCGCAAACGCCGCTCGCTCATCGCGCCGCTGCTGTTGGTCGCCGTCTGCGGCATTGGCCTGAAGGCTGCAATTTATCAGTCAGTCGGTGCGGCTTCGTACAACGACCGGGTTGCGCGGCTGGCGCAGGGCGAGGGATTTGATCGCCTGGGCGGCTGGCTGATGCAGGCTGACCCGGCGACGCTGTTTGTTGCCGAAAAGATTCGCGTCGGTTTGCTCGGCCTGAAATAGGCGGCACAGATTGCCGGGAACAGCGTCGGCTGCGGTCCCTGGCACGCTGAAACGCAAAAAGGCCGAAGTCCTGCTGGACTTCGGCCTTTTTTTCATCTGATTCAGATCAGCTTAGCGGCCGATCATTTCCACATCCCCACGGCACAGGCCGATATCGTCCAACTCGCGGTCCGACAGTTTGCCCAAGGCATTGCGGGTCACCCGGGAGTCATTCCAAGTGGCAAAGCTGGCAACAAAATCGTTCACGAACTGAACCGAGCGGAAAATCGAGATGGCGCCAAACGGCGCCGCACGGGACGTCTCATAGGCGGCCATAGCGGTTATCCTTTTCAAAACTTTCATCCGGCAAGCACCCTTGCTTGCGGTGAGGCCTATCTAGCTATGCTGCAGTTGCGAAGCAATGGGGCGGCAAGCATGTCTGCCTTGCGCCCAATGCATAGCCATTCGCCACAGATTAGCCGTTATTTTCTAGGCGTTTTGTGAACAATGGCCGATTTTGTCGCTTTCCGCCGCTGGAAAGTCGGTTTGCTGCGTCTGCATAATGCGCAGCGATCTGTTTGCCAAGATTGAATTAAACTTGGCGGATGTTCTCTTTTCGTGCTATTTCGGAAAAAAGCAGAAAAAGAGGGCAGGGATGCGGGTTTTGGGCATTGACCCTGGGTTGCGAAACCTTGGTTGGGGCATCATCGATGTGGCGGGGTCAAAGCTGAGCCACGTTGCAAATGGCATCTGCCATTCCTTCGCCGGTGAAGCCGAGGGCGATCTGGCGCTGCGGCTGGTGTCGCTGCACAGCCAACTGACCGAAGTCTTGCGCCAATACGCCCCCGATGCGGCTGCGGTGGAGCATACATTTGTCAACAAAGACGCTGTTGCGACGCTGAAGCTGGGGCAGGCGCGCGGCATTGCGCTGCTGGTTCCGGCGCAGTTTGGCCTGACGGTGGGCGAATACGCGCCGAATGCGGTGAAGAAAACCGTGGTCGGCGTGGGCCATGCCGATAAAGGTCAGGTCGATCATATGGTCAAGGTGCAACTGCCGGGGGTAAAGATTGCCGGGCCGGATGCGGCGGATGCGCTGGCGATTGCGATCTGCCATGCGCATCATCTGCAAAGTGCGGGGCGGTTGCAGGCAGCGATGAAAAGGGCGGTGGGATGATCGGCAAGCTTTCCGGGCGGCTGGATTGGCGCGGGCAGGATCAGGTGCTGATCGACGTGCGCGGTGTCGGCTATATCGTGCATGTCAACGACCGCACGCTGGCGGCGATGCCCGGTATCGGCGAGGCGGTGTCTTTGTATACCGATCTGCTGGTGCGCGAGGATCTGCTGCAACTGTTTGGTTTTGCGACCATGCTGGATAAGGAATGGCACAAGCTGCTGACCACGGTGCAGGGCGTTGGGGCAAAGGCCGCGATGGCGATCATGGGCACTTTGGGTGCGGAAGGTGTGGCGCGGGCGCTGACCTTGGGCGATCAACGCGCGATACAGGCCGCGCCGGGGGTGGGGCCAAAGCTGGCGCAGCGGATCATTCTGGAACTGAAATCGAAAGCGCCACAGGTCATGGCGATGGGGGCTAATCTGGCCGTCGCGGCCGTGGCGGATGACAGCGTGCTGGAGCCGATCACCCCGATGGCCCCGCGCAAAGCCGCACCGCCTTCGCTGGCGCAGAACCGCGCGGCCTATACCGCCGATGCGCTGTCGGCGCTGCTCAATCTCGGTTACGGGCAGGGCGAGGCGGCGCAGGCGGTGTCCACCATTGCCGCCGAACAGCCCGAGGCTGACACCGCGACGCTGATCCGGGCGGCGCTGAAACTGCTGGCTCCAAAGGCGCGCGGATGAGCTCTGATCCCACCCTGCGCCCGGAAGCTTTGCCCGAAGACCTCGACCGCGCCCTGCGGCCGCAGGTGCTGGAGGATTTTGTTGGCCAGCAAGAGGCCCGCGCCAACCTGCGGGTGTTCATCGAATCCGCCAAGATCCGTGGCGAGGCGATGGATCACACGCTGTTTCATGGGCCGCCCGGTCTGGGCAAGACCACGCTGGCGCAGATCATGGCGCGCGAATTGGGCGTGGGGTTTCGGATGACCTCGGGGCCGGTGCTGGCCAAACCCGGTGATCTGGCGGCGATCCTGACCAATCTGGAACCGAACGACGTGCTGTTCATCGACGAGATTCACCGCCTGTCGCCGGTGGTGGAAGAGGTGTTGTATCCGGCGATGGAGGATTTCGCGCTGGATCTGGTGATCGGTGAGGGCCCGGCGGCGCGGACGGTGCGGATTGATCTGCAACCCTTCACGCTGGTGGGCGCCACGACCCGGCTGGGCCTGCTGACCACGCCGCTGCGGGATCGGTTTGGCATTCCGACGCGGCTGCAATTCTATACCGAGGATGAACTGGATCTGATCGTCACCCGTGGTGCGCGGCTGCTGGGGATTGCGTCCGATCCGGCGGGCACGCGGGAGATTGCGCGGCGAGCGCGGGGCACGCCGCGGATTGCAGGGCGGCTGTTGCGGCGGGTGGTGGATTTCGTGACCGTCGAGGGCGACGGCCGCCTGACCCGCGAGATTGCCGACAGCTCGCTGACCCGGCTGGGGGTGGACAGTATCGGGCTGGATGGGGCCGACCGGCGCTATCTGTCGCTGCTGGCCGAACATTACGGCGGTGGCCCGGTGGGGGTAGAGACGATTGCTGCGGCGCTATCGGAGGCCCGCGATGCGATTGAAGAGGTGATTGAACCCTATCTGTTGCAGCAAGGGCTGATCCAGCGCACCCCGCGCGGGCGGATGCTGGCGGCGCGGGCATGGCGGCATCTGGGGCTGGAGGCACCCCGGCCTGCGGGGCAACAGGATTTGTTTGAAGGCTAGTGTCCGCATGTGGACAGTGGGGCGGTTGATATGAAATCAATGTGTTGCGCGTCGGCGTTTACACATTCTTCATCTTTGCCGCAGCACTCCGCTGGTTTTCAAACGCTTGCGCCGCGGCGATGCCGGACCCTCCGGGGGGAGTATTTTTGCCAAGATGAAGGGTCATCCTCTCTGCTTAAATATCCCCGCCGGAGGCTCCGGGCTTTCAACCTCCCCGACGCCAGACGGTTGAGCCTGCCGCTTTGTCGCGCTATCCGGGGGGGGAAATCATCGAGGCCAATCATGGAGGCCAATCATGGAGGCACTTATGACGCCGGAACAGGTGCAGCGCTATTTCACCCGCTCGGATGGGCAGTATCTGTTTGCGCGCTGGGGGCGGCCGATTGTGCCGGTGGTGTTTGGCGTTGATGACGCGACGCTGTCGGTGGTCAAGGGCGCGATTGAGGCGGTGGTGACGCTGGCCGGTCACAAGATGGCGGAAACCGACCCGGAGTTGGGGGCCAATCTGATGGTGTTTTTCTGCCGCGATTGGGCGGAACTGCCTCAGGTGCCGAACCTTGATCGGCTGGTGCCTGATCTGGGGCCGCTGTGCGCGCGGCTGTCGGCGGCGCAGGCCAATCAGTATCGGTTTTTCCGTTTTGATGCGGATGGCGCGATCAAGGCGGCGTTTGTGTTCTTGCGGATGGATGCGCATTTGCAGGCGATGGCGGCGGAAGATCTGGCGCTGGCGCAGGCGGCGCAGGTGATTTGTTTGTGGTCGGACCGCGCCTTTGCCGAAAGCTCGCCTTTGGCAACGGTGGGCGGGCAGGTGATCTTGCGCCCTGATATTGGCGATCTGATCCGGGCCGCCTATGCGCCGGTGATGCCGGTGGTGGCGCGCGATGCTGCCCACGCGCTCCGACTGGCGGCGCGGCTGTGAAGGAGGCCGATCTTTACCCCGACCTGAAAGCCTATCTGGAGGCGCAAGGCTATGAGGTGAAGGCGGAAATCGGGGCTTGCGATCTGATGGCGCGGCGCGGCGATGAACCGGTGCTGGTGGTCGAGATGAAGCTGTCGTTCAGTCTTGCGCTGGTGATGCAGGGCGTGGCGCGGCAGGGGCTGTTTGACGACGTTTATCTGGCAGTGCCGGTGGCGGAAAAGGGCTGGAAGCTGCGCTACAAGGATATTGTCGCCTTGTGCCGGCGGCTGGGGCTTGGGCTGTTGGCGGTGAAACCGGGGCAGGGGGTGGAGGCGCATCTGGACCCTGTGCCCTATAGCCCACGCAAGAATGCCGCGCGGGCCGGGCGGTTGTTGCGCGAATTTGAACGCCGGGTCGGTGATCCGAACAAGGGCGGCACCACCGGCATCAAACGGGTGACGGCTTACCGGCAAGATGCGCTGCGCTGTCTGCTGGCGTTGCAGGGCGGGGCGCTGAAAGCCTCGGCGGTGGCGCAGGCTGCCGGGGTGGCGCGGGCGGCGGTGCTGCTGCGCGACGATCACTATGGCTGGTTTGCGCGGGTGGAGCGCGGGATTTACGCTTTGACGCCGCAGGGGCGGGCGGCGATTGTGGCGGAGGCTGCGGAAATCGCCCGGCTGGGGGGACAGAATGCATAGCTTTGCGCTGCGGGTTTATTACGAGGATACCGATCTGGCCGGGATCGTCTATTACGCCAATTATCTGAAGTTCATCGAGCGAGGGCGGACCGAATGGGTGCGCGGGCTGGGGGTGGATCAGACACGTGTGAAGGCAGACCAGGGCATCGTGTTTGCGGTGCGGAGGGTGGCGGCGGATTATCTGCGCCCGGCGAAGTTTGACGATGAGCTGGTGGTGACCACCGAGGTTTTGGCGATCGGCGGCGCGCGGATCGTGCTGCGGCAAGAGGTGCTGCGCGGGGTGGAACGGCTGTTCACCGCCGAGGTGACGCTGGTGTGTCTGACCGACAGCGGCGCGCCTGCGCGGCTTCCGCCGCTGCTGCGGGCGGTGTTGCAGCCAGCGCCGGATTGTTGACGATTTTTGCGCAAGCCCCCGCCTGCCCACGGCATTGTGTTGGCTTTCCCCTTCAAACCTTGGTAGAATCAGGGCAATAGGTGGCCAAAGAGCCCCGATAACAAGAGCAGGCGTAATGGAAACGGAAGCCATCGGTATGGCGCAAGAGATTGATTTCTCTGTGTTTGCGCTATTCATTCGTGCCACGTTCACGGTGAAACTCGTGATGATCAGTTTGATGGTCATGTCATTCTGGTCGTGGTCGATCATCATCCGCAAACACATCCTGTTTCGCGCAGCGCGCGGCGAGGCGTCGATTTTCGACCGCGAATTCTGGTCGGGCGAGCCTTTGGATGCGTTGTTCGAAAAGATCGGCGCTGATCCGCAGGGGGCATCTGAAAAGATTTTCGCCTCGGGGATGCTGGAATGGCGGCGGTCACACCGGCAGGATGGCGGGTTGATCGCAGGCGCGCAGGCGCGGATTGATCGGGCGATGGACGTGGCGATTGCGCGCGAATCCGAGGTGCTGAACAAGGGGTTGTCGTTCCTCGCCACGGTGGGGGCGACTGCGCCGTTTATCGGGCTGTTTGGCACGGTGTATGGTATCATGCATTCGTTCACCCAGATTGCGGCGACGAAGAACACTGACCTTGCGACGGTGGCTCCGGGGATTGCCGAGGCGCTGATGGCGACCGGGATCGGGCTGGTGGCAGCTATTCCGGCGGTGGTGTTCTACAACAAGCTGAACGCCGATTCCGAACATATTCTGGGCGGATACGAGGCGTTTGCCGACGAATTCGCCACCATCCTGTCGCGCCAGCTGGACGCCTGAGATGGGCGCGGGGGTGGCGAAGAAATCCGGTGGTGGCGGGCGGCGCAGGCGGCATCGCGGATCGTCGGCGGCGATGGCCGATATCAACATCACGCCGTTTGTCGATGTGATGCTGGTGCTGCTGATCATCTTCATGGTGACGGCGCCGATGCTGACGGTGGGGGTGCCGCTGGAACTGCCGAAAACTGCGGCGGCCAGCTTGCCGACCGAACAGGAAGAGCCGCTGACGGTGTCGATCACCGCCGATGGTGTGCTGATGATTCAGACCACCGAGGTGGCCGATACCGATCTGATCACCAAGCTGCGGGCGATTGCCGAGACCCGCACCTCGGACAAGATTTTCCTGCGGGCCGATGGCGCGCTGCCCTATACCCGCGTGGCGGAAGTGATGGGGGCGCTATCGGCGGGCGGGTTTGCGAATATCGGGCTGGTCACCGACGCCGGTGGCCCGACGATGGACGGTGGTAACTAGGGCTGCGGATGGACAAGAGCCAAATCCTTTCGGGTATCGGCCACACGGTCGCGATCCTCTGGGTTGTCCTGGGGGACTGGTTGTTTGCGCCGCGCGAACTGCCGCCGCCGGATTCGGTGCAGGTTTCGATGGTGTCCGAAGCTGATCTGGCCGCGATGCAGGATGCTGCTGCGAAATCGGAAAAACCGCCTGCCGAGGTGCCAGAGGTCAAGCCGGCCAAGCGCCCGGAAGTGAAAGCGCCCGAGCCGGTGCAGACCGATCTGCCGCCCGCCGAACCGGCAGCGGCCCCGGCCGAACCTGCCGCGCCGCTGCCGCCCCTGCCCGAAGATGTGCCGGTGGCTGCGCAGCCGCAGCCCGATGAGGCGCCGCCGGTGGAAGCGCAGATTGCCGAGGAAGAGCAACCGATTCCGGTGCCGACTTCGTCCACCAAACCCAAGCCGCGCCCGGCGACGCGGATCACCGAAGTGCCGGTGGAAGATACCAACGACACCCCGGAAGTGGCCGATCAGGCGACGCCGGAAACCACGGACCAGCCGACGGATCAACCGCCGGTGGAAGAAGACAAACCTGCCGCCTCGCCCGAGGAATCGGCGGCGATGGTGGCACCCGAGGCCGAATTGACCGACGCGCCGGAGCTGGCTCCGACCACCAGCCGCCGCCCGCAGACCCGGCCCGCCAAACAGGCCGAGGCACCCGTGGAAGACCCGCAGGTTGCCGCCGACGCGCAGGCTGCCAAAGACGCGCAGGCGAAGGCTGATGCGCAGGCCAAGGCAGACGCGCAGGCCGCTGAAGATGCGCAAGCCGAGGCCGCTGCCCAGGCGGCGCAGGATGCGATTGACGCGGCGCTGGCCGATGCTGCTGCCAGCGATGCCCCGGCGCAGGATGGTGGCCAGACCGATATTCCGCAAGGCCCGCCGATGACGGCAGGCGAGCGCGAAGGCGTGCGGGTGGCGATCAACCAGTGCTGGAACATCGGCAGCTTGTCGACGGCGGCGCAGCGCATCAAGCTGGTGATGCGGGTCGAGATGACCGAAGAAGGCACGCCGATTTCCGACAGTATCACCATGACCGGCTTTGAAGGCGGCGATGAGGCGGCGGCTCAGCAGGCGTTTGAAGCCGCACGCCGTGCCGTGGTGCGCGGCGTCAAAGGCTGTGGCGGCAAGCCCGGCTATGATCTGGACCCGGCGAAATACGGCGAATGGAACGTGATGAACCTGACATTTGACGCCTCGGGCATGAGGCTGCGATGATTTTTGAAAGATTCCCCTGTAAAACCGGGGCAAACCGCGCAAAACCAAAGGGCCAGAGCAGGCCAGATAAAACGCCCGTGCAAAACGAGGACAGGATGACACCGATAAAATCCCTAACCACGGCCCTTCTGCTTGGGCTTGCCAGTCTGGTGGCGCTGCCTGCCCAGGCCGAATTGAACATCACCATCGACAGCCCGGTGATCGAGCCGATGCCCTTCGCTGTGCCGGATTTCATCGACGAAGGCGGGGCGGGCGATTATGCCACCAATATCGCCCGCGTTGTCGCGGCCGATCTGGCCGGGACCGGGCTGTTCATCGAAACGCCGAAGGATGCCTATATCAGCCGCGTCACCTCGTTTGATGCGCCGATTGCCTATGCGGATTGGCAGGCGATCAACACCCAAGCCTTGATCACCGGCGCGGTGCAGGCGGGCGGCGACCGCATTGTGGTGAAGTTCCGGCTGTATGATGTGGCCTCGGGGCAGCCGCTGGGCGATGGCTTGCAGTTTGCCGGCACGCCGCAAAGCTGGCGGCGGATGGCGCACAAGGTGGCGGATGCGGTGTATAGCCGGATCACCGGCGAAGGCCGGTATTTTGACAGCCGCGTCGTCTATGTCGCGGAAAGCGGCCCGAAAAATCAGCGCCAGAAGCGTCTGGGCGTGATGGATTACGATGGCGCGAATGTGCAGTATCTGACCGACAGCAGCAGCATCGTGCTGGCGCCGCGGTTCTCGCCGAATGGCGACCGGATCTTGTTCACCTCTTATGCCTCGGGCTTTCCGGCGATCTATCTGATGGATGTGGGAAGCCTGAAAACCCGCAATCTGGGCGAGGTGCCCGGCACGATGACCTTCGCGCCGCGCTTTAGCCCGGATGGCAATACGGTGGTGTTTTCGCTGGAAAAGGGCGGCAACTCTGACATTTACGCGATGGATATCGGCTCGGGTCAGATGAACCAGCTGACCAACGCGCCGTCGATTGAAACCTCGCCCAGCTTCAGCCCGGATGGCAGCAAGATCGTGTTCGAATCGGATCGGTCCGGCACGCAGCAGATCTACATCATGAGCGCGCGTGGCGGTGAAGCGGTGCGGGTTTCGGGTGGCAAAGGCCGCTATTCGACCCCGGTCTGGAGCCCGCGCGGCGACATGATCGCGTTTACCAAACAGAATGAAGGCCGCTTCCATATCGGCGTGATGCTGACGGATGGTGGCGAAGAGCGTTTGCTGACCGCGTCTTTCCTCGATGAAGGCCCGACTTGGGCGCCGAATGGCCGGGTGATCATGTTCACCCGCGAAAGTGCGGGCGCTTCGGGGCAGGCGGGGATGATGTCGGTGGATATTTCGGGCCGCAACCTGCGCCAGATCCCGACGGAAGGCCCGGCGTCGGACCCGTCGTGGTCGCCGCTGCTGCCGTAAAAGTTAACGCGCCGCTGATTCCATCGGCGGCGCAACTCTGCTATAACCGGGCCGAACGAGCCCGCCAGGATAAGGATAAGGCGTATGACCATGCTTCCGAAAATCGTGCTGTTGGTGGCGGCCCTTGGCCTGACCGCGTGCAAGAACCCCGACCGTTACGGCGCGAATGGCCCAAGCGGGGCGAATGGCGGCGCAGGCGCGGGCTATGTCAACACCAACGGGCTGGGCGACCCGTCCGACCCGCGCTCGATCGCGTATTTCAACCAGTCGGTTGGCGACCGCGTGCTGTTCCCGGTGGACCAGTCGACGCTGACCGCCGAAGCGCGCGGTGTGCTGGCCGGGCAGGCGGGCTGGCTTGCGACCAATGCCGATTACGCCATCATCATCGAAGGCCACGCCGACGAACAGGGCACCCGCGAATATAACCTTGCCTTGGGCGCGCGCCGGGCTGCCGCCGTGCAGGATTTCCTGATTGCCCAAGGCGTTTCGCCCAGCCGGATGCGGACGATCTCTTATGGCAAGGAACGCCCGATCGAGGTCTGCTCGGACGAGGGTTGCTACGCCAAGAACCGCCGCGCCGTGACGGTGCTGTCGATGGGCGCGGGGGCCTGATCTGATGCGTTGGCTGGTGCTGTGTCTTTCTCTGTTGGCTTTGCCTGCCTTGGCGCAGGACAAGGCGCAGACGCTGGCCGACCTGAAGGCCGAGCTTGGCCTCTTGATGGCCGATTTCAACACGTTGAAGGCCGAGCTGGTGCAAACCGGCGCGGCCTCCAGCGGGGCTGCGGGTGGTGACGCCTTGCAGCGGATGGATGCGCTGGAAGCGGCGCTGGTCCGTATCACCGCCAAGGCGGAAGAGATTGAACTAAAGCTGAACCGGGTGGTCAGCGATGGCACCAACCGCATCGGTGATCTGGAATACCGGCTGTGCGAGCAGACCGAGGGCTGCGATCCGGCGAATATCCCGGAAACCCCGATGCTGGGCGGTGATGCCGCTGCGGTGCCTGTGGCGGATGCCGCCCCGGCTGCCGATGCGGCAACCGACACTGGCCCCGAGCTGGCGATGGGCGAAAAGAACGATTTTGACCGGGCCAAGGGGGTGCTCGGTCAGGGTGACTTTCGCGCCGCCGCGGACCTCTTTGCGGCCTTTACCCAATCCTATCCGGGTAGCCCGCTGACGCAGGAAGCCCATTTCAACCGGGGCGAGGCTTTGACCCAGTTGGGTGAAACCGCCAACGCCGCCCGCGCCTATCTGGAGGCGTTTTCCGGTAAACCGGACGGCAGCTTTGCCGGGGAATCGCTGCTGAAGCTGGGGCAGGCCTTGGGCGCTTTGGGCCAGACCCCGGATGCCTGCGTGACGCTGGCCGAAGTCGGCAACCGCTTTCCGGGCAGCATCCATGCCACCAGTGCGCAGGTGTCCATGCAGGGGCTGGGGTGCCAGTAACCGGGCCGGATGGGCAGCAAGATCAAGGGCTTGATGCCGGTCTGCTGCTGTCTGCGGGTGCTGTTTTCGATCTGGAAGGCCCTGTCGCCGTTGCCGTATCCGGCGGCGGCGATTCTGTTGCGCTGCTGCATCTTTTGCATCGCGCCGCCGTGGCGCAAGGGCGCGGGCTATGTGCGGTGACGGTCGATCACGCGCTGCGCCCCGCCTCTGCTGCCGAGGCCGCAGGCGTTGCGCGGCTTTGCGCCGATCTGGATATTCCCCATCAAACCCTGCGCTGGGATCATGGCGCGATCAGCGGCAATCTGATGGATCAGGCCCGGCAAGCCCGCCGCAGGCTGATCGCCGACTGGGCCAAGGCGCGCGGCATTGGCTGCGTGGCGCTTGGCCACACCGCCGATGACGAGGCGGAAACCGTGTTGATGGCACTGGCGCGCGCCTCTGGGCTGGATGGGCTGGCGGGGATGCGGCGGGTTTGGCAGCAAGACGGCCTGCGCTGGATGCGGCCTTTGCTGCGCCACTCCCGCGCCGAATTGCGCAATTATCTGCGCCGTCATGGCATCGCGTGGGTGGATGATCCGTCGAATGAAAACCCGCAGTTCACCCGCGTTCGGGCTCGGGCCGCGCTGGCGGCTCTGGCCCCGTTGGGGATCACCGCGCAAGCCATTGCCGCCTCTGCCAACCATTTGAAATCGGCGCAAGATGCGCTGCAAGACATGCTGCTCCGTTTTGTCAGCCATGAGGTGGTCGAGGCGGGGGGCGCGTTGCAGATCCCGCAGGCCGCCTTCGCGACGCTGCCGCAAGACCTGCAACGGCGGCTGTTGAATGCCGCAATCGGCTGGCTTTCGGCGGCGGCTTATCCGGCGCGCGGGGCCAAGCAACTGGCGCTTCTGGCGGCGGTAAATGCGGGCAAGGCGGCGACGCTGGGCGGCTGCCGGTTTCGCTGTGCGGGTGGTTTCCTGCATATTTGCCGCGAAGCGCGTGCGGTGGCGGACGTGGCCTGCGCCAGTGATCAGCTGTGGGATCAGCGCTGGGAAATGACCGGTCCGCATGCGCCGGGCCTGACCATCCGGGCGTTGGGCGCAGAGGCTTTGCAGCAGATCAACGACTGGCGCAGCGTGGGTTTGCCGCGCGATGTGCTGCTGGTGTCGCCTGCGATCTGGCGAAATGACGCGCTAATTGCCGCACCGGTCGCCGGATTTTCCTTCGAATGGCAGGCAAAACCAAGCCAAGGCTTCGCTTCCTTCATCTTATCGCATTGAACCCGGCAGACTTATCTCTATCTTAAGGACAACCGCCGATATTGGCCCCGAACGGGCCACAGGGCCAATCTAACGGAGAAGTTCGTGGGTAACGCACGAAACATCGCATTCTGGGTCGTTCTGTTTCTACTGATCCTTGCGCTATTCAACCTGTTCAGCGGTAATCAGACCGCTTCTGCCTCGCGCAATGTGCCCTATTCTGAATTTATTCAGCGGGTCGAAGCCGGGGATGTCACCTCTGTCACGCTGGATGGCGAAAATGTTGTGGTCAAGGCCAAGGACGGCACCAGCTATGGCACCATCGCCCCGGCTGACCCGACGCTGACCGAGCGTTTGATCAACAAGGGCGTTGAGGTGCGGGCGCAAAGCCAGGAACAGTCGGGGATTTTCTCGCTGTTGTCGCTTTGGTTGCCCTTCATCGTGCTGATCGGCATCTGGATTTTCTTCATGAACCGGATGCAGGGCGGCGGCAAAGGTGGCGCGATGGGCTTTGGCAAATCGCGGGCCAAGTTGCTGACCGAAAAGCAGGGCCGGGTGACGTTTGACGACGTGGCCGGCATTGATGAAGCCAAGGACGAGCTGGAAGAAATCGTCGAATTCCTGCGTAACCCGCAGAAATTCTCGCGCTTGGGTGGCAAGATTCCGAAAGGCGCGCTGCTGGTCGGCCCGCCCGGCACCGGTAAAACCCTGCTGGCGCGTGCAATCGCCGGTGAGGCGGGTGTGCCGTTCTTCACGATTTCCGGCTCGGATTTCGTGGAAATGTTTGTCGGCGTGGGTGCAAGCCGTGTGCGCGACATGTTTGAACAGGCAAAGAAAAACGCGCCTTGCATCGTGTTTATCGACGAGATTGACGCAGTGGGTCGGGCGCGTGGCGTCGGCATCGGCGGCGGCAATGACGAACGCGAACAGACGCTGAACCAGCTGCTGGTGGAGATGGACGGCTTTGACGCCAATGAAGGCGTGATCATCGTAGCCGCTACCAACCGCCCCGACGTGCTGGACCCGGCCTTGCTGCGTCCCGGCCGTTTTGACCGCCAGATTCAGGTGCCGAACCCGGATATTCGTGGCCGCGAAAAGATCCTGTCGGTGCATGCGCGCAAAGTGCCGCTGGGGCCGGACGTTGATCTGCGGGTGATCGCGCGCGGCTGCCCCGGCTTTTCGGGCGCTGATCTGGCGAACCTGGTGAACGAAGCGGCTTTGACCGCCGCGCGGATTGGCCGTCGTTTCGTGACGATGGACGATTTTGAAAATGCCAAAGACAAGGTGATGATGGGCGCGGAACGCCGGTCAATGGTGATGTCCGAGGATGAGAAGAAGCTGACCGCGTATCACGAGGCTGGCCATGCGATTGTAGGCCTGAACGTGCCGCAGCATGACCCGATCCACAAGGCGACGATCATTCCGCGTGGCCGTGCGCTGGGTCTGGTGATGAGCCTGCCGGAACGCGACCAGCTTTCGGTGTCTTACACCAAATACAAGTCGAAGATCGCGATGGCGATGGGCGGCAAGGTGGCGGAAGAGCTGATCTTTGGCGCGGAAAACGTGACCTCGGGTGCTACCAGCGATATTCAGCAGGTCAGCCGGATCGCCCGCGCGATGGTGACGCAGTTCGGCTTCTCCGAAGCTTTGGGCAACGTCGATTATGCCAATGAACGCGAAAGCTTTCTGGGCACGTCGTCGGGTGGCACCAGCCATTCGGGCACCACGCAGAAGATCATCGACGACGAGGTCAAGAAGATCGTGGACGAGGGCTATGCCCGCGCCAAACAGATCCTGACCGAGAAGAACGACGATCTGCACCGGCTGGCGCAGGGCCTGCTGGAGTTTGAAACCCTGACCGGCGACCAGATCCGCCGGGTGATCGCGGGCGAACCGCTGGATGCCAAGGACGATGGCATGAGCGAACCTGGCGGTGGCTCGGGGGCGGTGGCGATCCCGAAGACGCGGGCGCGCAAACCGAAAGCTGTGGAAAACCCGGAGCCTTCGGCGTGAGCCAGACCGAACAAGACTGGAACCCCGAAACCTACGCAAGGTTTCGGGGTTTGCGTTTGCGCCCGGCGCTGGATTTGCTGATGAACGCGGGCACGCTGCCTGCCGGGGACCTGGTCGATCTGGGCTGTGGCGATGGCGCTGCGGCGCTGGCGCTGGCGGCGCGCTGGCCGAAGCGGCATCTGATCGGCGTTGATCTGTCCCCGGCGATGCTGGCCAAGGCCAGGGGCTATGGCGCGCTGCTGCAGGCCGATATCGGCCAGTGGCGGCCCGATGCGCCGCCTGCGCTGATTTTCTCGAACGCGGCGCTGCACTGGTTGCCGGATCACGCGAGTTTGCTGGCGAAACTGGCTGGGTATCTGGCCCCCGGCGGCGTGCTGGCGGTGCAGATGCCGCGGCAGTTCATGGCACCGTCGCATCGCTTCCTGCGCGATATTGCTGCCTCGATGTTTCCCGACCGCTTTGACTTTGCGCAGTATCGCCCGCCGGTTGGCAAGGCCGAGGATTACCATGCGATGTTGGCACCGCTGGGCGAGGTGCATGCTTGGGAAACCGAATATATTCAGCGACTTGACCCGACAGAATCTGTGCATCCGGTGCGGGCGTTCACCGCCTCTACGGCGATGCGGTCGATTGCGGAAAAGCTGTCGCAGGCGGAACTGACCAGCTTTTGCCACGCCTATGACGCCTCGCTGAACGCGGCCTATCCGGTGCAGGCGGATGGGTCGGTGCTGTTCCCGTTCAAGCGGGTGTTCTTCACGCTGAAGGTTTGACATGGCCGCTTTGAAACCGACCGCTTTCGTTGGCACCATCACTTGGCTGGGCCGTGTAGCAGACCGCGAAGCGGCGCTGGAAAGCACCTCGTTGCAACAGATTTTCGCCGGTTTTGCAGGCCCGGAAGGCGAGGCGCATGGCGGCTTGATCCGGCCCTCGTGCAGCCGGGTGCTGGGGCAATACAAGCGCAACACCCCCATTCGCAACACCCGGCAATTCTCGATCCTTGGGGCCGAGGATCTGGCGGCGATTGCGGCCAGGATGGGGCTGGAAAGCCTTGATCCGGCGCTGGTCGGGGCCAGCATGGTGATCGCGGGCATCCCGGATTTCAGCCATATCCCGCCCTCGTCGCGGTTGCAGGCGGAAGGTGGGGCGACGCTGGTGGTCGATATGGAAAACCGCCCCTGCACGTTGCCCGCCAAACCGATCGAGGCGCGGCATGCCGGGCTTGGCAAGGCCTTCAAGCCCGCCGCAAACGGTCGGCGCGGCATCACCGCCTGGGTGGAGGCTGAAGGTATGCTGCGGCTGGGTGCGCAGGTGCGGCTGCATATCCCGGATCAGCCGGTCTGGGCGCATCTGGATCAGGCGCGGCGCGGCTAGGGGGCTGCGCTCGGAAGCGTGGGGCAGGGGGGATTCGGCACCGCCGCGTTGCTACTGGCGGAAAAAATGTTCCACAAATGGAATTTTCCACGCGAACGTTCCATTTTTTCCGATCGGAAACGGTAACTGGCGAATTTGGATGGGAAGAAGTCGGAAAAGGTCACATCGATAGCCTGTTTCCGCGCTATCACGTCGCCAACGGGATATTCCGCGCCCCTTGGGAGATAAGCATGGCCTTCAAAACCGACATCGAGATTGCACGCGAAGCCAAGAAAAAGCCGATCATGGAGATCGGATCAAAGCTTGGCATTCCGTCCGAGCATCTGCTGCCCTACGGTCACGACAAGGCCAAGGTCAGCCAGGACTTCATCAAGTCGCTGGCAGACCGCCCCGATGGCAAGCTGATCCTTGTCACCGCGATCAACCCGACTCCGGCGGGCGAAGGCAAGACCACCACCACCGTTGGTCTGGGCGATGGCCTGAACCGCATCGGCAAAAAGGCCGTGGTCTGTATCCGTGAAGCCAGCCTCGGGCCGAACTTCGGCATGAAGGGCGGCGCTGCGGGCGGCGGTATGGCGCAGGTTGTTCCGATGGAGGAAATGAACCTGCACTTCACCGGCGACTTCCACGCCATCACCTCGGCGCACAACCTGCTGTCGGCGATGATCGACAACCACATCTACTGGGGCAATGATCTGGAAATCGACGCCCGCCGCATCGTCTGGCGCCGCGTGATGGATATGAACGACCGCGCGCTGCGCGATATCGTGGTCAACCTTGGTGGCGTGTCGAACGGCTTCCCGCGTCAGACCGGCTTTGATATCACCGTGGCCTCGGAAGTCATGGCGATCCTGTGCCTGTCGAACGATCTGGAAGACCTGCAAAAGCGTCTGGGCGATATTGTCGTGGCCTACACCCGCGCCAAGACGCCGATCTATGCCCGCGACATCAAGGCTGACGGCGCGATGACCGTGCTCCTGAAGGACGCGATGCAGCCGAACCTGGTGCAGACGCTGGAAAACAACCCGGCCTTCGTGCATGGCGGCCCGTTTGCCAACATCGCCCACGGCTGCAACTCGGTGATCGCCACCAAGACCGCGCTGAAGCTGGGTGAGTATGTGGTGACAGAAGCCGGTTTCGGCGCTGATCTGGGCGCTGAGAAATTCTTCGACATCAAGTGCCGCAAGGCGAACCTCAAGCCGTCGGCAGCCGTCATCGTTGCCACTGTGCGCGCCATGAAGATGAACGGCGGCGTCGCCAAGGCTGATCTGGGTGCGGAAAACGTCGAAGCCGTGAAAAAAGGCTGTCCGAACCTTGGCCGCCACATTGGCAACGTCAAATCCTTCGGCGTGCCGGTGGTCGTGGCGATCAACCACTTCTTCAGCGATACCGATGCCGAAATCGCGGCTGTGAAGGCCTATGTGGCTGAACAGGGCGCAGAGGCGATCCTGTGCAAGCATTGGGCGCTGGGTTCGGAAGGCATCGAAGAGCTGGCGCACAAGGTTGTGCAGATGGCGGAATCGGGCGCGGCCAACTTTGCGCCGCTTTACCCCGATGACATGCCGCTGTTCCAGAAGCTGCAAACCATCGCCAAGCGGATCTATCATGCGGATGATGTGATTGCCGACAAGTCGATCCGTGATCAGCTGAAAACCTGGGAAGCGGCGGGCTATGGCCATCTGCCGATCTGCGTGGCGAAGACGCAATACAGCTTCACCACCGACCCGACCGTGCGCGGCGCACCCACCGGCCACACAGTTCCGGTCCGCGAAGTGCGGCTGTCGGCGGGTGCTGGGTTCATCGTCGCGATCTGCGGCGAGATCATGACCATGCCGGGCCTGCCGAAGGTGCCGTCGGCCGAAGTGATCCGCCTGAACGCGGATGGCAACGTCGAAGGGCTGTTCTAAGCTATTGGCGGGGGCTTCTGTCGGCTTGCCTTTGCGCGGCATCGGAATTACTTCGATGCCAGCCCAAAGGAGAGCGCGATGAAGGCCCCCGCTGACTGCCATTCGATGCAAGAGTTGCGCGTGCAGATTGACGCGCTCGATGCAGAGATCGTGGCAAAACTGGTGGCGCGGGCGGGCTATATCGACCGGGCTGCGGTGCTGAAACAAGGCGAAAACCTGCCTGCCCGGATTACGGATCGGGTAGAGGACGTGGTTGCCAAAGTGCGGGCGCGGGCACTGGCCGAAGGTCTGGACCCGGCGCTGACGGAAGACCTCTGGCGGCGGTTGATTGAATGGTCGATTGCGCGCGAGGAACAGGTTCTGGGGCCGGATCGCCCCTGAAAGGGCAGTATGACGGCGACGCTGATTGACGGAAAAGCCATCGCGGCGCGGATGCGGGCGGAGACGCTGGTGGACGCACAGGCGCTGACCGAGGCTGGCTGGACGCCGAAGCTGGTATCGATTTCGGTGGGCGACGTCGCAGCGGCGGAACTATATGTGCGCAACCAGCAAAAGCAGGCCGAAGCGGCGGGCGTCGGCTTCGAATCGCGCAACTACCCGGAAAACATCAGTCTGGAGCAACTGGTCGGCGTGCTGTCGGGGCTGAACGCCGATCCGCGCGTCAATGGCATCATCATCCAGCGGCCTTTGCCTGCGCATATTCCGGTGAAGGCGCTGCAAAAGGCGGTGCATCCGTTGAAGGATGTCGAGGGGATGCACCCGGCCTCTATCGGCAATATCGTTTACAACGATCTGGCGCTTGGCCCCTGCACGGCGGTTGCGGCGGTGGAAATTCTGAAAACCCTGCCGCTGCGGCTGGAGGGGCTGGATGTCTGCGTGATTGGTCACAGCGAAATCGTTGGCAAGCCCATTGCCTTCCTGATGATGGGGCTGGGGGCTACGGTGACGGTGTGCCACCACATGACCCGGCAGGTTGCTATCCATTCGCGTGCGGCGGATGCGGTGTTTGTCGCGGTCGGCAAGCCGGGGCTGGTGACGGGCGAAATGCTGAAACCCGGATCGGCGCTGATTGATATCGGCATCAACCGGGTGGACGGGCGCACGGTGGGCGATGCTGACTTTGAAAGCTGTGCAAAAGTGGCGGGCTGGATCACCCCGGTGCCGGGTGGGGTCGGGCCGGTAACGGTTGCCACGCTGATGAAAAACGCCGTTTTGGCGACCCGGATGCAAATGGAACATTATCGCAGCGCCTTCGCGGCGGCTGTCTGAGGAGGATAAGATGACCGCTAAAGTGATCGATGGCAAAGCCTTTGCTGCCAATGTCCGCGCGCAAGTGGCCGCGCATGTCGCCAAGCTGAAGGAAGAACACGGCATCCAGCCCGGTCTGGCGGTGGTGCTGGTCGGCGAAGACCCGGCGTCTCAGGTCTATGTGCGCAACAAGCACGCCTCGACCATCGAGGTCGGCATGGCCTCTTTTGAGCATCGTCTGCCGGTGGATACCGCAGAAGCCGATCTGCTGGCGCTGGTGAAATCGCTGAACGCCGATCCGAAAGTGCATGGCATTCTGGTGCAACTGCCGCTGCCTTCGCATCTGAACTCGGAACTGATCATCAACACGATTGATCCGGCCAAGGATGTCGATGGCTTTCATATCTCGAACGTCGGCCTGCTGGGAACCGGGCAGAAGTCGATGGTGCCTTGCACGCCGCTGGGCTGCCTGATGATGCTGCGCGACCATCATGGGTCGCTGGCAGGGCTGAATGCGGTTGTGGTCGGACGGTCCAACATCGTCGGCAAACCGATGGCGCAGCTGCTGCTGGGCGATAGCTGCACCGTCACCATCGCGCACAGCCGCACCAAGGATCTGGCGGCGGTCTGCCGTGGCGCTGATATTCTGGTGGCCGCCGTGGGTCGCCCGGAAATGCTGACTGGCGACTATGTCAAACCGGGCGCCACTGTGATCGACGTCGGCATCAACAGGATCGAGCGCGACGGTAAGGCAAAGCTGGTTGGCGACGTGCATTACGCCAGCGCCGCCGCTGTGGCAGGCGCGATCACCCCGGTTCCGGGTGGGGTTGGCCCGATGACCATCGCCTGCCTGCTGGCCAACGCGCTGACCGCCTGCTGCCGCGCCAACGGTCTGCCAGAACCCGAAGGGCTTACAGCTTAGAGCGGGTTGCGGTCAATTGGTTTCGTACCCGGCAGCTTTGAAGAAGTTGTAGCATTCTTCGTCGGTGAAGAGTTCGCAGACCTGGCCTACGG
>WRPH01000024.1:0-30931 GCA_009773375.1 Paracoccaceae bacterium
GTAGGCCAGGTCTGCGAACTCTTCACCGACGAAGAATGCTACAACTTCTTCAAAGCTGCCGGGTACGAAACCAATTGACCGCAACCCGCTCTAAGCTTACGTCGCTCACCTCAGAGAGAGGTAGGGTGCGTGCTTGCACGCACCTCGGGTCAGGCGCGGAAGGTGCGTGCACGCACGCACCCTACCTCTGGCCTATTCTGCCGCCATCTTTATCACCGGCTCCATCGTCGCCAGCACCTCGGCAGAGAGGTGGCATTTGATCTGGTGGCCGCCTTCCAGCACCTGCACGGGGGGCATTTCGCGGTCGCAGAGCCCGCCGGGGACCTGCGATTTCCAGCGGCAGCGCGTCTGGAACGGGCAGCCGGGGGGCGGGTTCATCGCGGATGGAATATCGCCGTCCAGCACGATGCGCTTGCGGGTCACCTTGGTGTCGGCGATCGGCACGGCGGAGAGCAGCGCCTCGGTGTAGGGGTGGTAGGGCGGCTGGAACACCTGATCGGTGGTGCCCATCTCGACGACATGGCCGAGATACATCACCATTACTCGGTCTGATAGGTAGCGCACGATGGACAGGTCGTGGCTGATGAACAGCAGGGTGGTCTTGTTCTCGCGCTGGATATCCATCAGCAGATCAGTCACGGCGGCCTGCACCGACACATCGAGCGCCGAGACGGGTTCATCCGCCACCACCACTTTTGCACCACCGGCGAAGGCGCGGGCGATGCCGACGCGTTGCTTCTGGCCGCCCGACAGCTGGCGCGGCATGCGTTCGGCAAAGGCGCGCGGCAGTTTCACCAGATCGAGCAGTTCCAGCATGCGGGCGTGGCGGTCTTCATCGGACTTGCCCTGTTTGAAAATCTCCAGCGCGCGGATGATCTGACGGCCAACGTTCATCGACGGGTTCAGCGTGTCAAACGGGTTCTGGAACACCATCTGCACCGAGGACACCGTATCGACGTTGCGTTTCTGGATCGGCGTCGATTGCACGTTTTCGTCGAACAGCATGATGCTGCCGCTGGTCGCGGTTTCCAGACCCATCAGCACCTTGGCGAAGGTGGATTTGCCGCAGCCGGATTCGCCGACGATGGCAAGGGTTTCACGACCACCTTTTTGGTGCCGCCGCCAAAACTGCCGCCCGAGACGGAATAGTATTTCTTCAGGTCCTCCATCTTCAGCACAACGCGACCGATCGGGGCCTTTTCCTTGGGCTTGCCGGCGCGGATCGGGGCGTTCCAGTCGATTTCCTGCCATTTCAGGCAGCGGCTTTGGTGGCGGTCATTGCCGGGCACCGTTGACATATCGACATCGGCGGCGTTGCAGCGGCCGTCCTGAAAATAGTCGCAGCGCGGGCCGAAGTTGCAGCCATTGGGCCGTTCATGCGGCAGCGGGAAGTTGCCGGGGATCGCCACCAGCGGGCGGGCGTTCTTGTCTGCCCCCGGCAGCGGGATCGAGCGGAACAGGGCCTGCGTATAGGGGTGGCGCATCTTGTCGAAGACTTCGCGGACGTTGCCGGTTTCCACCGCCTCTCCGGAATACATCACGCAAAGCCGGTCGCAGACATCAAGGATCAGGCCAAGGTTGTGGCTGATGAACAGCATCGAGGTGCCGTATTTATGACCCAGATCCTTGACCAGATCGACAATCCCGGCCTCGACCGTCACATCCAGCGCGGTGGTGGGTTCATCGAGGATCAGCAGCGCGGGCTTCGACATCAGCGCCATCGCGATGACGATGCGCTGTTGCTGGCCGCCCGACAGCTGGTGCGGATAGGCTTGCAGGATGCGGTCGGGGTCGGGCAGGCGGACGTCGGCCACGATCTGGCGGGCGAGCGCCCAGGCGTCAGCCTTGGCCATGCCCTGGTGGATCATCGGCACCTCGGCCAACTGCGCGCCGATCTTCATCGCCGGGTTCAGCGAGGCCATCGGTTCCTGATAGATCATCGCGATTTCAGAGCCGCGAATGTGGCGCAGGTCTTCATCGCTCATATGGGTCAGATCGCGGCCCTTGAAGCGGATGCTGCCGCCGACGATGCGGCCATTTTTGCCCAGATCGCGCATCACCGCCAGCGCCACCGTGGATTTGCCGCAGCCGCTTTCGCCAACGAGGCCCATGGATTCGCCTGCCATCACCGTGCAGGAAAAATCCATCACGGCGGGAATTTCGCGCAGGCGAGTGAAGAAGCTGATCGAGAGGTTCTCGATTTCGAGGATGGGTTTGGATGGGTCCCAGGGTTGGTCAGACATGGCAGCCTCGCATTTTGCGGGAAGGGCAGGACCGGGGGCTCGCCCCCGGGCCCCCAGGATATTTAGGCCAAGATGAAGCCAGCGCGCATCAGTCTTTCAGGCTTTCTTCGCGCAGGCCATCGGCGAGCAGGTTGAGGCCGAGAACAAGGCTCATCAGCGCCAGCGCCGGGGTGACGGCGGGGTGCAGGTAGAGCGACAGCAATTTGCGGCCGTCGTCGATGGTAGAGCCCCAGTCCGGGCTTTCGGGCGAAACGCCCAAGCCAAAGAAGCCCAGCGTGCCGAGAAGGATGGTGGTGTAGCCGATGCGCAGGCAGAAATCGACGATCAGCGGGCCGCGGGCGTTGGGCAGGATTTCCCACAGCATGATATACCACGCGCCTTCGCCACGGGTCTGGCCTGCGGCGACGTAATCGCGGGCTTTCAGATCCATCACGATGCCGCGCACGATGCGGAACACCGTGGGCGAGTTCACGAACACCACCGAGACGAAGACATTCAGCAGGTTCGGGTCCATCGACCAGATGCCGAGCGGATCGACGTTGAAGGCGAGGCCCGAGTAGGCCCAGAGGCCGATGAGCAGCGTCAGGCCGACATAGAGGTTGCGCTTTGGCGGGTTGGTGAAGAAGCGCGAGTTGAACAGGGTGGCAAAGAAGATGATCGGGAAGATGAACAGCACGGCGGCCAGCACCACCGGAATGCCGGTGTTGCGGATTTCCGGCGTGACCAGCAGGTAGAACAGCAGGATCACCGGGAAGGCCAGCACGAGGTTGGCGAGGAAGGACAGGAAAGTATCCAGCTTGCCGCCGAAATAGCCTGCGGGCAGGCCAAGCGTGACGCCGACCATGAAGGCAAAGGCGGTGGCGGCGGGGGCGATCATCAGCACCCGGCGCGCGCCCATCACCACGCGGCTGAAGACGTCGCGGGCGAGGTGATCGGCACCCAGCAGGAAGTAGGGGTATTGGCCTTCAGCGACGTCTTTCAGCGGGGTTCCGGGGGGCGGGTTCTTCACCCGACCGAACTGCGCGATCGGGTCCATGGTGATGATCATGTCGGCGAAGATGGCGGTGTAGACCCAGAACATCACCAACAGAAAGCCGACCATGCCGACCGGGCTGTCAAACAGTTTGCCGAACAGGCCAAGCTTGCGTTTGTAGGTGATCGACAGCGCGAAAGTGGCGATCAGCGCGACCCAGACCGGCAGGAACTGTTGCGCGATGCGGGCAATGATCTGGCCCCAGGACAGGATTTCGTTTTCCATCAGAGCCTCATGCCAGCCGGATACGGGGGTTCAGGAACACATAGCCGATGTCGGAAATCAGCTGGGTGATCAGAACGACGAAGACCGCGACCACCGAACAGCCCAACAGCAGCTCGATGTCGTTGTTGCCGGCGGCTTGCACCAGCGTCCAGCCGAAGCCTTTATAATTGAACAGGGTTTCCACGATGACCACACCGTTCAACAGCCAGGGGAATTGCAGCATGATCACGGTAAAGGGCGCGATCAGCGCGTTGCGCAGGGCGTGGCGGATCACCACATCGCGGAATTTCACCCCCTTCAGCCGGGCGGTGCGGATGTATTGCTGGGTCATCACCTCGGTCATCGAGGCGCGGGTCATCCGGGCGATATAGCCGATGCCGTAAAGCGCGATGGTCATCACCGGCAGCGCGAAATTCCAGAAGGTGATGTCGTCCATGGCGCTGGTGGCGGTGCCGAGGAACAGGGTTTTGCCTTCAATCCAGCCCCATTCGTTCAGCAGCGGCGAGATGCCTGCCGTGGCAGAGGCGAACAGCGCCACCAGAATGACCCCCGAGACGTATTCGGGCGTGGCGGTGGTGGCGATGGCAAAGATCGACAGCACCCGGTCGGTGCGCGAGCCTTCGCGCATGCCCGACAGGATGCCGATCAGCAGCGAGGTTGGCACCATCACCAGCATCACCGCCAGCATCAGCCAGCCGGTGGCCCCCAGTGCCTTACCGACCTCTTGGATGACCGGATGTTTGAAGACGGTGGAAAAGCCCCAGTCGCCTTGCAGGATGCCGCAATAGGTCGGCGCGACTTCAGGTTTGACGCCACCATCGATGCAGCGGCCACGGGTGACGCCCTTGTCATCGGTGATCACCCAGCCGGGGGCGACGCCAAGCCATTGCGCGTAACGGCCGATCACCGGGCCGGCATGGCCGTTGTTCTCGATCCACGAGGCGACCGCATTGTCGTTCATGCGGACCGACCCCTCGGTGCGGGCGAGTTTTTCCAGGTTTGGGGGCAGGTTAGTCAGATAAAAGACCACAAAGGTCAAGGCCAGCGCAGTCAAAGCCATGACGCCCAAGCGCCTTGCCACGAAATTAAGCATGTTTGGTTCCCCTCTGCGCCAAACCGGATCGGCGGCTGACTGCCTGGTTTTTCTGTGCAGTCAGTGCTGGTCCGGGCGCAGTGCGCGCCCGGACCAAGTGAAGATCAGGCAGATTTCGACCACTTGTAGTGGTGGTGTTCGAACGACGGGTGCATATCGACGTTGAAGCCTTCCTTGGCGTGGCGGAACAGCGAGCGCCAGTAGGGCTGAATGATATAGCCTTCGTCCTGCAGGATGGTTTCCAGCGTCACCATGACTTCGCGGCGTGCATCGGCGTTGTCGAGCGACAGCGCCTTGGTCATTGCCGCATCGAAATCAGCGTTGGCCATGCCGGTTTCGTTCCACGAGCCGGTTGTGGTGTAGGCATAGCTCATGTTCTGCACGGCCAGCGGGCGGTGGTTCCACGTGGTCGAGGAGAACGGGTATTTTTGCCAGTCGTTCCAGAAGGTCGAGCCCGGCATCACGGTGCGCTTGACGGTGGCACCTGCGTCGCGCAGCTGGGCTGCAACGGCGTCGGTGGTGGCGGCTTCAAAGCCGTCGTCCAGCGAGATGATTTCCAGTTCGGCAGTGTCCAGACCCGCGGCTTTCAGCGCCGGCATCAGGCCTGCCGGATCAATGGTTTGCGCCGGGATCTGGGCGTATTCGGGGTGGACCGGGCAGACATGGTGGTTTTCGGCGACGGTGCCAAGACCGTTATAGCCCAGCTCCAGCACGACCTTCGGGTCAACCGCCTTCTGGATCGCTTGCCGGACGGCCTTGTCTTTGTAAAGCTCGGAGCCAGAGTTCATCCGCACCACGAGGGTCGATGCCGTCACTGCCTCCAGCTTTTTCCAGCCCAGCCCGTCAAGCTGCTCGATGAAATCGCCGGTGGTTTCGTAGTTGGTGTCGATCTCGTCCGAGCCAGCCAGCGCCAGCATCGCCGACGGGTCGGTGCCGAAGTCGATGTAGTGGATCTCGTCCAGCGGTGCGGTGCCACCCCACCAGGTGTGGTTCGGCGCGCGCACCAGAATCGCCTTTTGGCCAACGCCGACTTCCTTCGGGATATACGGGCCGGTGCCGATCGGGTTGGTCGCCGGGTCCGACCCATCGACGTAAGAGCTGTGCACCACAGCCGCCGGATAGTCGGCAACCGAAGCCACCACCGAAATGTCGGGCATCGACATCATCAGTTTGACGGTGGCGTCATCGGCCTTGACGATCGAGCCTTCGCGCAGGCGGTTCACCATGACCGGCGCACCGGCATCATCCATTCTGTCAGTGCCGTCGGCGTTCTTGGCCACAACGGATTCGGTCAGGCCAGCGAAGCGCGACGCCATGGCGTTGCCTTCGACCGAGCCATCGCACCAGCGGGTGAACATCCGCACCACGTCATCAGCGGTAAAGGCATCGCCGTTGTTCCACTTGACGCCCTGACGCACCTTCAGGGTGTATTCGGTGGCGTCTGCGTTGGCTTCCCAGCCTTCCAGCAGGCGGCCTTCGAAGCTGCCATCGGGGTTATACTGGATCAGATATTCCAGCCAGCCCCGATAGACGTTGGCGATCTGCGGCCAGTCTGCGGTGCGCGGGTCTTTCTGGGCTTTCACTTCCATCGCGCAGCGCAGCACGCCACCGACGGGCGCATCTTGCGCCTGAGCCGGGGCTTCAAGGCCGAGCAGGCCGTAGGCAACAGCGGCGGAAACGCCAAGCGAGGTGGTGCGGGCAAGAAACTCGCGGCGGCTCAGCTTGCCGTCGCGGACTTCTTGCGCGTGCATCAATGCAGCAGGGTGCACAGCGCGCACAGTGGTGCTGGTATCGGTCATCGTTTTCTCCCTGTAAGGCTAGTGCCTTTTGATTTTTTTTCGGGTGGCGGCGCGCTTGCAGAACTGCCCAGCTTTCGGCCTTCCCCACGAACGACCGAACCGCTGGTGATGCAGCGCCACCGGCGAACCTCACAGGTGCTATTCGGCACCTTTTCCGCCAATCCGTCAACGCTTGGATTCGTCGGGACGTGGAATGTTAGCGACATTATCACGACGTATTAGTGCGGCTTTCGCCGAACCGTCGCCCCGTTTCGACTTCCGCCAAGCGCGGATGCAATTCCGCTGTAGCGGATTCGCCTGCCGTAACGGCAAGCAACGGGGGGATTCGGTCAGGGCGCGCGGCGGAAGGCTGACGGCGACAGCCCGGTCAGGTGCTGAAACGCGCGGGTGAAATAGGCGGGCGAGGCAAAGCCGAGACTAGCGCCGATGCGACCGATCGGCATGTCGGTTTCGGAAAGCAGTTTGCGCGCCTCGAAGATGCGGCGGTCTTGCAGCAGATCAATGGCAGAACGTCCACAGGTTTCGCGGCAGCAGCGGGTCAGGTGGGTGGCGGTGACGCCAAGCTCGCAGGCCAACTCGCCCACGCCGACACCGCGCCGGAACTGCTTTTCCATCAGCGCGGTATAGCGGGCAACCAGGCGGCGGGCGGCATCGGGGCGAGGGGCTTCGACTGACGCCTTGGCGACCTGGCGTTCCAGCCAAACCCCGAGCAGCCCCAGATAATGCCGGGCAGCGCGGTCATGGGCGGGGGTCACGCTGTCCATCTCGCGCTGGATCATATCGAGGCAGACGTTCAGTTCCTGTTGCGCGTGCACTTCACGGATGCGCAGATGCTGCGGCTCAGCCGGCAGGGTGACGGTGCTGTCGCGGCCAAAAAATACTGCGGTACCAAAGACTTGCGGGCCGACTTCAAAGCCGTGCATCACGCCTGCCGGGATAAACACCGCGTTGTTGGCCGTATAGCCGCGCGTGACACCCGCGACAGTGATGCGGCCCTGACCCTTGGTGAACCACAGAAAGCATGGCTCTGACAGGGTGCGCATGGCTTCAACCCGCCAGCGGCCCCCGGCGGCCAGACGCGGGATGGCCATCAGGCGCATGGACGAGGTGTCGACGGGGTTCTGCATCGGGCGGCCTTCGAAGGAATTGCACTGTATGTAACCAGCCCTTGCCGCACAACCCAAGCGAAAAGAAGACCAGAAATGCACCAAGCTGCGGCTTGTTGCCGAAAGCTGTGGACAAGTCTGTGGATGGGATCAGGGCAGGATCACTTCGCGCCAGGCTTTCATCCGCGAGCGCAACCATGTCCGCTGCCGCTTGGCATATTGGCGCGAGGCGAGGGTGGCGGCATCACGCGCCTCGCCCAGGCTGATGTCGCCGCGCAGATGCGCGATCAGTTCCGGCGCGCCGATGGCTTTCGCCCAAGGCTGCGCGGCATCCCAATGGGGCAGCGCGGCGCGGGCCTCATCCAACGCGCCCTGATCCAGCATCATGTTGAATCTGCGCGCGATTCGGGCATCGAGCCAATCGACATCGGGGCGGATCACCAGCGCCTCGCATTGCGCCAGCGGCAAGATCGCCGGGCCGGTCCGGTCTTGCCAATCGGCCAGACCGCGCCCGGTGGCGGCCAGAACCTCCCAAGCGCGCTGCACCCGCGCGGGATTTGCGCGATCAATCCGCGCGGCGGTGGCGGCGTCGATTTCCGCCAGCAGGGCGGCGATGCCCTCGGCGGCCCTGCGCTGATCGGCCAGCGCGCGCAGCTCGGGCGGCGTGGCCGGAATTTCCGCCAGCCCTTCGGTCAGCGCACTGAAATACAGCCCCGTGCCGCCAACGATCACAACCGGACGCTGTAAACAAACCTGCACCTCACGCAACCAATGGCCGACCGAATAGGGCTGATCGCGGCTGATGTGGCCATAAAGCGCATGTGGCAGCGCCACCTCATCCGCCAGACTGGGCCGTGCTGACAGCACCCGCCAGCAGCCATAAACCTGCAAGGCATCGGCATTCACGATCACCCGGCCATCCCGCGCGGCAATCTCCATCGCCAGCGCCGACTTGCCGCTGGCGGTTGGCCCGGCGATCAGCACCGGCGCTTCGCGGGAAATCTGGCTTAACGCAATGCTCATCTGTCCCTTTCACATTGGCTCAAATACTCCACGGGGGCGGCGGGGGTGTGAAACCCCCGCTTTGCCCGCAGCGCAAAGCGACGCCCTGTGTCGCTTCCCCCGTTGAACCTGCAACGGTTTTGCGACATTTTGCGGCGCAGTCAATCCAGATCCCCAATCCAAGGAATCCCGCCATGTCTTCATCGGGCGAAGCGAAAGTGACCTACAGCCGGGTCATGCTGAAAATCTCGGGCGAGGCGCTGATGGGGGATCAGGGCTATGGCCTGCATCCGCCCACCGTGCAGCGCATCGCCGAAGAGGTGAAATCGGTGCGTGATCTTGGTGTCGAGATCTGCATGGTGATCGGCGGCGGCAATATCTTCCGTGGCCTGCAAGGCAGCGCGCAGGGGATGGAGCGGACCACCGCCGATTACATGGGCATGCTGGCGACGGTGATGAACGCGTTGGCGATGCAGGCCGCACTCGAATCGCTGGGAGTGTTTACTCGGGTGATCAGCGCCATTCCGATGGATCAGGTCTGCGAGCCGTATATCCGCCGCCGCGCCGTCCGCCATCTGGAGAAAAAGCGCGTCTGCATCTTTGCGGCGGGCACCGGCAACCCGTATTTCACCACCGATACCGCCGCGACCCTGCGCGCCAATGAAATGGCCTGTCAGGCGATTTTCAAAGGCACCAAGGTCGATGGGGTTTATGACAAGGACCCGAAGAAACACGCCGATGCCAAGCGTTATGACAACGTGACCTATGACGAAGTGCTGCAAAAGCATCTCGGCGTGATGGACGCCTCGGCGATTGCGCTGGCACGCGACAATGACCTGCCGATCATCGTGTTCTCCCTGGACGAGCCGGGCGGCTTCCGTGGTATTCTGGCGGGGCAGGGCACCTATACGCGGGTGCACGGCTGAGCCGAGCCAGCGGTGCGTGCAAGCACGCACCCTACCTCTTGCCCAAGGCCGGATGCAGTCCTGCCGGGCGAAGGCGTGGGCGAGGTAGGGTGTGTGAAAGCCCGATTTTCGCCCCGGCGAAATTCGGGTGTCACGCACCGTGTGGTGGCGCTTGACCCTATACCTGATCAAGCAGTTGCTGCTATAGAACGGCAAAGCCCATCCAGATGGGCAGAAGACACGAAGGAAGACCCTATGTCGGACGATCTTGAAATTGACCTCGATGCCATTCAGCGCCGGATGGATGGCGCGATGAATGCGCTGAAGACCGAATTTGCCAGCCTGCGCACCGGTCGCGCCTCGGCCTCGATTGTCGAGCCGATCATGGTGGATGCCTACGGCCAGATGACCCCGATCAATCAGCTTGGCACCGTCAACGTGCCGGAGCCGCGCATGGTTGTGATCAACGTCTGGGACAAGGGTATGATTTCCAAGGTGGAAAAGGCGATCCGCGAAAGTGGCATCGGCATCAACCCGGTCACCGACGGCCCGCTGATCCGCCTGCCGATCCCGGAACTGAACGAGGAACGCCGCAAGCAGCTGACCAAGGTGGCGGCGGGCTATGCCGAAAACACCAAGGTCGCCATTCGCAACGTGCGCCGCGATGGCATGGACCAGATCAAGAAGGCCAAGACCGCCGGCATGGGCGAGGACGACCAGAAGATGTGGTCCGACGAGGTGCAGGACTTGACCGACAAGTATATCCTCGCAGTCGACAAGGCGCTGGAAAGCAAACAAGCCGAAATCATGCAGGTCTGACGCCTGCCGCATGGGTGCGCGGCCCCCGTCGGGCGCCCAAAAATTTCTGCAAAATTTTCCTGCCCGCAGTCGGGCGAGTTCAAGAGGGCGGGCGTGGGCCTAGGCGATAAAACTGATCCGAAGGCGCTGCGCTGTGCCGAGCACGTCGCCATCATCATGGATGGCAATGGTCGCTGGGCCACCAATCGCGGTTGGCCGCGTCTGGTTGGCCACCGCAAGGGGGCCGAACGGGTCAAGGAAATCGTGCGCTGCGCCCCCGATATCGGCATCCGCTGGCTGACGATCTATGCGTTTTCCACCGAAAACTGGAAACGCTCCACCGAGGAAGTCCTTGGGCTGATGTCGATCTTTGCCCGCTATATTGAACGCGAGGCCGACCGTCTGGCCGCTGAAGGCGTGCGGATGCGCTTTATTGGCGACCGCAGCAAGCTCGATGCCAAGCTGCAACGGCTGATGGCAGGGATCGAGACGCGCACGTCGGGCCTGACGCGGCTGAACCTGACGGTGGCGATCAACTACGGCGGCCGCGACGAGGTGGCGCGGATGGTGCGCAGCCTTGCGGCGGATGCGGCGGCGGGCAAGCTCGATCCGGCGACGATCACCGATGCGATGATCTCGGCGCGGCTTGATACCGCCGATCTTCCCGACCCTGATCTGGTGATCCGCACCAGCGGTGAGACGCGGACGTCAAATTTCCTGCCGTGGCAGGCGGCCTATGCCGAATATGAATTCACCGAAACACTGTGGCCGGATTTCACCCCGGCGGAGCTGGCCGCCATCGTTGCGCGATTTGGCAACCGCGAGCGGCGCTTTGGGGGGGTGGTTTCGGCATGAGTGCAGCGTCCGAACGATGGAGCGATCTGAAACCGCGCGTGTTGTCGGCGCTGGTGATGGTGGCGATTGGCGCGGTGGAAATCTGGCTGGGCGGCTGGTGGTTTCTGATCCTGATCACGCTGTTGACCTCGGTGATGATCTGGGAACTGGCGCGGCTGACGCAGCCGTCGATGCCGCGTCTGGCGCTGGCCATTGCTGGCGTCGCGGCGGCTTGTCTGATGGTGGATGAGGGTTGGCCTTCGGTTTCGGCATGGCTGGTGTTTCCGCTGGTGCCCTTGGCTTTCATGGCGACACCGCGCGCGCAGCAACGCGGTGCGGCGGTGATGGCGACGGCGATCATGATCGCAGGCCACGGCCTGTTTGTGCTGCGCGATGAGCAGGGCACGGCGGCGATGCTGTGGTTGCTGGGCGTGGTGGTGGTGTCGGATGTGATGGGCTATTTTGCGGGGCGTATTCTGGGCGGGCCGAAATTCTGGCCGGCGATCAGCCCGAAGAAAACCTGGTCGGGCACGGTCGCGGGCTGGATTGGTGCCGCCTTTCTGGGGTTGGCTTTTGTCATTCTGGGCTATGCCAGCCCCTGGGTGATCGTGCTGTCGCCAGTGGTGGCCTTTGCCGGGCAGTTGGGCGACATCGCTGAAAGCTGGATGAAGCGGCGGGTAGGGGCGAAGGATTCCTCGGGCCTGATCCCCGGCCATGGCGGCGTTATGGATCGGTTCGATGCGCTGGTCGGCGCGATGGTGCTGGTGATGCTGCTGACGCAGGCATTTCCGCTGCCGATCGGGGGCTGAGTCATGCGGTCGGTTTCGGTATTTGGGGCAACCGGCTCGATCGGGGAAAGCACCTTTGATCTGTTGATGCGCGCCGGTGGGCCTGCGGCTTATCGCACGGTGGCGCTGACCGGCGGGCGCAATGTGGCGCGGCTGGCCGAGATGGCGCAGGCGTTGCGGGCTGAAATCGCTGTCACCGCCTATGACGATTGCTTGCCCGATCTGCGCGCGGCCTTGGTGGGAACGGGTGTGGCGGTGGCGGCAGGGTTTGCCGCAATTGCCGAGGCCGCCGACCGCCCCGCCGACTGGGTGATGAGCGGTATCGTTGGTGCCGCAGGGCTGGTGCCGGGGCTGCGGGCGCTGCGCCACGGCGGCAAGCTGGCGCTGGCCAACAAGGAAAGTCTGGTCACCGCGGGGCAGTTGCTGATGGCCACCGCCGCGCGCTATGAGGCCACGGTGCTGCCGGTGGATTCCGAACACTCCGCGATCTTTCAGGCCTTGGTGGGCGAGGATATGGGCGCGGTGGAACGCATCATCCTGACCGCCAGCGGCGGGGCATTGCGCGACTGGCCCATGGAGCGGTTGGCCGATGCCACGGTCGCCGAGGCTTTGGCGCATCCGAACTGGGCGATGGGTGCGCGGATTACCATCGACAGCGCTTCGATGTTCAACAAAGCCTTGGAAGTTATTGAAACGCGTGAGTTTTTCGGCATTGAGCCGGCACAGGTCGAGGTGATCATCCACCCGGAGTCGATCATTCATTCCATGGTGGGCTTTCGGGATGGCGCGGTGATGGCGCATCTGGGCGCGCCGGACATGCGGCATCCGATCGGCTATGCGCTGAACTGGCCGGAACGGCTTGCGTTGCCGGTGGCGCGGCTCGATCTGGCGGCGCTGGGGGCCTTGACCTTCCGCGCCCCGGATGAGGCCCGGTTTCCGGCGCTGCGGCTGGCGCGCGAAGTGATGGCGGTGCGCGGTCTGGCTGGGGCTGCGTTCAACGCCGCCAAGGAAATCGCGCTGGATCACTTCATTGCCGGGCAGCTTGGCTTCATGGATATGGCCGGGGTGGTCGAGGATACACTTGTGCGTGTTTCGTCCCAAACCCGCCTTGGAAATGCCGCCGAGACACTGGAAGATGTGGTGCAGATGGATCATCTCGCCAGGATCATGGCAGCAGAAGCGGCCAAAAAACGGGTAAAGGGCAGGTAGCGTGGATTTCAACAGTTTGATTGCCGGTGCGGGCAACACCGCTTGGACCGCCCTGTTTTTTGTCATCGCGCTGGCGATAATCATCGCCGTGCATGAATATGGCCACTACATCGTGGGCCGCTGGACCGGGATTTATGCCGAGGTGTTCAGCCTTGGCTTTGGCCCGGTGCTGATCAGCCGTCAGGACAAGCACGGCACGCGCTGGCAAATCGCGCTGATCCCGTTTGGCGGCTATGTGAAATTCCTTGGTGACAAGAATGCGGCCTCTGCACCCGATAGCGGCGCGCTGGCGGTGCTGTCGAAAGACGAGCTGCGCCACACCATGGCCGGTGCGCCGGTCTGGGCGCGGGCGGCAACGGTGGCGGCGGGGCCGGTGTTCAACTTCATTCTGGCGATTGCGGTCTATATCGGTATGATCACCTGGTCGGGGGTGGCCACCGATCTGCCGGTGGTCGGCACCCTGCAAGCCACGCCGTTTCATGGCGAAACGCTGAAACCCGGTGATCAGGTGCTGGCGGTGAACGGCATTGCCACCCCGGATCTGGCGGCTTACGTAAAGACAGCCGCTGAATTGCCGCCTGCCGCCGAGGTGGTCTACAGCGTGGGCCGTGACGGGCAACCCATTGATATCAAGGGGCCGCATCCGTTTCCGCCGCTGGTCGGGTCGGTGCATCCGCAAAACGCCGCGATGGCAGCGGGGATGCAGCCGGGCGATTACATTCTGTCGGCGGGCGGGCAGGCGGTGACGGCGTTTTCGGAACTGCCGAAGATCGTCGAGGCCACCGCGGGTGGGCCGGTGGCGCTGAAAGTCTGGCGCGCAGGCGCAGAGATTGACCTGACGCTGACCCCGAACCGCCGCGATATCCCGAAAGCTGATGGCAGCTTTGAAACCCGCTGGCTGATCGGTCTGTCGGGGGGCATGCTGTTTGAACCGGAAACCCGCCGCGCCGGTGTGGTCGAAACCGTGCAGCTTGCGCTGCAGCAGGCGTGGTTTGTCAGCAAAGCCTCGCTGTCGGGGCTGTGGCATGTGGTCACCGGCGCGATCAGCAGCTGCAATATCTCGGGCCCGATCGGCATGGCCGAGGTGATGGGCGATGCCGCGCGCTCTGGCCCCGAGGTGTTTGTCGGCATGCTGGCGGCGCTGTCGCTGGGCATCGGCCTGCTGAACCTGTTCCCGATCCCGGTGCTGGATGGCGGCCATCTGATGTTTCACGCCTATGAGGCGGTCACCGGCAAGCCGCCGTCGGATCGGGTGGTGCAGGCGCTGATGACCATCGGGCTGGCGGTGGTGCTGTCGTTCATGGCCTTTGCGCTGAGCAACGATTTCTTCTGTAGTTAAGCGCACCGCCGAGGCCATAGTGCTGCCATAATCTTGCGTTAGGATTTCCCTGTCCAGACCTGAAGGAAGGGGTTCGCCATGCAAGCAGTGATGAAAAGCTACAAGGGGCTGTCGCTTCTGGTCTGGCTGAACTGGGATCGCCTGTTTACCGTTGGCACCATAATGGTGGGACTGTTGGCCGGGGCCTTTCTGGGCACGGCCCTGTTGCAGCCGTAAGCCGCAACACGCCCTGATCTTGCGGCATTCGTGACGCAGGTTTTGCGAAAATGCTGCCCATCCTTTTGACATTGCTTGCGGTTCCGGGTAGTCAGATGCACAGGATTTAGTGCATTCGGGAGCGGCTCATGCGGGATACGGCAAGCGCAAAGACAACGCGCAAGGGAACGCATCGCAGCTGGCTGCGCCCGACTTTGGTGGCAATTCTGCTTTCCAGCACAATGGTTTCTGAACCGTTCCTCACCTTGGCGCAGGCCGAAACTTTCGCTTTCAGCAACGTCACAGTCGAGGGCAACGAACGCGTTGATGCCGCGACGATCCTGTCTTATGCGGGAATCGGGCGCGGGCAGGAAGTGTCATCCGGGGCGTTGAATGACGCCTATCAGCGCATTGTTGCGGCAGGCCTGTTTGAATCTGTCGAACTGATCCCGCAGGGCGGCACGCTGCTGATCAAGGTCAAAGAATATCCGATGCTGAACGTCGTTGATTTTCAGGGCAACAAGCGCCTGAAAGACGAAAAGCTTGTTGAAATCGTCAAATCCAAGTCGCGGCTGGTCTATTCGCCCGCGCAGGCCGAGGCGGACGCTGCCGACATCGCCGAGGCGTATCGCGTGCAGGGCCGTCTGGCCGCCAGCGTTGATCCGCGCATCATCCGCCGGTCTGACAACCGCGTCGATCTGGTGTTTGAAATCAGTGAAGGCAAAGTTGTTGAAAACGAACAATCGCGCGTTCAGTGATCGGCGGCTGCGGCAGGTGTTGCAGACCAAACAGGCGGGCTTCCTGCGGCAACTGATCAAGGCCGATACCTTCATCCCCGAGCGGCTGGAAGTTGACAAGCAGATGCTGCGTGATTTCTACCTGTCGCGCGGCTATATTGATGTGCAGGTGGTCGATGCCACCGGCCAGCTGTCGCGCGAACGCGATGCGACCTTTGTCAGCTATACCGTGCGCGAAGGCCAAAGTTTCAACATCGGCAAGGTCAGCACCGTCTCGGAAATTCCCGAGGTGGACGCCGCCGAGTTTGCCGCCGTGCAGAAGATGCGCTCGGGCGTGACCTATTCGCCGGCGATCATCGAAAACAACATCGCCCGGATGGAAAATCTGGCGCTGCGCAAGGGTCTGACCTTTGTACGCATCGAGCCGCGGCTGGTGCGCAATGATCGCGATCAGACGCTGGACGTCGAGTATGTGATCAGACGCGGTGAGAGAGTCTTCGTTGAACGCATTGATATTGAAGGCAATACCACGACTCTGGATCAGGTCGTGCGCCGTCAGTTCCGCACCGTGGAAGGCGACCCCTTCAACCCGGCCGAAATCCGTCAGGCCGCCGAGCGTATCCGCGCGCTTGGCTTCTTTGACGATGCCAAGGTCGATGCCAAGCCCGGCTCTGGCCCGGATCAGGTGGTGGTCAACGTTGATGTGGCCGAAAAGCCGACCGGGTCGATCAGCCTTGGCGCGTCGTTTGGCACCGGGTCGGGTCTGGGCCTGAATCTTGGCTTCAGCGAGACCAACTTTCTGGGCCGGGGGCAGGGTTTCAGCATCGACGTGACCTCGGGCAAGGACACCAAGACTGCCAGCATTGCGTTTGTCGAACCTTCATTGCTGGGCCGCGATCTGAAACTGAAGCTGGGCGCGGCCTATGATCAGACCGACAATGCCGATGCGCGGTATGATACCCGCAACGTGGCTGTCAGTGCCGGGCTGGAATTCCCGATTGCCGAGCAGTCGCGGCTGGAAGTGCGCTACAAGATTTTCGAAGATGCCGTGCGCAACGTCGATGAGGTGGCCTCGTCGCTGTTGCGCGACGAAGGCGCGCGCGGGGGCGAGTTCGGCAGCGGGCTGGGCTATGGTTTCAGCTTTGATAACCGCATCACCGGGTTGAACCCGAAAAACAGCCTGCTTTTCCGCTTTGGTCAGGATTTCATCGGCTTGGGCGGCGATGTGAAGTTCATCGAAACCACGGCGCTGGCGGTGGCGGAAACCAAGGTGTTCCACGAAGATGTCACCCTGCGGGCGATTTTCGAGGGCGGCGCCGTCAACAGCTTTGGCAGCTATGGCACGCGGGTGACCGATCGTTATTTCGGCAACAGCAAGATCCGGGGCTTTGAATCCAACGGCATCGGTCCGCGCGATACCAGCACTGACGATGCATTGGGCGGCAATTTCTATGCGGTGGCCAAGTTCGAGGCCGATTTCCCGCTGGGCCTGCCGGAAGAATACGGCATCAACGGCGGGGTGTTCTACGACATCGGCTCGGTCTGGGGGCTGGACAACACCGCAGCCGCGTCCCGCCCAATCGTCGATGGCATGAAGCTGCGGTCTTCGGTCGGCGTGTCGCTGTTCTGGAAAACCCCGATCGGCCCGCTGCGCTTCAACTTCTCGGAAGCGTTGCAGAAAGAGGCTTATGACAAAGAGCAGAAATTCGATCTGACCATTTCGACGAAGTTCTGATGCGGCGTCTGGCTTTGGCTTTGATTTTGGCGGCGGGCTGTGCGGGCCCGCTGCTGGCGCAAAGCGTGGTGCAGAAATCTGCCGTGGTGACGCTGGATCAGGAACGGCTGTTCACCGGCACGCTGTATGGTCGGGCGTTGCAGGCAAAGTTCGAGGCGGAATCCGCCGCGTTGCTGGCTGAAAATCGCAAGATTGATGCGGCGCTCGAGGCGGAAGAGCGGGAATTGACCGACAAGCGCAGCACGATGGATGCGGCGGGCTTTCGCCCCTTGGCTGAGGCTTTTGACAAGAAAGCCAATGACTTGCGCAGCGCGCAGGATGTGAAGTCGCGCGATCTGACCCGCAGGCGTGATGAGGATCGGCAGATATTCTTTGCAGCCATCGCGCCGATCCTGGGTGATTACATGGTGGAACGCGGCGCGGTGGCGATTCTGAACAAGGCGGCAATCGTGGTCAGCCTTGGGTCGATCGACATTACCGAAGGCGTGATTGCGCGGATTGATGAACGCTTGGGCGATGGCAGCAAAGCCCCGGCCGAACCTGTCGCGGAACCGGCCCCCGCGCCATGACCCTGCCGCTTGTCTCAGCCCCGGCTTTTCGTTAGTCACAACCCATGTCCCATAAAGAGGGCAGGACCAACCCGGAGATACCATGCCCGATCACTCTGTCACTGCTCAGACCGCCGCCCCGCTTGAGGCTGACCTTGCGCTGATCCAGCGGATCATCCCGCACCGCTACCCGTTCCTGCTGGTGGACAAGGTGCGCGATATCGTGCCGCACAAATCCTGCATCGGCGTCAAGTGTGTCACCTTCAACGAGCCGCAGTTTCAGGGCCATTTCCCCGGCATGCCGGTGTTTCCCGGCGTGATGATCATCGAGGCGATGGCGCAGACCTCGGGCATTCTGGTCGGTATGTCGCTGGATCTGGTCGACAAGAACGCCAAGGTGTTCTTCATGGGCGTTGATGGCGTCAAGTTCCGCCGCAAGGTGGTGCCGGGCGACGTGATGGAGCTGCATGTGGTCGCGTTGCGCGGCGGCGGCAAGGTCTGGAAGTTCGAAGGCAAGGCCTTTGTCGCGGGCGAGCTGGCCTGCGAAGCGCAGTTCACCGCGATGTTCGATCTGCCGAAAGCCTGAGCCATGACGATTTCGCCCGAAGCCCGAATTCATCCTGCTGCCGTCGTCGAACCCGGCGCGGTGATCGGCGCGGGCTGCGTGATTGGCCCGTTTGCGCTGATCGGTCCCGAGGTGGTGCTGGCGGCGGGTGTCGAGGTGAAGTCGCATGCCGTCGTCACCGGCTGGACCGATATCGGTGAAGGCACGGTGGTCTTCCCCTTCGCTTGCGTCGGGGAAGTGCCGCAGGATCTGAAATTCAACGGCGAGCGCACCCGGCTGATCGTCGGCGCGCGCTGTCGTATCCGCGAAGGCGCGACGCTGAACACCGGCACCGAGGGTGGTGGCGGCGTGACGCGGGTGGGCGATGATTGCCTGCTGATGACCGGCGCGCACGTTGGCCATGATGCGGTTTTGGGCAACCGGGTGATCTTGGCCAATCAGGTGGCGATTGCCGGGCATTGCCAGATTGGCGATGATGTGATCGTCGGCGGCTTGTCGGGCATTCACCAATGGGTGCGCGTCGGGCGCGGCGCGATCATCGGTGCGGTGACAATGGTGACCAATGACGTGCTGCCTTATGGGCTGGTGCAGGGCCCGCGCGGGGTTCTGGATGGGCTGAACCTTGTCGGGCTGAAGCGGCGCGGTGTGGAGCGCGGCGATATCTCGGCGATGCGGGCGGCGTTTCAGGCGCTGTCGCAGGGCGAGGGCTCTTTTCTCGACCGTGCTCGTAGGCTGGCCGAGGAAACCGACAGCCCTTATGTGCGCGAGATGACCGATTTCATCCTGTCCGCTTCTGACCGTTCGTTCCTGACCCCGAAATGAGCAAACTTGCGCTGATAGCCGGGCAGGGTGGCCTGCCTGCCGCCTTGATTGCGGCCCTGCCAGAGCGCCCTTTTGTCTGCGCGTTGGATGGCTTTGCGCCGGATGACGTTGTGGTGGATCAGGTGTTTCGCGTCGAACGGCTGGCGCTGTTCCTGCGGCTGCTGGAAGATCAGGACATCACCCGCGTCGCCTTTGCCGGGGCGGTGCAACGCCCGCGGCTGGACCCGTCGTTGTTTGATCCGCACACAGCACAAATGGTGCCGCGTCTGCTGGCCGCGATGCAGGCCGGTGACGATGCAACCTTGCGCGCGGTGATCGGTATTTTTGAAGAAGCCGGGTTCGAGGTGGTGGGCGTCGAGGCGATTGCGCCCGCGCTGCTGCCGGGGGCAGGCGTTCTGGCGGGTGTGGTGTCGGCGCGCGATGAAAAAGACGCCACGCGGGCGGCGGCGATTGTTGCGGCGCTCGGCGCTGTCGATGTTGGCCAAGGCTGTGTGGTGGCGCAGGGGCTGTGTCTGGCGGTCGAGGCTTTGCCCGGCACCGATGCGATGCTGGCAAGTGTCGCCGTGATCCCGGCCAGCCTGCGGCCAGCGGGCGGGCTGTTCTACAAGGCGGCCAAGCCGGGGCAGGATCGCCGGATTGATCTGCCGACGCTGGGCGTGGCAACGGTGCAGCGCGCCGCCGAGGCGGGGCTTTCCGGCCTGTGCTGGCAGGCGGGCAGCGTGATCTGCCTCGATCTGCCCGCGATGGTGGTCGAAGCGCAGGCGCGGGGCCTGTTCCTGTGGGCACGCTAAGGCTGTTCCTGATCGCGGGCGAGCCTTCGGGCGACCGTTTGGGTGCCGCGCTGATGGCTGGCCTGAAGACTCTGCATCCGAATGTCAGTTTCCACGGTGTCGGCGGTCCGCTGATGCAGGCCGAAGGGCTGCACAGCCTGTTCCCGATGGAAGAGCTGTCGGTGATGGGCATCGCAGAGGTGCTGCCAAAATATCTGCACCTCAAACGCCGCATCCGCGAAACCGCTGCCGCCGCACTGGCCGATCTGCCTGCTGCGATGATCACCATCGACAGTCCGGATTTCTGCCTGCGGGTGGCGGCGATTGTGAAAGCCGCGCGCCCCGGTTTGCGCACCATCCACTATGTCGCGCCCTCGGTCTGGGCGTGGCGGCCGGGGCGGGCGGCGAAGATGGCGCGGGTGATCGACCATGTGCTGGCGCTGTTGCCGTTCGAGCCGCCCTATATGACCGCCGCCGGGATGAGCTGTGATTTCGTCGGTCATCCGGTGGTAGCGGAGGCTTTGGCAACACCGGAGGAAACCGCGCAGCTGGCCGGCGAAGGCCCGTTGATTCTGGCGCTGCCGGGCTCGCGGCGTGGCGAGGTCAGTCGGCTTGCGCCGGTGATCGGGCAGGTGCTGGGCTTGATCAAGGCGGAGCATCCGAAGGCGCGGGTGGCCTTGCCAACCGTGCGTGGCGTGGCCGATCTGGTGCGCGACTTGTCAGCGGATTGGCCGATCGCGCCGCAGATCATCGAAGACAAGGCGCTGAAACGCGCCGCTTTTGCCGCCGCCGATGTGGCGATTGCGGCTTCGGGCACGGTCAGTCTGGAACTGGCGGCGAACGGCTGCCCGATGGTGATCGCCTATGACCTGCACCCGATCTCGCTGTGGCTGATGCGGCGCGCGGCGCTGATTGATACGGTGACGCTGGTCAATCTGGTGTCAGACAGCCGCGCCGTGCCGGAATTCATTGGCGAGCGCTGCCGTGCCGATCTGATTGCCCCTGCGCTGCTGGCCTTGCTGCAAGACCGCCATGCGCAGGATCAGGCGATGCGGCTGACCATGCAGCGGCTGGGGCAGGGCGGCGAGGCCCCCGGCCTGCGCGCCGCACGATCGGTGCTGTCGGTGCTGCCAGCCTGACAGCCACCGCCCAAGGCGATTTTTTCACAAAAATCGGGCGCGGAATTTTCCAAATTCCGACCTGGCCTCAGCGCCCCTTCCAGATCCAGCCGCCGCCAAACACCCGACCACCTTCCGGCGCATAAAACACGCAGGCCTGACCGGGCGACACGCCATCCTCCGGGTCGAGCAATTCCACCATCGCCTCGGTGTCCGACAGCGGCCGGATCACCGCCGGGCGCGGCGGCCGGGTCGAGCGGACCTTGACGTTCAGATGCCACTCTGGCTGCGAGGTAAACGGCTGATCCCCCAGCCAGTTGATCTCGCGCAGCGGAATCGTCCGGGTGGAAAGCGCCTGCTTCGGCCCCACCACCACCTGCCGCAGGGCCGGGTCCAGCCGCACCACATAAAGCGGATCGCCCAAGCCGCCAATCCCCAGCCCCTTGCGCTGCCCGATGGTGTAATGGATCACGCCGCGATGCTGGCCCAGCACCCGGCCCTCCAGATCGACAATATCGCCCGGATCAGCCGAACCCGGCCGCAGCTTTTCAATCACCGCTGCGTAATTGCCATTCGGCACAAAGCAGATGTCCTGACTGTCGGGCTTGTCCGCCACCGACAACCCGTATTTCGCCGCCAGCGCCCGCGTTTCCGCCTTGGACGCCAGATGCCCCAGCGGAAACCGCAGATAGTCCAGCTGCTCCGGCGTGGTCGAGAACAGGAAATAGCTTTGGTCGCGGTTGGCGTCGGTCGCCATATGCAACTCCGGCCCCGCGCCGGTCTTGCGCTGAATGTAATGCCCCGTCGCCATGCAATCGGCGTTCAGATCCTTGGCCGTCGCCAGCAGATCCTTGAACTTCACCCGTTCATTGCAGCGGATACAGGGCACCGGCGTCGCCCCCGCCAGATAGGCATCGGCGAATTCCTCAATCACCGCCTCGCGGAAGGTGTTCTCGTAATCCAGCACATAATGCGGAAAGCCCATCGTCTCGGCCACCCGCGCGGCATCGTGAATATCGCGACCCGCACAGCAAGCGCCCTTTTTTGCCAGCGCGGCACCATGATCATAAAGCTGCAGGGTGACGCCGACCACGTCATAGCCTTCTTCCTTCAGCACCGCCGCAACAACCGAGCTGTCCACGCCGCCCGACATCGCCACCACGACACGGGTTTCAGAAGGGGGCTTGGCAAAACCAAGCGAATTCAGCGGCTGATCAAGCATCGGTGTGTCCGGGGGGAAGGGGGGCGCGCGGCCATTAGGTCGCAATATAGGAAAATGCCACATACTCTCAACCCCCGGCTTTACCGTTGTTTAAGGGCGATCCGGCAAGCTGCGGCCTTATCCAAGAGGGATTGCCGATGTATCTCAAGAAAGTTGATGGCCCGCGACAAGTTACTTTGCCCGATGGCAGTGTCCTTTCGCGCGCCGATTTGCCCGCCCCTGACACCAGACGCTGGGTTGCCAGCCGCAAGGCCCTGGTGGTGAAAGCCGTGCTTTACGGTCTGATCAGCGAGGCTGACGCGCTGGAACGCTATGCGCTGTCGGAAGAAGAGTTCGCGCTCTGGAGGCAAGCGATTGAAACCCATGGCGAAAAAGCCCTGCGCGTCACCACGATTCAGAAATACAGACAACTTTAAATTGTATTTGCGATTCGTTCTGCCACAGTAACCGTCAGTTAACCATTGCAAGCCAAAGTTGTTAACGACCATGACCCTGTGACGGAGCTTTTAGAATGCGAATCCTTTTGGTTGAAGATGATCCCACCACCTCGCGCAGCATCGAATTGATGCTGACGCACGCGAATTTGAACGTGTATTGCACCGATCTTGGCGAAGACGGCATCGATCTGGCGAAATTGTATGACTACGATTTGATCCTGCTTGATCTGAATTTGCCTGACATGTCGGGGCACGAGGTGCTGCGGCAGCTGCGGCTGGCGCGAATCGAAACGCCGATTCTGATTTTGACCGGCTCGGATGATACCGAAAACAAGATCAAAGGCTTTGGATTTGGCGCCGATGATTATCTCACCAAACCCTTTCACCGCGAAGAATTGGTGGCGCGCATCCATGCCATCATCCGCCGCTCGAAAGGCCATAGCCAATCGATGATCAAGACCGGGCGGGTGAACGTGAACCTCGATGCCAAGACCGTCGATGTCGAGGGCAGCACCGTGCATCTGACTGGCAAGGAATATCAGATGCTGGAACTGCTTTCCTTGCGCAAGGGCACGACGCTGACCAAGGAAATGTTCCTCAACCACCTTTATGGCGGCATGGATGAACCGGAATTGAAGATCATCGACGTGTTCATCTGCAAGTTGCGTAAAAAGCTGGCCGAGGCGACAGGCGGGCAGAATTACATCGAAACCGTCTGGGGTCGCGGTTATGTGCTGCGCGATCCGGGCCCGGCTACGGCGCAACCGCGTCTGGCCGCCAGCGCTTGAAGCCTGACCTGCCCCAGCTTGCCCATTCCCGCCGCGCCGCATAACCTTGCGGCGCAGAACGGGGAGGCGGCGGCGATGGCGCAAGATATCGGGCAATTGACTGAAAACCAGGCGCGGACCGAACTCGTCCGGCTGGCCGAAGCGATTGCTGCTGCAAACCGCGCCTATCACACGCTGGATGCGCCTGAAATCAGCGATGCCGACTATGACGCCCTGAAGCAGCGCAACGCCGCGATCGAAGCCCGATTCCCGGCGATGAAACGCAGCGACAGCCCGTCGGATCAGGTTGGCGCGGCAGTGGCTGAAGGTTTCGGCAAGGTAACGCATGCCGTGCGCATGCTGTCGCTGGAAAATGCCTTTGACGATGCCGATGTCACCGACTTTGATGATCGGGTGCGCAAATACCTCGGGCTGACCAGCGGTTTGACCTATACCGCCGAGCCGAAGATCGACGGCTTGTCGCTGTCACTGCGCTACGAGTCCGGCGTTCTGGTGCAGGCCGCGACGCGTGGCGACGGCGAGGTCGGTGAAAACGTCACCGAAAACGCCCGCACCATTGCCGATATTCCGCAGCGGCTGACGGGTGCACCCGAGGTGCTGGAAGTGCGCGGCGAAGTCTACATGAGCCATGCCGACTTTGCTGCGTTGAACGCCCGGCAGGTGGAAAAAGCCGACAAACTCTTTGCCAACCCCCGCAATGCCGCCGCCGGAAGCCTGCGCCAACTGGATGCCAGCATCACCGCCGCCCGGCCGCTGCGGTTTTTCGCCTATGCCTGGGGGGCGCTGTCGCGGCCCTTGGATGACACGCAGATCGAGGCCATTCAACGCCTTAACGACTTGGGATTCCAAACAAATCCTTTGACAGTTCTGTGCTGTGGCCCCGCCGAAATGTTGGCGCAATATCGCAAGATCGAAGCGCAGCGTGCCAGTCTTGGCTACGATATTGACGGTGTGGTCTACAAGGTCAACGATCTTGGCCTGCAAACCCGGCTCGGGTTTCGCTCGTCCACGCCGCGATGGGCGATCGCGCATAAATTCCCCGCCGAACTGGCCTGGACCCGGCTGGAGGCGATCGACATTCAGGTCGGCCGCACCGGCGCGCTGTCGCCGGTGGCGCGACTGGCACCGGTGACGGTTGGCGGCGTTGTGGTTTCCAATGCAACACTGCACAATGAGGATTACATTGCCGGGCGCGATGCCAAGGGCAACCCGATCCGCGAGGGGCGCGATATTCGTGTCGGCGACTGGGTGCAGGTTTATCGCGCTGGCGATGTGATTCCAAAAATCGCCGATGTCGACATCGCGCAGCGTCCGGAAACCGCACAGCCCTATGTTTTTCCTGATATTTGCCCGGAGTGTGGCTCTGTCGCACATCGCGAGGAAGGCGATGCGGTGCGGCGCTGCACTGGCGGCCTGATCTGCCCGGCGCAGGCGATGGAGCGGCTGAAACATTTCGTCTCGCGCGGGGCGTTTGATATCGAAGGGCTTGGGGCCAAACAGGTTGAACTGTTCTTCAAGGACAGCGATTTGCCGGTGAAGACCCCCGCCGATATTTTCACCCTTGCTGCGCGGGATGCCGCTAATGGTTTGAAAAAGCTGAAGAACCGTGACGGATTTGGCGAAACCTCGGTCAAGAAGCTGTTTGCGGCAATCGAGGCCAAACGCCGAATTCCGCTGGATCGGCTGATTTTCGGCCTCGGTATCCGCCACGTCGGTGAGGCGGCGGCGGGGCTCTTGGCGCGGCATTATTCCAGCTGGGCCGCTTTCGAGGCCGCAATCACCCATGCCACACCCGACAGCCCCGAGTGGGCAGAGCTGATTTCGATCGACGGTGTTGGCACGGTTCTGGCAGGCTCCCTTGCCGAGGCGTTTCAGAATACGGCCGAACGCGCGGCGATAGATGCGCTGGTGGCAGAGCTTCAGGTGCAACCCGTGCTGGCCCGCGCGCCGCTTGACAGCCCGGTTGCGGGCAAAACCGTGGTGTTCACCGGCACGCTGGAAAAGATGACGCGGGCCGAGGCCAAGGCCCGCGCCGAGGCTTTGGGGGCAAAAGTGGCCGGGTCGGTCAGCGCCAAGACCGATCTTCTGGTTGCCGGGCCGGGGGCGGGGTCGAAGGCTAAAGACGCCGAAAAACATGGGGTTAGTGTAATCGATGAAGATGGCTGGCTGGCGCTGATAGGTCAGGCATGAGCCGCCCGGAAATTCTGTTTCCGCTGTTTGCCGGCTTGGATACGCTGGAGGGGGTCGGGCCGAAAACCGCCAAGGCTTTCGCAGCATTGGGGGTGGAAAAGCCGAAAGATCTGCTGTTCTTGCTGCCGCATTCCGGTGTTGACCGCAGCCGAAAAACATCCGTGCGCGATGTGGTGCCGCCCTGCACGGTGACCGTCGAGATCGAGGTTGGCGCGCATTTCCCGCCGCGCCAGAAGGGGCGGCCTTACCGGATCATGGTGCGCGACGCAGGGTTGGAGTTTCAGCTGGTCTTCTTCCACGCGCGCGGCGATTACTTGCAAAAGCTGTTGCCGACGGGGCAAAGGCGGCTGGTGTCCGGCAAGGTTGAACTCTTTGACAATATTGTGCAAATGGTGCATCCGGATCATGTCTTGCGCCCCGAAGAGGCGGGCGAATTGCCGCAGTTTGAACCGGTTTATCCGTTGGCGGCGGGGGTGACACAGCGGCAGGTTGCCAAAACCGCCGCAGCTGCCCTGACCCGCGCGCCCGAGGTTCCCGAGTGGATCGACGCAGCTTTGAAAGCCCGTGAAGGCTGGCCGGATTGGCTGGCGGCGGTGCAAACCGTCCATGCGCCACAGGATCACGCGGCGCTTGCCTTTACGCATCCGGCCCGCCAACGTCTTGCTTATGATGAACTTTTTGCGCATCAGCTGACGCTTTCCCTGGCGCGCGCGACCTTGCGACGCGGCAAGGGGGTGGCAAGCGTCGGTTCGGGCAATTTGCAGGCCAAGGTGCTGGCCGGCTTGCCTTATCGGCCGACCGGTGCACAAAGCCGCGCGATTTCCGAGATTGCGAAAGACATGGCGCAGCCGTTGCGGATGAACCGGCTGTTGCAGGGCGATGTTGGCGCGGGAAAAACTCTGGTCGCGTTCATGGCGTTGTTGATCGCGGTAGAGGCGGGCGGGCAGGGCGCGATGATGGCCCCGACCGAAATCCTGGCCCGTCAACATCACGAAAGCCTTGCTGCTTTGGCCGAAGCTGCCGGGGTGCGGCTGGAGCTTTTGACCGGGCGTGACAAGGGCGCGGATCGTGTGGCAAAGCTGGCTGCGTTACGCGATGGGCAGATCAAGATCTTGGTGGGAACCCACGCGGTATTCCAGAAAGACGTTGAGTTTCAAGATCTTCGGCTCGCTGTGGTCGATGAACAGCACCGCTTTGGTGTGGCGCAGCGGATGGAGTTGGGCGCAAAGGGGCAGGCGGCAGATGTGCTGGTAATGACCGCCACGCCGATCCCGCGCAGCCTTGCGCTGGCCAGTTATGGCGATATGGATGTCTCGGTGCTGGACGAAAAGCCGCCCGGTCGCAAGCCGATCAAGACAGCGCTGATCTCGGGCGCGCGGATGGATGAGGTCGTCGGTCATCTGGCAAAGGCGGTGGCCGAGGGGCGGCAGGCCTATTGGGTCTGCCCGCTGGTCGAGGATTCCGAACTGGTCGATTATGCCAGCGCCGAGGCACGTTTCGCCAGCCTGCGCGCGGCTTTGGGCGATGTGGTCGGCCTTGTGCATGGCCAGATGCCGCCCGCGGAAAAAGATGCGGCAATGGCGCGGTTTGTTGCTGGGCAGACCCGGATTCTGGTGGCGACTACGGTGATCGAAGTTGGGGTCAACGTCCCGAACGCCTCGATCATGGTGATCGAGCGCGCGGAAATATTTGGCTTGGCGCAACTGCATCAGTTGCGCGGCCGGGTCGGGCGTGGGGCGGCGGAATCGACATGTCTGCTGGTCTACCAAGCGCCGCTGTCCGAAAGTGGTGAGCGGCGGTTGAAGGTGATCCGCGACACCGAAGACGGTTTTCGAATTTCTGAAGAAGACCTTTCGATGCGCGGAGCTGGCGATTTGATCGGCACCGCGCAATCCGGGCTGCCACGGTTTCGCGTTGCCGACATTGAACGCCAGGCCGGTCTGATGGCGGTGGCGCAATCGGATGCGCGGGCGTTGTTGGCGCTCGACCCGGATCTGACCAGCCCACGCGGCAAGGCCGCGCGGATTTTGCTGTGGCTGTTGGATCAGGATCGGGCAATCAAGCTGATCTCCGTCGGGTAGGGTTATGGTTTGTTCTCGGATGTTCTCAAAAAGTTCTTTACAGGTGGTTAGGAACGTGAGAACAATAGGGCAACAAGCAAACGGAGGTCGCAATGCTCACCGAGATTACCGAAATCCTGAACCGTTCCCGTTCGGCCATTCTGGCGGATGCGGTGGGGGTCGTGTCGCTCTTCGTGCTGCTCTTTGCCGGATTGGGGATCTCTGGCACGCTGTGAAGGTTCTGCCTGCGGTCTTGCTGAGCCGGGCCTTCGTATATGTCCCCAAGTCATACGAACAGGCTGCCTTGCCTCTCCCCGGTTCAAGAACGCGACTTTCCGCCGCCATCCATCGGATGTGCGGCGGTTTTTTTATGTGGCCTCTGCCAAGGCAAAGGCCTCGCAGGTGGCGTCCAGCGCCAGCAGGACCGAGGCATGGCGATTCTTGTACTCGCGCGCCGGGATCAACACCTCATAACCGTTGAACGGAGCCGCCGGGACCGGGCCTGCGTCTTTCAGCATGGCCCGCAAGGCATCGCGCGCGGCTTCCAATTCGGCCCGATTGCGGCCGATAACCACGGCCCCCAGCACCGCCGCTGAAGCTTGTCCCAACGCGCAGGCCTTCACATCCTGCGCAAACTCGGCAACACGCCCGTCTTGCACCACCAAATCCACCGTCACCGTCGAGCCACACAGTGGTGAGCGTTTGCGCGAAGTTCCCTGGGGCGCAGGCAGGCGGCCAAGGTGCGGAATATCGGCGGCCAGCGCCAGAATGCGCCCCGAATAGAGTTTGACCAGATCACTGTCGCTCATGACTTCCCCTTTGCTTGTCGGCAAGATAAGCCCGGCAAGGCCAGCCGCCAAGGAGAAGCCGATGCAATTTGACCCCTCGCGCCTAAAGTATGATGCCAACGGCCTGATTCCGTGCATCGCGCAGGACCATGGCTCGGGCGAGGTGCTGATGTTCGCGTGGATGAACGCGGAATCGGTGGCGCGCACGCTGGCAACCGGAGCGGTGACCTATTGGTCGCGCTCGCGCGCCGGGTTTTGGGTGAAGGGCGAAAGCTCGGGTCATGTGCAGCGGCTGGTCGAGTTACGGATTGATTGCGACCGGGATTGTTTGTTGGCGCTGGTGACGCAAGAGGGGCCTGCTTGCCATACCAACCGGCGCAGCTGTTTTTATACATCTGTGCAAGATGGCGCCGAAGTGGAAATCCTGACGCCGATGCCGTGATGCGGATTTTGGAAAAATCCGTCACGAATTCCGCGCGGAATTCGGCTCCAGTCCGACCATGCGGCGAATATCGGCAGGCGTAGCGCCCTCCGCGCGGAATTTTGCCAGCGCGCGGGCATCGTCGCGTTTGGCCAACCGCTTGCCGTGATCGTCGCGGATCAGCCGATGATGGTGGTAAATTGGCGTCGGCAGGCCCAGCACCCTTTGCAGCAAGGCATGGATGCGGGTGGCCTCGAACAGATCCTCGCCGCGCACCACATGGCTTATGCCCTGCGCCGCGTCATCCAACACCACCGATAGGTGGTATGACGTGCCCATATCCCGGCGCGAAACCACAATATCACCGATTTCACTGGCGTAACTTGCGTCGCTGGTCGTGATCCACCCCCCATTTGCGGGGCCGGTTTCCTGAAAGCCCACCATGCCCTGTTGCGCGCAGATCCGACACGCCGCAGCCATATCCAAACGCAGCACGGCGTCACGCGGTCGTGGCGACTGCGGCCGGTTGCGCCTGCGACAGGTGCCGGGATAGACCGGCCCATCCGGGCCTGACGCGGCGGCCACGCCTTCCTGCGGCGCGCTGAGCGCCTGTTCAATATCGCGTCTGGAGCAGGTGCAGGCGTAAAGCAGACCGCGCGACCACAGATCATCCAAAGCCGCTTGATAGGCTGGCATCCGGCTGGATTGACGCATCACGGGTTGCGGCCAGCTTAGGTCAAGCCATTGCAGATCCTGATAAATCTGTGCCTCCCACTCTGGGCGGCAGCGCGATTGGTCGATATCTTCGATCCGCAACAGAAAAGTGCCGCCAGCCGCCTGCGCCATGTCATGCGCCACGATTGCCGAATAGGCATGGCCCAGATGCAAGGGCCCGGTGGGCGAAGGCGCGAAGCGGGTTACGAAAGCCACGCGGTGAATGCGTCTTTGGCGCGATCCGTGTAGGCCTTGTAGCGGTCTTTGCGCCCCTTGCGGCCGCCGCGCGCGTCGATCGGGGGGAAAAGGCCGAAGTTGACGTTCATGGGCTGGAATGTTTTCGCCTCGGCTCCGCCGGTGATATGGGTGATCAGCGCGCCCATCGCGGTTTCGGGCGGCGGCGGTGGCAGGATTTTTCCCTGCAATTCTGCCGCTGCCATCCGCCCCGCCAGAAGCCCCATCGCGGCGGATTCGACATAGCCTTCGACCCCGGTGATCTGGCCGGCAAAGCGGATATTTGGCCGCGATTTCAGCCGCATCTGATCATCAAGCAGCGTCGGCGAGTTGATGAAAGTGTTGCGATGAATGCCGCCCAGCCGGGCAAAACTGGCAGCCTGAAGGCCGGGAATCATTTTGAAAACAGCGGTTTGCGCGCCGTATTTCATCTTGGTCTGAAAGCCTACGATGTTGTAAAGCGTGCCGAGTTTGTTATCCCGGCGCAGTTGCACCACGGCGTAGGGCTTCATCGGGTTATGCGGGTTGGTCAGACCCACCGGCTTCATCGGGCCAAAACGCAGGGTTTCGCGGCCGCGTTCGGCCATCACTTCGATGGGAAGGCAACCGTCGAAATAACCCGCGGTTTCGTTTTCGTGGAACTCGGTCTTTTCGGCGGCCAGCAGCGCGTCGATGAAGGCGTAATATTCATCCTTGGTCATCGGGCAGTTCATATAGGCGGTCTGTTCTTCCGCAGTTTCGCCCTTGTCGTAGCGGCTTTGCATCCAGGCCACCGACATATCCACGCTTTCGGCATAGACGATAGGGGCGATGGCGTCGAAAAACGCCAAGGCATCGGCCCCGGTGGCGGCACGGATACTTTCGGCCAGCGTACCCGAGGTCAAAGGCCCGGTTGCGATGATCCAGTTGCCCTGATCGGGCAGCTCGGTGACTTCCTCAAACGTCGAGGAAATCAGCGGATGTGCGTTCAGCCGCGCCGTCACCGCCTCGGAAAACGGATCGCGGTCCACCGCCAGGGCACCGCCTGCGGGCAAGCGATGTGAGTGCGCCATTTCCATGATCAGGCCGTTGGCTGCGCGCATTTCCCAATGCAGCAGGCCCACCGCGTTGCGTTCATCGTCATCAGACCGGAATGAGTTGGAACACACCATCTCGGCAAAATTACCGGTGCGGTGGGCAAAGGTGCCAACCTTGGGCCGCATTTCGTGGATGA
>WRPH01000024.1:30952-141167 GCA_009773375.1 Paracoccaceae bacterium
TTTCGTGGATGACCACGCGCGTGCCTGCCTGTGCCGCTTGCCAAGCCGCTTCCGATCCGGCCATGCCGCCGCCGATGATGTGCAATTCCTGTGTCATAGCCGCGATGTAGCCCTGCACGCGGCTTAGATCAAGGCGATGCGTTCGCGTTGTGCCGGGTCGGGGAAGGGGCGGTATAGCCCAACCTCGATGTCGCCGATCATCTGGTGCATCAGATCATATCGCCGCTCGGCAGCTTCATCGGGGTTTGACAGCGCCGCGAAGGCATCATCCAGATCGGCCAGACCGCCGACGTCAATTTCCAGCAGAAAATCGGTATGTGCGCCCGAAGCCAGCCGGAATTTTCGCCGCATCAGCCGCCAATCCACGATCAGCCCTTGCGATTTCAGATAGGTCATCCACGCCTCTACCGCCGCAGCGAAGGCCAATGCGCGCGCGCCGTCTTTCAGTTCGATCATGCAATGATAAATGTTCATGCCGCCTCCTGTCGGGAACAGGAAACCAGCAAAGCCTTGCGATTTTCTTAAGGCGCTTCAGAGAATCGCCGCTGCAACGCCGCACGTTCCGCCGCGACAAATACCGTAGGATCGGCACCAATATCACGCCCCAAAGCGCGGGCCGTATCAAAAAAACCTTGTGCAGGAAGGCCTTGCGCCAACCGTCCTTCGCAAACCACCGCTAGAAACGGCTGGCCCGCCGCGGCGTCGGCCTGCATCAAAGCCTCCAGCGCCGCCGTCAGTTTCGCAATCGCGCCGGGGCCGGGGATGCCCAGATCGCGGGCCAGCGCGCCGTAGCTGATCGTCTGGTTGTGCGCGGCGAGCAAAGCCAGCCGCGCCACAAGATCATTCATCGCCCTGTTCGGCGACGCGGGCGACCGACACCACTTCCTCGCCCTTGCCGGTGTTGAACACCTTCACCCCGCCAGCTGACCGAGAGCGGAACGAGATCTGCTCCACCGGCACCCGGATCGACTGCCCGGTGCTGGTCGCCAGCATGATCTGATCCGACAGATCGACCTTGAACGAGGCCACCAGCGGCCCGCCACGCATCGCGCCATCCATCGCCTTCACGCCCATACCACCACGCCCGCGCACCGGATAATCGTGGCTGGAGCTGAGCTTACCCGAACCCGAGGTGGTGATTGTCAGGATCAGATCTTCGGCTGCCGACATTTCGGCATAGCGTTCGGTCGAAAGCTGACCGGCCTCGACGGCAGCTTCTTCTTCATCGGCCTCGACCTCATCAACCGCCCCTGCCATCAGTCTGCGCTGCTTCAGATAGGCCTCGCGCTCTGCCGGGTCGGCCTCAAAGTGCCGGATGATCGACATCGACACCACTTTATCGCCCGCGCCAACCCGAATGCCGCGCACCCCGGTGGAGCCGCGCGATTTGAACACGCGAATTTCCGTGGTCGGGAAGCGGATCGCCCGGCCAAGCGCCGTGACCAGCATGATATCGTCGTTTTCATCGGCAATCGCCGCATTCACCAGCGACACGCCGTCGGGCAATTTCATCGCAATCTTGCCATTGCGCATGACATTGGTGAAATCCGACAGATCGTTCTGCCGCACGTCGCCATCCGAGGTGGCAAAGACGATTTGCAGGTCTTCCCATTCGGCTTCTGGCGCATCCACCGGCATCAGGGCTGCGATGCTGATGCCCTGCGCGATGGGCAGAATATTTACCATCGCCTTGCCCTTGGCAGTGCGACCGGCCAGCGGCAGACGCCAGGTTTTCAGCTTGTAAACCATGCCATCGGTGGTGAAGAACAGCAGGTTGGTATGGGTATTGGCGACAAACAGCGTCGTCACCACGTCATCTTCTTTGGTCGCCATCGATGACAGCCCCTTGCCGCCGCGGTTCTGGCTGCGGAATTCGATCAGCGGCGTGCGCTTGATGTAGCCGCCGCTGGTGATCGTTACCACCATATCTTCGCGTTCGATCAGGTCTTCATCGTCCATATCGCCGGCCCAGTCGACGATTTCGGTGCGGCGCGGCACCGCGAACATCGACTTCACGTCGCGCAATTCGTCCGAGATGATCGCCATGATCCGCTCACGGCTGCCGAGAATTTCAAGGTAATCCTTGATCTTGCCAGCGAGTTCCTGCAACTCGTCGGTGATTTCCTTCACGCCCATCGCGGTCAGGCGTTGCAGCCGCAGATCAAGGATCGCGCGGGCCTGAATTTCCGACAGGTTATAGGTGCCGTCTTCGTTGACCGGGTGGGTCGGGTCGTCAATCAGCTTGATATAGGGGATGATGTCGCCCGCGGGCCAGCGCCGCGTCATCAGCCGCTCGCGCGCTTCCGCCGGATCGGCCGACGAACGAATGGTTGCCACCACCTCATCGACGTTGGAAACCGCCACCGCCAGACCGCACAGGATATGGCTGCGCTCGCGGGCGCGGCGCAGTTCATAGGCGGTGCGGCGTGCGACAACTTCTTCGCGGAAGGTGATGAAATGGCGCAAGAAATCCGCCAGCGTCAGTTGTTCCGGTCGCCCGCCATTCAGCGCCAGCATGTTGCAGCCGAACGAGGTTTGCATCGGCGTAAAACGATACAACTGGTTCAGAACCACATCCGCCGTGGCATCCCGTTTCAATTCGATCACCACCCGCACGCCGATCCGGTCGGATTCGTCCTGCACATGCGCGATGCCTTCGATCTTCTTTTCACGCACCTGTTCGGCGATGATTTCGATCATCCGCGCCTTGTTGACCTGATACGGCACTTCATCGATGATGATTGCCCAGCGGCCTGAACGGATTTCTTCAATCCGGGTTTTTGCCCGGATGATCACCGACCCGCGACCTTCGAGATAGGCTTTGCGCGCGCCGGAGCGGCCCAGAATCGTCGCCCCAGTGGGGAAATCGGGGGCGGGAATGATTTCCATCAACTGTTCGATGCTGATGTCGGGGTTGTCGATCATCGCCAGCGTGCCGTCGATCACTTCGCCAAGGTTATGCGGCGGGATGTTGGTGGCCATGCCCACCGCGATACCGCCTGCGCCATTGACCAGCATGTTCGGGAACCGCGCCGGAAGCACCGTAGGTTCACGGTCCTTGCCGTCGTAGTTGTCTTGGAAATCAACGGTTTCCTTGTCGATATCCGCCAGCAGGAAGGCGGCGGGCTTGTCCATCCGCACCTCGGTATAGCGCATTGCCGCCGCCGCATCGCCGTCCATGCTGCCAAAGTTGCCTTGCCCGTCCAGAAGCGGCAGGCTCATTGAAAACGGCTGCGCCATCCGCACCAGCGCGTCATAGATCGCGCTATCGCCATGCGGGTGGTATTTCCCCATCGTATCGCCAACCGGCCGGGCCGATTTGCGATAGGGCTTGTCGTGGGCGTTGTTGGTCTCGTGCATGGCAAACAAGATGCGGCGATGCACCGGTTTCAGCCCGTCGCGCAGGTCGGGAATGGCACGGGAAACGATCACGCTCATCGCATAATCGAGATAGGCGGTCTTCATCTCGGCAGCAATGTCGATCTGCGGGCCGTCATGCGCCATGCGGATCGGCTTTTCGTCTGTATTTTCAGGGGTTTCCGGGGTATCGCTCACGTAACGCCGCCTTGTTGCCGAGGTCTAGATATTGGTGCTGCGTTTCTACACCATTCTAGCCGTGGTGTGCAAGGCGAACGGGGCAAAGATGGCTTGCGCTTTGGCCCGGCGGGGCGGATAAGCCAGCGCCGCAAATGCCCCCGGACCGAGATGAAAAAACGCAGCCTGAGCCAGATATCCGACCTTGTTGCCGCAGGTCTTGTGCCCGCCGACGCAGCCCCGGCGCTTGCCCCGGTGGCCGAGGCGTTCCGCATCCGTCTGACCAATGCGATGCACACCGCCATCACCGGCCCGGATGATGCCATCGCCCGCCAGTTCCTGCCCAACACCGCCGAGCTGACCATCCGCCCGGAGGAACTCCACGACCCGATTGGCGACGCCACCTACAGCCCGACCCCCGGTCTGACTCATCGCTACCCCGACCGGGTGATCCTTGCCGCCACCCACACCTGCGAGGTCTATTGCCGCTTTTGCTTCCGGCGCGAGGCGGTGGGTGAAGAGGGTGCCTTGCCCGACGCCGATCTGACCGCTGCCCTGGCCTACATCGCCGCCACCCCCGCCATTACCGAGGTGATCCTGACCGGCGGCGACCCCTTGGTGCTGTCGCCACGCCGCCTTGCCGCGCTGATGCAGCGGCTGGCGGCGATCCCACATGTCGAGATTGTGCGCTTTCATACCCGCGTGCCGGTGGTCGCCCCGGCCCGCATCACCGCCGAGATGGTTCGGGCGTTGCGGGCGCGGCCGACCACCTATCTGGTGCTGCACACCAACCACGCGCAGGAAATCACCCCGGCGGCGCAGGCGGCACTGGCGCAGCTGGCCGATGCCGGGATTCCGCTGCTGTCGCAATCAGTGCTGCTGCGCGGCATCAACGATGATGCCGCCACGCTGGAGACGCTGTTTCGCACCCTGCTGCGCCACCGCGTGACGCCGTATTACCTGCACCACTGCGATCTGGCGCGCGGCACCAGCCATTTCCGCACCACGATTGCGGCGGGGCAGGCGATCATGGCCGCCTTGCGCGGGCGGCTGTCGGGGATCGGCATTCCGACCTATGTGCTTGATATTCCTGGTGGCTTTGGCAAGGTGCCGATCGGGCCGGGCTATGTGCAGCCCAGCGGCGACGGCTATCAGATCACTGATTGGCAGGGCCGCCTGCACAGCTACCGCGACCCCGAAACCCCTTAACCCGCGCGCAGGATCATCCCGAACAAATCGCGCGGATCATCCGGGTCTGCGATCATGTCCAGCTGCGTGCAGAACCCGGTTTCCGCCAGCTTCTTGCGCACATAGCGCAGCGCCGAGAAATCCTCGACCGCGAAGCCCACCGAATCAAACAGCGTGATCGCGCGGGCATCGTGGCGTCCCTTGGCCTGACCCAAAATCACCTGCCACAGCTCTGTCACCGGATGATCGGGGGCAAGCTGCTGAATCTCGCCTTCAATCCGGGTCTGTTCCGGGTATTCGACGAAGATTTGCGACCGCAGCAGAATATCCTTGTGCAACTCGGTCTTGCCGGGGCAATCGCCGCCGACCGCGTTGATATGCACGCCTGCGCCGACCATGTTGTCGGTCAGGATGGTGGCATATTGCTTGTCCGCGGTGACGGTGGTGATGATCTGCGCCCCCAAAATCGCCTCTTCCGGCGTTTGGCAGACCACCACGCGCAAGCCGCGCCCGGCCAGATTGGCCGCGCATTTGGCGCTGGCCGTTGCGTCAATATCGTAAAGCCGCACCTCGGAAATCCCGCAAATTGCCTTGAAGCCAAGCGCCTGAAATTCCGATTGCGCGCCATTGCCGATCAGCGCCATCGTCGTGGACCCAACCGGAGCCAACCACTTCGCCGCCATCGCGCTGGTCGCAGCGGTACGCAGCGCGGTCAGGATGGTCATTTCCGACAGCAGCACCGGATAGCCTGTCGCCACATCGGCCAAAAGCCCAAAAGCGGTCACGGTTTGCAAGCCGTTCTTCATGTTCGAAGGGTGGCCGTTGACGTATTTGAAACCATAGGTTTCGCCGTCCGAGGTCGGCATCAGTTCAATCACGCCCACATCGGAATGGCTGGCGACGCGCGGGGTCTTGTCAAACAGCGGCCAGCGGCGGAAATCGGCCTCGATTTCAGCCGCAAGGTCGCTCAGCACCTGTTCAACGCCCAGATGCAGCACCAGTTTCAGCATGTTATCGACAGAGACGAAGGGCACAAGGGCCTGACGCGAGGGCGTGGTCATCGGGTTTCCTTACCGGGATCAATAGCTGCGGGTCGGGCGGTCGAACACTTTGCGGCCCATCAGGCTGCCGACAAGGTCCACCATCAGTTTCGCGGTGCGGCCGCGCTCGTCCAGAAACGGGTTCAGCTCCACCAGATCCAGCGAGGTCACCAGATTGCTTTCGTGCAACAGCTCCATCACCAGATGCGCCTCGCGGAAGGTGGTGCCGCCCGGAACCGTGGTGCCGACCGCAGGCGCAATCGACGGATCTAGAAAATCCACGTCCAGCGACACATGCAGCATACCGCCCGCCGCACGCACCTTGTCCAGAAATTCGCGCAGCGGGGCGACGATGCCACGTTCATCCAGCACCCGCATGTCGTTGATCGCCAGATCGTGCTTCAACAGCGCGGCATGTTCGGCAGGATCGACCGACCGGATGCCGTAAAGGCAGATACGTTCAGCCGGGATCACGGCGGGGAAGGGCGGAAACGCCTCGAACCCGTCACGCCCCGCGATATAGGCCACCGGCGTGCCGTGCAGATTGCCGCTGGTCGTGGTCAAGGGCGTGTGAAAATCCGAATGCGCATCCAGCCACAGCAGGAACAGCGGGCGGCCCGCGCGCGCGGCAAAAGCTGCGGCCCCCGCCACCGACCCCAGCGCCAGACTGTGATCGCCGCCCAGAATGATCGGCAAACCGCCCTTGCTTAGTGCGTCATCCACCTTGTCGGCCAGCGTCTCGGTCCAGCCCAGCACCTGCGGCAGCATATGCACCGCCGGGTTGGGGCTGGTCACGTCTTTCAACTCCGGCAGCACCAGATCGCCCCAATCTTCCACGCCATGCCCCAGGTCGCGGATGGCCTGGGCCAGCCCGGCGACACGGTAAGCGGTTGGCCCCATCACGCAGCCGGGGCGGCGTTGGCCTTCGTCTATCGGCGCACCGATCAGAATGGTGTTGGACATCGGGCTTCTCCTTTGGTCAGACAATCTTTCCGTCTTGCGGCGAATCATACGCGCATTTACGACGTTTCGCACAAGCTGCTTTCCATAACGGCAGGAAGATTGATCATGTTGGATGATGTCGATACGCGCCTGATTGCTGAACTGCGCCGCGATGGCCGCGCAGCACTTTCAGATTTGTCAGAACGTCTGGGCCTGTCGCGCGCCACCGTTCGCGCCCGGATGGAGCGGTTGACCGCGAAGGGCGAGATCGCCGGTTTCACCGTGCTGACCCGGTCCGACGTGGCCGAAGCGCCTGTGCGCGGGCTGATGATGATCATCATCGAAGGCAAGGGCGGCGAAAAGGTGATGGCGCGGCTGGCCGGGATTCCGGCGGTGATGGCGGTGCATTCGACTAACGGCAAATGGAGCCTGATCGCCGAGATTTCCACCCAGACCCTGATCGAGCTCGATGAGGTGATCAACCGCATCCGCAACATTGATGGCGTGCTGACTTCGGAAACCAACCTGCTGCTGTCAACGCGCAAAGCCGGGCGGCGTTGACTGCTCCGGCCCCGCTTTCAGGCCCCGCGAAACTTCGCCGCGCGCTTTTCCAGAAACGCCGCCACACCCTCGCGGAAATCCTCTGATGCGCCACAAACGCCCTGCAACCGCGCCTCCAGCGCCAGTTGCGCGTCCAGAACATTGCCAAACGAGGCCCGCAGCGCCGTCTTCACGCCGCGATAAGCCAGCGTTGGCCCGTTGGCCAAAGCCGCCGCCCGCGCCCGCCAATGCGCGGCAAAGTCTTGATCCGGCACGCATTCATAGATCATGCCCCACTCCGCCGCTTGGCTTGCACTTACCTTGTCGGCAAACAGCACCGCCCCCATCGCGCGGGCAAGCCCGATCTGGCGCGGCAGCCAATAACTGCCGCCAGCGTCCGGCACCAGACCGATCCGGGTAAACGCCTGAATGAAGCTGGCACTTTCGCACGCCATCACCACATCCGCCGCCAACGCCAGATTGGCCCCGGCCCCTGCAGCCGCCCCGTTCACCGCCGAAATCGTCGGGATCGGGCAATCGGTGATCGCCTTCAGCAGCGGCACATATTCCTCATTCAGAATCCGCTCCAGATCAATCGACCCCACACGCGCCGCATCGCCCAGATCCTGCCCCGAGCAGAACGCCCGCCCGGCCCCGGTGATCACCAGCACCCGCGCATCATCCCCGGCGCGCAACACCGCCGCCAGCATTTCCGCCCGCAACTGCGACGACAGCGCGTTCATCACCTCGGGCCGGTTCAGCGTGATCACCGCCACCCCCGCCTCGACGCCGTAGCTGATACAGTCAAACCCCATCGCCGCCCCCATTTTCGCCCAGCCTAGCAGGGCAGGGGGCTGCGACCAGAGAAACCCTGCGTCACTTGTCCAGCAGATCGGCCAGCCGGGTCTTGTCGGCCTCGCTCAGGCTTTCGGCTTCGGCAGCATGCGCGCGCCTGCGGCTGGTGGCAAAGGCAATGCCGCCGCCCAGCAGCAGCATCGCAGGCCCCGCCAGCCACAGGATCAGGCTCGACCCTTCCGCCCGCGGTTTGAACAGCACAAATTCGCCAAAGCGCGCCACGACATAATCCACCACCTCAGCGTCACTGTCGCCTTCCAGCAACCGCTCGCGCACCGCCAGCCGCAGATCGCGGCTGATCGGCGCGTTGGAATCGTCGATGCTTTCGCCCTGACAGACCGGGCAGCGCAGGTTGGCCGAAATCGCCCGCGCCCGTGCCTCCAGCCCCGGATCGGCCAGCATTTCGCCCGGTTGCACCGCAAAGGCCGGGGCCGCGAACAGACATACCGCAAGGATCAGCGCGCGCATCGGATCACTCCGCCGCAACGGCAACGGTGCGACGTGCGCCCGCCGCAGCACGGAACCGCCGATCCGACAGGCTGAACATGCCGCCCAACGCCATCAGCAAAGCCCCGCCCCAGATCCAGTCGGCAAACGGCTTGATATAGCCGCGCACCGCGTAACCGCCGGCGTCTTGCGGATCGCCGATCACCAGATACAGATCGCGGAACAGGCCCTGATCAATCGCGGCCTCGGTGGTCGGCATCGCCTGCACCGGATACACCCGCTTTTCCGGATGCAGCAGCGCCACTTCTGCACCGTTCAGGCTGATCAGCATATCGGCCATGGTCGAGCTATAGTTCGGCCCCTCGACCTCGTTCACCGCCTGCAACGTCACTTCATAAGGCCCCAAGGCAAAGCTTTCGCCCAGCTTGACGACGCGAATATCCTCGATCGACCAGGCGTTCATCGCGGCCACCGCAAACAGGGTGATGCCAAGGCCGGAATGCGCCATCGCCTTGCCCCAATCGGCCCGCGGCAGTCGGGCAAGCCGTGCCATCCGCTCGGCCAAGCCACCCCGGCCCAGCCGTTGCCCCAGATCGACCAGCGCGCCGAACACCACCCACGCGCCAAGCGCCGCGCCAATCGGGCCAAGCGTCGATTTGCCAGTCTGCAACGCATAGGCCAACAGCCCCGCCGCCACCGCCAGCGCCAAAGCGCCCCGCAGGGGCCGCAGCGTGCGACGGATTTCGGCGCGCTTCCACGGCAACATCGCGCCAACCGGCAGCACGATGGCCAGAATGACCATGAACGGCGAGAACGCCGCATCAAAGAACGGCGCTCCCACCGAAAGTTTGCGCGCAAACACCAGTTCGGCCACCAGCGGCCAGATCGTGCCGACAAATACCACCAGCGCCGACACCGCCAGCAGCAGGTTGTTGGTGACCAGCGCGGTTTCGCGGCTGATCAGGCTGAACACGCCGCGCGCCTCCAACACATTGGCGCGAAACGCAAACAGCGTCAGCGCGCCGCCCATGAAGAAGGCGAGGATCATCAGGATGAACACCCCCCGCGCCGGATCATTGGCAAAAGCATGCACCGAGGTAATCACGCCGGAGCGCACGATGAACGTGCCGGTCAGGCTGAAGCCAAAGGCCAGAATCGCCAGCAGGATCGTCCAGGCTTTCAGGCTTTCGCGCTTTTCCACCACAATGGCGGAATGCAGCAGCGCCGCCGCGATCAGCCACGGCATGAAGCTGGCGTTTTCGACCGGATCCCAGAACCAGAAGCCGCCCCAGCCAAGTTCGTAATAGGCCCACCACGACCCCAGCGCGATGCCGATGGTCAGGAAAATCCAGGCCGCCAGCGTCCAAGGCCGCACCCAGCGCCCCCAGGCGGCATCAACCCGGCCTTCCAGCAGCGCGGCGATGGCGAAGGAAAAGCTCATCGAAAGCCCGACATAGCCCAGATACAGAAACGGCGGATGGAAGGCGAGGCCGGGGTCCTGCAACAGCGGGTTCAAATCGCCGCCATTCATCGGCGGGTTGGCCAGCCGCAGGAACGGGTTCGAGGTCAGCAGCATGAAGGCCAGAAACGCAAGGCCAATCGAGCCTTGCACCCCCAGCACGCGGGCTTTCAGCGTCGCAGGCAGATTGCCGCCAAACCACACCGCACAGGCGCCAAAGCCGGAAAGCGCCAGCACCCACAGCAACAACGATCCCTCATGGTTGCCCCAGACTCCGGCCACCTTGTAGAGCATCGGTTTGTCGGTATGCGAATTCGCCACCACCAGTTTCAGCGAAAAGTCCGAGGTGACGAAAGCATAGGTCAGCGCCGCGAAAGATGCCGCGATCAGCAGAAACTGGATCACCGCCGCAGGATCGGCCACCGCCATCAACCGCGCATCGCGTTTGTGCGCGCCCCACAACGGCAAAACCGTCTGCACCAGCGCCACCATAAAGGCCAGTATCAGGGTGAAATGTCCGAATTCAACGATCATGGCCGTCTCCCGTGTTGCACTTGGTATAGGCCAGATCGCGGGTGGCGGAAATGGGCTGCGCGAAGGTGTCGCGCAGCCGTGATGCTCAGACGCCGCGCGACAGCGCCGCCACGCCGGTCCGCGCCATCTCACGCAAGCCCAAGGGGCGCATCAGTTCAGCAAAACTGTCGATCTTTTCCGGCGTGCCGGTCATCTCGAACACAAAGGATTCCAGCGTCGAATCCACCACATGCGCGCGGAAGATCTCGGCCAGCCGCAGCGCTTCAATCCGCGCCTCGCCCTTGCCCGCCACCTTCAGCAACGCCAGCTCGCGCTGCACCGCCGGGCCTTCCACGGTCAGATCATGCACCGCATGCACCGGCACCATCCGCGCCAGCTGCGCCTTGATCTGTTCGATCACCGCCGGCGTGCCGGTGGTCACAACCGTGATCCGGCTGCGATGGCCGGCATGGTCCACTTCGGCGACGGTCAGGCTGTCGATGTTGTAACCGCGACCGGAAAACAACCCGATCACCCGCGCCAGCACGCCGCTTTCGTTATCGACCACCACCGCCAGCGTATGCGTTTCGATCAGCACCGCGTTCGGGTCGTGCAGATCATAAGCCGAATGGCTGGCCGAGCTTTTCTTGATGTTGAGCGGAGACATTCTGCTCCCTTTCATCTGTCTATAAATATCCCGGGGGTCCGGGGGCTGGCCCCCGGCTCGATGTCAGACCAAAGCGCCGCCCTTGCCGCCAATCGCACCGGCGGTTTCAGAGTCGTTCAGGATCATCTCGTTATGCGGCTTTCCGCTCGGGATCATCGGCAGGCAGTTTTCGTGCTTTTCCACCCGGCAATCAAAGATGAACGGCCCGTCATAGCGGATCATCTCCATGATCGCGTCGTCCAGATCGGCCGGATCACTGATCTGGATGCCCTTGCAGCCAAACGCCTCCGCCAGTTTCACGAAATCGGGCAAGGACTCCGACCAGCTTTGCGAATAGCGCTGGCCGTGCAGCAGGTCTTGCCACTGCCGCACCATGCCCAGCCGTTCGTTGTTCAGGATGAACTGCTTGACCGGGGCGCGGAACTGCATCGCCGTGCCCATTTCCTGCATGTTCATCAACCAGCTTGCCTCGCCTGCGACGTTGATCACCAGACTGTCAGGATGCGCGATCTGCACGCCGATCGAGGCCGGCAGGCCATAGCCCATCGTCCCCAGACCACCGCTGGTCATCCAGCGGTTCGGCGCCTCAAAGCCCAGATACTGCGCCGCCCACATCTGATGCTGGCCGACTTCCGTGGTGATATAGCGGTCCATGCCCTTGGTCAGCGCTTCCAGCCGTTCCAGCGCATACTGCGGCTTGATCAGCACCGAGGACGGCTTGTAATTCAGGCACTTCACCGCCTGCCACACCGCGATCTGCTTCCACCACTTCGCCAGAGCTGCCTTGTTCACCCGGCTGCCGCGATCCTTCCACAGCGCCAGCGCGTCCTCCAGCACATGCGTCACATCGCCAACAATCGGCACATCCACCCGGATCACCTTGTTGATCGAGGACGGGTCGATATCGACATGCACCTTCTTCGAATGCGGGCTGAAATCCTTGATCCGCCCGGTGATGCGGTCATCAAACCGCGCGCCGATGTTGATCATCAGATCGCAGCCGTGCATCGCCAGATTGGCCTCATACAGCCCGTGCATGCCCAGCATACCCAGCCACGCCTTGCCCGAGGCCGGATAAGCCCCCAACCCCATCAGCGTCGAGGTGATCGGAAACCCGGTCGCATCGACAAATTCGCGCAGCAGCGCCGAAGCCGCCGGGCCAGAGTTTACCACGCCGCCGCCGGTATAGAACACCGGGCGTTCGGCGGTTTCCATCAACTCCACCATGCGCAGGATTTGCTCGGCATCGCCGCGCACTTTCGGCTGATAATGCGACACCCGCGCGGTTTCCGGCGCAGCATAGGCCGCGGTGGCAAACTGCACGTCCTTCGGAATGTCGATCAGCACCGGGCCGGGCCGACCCGACCGCGCCACATGAAACGCCTGATGAATCGTTTCGGCCAGAATGGCGGGGTCTTTCACCAGCCAGTTATGCTTGGTGCAGGGCCGGGTGATGCCCACCGTATCGGCTTCCTGAAACGCATCGGTGCCGATCAGGAAGGTCGGCACTTGCCCCGACAACACCACCAGCGGAATGCTGTCCAGCAGCGCATCGGTCAGCCCGGTCACCGCATTGGTCGCCCCCGGCCCGGATGTCACCAGCGCCACGCCCACCTTGCCGGTGGAGCGCGCATAGCCTTCCGCCATGTGGATCGCGCCCTGTTCATGGCGCACCAGAATGTGCTTGATGTCATTCTGCTGGAAAATCTCGTCATAGATCGGAAGGACGGCACCGCCCGGATAGCCAAAGACGACTTCAACGTCCTGATCCTTCAAGGCTTGAACCACCATTCTTGCGCCGGTCATCTGACGTGTCATCACATTATCCTATCTTGGCCGCGTGTTTGCACACCTTGGGCCTTGGTCAACAAAAAGCCCCCGGAGGTATCTCGGGGGCGCATGGGGAACCTGATGGTCTACCGTTACCGGCCCATGCGCTTTTTCCTTACGACGACTAGAATGTGCCGCATGGCGGACCCCCTTTGGCTTCGTGGGGGAAACTAGGGCGGCGCTGCGGGGGCGTCAACTGCAAATCGACGCGTAAAATGTCGCAGCGGGATGGTTTTTTGAACATTTCTTTCTGCTGGTGCGCTTCTTGCGCAACTTTCGCAATTCCGCGCAGGCGTGCACAGGGTTTGCGCGCGCTTGAGTCGGCTTTGGGGCTTTCGCTTGCGTCCGCCCGCAGCTAGGCAGGGCCAACCGCTGTTCACCAAGGAAGTGATGATGAAGCTTTATTATGCACCGGGGGCCTGCTCGCTGGCCAGCCATATTGCCCTGCAAGAGGCGGGTCAGCCGTTCCAGATCGAAAAGACCGATCTGCGCACCAAGACCACCGAAACCGGCGCGGATTTCACCAAGGTCAACCCGCGCGGCGCGGTGCCTGCGCTGGCGCTGGCCTCGGGCGATGTGCTGACCGAAGGCGTCGCTATCATGCAATATGTATCCGACAATGCCGGCGGCACCTCGCCGCAAGGCAGCCTTGCCCGCGCCCGCCTGCACGAGGCGCTGAACTTCGTCTCGACCGAGGTGCACAAGACCTATTCGCCGTTCTTCCGTCCGCTGTCGGACGAGGCGCGCGCCGCACAGATTGACCTGCTGAATGCCCGCCTGTCGGTGATCGAGGCCAAACTTGCCGATGGCCGCGCATGGCTTGCCGGGGCAGATTACACCCCCGCTGATGGCTATCTGTTCACCGTCACCAACTGGTCCAAACCCCTCGGTCACGATCTGTCGGCCTTCCCGCAGATCGAGGCCCTGCGCGCCCGCATCGCCGCCCGTCCTGCCGTGCAAGCCGCGATGCAGGCCGAAGGTCTGATCTGACCGCTAAAGCGGATTTTCTTCAATCTGCTTCAGATTGAAGAAAATCCAAGGCAAGATATGCCTATGACTATTGCGTGGTGCATGCAGGCAAGGTCTGCCTGCTGAAATTCAAAAAGGGGCGGGTCTGGCACGCGCCCCTTTTTCATGGCCGAGGGCAGCGCCAGCGTGGTTAATCAAACCTGAAGACGGCTCCGCAAGCCCTTGATTTCATATAAAACCACAGGCTGTCCACACGCGGACACAGCCTAATCGCGCGGAATGCGCGTCTCGGGCAGGCTGATGCGGGCAACCTGCTCGGCAATCGGATCGACCGACAATGGATGCAATTCTGCCCGATGATCGGCAGGCTCGCCAATCGGCACCCACTCACCATGCTTGAAGATTTCCAGCGCGTTGAACCCGGCCTTGTAGCCCATCTTCCGGCTGCCCGGCACCCAATAGCCAAGGTAGACAAACGGCAGCCCTGCCTCGCGGGCGATCGCGATGTGGTCCAGAATAGCAAAGGTGCCCAGCGACAGATCAATCAGATCGGGATCATAAAAGCTGTAGACCATCGACAGCCCGTCGTCGAAAACATCGGTCAGCGACACGCAAGCCAAGGGCCGCCCCCGCTCGCCTTCCCCCGCCGCGCGGGTATATTCGATGACCCGGCTTTTGATCGGGGTTTCCTCGATCATCGCGGCGAATTCAAACACATCCATATCCGCCATCCCGCCATCGGCGTGGCGGGCATCGAGATAACGGCGGAACAGGCTGAACTGATCTTCCGTCGCCCAAGGGCTGGTCGCGTTGCGCCGCAAATGCGCCGCCGCCTTCATGATCCGCCGCTGGGTGCGGTTGGGCTGGAAATCCGCCACCCGGATGCGAGCAGACAGGCAAGCCGAACATTCCGCGCAGGAGGGCCGATACAACACATTCTGGCTACGCCGGAAGCCCTGCTTGGACAGCGCATCATTCAACCGCTGCGCCTGATCCCCTTGCAGCGCAGTGAACAGCTTCCGTTCCATCCGGCCCTCAAGATAAGGGCAGGGCTGCGGGGCGGTCACATAAAACTGAGGCGCAATCGGAAGCGTGTGGCGCATGATCACAACTGAAAGGGAAAGGTCGCGGCACCCTAGCAAGGGATGATCCAGCCGCCAAGCGCAAACCGGCCCCTTTATCAAAGGGACCGGCGCGAACCCCCCCCCGGAGTTGCACCGGGGGGCGATGATCTTAATATTCGCCGGGGCGGGCCACATCAGCAGCCGGAACCGGGGCCGAGGCGGCACGGGCGCGGTCTTCCATGAAGCTGTCGAATTCCGACTTGTCCTTGGCCTCGCGCAGGCGCTGCAGGAAACTTTCGAACGCGGTCTGCTCGTCTTCCAGACGGCGCAGCATATCGGCCTTGTAGGCATCAAAAGCCGCGTTGCCCGAGGGCCGCATCGCGGCATGGCCCCAATGGCCGCCTGCGTGGCGCTCAAAGTGACGGGCGCGGCGCTCCGCGCAGGACGAACGGTTAAACATGCGTTTGCTCCAGATCATATAGGCCAGAAGGGCAAGGCCGACTGGCCAGACAAAGATGAACCCCAGCACCATGGCGGCGATCCAGGCCCCACGGCCCTTGTCGTCAAGCCAGGCTTCGGCGCGGCGGAGGTAGGAAAAGAAGCCGCCAGAGGAAGGGGCGGTGGTCGAGGCGGTATTCATCGGCGGACTCCCGTGTTGCTTGGTATGTGAATGTGTTTCACATGAGACAAGATGCGCGCGGGGAAGCCCTGTTTCAAGGGGTTATGTGAATGATATTTACATGCAGCGCGGGCCGAGCAAAAATCCGCCTAGACCGTGAAATCCGCAAGCTCCGCCCCAGTGATGCGCAAAAGCTCGGTCGGGGTGATGACGAAGATATGCCGGGGCGTGCCCGCCGCCGCTCAGACCGTTGGAAAGGCCAGCAAACGCCGGTCCATCCAAAGCGGCGAGGGCGTCAGATGCCCCAATGGAGACACGCCGCCAATCGCAAAGCCGGTGGTGCTGCGCACTTGTGCCGCATCGGCGCGGCCCAACGGCTCGCCTGCAAGTGCGCTGGCGCGGGCGGTATCAACCTGATTGCCGCCTGCGGTCAGAAACAGATACAGCCCGCGCGTGCCGCCAAACAGGATCGACTTCACGATCTGATCCAGCGCGCAGCCTGCCGCCACCGCCGCCTGTTCTGCGGTGCGCGTTTCATTCGGCATCTCCAGCGGTGCGCTTGCCACCCCGGCTGCCTGCAACGCTGCCACCACCCGCGCCAAACTCTTGCTCATCGGCCCCTCCGTTTGTGGCTTTATCGGCAAACCGCGCGGCTGCGGCAAGTCTGGCCGTTGACCCCGCCGCCGCTAGCCCGCAAATTGCGGCCATGAACCAGAATTTCGCCTCCCGCCTCACCCGCCAGCCCATCGCGCACGACAGCGACGGCGCTGCCGACATTGCCAGCCAGTTTGCCGATGTTGCGCCCGAACTGCGCGGGCTTCTGGCCAATACCGCCGGATGCAGCCCCTATCTGAAAGGGTTGATGCGGCGCGAGGCGGATTGGCTGCGTGCGGCACTGACGCAGCCCCCGGAAGCCACCTTTGCCGACCTGATGGCGGCGCTGGAGCCGGTGGCAGTGGATGCGCTGCCAAACGCGCTGCGGCAGGCCAAGCGGCGGGCGGCGCTGCTGACGGCGCTTGCCGATCTGGGTGGGGTCTGGTCGCTGATGCAGGTGACGGGCGCGCTGACCGATCTGGCTGACCGCGCCGTCGATCTGGCGATGAAGCGGTTGGTGGCCGAAGAAATCCGCCGCGGCAAGTTGCCGGGTGCGGTGCCGGAGGATGCCGAAACGGCAGGTGGCATGGTCAGCCTTGCGATGGGCAAGATGGGCGCCGGCGAGTTGAATTATTCGTCCGACATCGATCTTGTCTGCCTGTTCGATCAGGAGCGTTACCGCGCCGATTGGCAAGACGCCCGCGCCGCCTTCATCCGCGTCACCCGCAAGATGGCGACGATGCTGTCGGATATCACCGCCGAAGGCTATGTGTTTCGCACCGATCTGCGGCTGCGGCCCGATGCCTCGGTGACGCCGGTTTGCCTGTCGATGGCCGCCGCCGAAGCCTATTACGAGGCGCAGGGCCGCACCTGGGAACGCGCCGCCTATATCAAGGCGCGGCCCTGTGGTGGCGATCTTGCGGCGGGCAATCGGTTTCTGAAAACCCTGACGCCGTTTGTCTGGCGCAAGCACCTCGATTTTGCCGCCATTCAGGATGCCTACGACATGCGGCTGCGCATCCGCGAACATCGCGGCCTGAATGGCGCGGTGGTGGTGGAAGGCCACAATATGAAGCTGGGGCAGGGCGGCATTCGGGAGATCGAATTCTTCACCCAGACAAGGCAGCTGATCGCGGGCGGGCGCGATGTGGATTTGCGCGACCGTACCACGTTGGGCGGGCTTGCGGCGCTGGCGGACAAAGGCTGGGTGCCGCAGGATGTTGCAAGTGAGCTTTCTGGCCTTTATGTCCAGCACCGCGAGTTGGAACATCGCATCCAGATGGTGAACGACGCGCAGACCCATGACATGCCAACCACGCCAGACGGGGTGGCGCGGATCGCGGCCTTCTGCGGCCAGTCCGAGCCTGAATTCCGCGCAGGTTTGCTGGACCGGCTGGCGCGCACCGACCGGCTGACCGAGGGCTTCTTTGCCCCCAGCGCCACCGAAGACGGGCCGGAGCTGTCCGAAACTGCCACCGCGATTGTCGAAAGCTGGAACCAGTATCCGGCGCTGCGATCCGACCGTGCCCAGCAGATCTTTCGTCGTCTGCGCCCGGTGCTGCTGAAGCGGCTTGCCCGCGCTGCCAACCCGGATGAGGCCTTGGTGGCGCTGGATGGCTTTCTGTCCGGCCTGCCGTCGGGGGTGCAGATTTTCTCGCTGTTCGAGGCCAACCCCAGTCTGGTCGATCTGATCATCGACATTGCCGGCACCGCCCCGGCCTTGGCGCGCTATCTGTCGCGCAACGCCTCGGTGCTGGATGGGGTGATTGGTGGGTCGTTCTTTGCGGCCTGGCCCGGTGTGACGGCGCTGGCTGCCGAACTGTCGCGACGGCTGGAGGAGATTCCCGATTATGAACGCAAGCTGGATGCAGCGCGGCGCTGGATGAAGGAGTGGCACTTCCGGATCGGCGTGCATCATCTGCGCGGGCTGATCGACGGCTTTGAGGCGGGCAAGCAATACGCCGATCTGGCCGAGGCGGTGATTGCCGCGCTGTGGCCGGTGGTCTGCGCCGATTTCGCCGCCAAGCACGGGGCGGCACCAGGGCGGGGGGCTGTGGTGCTGGGCATGGGCAGCCTGGGGGCGGCGCGGCTGAATGCCGGGTCTGATCTGGATCTCATCATGATCTATGACGCCGCCGGGGTGGAGATGTCGGACGGCAAGCGGCCCTTGGCGGCGCGGCCCTATTATGCGCGACTGACACAAGCAATGGTGACGGCGCTGTCGGCGCAGATGGCCGAAGGGCGGCTTTACGAGGTGGACGTGCGGCTGCGGCCTTCGGGGCGGCAAGGGCCGGTGGCGACCTCGATCGAAAGCTTCCGCAGCTATCAGGAAACCGAAGCCTGGACCTGGGAACACCTCGCGCTGACTCGCGCGCGGGTGCTGGCCGGAGAGCCGTCGCTCGCGGCGGAGGTCGAGGCGTTCCGGCGGGAAATTCTGGCCCGCAAGGGGCAGGGCGACACGGTGATCAAGGATGTCGCCGACATGCGGGCACGGCTGGCGCAGGCGAAGCCGGGGGCAGGTGGGTGGGATGCGAAATTCGGCCCCGGCAAGCTAATGGATATCGAACTGCTGGCGCAAACCATGGCGCTGATCACCGCCAACCCGACGCGGCAGGTGGAACGCCAGCTCGCAGCGGGTGGAAAGGCCGCCAAACTGTCGCAATCGGAGCAGACGGCGTTGCTCGATGCCTACAGGCTGTGCTGGCGCATGCAGGCGGCGTCAAAGCTGCTGTCCGACAAGCCGCTGGATCCCGATCATATGGGGATCGGCGGGCGGGCGTTTCTGCTGCGCGAAGCCGGTGAGGCGGCCACCGAGGTGCTGACCGAAAGGCTGGCGCAGGCGGCTGGTCTTGCGGAAAAGGTGATCGAGGCCCATCTGAAAGGCTGAAGCTATGGGGAGACGCGCGGTGGACGAGAAACAGGCAGACCCGAAAGGCTTGGTGCGCGAAAGCTACGCCATAGACGGCATCACCATGGGTGAATGCCGCTCTATCTTCATCGATTGGGTGCTGAGCCTGCCGGTCGGCGTAGATACCCCGGACTGCCTGCGCACGCTCTTGGCGCATTACGGCATGCCGAACCCTGACCACCCGATGACCCGCGTTCTGACCGAGGCTTTGACCGCCCCGGAAACGCCAAAGCGTCGTGGCGGGCGCGCGTCACGGGTGCCGTCTAGCCTGTAACGGCGGCCTCCAGCGCGGCAATATCCAGTTTGACCATGCCCATCATCGCCTGCATCACCCGACCGGTCTGGTCGGCTTGCAGCAGACGCGGCAGCGCGCGCGGGATGATTTGCCAGCTAAGGCCAAAGCGGTCGGTCAGCCAACCGCAACGGCTTTCGGTGCCGCCCGTCAGCAAGGCCGCCCACAGCCTGTCCACCTCGGCCTGCGTATCGACATAGACGGTGATCGAGACTGCGGGACTGAGCTTGTAATAAGGCCCGCCATTGAGGCCCCAGTATTTCTGTCCCAGCAGGGTGAAGGCGACGGTAAACGCCCCGGCCTGTGGATCGCTATTCTTGTAGAAGATTTCAGTGATTTCCGCGCCTTCAAACAGGCTGCAATAGAACCGCGCGGCGGCTTCGGCCTGATCGTCAAACCACAGGCAGGTCGAGATTGCGGGGCCGCAAAGAGCGGGTGAATTTGGAGCAGGCATCGGCACCTCCATTTTGCAACAGAATGCGCCGATGCCTGCCGCCTGGCAAGGTCAGCGCAAGGCTGCGGCTTCGGCGGCAAGCGCGGTGATCGCGGCCCAATCGCCTTTCAGCATTGCTTCCTTTGGCGCTACCCACGATCCGCCGACGCACAGAATGTTCTTCAAGCCCAGGTAATCACGCGCGTTTTTCAGGCTGATGCCGCCGGTTGGGCAGAAAGACACCTGCGGGATCGGCGCGCCAATCGATTTCAGGTAGGGTGCGCCACCGGCCTGCTCGGCCGGAAAGAATTTCTGCACCGTGTAACCCTTTTCCAGCAGCGCCATGATCTCGGACGCCGTCGCAGCCCCCGGCAACAGCGGCAATTCATATTCTGCACAAGCGTCCAACAGCCGGTCCGTCGCCCCCGGCGACACCCCGAACCTGGCTCCGGCAGCTTTTGCCGCCTTGACATCGGCGGGCGTCAGCAGCGTGCCCGCGCCAACCACGCCGCCCGACACTTCGGCCATGGCGCGGATCGCATCCAGCGCACAAGCGGTGCGCAGGGTGACTTCGAGGGCAGGCAGACCACCCTTCACCAAAGCCTCGGCCAAGGGTCTGGCATGGGCGAGATCGTCGATCACCAGCACCGGCACCACCGGGGCAAGGCGGCAGATTTCGGAGGCTAAGCGGGATTGTTCGGTGGGGGTCATTGTCGTCTCCATCGCCAGATTGTGCGGCGGGTTGCAAGGCAGGAGCCTCCGGCGGGGATATTTGAGCAGAGAGGATGAACCTTCATCTTGGCAAAAATACTCCCGCCGGAGGCGCGAAATCAGATCACCACAGCGGCGCCGGTTTCCGAGGTTCCGACGCTTTGGCGGAAAGCCTCGAACAGCTCGCGGCCCATGCCGTGGCGGTTGGCGGACAGATCGGCGGTGACAGGCGTGCGCGCGTCAAAATCAGCGGCCAGCACCGACAGCGTGCCTGCAACCGCATCTAGCCGGACGATGTCGCCATCGCGCAGCCGTGCCAGCGGGCCACCCTTGGCCGCCTCGGGCGAGACGTGGATCGCGGCGGGCACCTTGCCGGACGCGCCCGACATCCGGCCATCGGTGACCAGCGCCATTTTCAGCCCGCGATCCTGACAGACCGACAGCATCGGCGTGAGGCTATGTAATTCCGGCATGCCATTCGCCTGCGGACCCTGGAAGCGGACCACAACGACGGTATCCGAGGTGAACTCGCCCGCCTTGAACGCCGCTTTGACGTCGTTCTGATCGTGGAAGATCCGGCAGGGGGCCTCGATGATATGGCGCTCGGGGGCGACGGCAGACACCTTGATCACGCCGCGACCAAGGTTGCCCGACAGCTGCCGGAGGCCGCCGGTCGGCTGGAACGGGTCGGCGGCGGGGCGCAGGATCTTGTCGTTCAGCGTCACATTCGCCCCCGGCTCCCATGCCAGGCGGCCATCGCGCAGTTTGGGTTCGCTGCGGTAATGGCTCAGCCCGTCGCCCGCGACGGTTTTCGCATCGGGGTGCAGCAGGCCCTGATCCAGCAGTTGCCCGATCATGAAGCCAAGCCCCCCGGCAGCGTGGAAGTGGTTCACATCGGCCAGACCGTTGGGGTAGACCTTGGCCATCAGCGGCACTGCCTGGCTGATTTCATCGAAATCCACCAGATCGAGCAGCACGCCCGAGGCGCGCGCCATCGCGGGCAGGTGCAGCACGAGGTTGGTCGACCCCCCCGTGGCCATCAGCCCGACCAGCCCGTTGACATAAGCGCGTTCGTCCAGAATCTCGCCTGCCGGGCGGAAATCATTGCCAAGCGCCGTGATTGCCGCCGCCCGCTCGACCGCGTGCAGGGTCAGCGCCTCGCGCAGCGGCGTGCCGGGATTGACGAAAGAGGCGCCCGGCAGGTGCAGGCCCATGAACTCCATCAGCATCTGGTTGGTATTGGCGGTGCCGTAAAAGGTGCAGGTGCCGGGGCCGTGGTAGCTTGCCATCTCGGCGGCCATCAGCGCCTCGCGTCCGACATCGCCCGTTGCGAAGGCGTTGCGGACCTTGGATTTTTCATCATTCGGCAGGCCAGAGGTCATCGGGCCTGCGGGCACGAACACCGCCGGAATATGGCCAAACGCCGCCGCTGCCATCACCAGACCCGGCACGATCTTGTCGCAAACACCCAGAAACAGCGCCGCATCAAAGGTGTTGTGCGACAGCGCCACGCCTGCCGCCAAGGCGATCACATCGCGCGAGAACAGCGACAGCTCCATCCCGGCCTGACCTTGCGTCACGCCATCACACATCGCCGGCACCCCGCCCGCGACCTGCGCGGTGGCCCCAACGCGGCGCGCGGCCGTGCGGATCAGCTTGGGGTAATCCTCGTAGGGCTGATGCGCCGACAGCATGTCATTGTAGGCGGTCACAATGCCGATATTGGGCGCGCGCGCCGCCGCCAGCGCCTCCTTGTCCGCCCCCATCGCCGCATAGGCATGCGCCTGATTGCCGCAAGCCAGATGCCCGCGCGCCGGGCCTTCTTTGGCCGCTGCCGCCAGTCGCGCCAGATAATCGCCGCGCGTCTTCAGCGAGCGTTCCCGGAGTCTGTCAGTGACGCGGTCAATGGTAGAGTTCAGCATAAGGCACCTCGGCAACGGCTTCGCGGTGGGGTTTAACAGAACTTGTTAGCGCTAACAACCCGAGTCCGCGACGACCGGACAATTTCTCTGCCCGAATCCGGCGCGGCAGGTCCGGTCAAGACCTGACCCCGATCTTACCTTAGATTTGCACAGTATTTATCGAAATCCTGACACATTTACCAAGCACCTTTGGTTTCAACCTCGGGGGAGGCCAACGATAAAGGGTATCGCCATGAAAACCGCTTCGATTTCTGCTGTTGTGCTGGCCTTCGCACTGGCTGGCTGCGGGCAACCGACCCAGACCGTCCGTTCCTCGATGTCGATGCCGCAGCAGGTCAGCAGCGATGCAAGTCAGGCCGCACGCCTGCCGCAGCAGCCCTTGCTGGATGCGACCGTCGTGATGCACGCGCAATATGATGTGCAGGCGGTCACCGTCAGCGTGCCGCGCAGCCTGCAAGTGTCCGAGGCCAACACCTTCCTGCCGAAAGCCGATATCGTCTGGCGTGGCGATGCCCCCGGCAACCGCTATGAGCAGGTCAAGGCGATCTTCGATGCGGCGATGGCGCGTGGCACCGCTGCAATGCAGTCCGGCCCGAAAGTCGTGGTCGATATCGAAGTCACCCGGTTTCATTGCCTGACCGAAAAGACCCGCTTCACCGTTGGTGGCGTGCACTCGATGCACTTCCTGATGACGGTGCGCGATGCGGCGACCGGCGTGATCTTGCAAGGTCCACGCCCTGTGGTGGCCGATGTCAAAGCCGCTGGTGGTAGCCGCGCCTTGGCCGAAGATTACGCGGGCCGCACTCAGAAGGTGGTTGTAACCGAACGTCTGGCCGAAGTGATCCGGCGTGAATTGTCGGCTCCGGTGGCGTCCTATCCGTCGGATGTGCCGCTGACCCGGTTTGATGGCTCGCCCGCCGATCTGGTGCAGGCTTCTGCCGCTGCCGTCGGGGCCAGCGCGCTGAACTGATCGCAGGCCTTTTCACAGGTCAAGGAACACAGTATGGGGGAGGTCATCATGACCTCCCCCATTTCGCATTCCCCCGCTGAAGACGCCGCAGACCCCGTTGTCCGCCGCTATCCCGTTGTCCGCTTGAAGCCCAAGGCCGAGGCCCGCGCGATTCGCCACGGCTTTCCGTGGGTCTATGCCGATGAGCTGGTGACAGACCGCCGCACCGGCAATCTGGCCCCCGGCGCCTTGGCGATCCTCGTCGATGGCGACCGCCGCGATCTGGGTCTGGTGACGGTGAACACCAAATCCAAGATCATCGCCCGGATGCTTGATCGCAACCCCGAGGCAGAGCTGAATCAGGCGTGGTTCGAGGCCAAGCTGGCCCGCGCCCTGTCGCTGCGCGCCCGGCTTTATGACCAGCCGTTCTATCGTCTGGTGCATGCCGAGGCCGATGGCCTTCCCGGCATCGTCATCGACCGCTTTGGCGATGTGGCGGTGATCCAGCCCAACGCGGCTTGGGCGGAAACCCATCTGGAGGTGCTGGTGGCCGCTTTGCAGGCGGTGACAGGCGTAACGCGCGTGGTGAAGAACGCCACCGGTCGTTCGCGCGGGTTGGAAGGCCTCAACGAGGAGACCGTGATCTTGCGCGGCGATGTAGCGGCCCCGGTGCCGGTGCCGATGAACGGCGCGACCTATCTGGCCGATGTGACTGGCGGGCAGAAGACCGGGCTGTTCTTTGACCAGCGCCCGAACCACGCCTTTGCCGCACAACTGGCCGGTGGCGCGCGGGTGCTGGACGTGTTTGCCCATGTTGGCGGCTTTGGCCTTGCGGCGCTGGCGGGCGGTGCGGCTTCGGCGCTGGCGGTGGATGCCTCTGCGGCGGCGCTGGCTTTGGCCGGGCAGGGCGCTGCGGCTTCGGGCTTTGCTGATCATTTCGCCACCCGGCAAGGCGATGCGTTCGATGTGCTGGAGGCATTGGGCAGCGAAGGCGCGCAATTTGATCTGGTGATCTGCGACCCACCCGCCTTTGCCCCCGCCAAACCAGCGCTGGAGGCTGGCTTGCGCGCCTACGAACGCATCGCCCGGCTGGCGGCACCCTTGGTCGCGCCCGGCGGCTATCTGGTGCTGTGTTCGTGCAGCCATGCCGCTGATCTGGCCTCGTTCCGCAATGCCTCGGCGCGCGGCATCGGGCGGGGCGGGCGTCGTGGCCAGTTGTTGCACACCGGCTTTGCCGGGCCGGATCACCCGATGCTGCCGCAACTGGCGGAAAGCGGCTACCTCAAGGCGCTGTTCTTCCGTCTGGATGGCTGATGAAGGCGGTTCTGGACGCCTGTGTGCTCTACCCGACTGTGCTGCGGGAAATCCTGCAGGGGGTGGCGGCACGCGGGCTGTATGAACCGCTGTGGTCAGACCGTATTCTGCGCGAGTGGACGCGGGCCGCGATCAAGCTGGGGCCTGCCGCGCAAGCTCAGGCCGAGGTGGAGGCTGATCTGTTTCGCGCGGCTTTTCCGCGCGGCATGATCCGCGAGCAACCCGGCATCGAGGCGCGGCTGGTGCTGCCCGACCCGAATGATCTGCATGTGCTGGCGGTGGCCATCGCGGGCCATGCCGATTGCATCGTCACCTTCAACGCGCAGGATTTTCCGCGCCACGTTCTGGCCGCCGAGGGGATCGAGCGTCGTGACCCGGACGGGTTGCTGTGGCAGCTCTGGTCATTCCATCCGCGTGAGGTGACCGATGTGGTTATGCAGGTTCACGCCACCGCCGAGCGGATGCTGGGAGAGGTGATTCCGCTGAAAAAACTGCTGAAACGCGCGCAGCTGCCGCGGTTGGCAAAGGCGATGCTGGCTGCCGGATAAGAGTTCGAGGGCGGTAAGAGGTAGGGTGCGTGATTTCACGCACCTTCAGATCTGCTGCCAGCGCCGGGTCATTGCTTCGATGGCGGCGATGCGGTCGTCGGTTCGGGGGTGGCTCAGCAGCCAGGCCGGGGTGCCGGCTCCGGCGGCACCGGTCAGCGCGGTCAGCTTGCGAAACAGCGACACCTGCGGGGCGGTGCCGATGCCAGCCTTGACCAACAGGGCGGCGGCGTAGGCGTCGGCTTCAAACTCGTCGCGGCGCGACAGCCGGGCCATCAGCGCGGTCGAGATCAGGTTGGCGATCCAGATGCCGATCACCGGCAGAAACCGGTTCAGCAGCGCCGACAGCATCACGAATACCGCGTTCTGGCCGGTGAAGTCGATCATCCGCCGCCTTGTGTGCCCCAGCGCGACGTGGCCGAGTTCGTGGGCGATCACCGAGGCGAGTTCAGCGGCGTTGACCTCGCCGCGGGCTTTGCGGGCGAGGAAGCCGCGGGTCAGATAGATCTGCCCGTCGGGGGCGGCGAGGCCGTTGACGGACTCGTTTTCAAACACGTTCACCCGGATTTCCGGCACCTCAAGCGCAGCCGCCAGCCGGGCGGTCAGGCGGCTGATTTCGGCGTCATGCAGCGGCTGGCTTTGCTGCGCCAGCATCTGTTTGGTCCGCCAGACCGAAAAGCGCATCATCAGGAATGCGTAGGCGAGGGCGAAGAGGAAGGGGGCGTATGTCCACATGCGGCGAATATGGCGGTTTGGCGTGGTAAAGCAAGCGGTCCCAACTCGGGACCATTTTTTATCTCATAAAATCAGATATTTGATCTGGTCTCTTTAACGGAAAATTTACTTTTCCGCCGATCCAGCCCGCTGGGCCTTCAAGGCGCTGCGCAGCCACAGGCCAAGGATCACCACCGCAGCGCCGCCCGCAAGGATGCCCAGAACCGAGCCAAGCATATCGCTGGCGGCGGTGATATTGTCGGCAAAACCATAGCCCATGCCGACGTAAAGCCCGGACCAGACCGCCTCACCCGCCACCCCGGCGGCGGTGAAGCGGTGCCAACCGTAGCCGGTCGATCCGGTGACAAGGTTGACCCAAGGCCCCAACGGACTGAACAGCCAGCGGGTCAGGAACACCGCGACGATGCCTTTTGCCTCCAGCATCACGACTGCCTTTTTCAGCAGTTTGTCGCGCGCGGGATCGCGGCGCACACGGTCGAGCAAAGGCGTGCCGATCTTGCGGCCAGCCCAAAAGCCAAACTGATCGCCCGCGATTCCGCCCCCGGCAGCGGCGGCGAAGGTGGGCAGCAAGGCCAGATCACCCGCCGCGACAAAGCCGCCCGCCGTCAGCATCATGATCGAGGCCGGGAAGGGAAGTGCGAGGCAGGAAAAGAACGTCGTCGCCGCCAGCAGCCACAGCCCGTATTGCGGCACCAGCGCCAGCAGCCAATCGGTCATGGTTTGGCGGCCTTTGCTGCCTCTTGTGCGGCCTGAAAGCGCAGAGTGGCGATGGCCTTTTCGACATCGGCGATCAGGTCTTGCACCGGCACGCCGCGGTCCTTGGCGATTTCGGACAAAGGCTGCGGGTGGCCCTTGACCTCGGGCAGCGGCAGGTTCGCCAGCGCGTCAATCTCGCGGCCGTCCAGCCCCCAGGAGCGCGCGATATAGCCGACGGTCATCCACGGTTCCACCGCCTGATTGTGATGCGCGGGGTTTGACCAGTAGATCACCTTCACCGTCAGCCGCCCGGCGAAAAACAGCGTCACCGCGCAGGCGAGCAGAAAGGCCGAAACCAGATAGGGGCGTTGCCGCCACAGTTGTAGCATCAGCGCAACTCCTTGATCCCGCGCGCGAGGCCTTCCAGCGTCATCGGCACCATTCTGCCAGAAAAGATTTGACTTATCAAACGGATAGACTGGGTATAGCCCCAATGCGGTTCGGGCGTGGGGTTGATCCAGAGATGGTTCGGCCATTGCAGGCAGGCGCGCTGCAACCAGACCTGACCGGATTCGGGGTTCCAATGTTCATTGGCCCCGCCGGGATGCAGGATCTCGTAAGGGCTCATCGAGGCATCACCGACGAAAATACATTTGTAATCAGAGCCATAGGTGCGCAGGATTTCGGCGGTAGAGGTTTGCGCATCCCAGCGGCGGGCGTTGTCGCGCCACACGCCTTCATAGAGGCAGTTGTGAAAATAGAACGGCACCAGATGCTTGAATTCGGCGCGGGCGGCGGAAAACAATTCCTCCATCACCTTGACGTATGGGTCCATAGAGCCGCCAATATCAAGGAATAACAGCACCTTGACGGCGTTTCTTCGTTCAGGCCGGGTCTGCACATCCAGCCAGCCATGTTCGGCGGTGGCGCGGATGGTGCCATCGAGATCAAGTTCATCTGCGGCACCGCTGCGCGCCCATTTGCGCAGGCGGCGCAGCGCCACCTTGATGTTGCGGGTGCCGAGTTCGACACCGTCGTCAAGATTGCGAAACTCGCGCTTGTCCCAGACCTTGACCGCGCGCCGGTGGCGGCTTTGATCCTGGCCGATGCGGACGCCTTCGGGGTTGTAGCCATAGGCACCAAACGGCGAGGTGCCTGCGGTGCCGATCCATTTGTTGCCGCCCTGATGGCGGGATTTCTGCTCGGCCAGCCGCTGTTTCAGCGTCTCGATCAGTTTGTCAAAACCACCCAGCGCGGTGATGGCGTCACGCTCTTCGGCGGTGAGGTGCTTTTCGGCCAGCTTTTCCAGCCATGCGGCGGGCAGATCGAGGGCGTTCAGCACCTCCGCTTCAGATATGCTTTCCAAGCCTTTGAAGGCATTGGAGAAAGCGCGATCATAACGATCAAGGTGGCGTTCGTCTTTCACCAGCGTCAGACGGCCAAGGTAGTAGAACCCCTCAGGGTCGTAGGTGACAAGCCCAGCGGCGAGACCTTCGAGAAAGGCCAGAAATTCGCGCAGGGAAACCGGCAGGCCTTCGTTCCGCAGGGCAAGAAAGAAGGGCAGGAACATGGCAGCCCCTTACAGTGTGCGTTCCAGAAAGATCGTCAGGAACAGGCCGAGCAGGGTAAACAGGATCGCAAAACCCGCGCCGTATTGCAGCGCGTCCAATTTGCGCCCGCCGCGCCGCAGCGCGATGGCCGCGCCGATGACTGCACCCAGGATAAATCCGCCAATCACGATCATCGGCCTGCCCCTTTTGTTGCCGGGGCAGGCCTTGATGGCGTTACCCTCTGCGGCCACGCGCACCCAGAGAGGCGATCTCTGACATCCGCGCGCGCACCTGCCGTTCCGAGCCGAAGCCATAGCGCGCCCAGCCCAGACTGTCGAGACGCAGCGCCCTGGCTTCGGCAGCGTGGCCGGTGTTTTCAAGGGCTTCGGACTTGATCAGCATCAGCGTTGCCAGCAGCGAGGCGTTTTCGGCGCGTTTGACCACCGGAATGGCGCGGTCGGCAAAGGCAATCGCCTGATCGGGCTGCCCGGACGCCAGCGCGATGGCGGCAAGCTGCATATCGACATGAGCGACATGCACCTGCGCGCCGGGGATCGTGCGGTAGATCCGGGCGGCTTGCGACAGGGCGGCGACGGCCTCTGCGGGGTGCGAGCCGGCGAGGCTGCGGCCCTTGGCGTAGAAGCTGAAGGCCAGCCGGCCATCGCGCCAGCCTTGCGCCATGGCGATCGACAGCATGCGGTCGGAGGCTGCCAGCCGGGCCGCGTTGGAGCCGCGCGGGCCGAAGGCACCCTCAACCGCTGCAACCCAGGCGCGCGGGGCGATCTGCTTGATGTTGGCACCGCCGATATTACCCGCCGGGTTCATCTGCGCCAGCAAGGCGGGGACGTGCTTGGCGGCCTCGGCCTCGTTCATGCCGTTGCGCAGTTGCGGTGAATAGTGCAGGCGCAGCATCAGCATGTCAAAGCCGGTCAGCACCGAGTTGAAGTTGTCGTCATTGAACACCGAATCTGGCAGGTGGTAGAGATCGTTCAGCGGCCCCATCGCCTGCGCGGTTTCCTCGTTCAGGCAGTCGCGCAGCTCTTGCGGGGCGGCCTCGGCGGGGACGAAGATGGCGACGTGGGTGCGGCGGGTCAGGGTGGTCCAATCGACTGTCGGGGTGCCACGGGCGGCTTTGTATTCGGTGAAAGAGCGCACGTTCGGCACCACGAAACAGGCGGCCATCGGCACGATGCGCTGCAACTGGGCGCGGGGCTGGAATTCGACGGTGATCGAGGCGGCCTCACCGGGGGCGGCATAGCCGATATTCAGGCCAGCTTCGCCTCGGAAGCGATTGATCAGGCGTGACATTTCCGATTTCGCGGTCGCAGGGACATCGCCCACCAAGGCCACGGTGATCGGGCCTTCGAAACGGCTGAACGACGCCAGCGCGCGGCCACTTTCCATGCGGAATTCCAGATCGAGGAAATCGCGGGCAATCTCGGCATTGGGCCGGGCGGTCGCCGAAGATGCCGCCGCGCCAAAGCCCTGCATCGCCGGAAAGCCGACCCCGGTGGAGCCTTCCTCAGTGTAGTTCTTCGTCACCTCGGCAGGCGGGGCGGGCGTGCAGGCCGTGAGGGCCAGAACGGCGAATAGAGATAAAAGGCGCATGGGCTGGCAGACCATTCATACAGGGTTTCAGGGGTGCAAAGGCCCCCGTATCAGTTGGCGAAGCGCGGTGGGCCGCGTGCAAAACCCCGATCAAGCCTTGCGCCAAGGATGCCCCCGCATCCCCGACCCAAGATCCGCCTGACCGGGCAATCGCCCGCATTTCCCCCGCGCCGTTACTCATCCACCCAAACACCGCCGACCGGAGCAGACCGATCAGGGTATTGGGGCGATAAGCCCGGTTCGGCAGGCAAAGCACGCGTCCCACCGCGCCTTCACCGACCTTCGCGCGCCGCCGCACCGATCCGGTCCCCCGCGCGCCAAGCAGCGGCGCCGGGGTGTGATTCTCAATCGTCGCGGCACCCTGGCGGCAGATCGCCAGATGCACAGACCGCACCATGCCCCGCAGAACGCCCGGCAGGGCGACCTTGGCAAACATGGGCAGACGATTGGTTACCATTAGGGTCCATTTCAGATTGGAGGCTTGCTCTGGTGGCGAGACAACAGGGGTGCAGTGTCGGTTTCGCGGCACCTTCGTGTCAATCTTTGGGATTTTTCAGCCAATGGGCGAGTCTACCCATGGATGGTTGCCAAGGCGGAAACGCCATATTTTCCCCAAATGACTCGCGTTATGTTTCAGTATATTTCATAAAATTGGTTTTGCGTGATGCGATTGTGGCAAGACTGTGGCCAAACCTAGGCAGAATCGTCCGATTCCCGAAAACTGCTGCGCGGATGGAAACGGTCTGCGGCGACCCGCCGCGACCGTTGCCCGCCTAGCGCTGGCCGCGCGCCATGAAGGCCAGCCGTTCAAACAGATGCACGTCCTGTTCGTTCTTCAACAGCGCGCCGTGCAACTTGGGCAGGCTGTGCTTGCCATCGCGGCGCAAATCCTCGGGCGACAGGTCTTCGGCCAGCAGCAGTTTCAGCCAATCCAGCACCTCGGAGGTAGAGGGCTTCTTCTTTAGCCCCGGCGTTTCGCGCAGCTCGAAAAATTGCGTCAGCGCTGTGGTCAGCAGCGATTCCTTGATGGTCGGGAAATGCACTTTCACGATTGCAGCCAAGGTTTCCGGCGAGGGGAAGCGGATGTAATGAAAGAAACAGCGCCGCAAGAAGGCGTCGGGAAGTTCCTTTTCGTTGTTCGAAGTGATGATCACCACCGGGCGATGCGTGGCGCGGATGGTTTCGCCGGTCTCGTAGACGTGAAACTCCATCCGGTCGAGTTCTTGCAGCAGGTCGTTGGGAAATTCGATGTCGGCCTTGTCGATTTCATCAATCAGCAGGACCACGCGGGACGGGGCCTCGAATGCCTGCCACAGCTTGCCCTTGCGAATGTAGTTTTTCACATCATGCACGCGGGCCTCGCCGAGCTGGCTGTCGCGCAGGCGGCTGACGGCATCGTATTCGTAGAGGCCTTGTTGCGCCTTGGTTGTTGATTTGATGTGCCACTCAATCAGAGGCATATTCAGGGCGGCGGCGACCTGACGGGCAAGTTCGGTCTTGCCGGTGCCGGGTTCGCCCTTGACCAGCAAGGGGCGCTGCAAGGTGACCGCCGCATTCACGGCGATCCGCAGGTCATCAGCAACGATATAGGCGTCGGTCGAGGCGAATTTCATCGGATTCCCATGATTGTGCAACGGCTTGAGCGCGACGCTAGCCTGCACGCGAATTTGTCGCAACCGCTAGTGACAATGTCTGACGATTCCGTTAGATGCACGCCCAAGCAGGAGCGCGCCATGACCGTAGCCCACCTTGTCGCGCATTCTGAGAAAATGGAGAGTGCTGCAATGAAAGCCGAAACCTTCTTGCCAGACGATTATCGTCCTGCCGAGGATGAGCCTTTCATGAATGAACGGCAGTTGGAATATTTCCGCCGCAAGCTGATCATCTGGAAGCAGGAACTGCTGGATCAATCCGCTGAAACCATCGACAATTTGCAGGATTCGGGCCGCAATGTGCCCGATATCGCCGACCGCGCCTCGGAAGAAACCGACCGGGCGCTGGAGCTGCGGACGCGGGATCGTCAGCGCAAGCTGGTGTCGAAGATCGACGCGGCGTTGCGCCGGATCGACAGCAATGAGTTCGGCTATTGCGAGATGACCGGCGAGCCGATCAGCCTGAAGCGGCTGGATGCGCGCCCGATTGCGACGATGACGCTGGAAGCGCAGGAAAAGCATGAGCGCCGCGAGAAGGTGCACCGCGACGATTGAGCGGCTTGCGGCCTTGGCCTGATTGCGAAAAGGATAGCGCCGGGTGGCAACGCCCGGCGTTTTCGTTTGGGGGCTGCGATGGGCTTGGGCGGGCAAGAGGTGACGGTTCTGGGCGCGGGCGTGGCCGGGTTGGCGGTGGCCCGCGCACTGGCGCTGCAAGGTGCGGCTGTGACGGTGCTAGAGCAGGCTGATGCCATCCGCGAAGTGGGCGCGGGGTTGCAGATTTCGCCGAATGGGGCTGCGGTGTTGCGGGCCTTGGGGCTGGGGGCTGCGCTGGAGGCGGCCTCGATACGGGCGCAGGCGGTGGAGCTGCGCGATGGCTATGACGGTGATGTGGTGCTGCGGATGGATCTGGCGCGGCTGCGACCGAAACAGGGCTATCATTTCCTGCACCGCGCCGATCTGATTGATCTGCTGGCGACGGGCGCGCGTGAGGCCGGGGTGCAGCTGCGGCTGCTGCAGAAGGTTGAGACGGTGGATCTGTCGGGGCACCGGCCACGGATCGAGACGGCGCAGGGGGCGGAACTGCTGCCGGGGCTGTTGATCGGCGCGGACGGCTTGCATTCGAAGCTGCGGGCGGCGCTGAACGGGGCAGAACAGCCGTTCTTTACCAAACAGGTGGCGTGGCGGACGATCATTCCCGCCGAACCGGGGGCGGCTCCGGTGGCCGAGGTGCATATGGGGGCGGGGCGGCATCTGGTCAGCTATCCGCTGCGCGGCGGCACCCTGCGCAATATCGTGGCGGTGGAGGAGCGCAGCGCCTGGGTCGAGGAAAGCTGGTCGTTGCGCGATGATGCGATGGAATTGAAGCTGGCGTTTGAGGGCTTTTCGCCACGGGTGCAGGGCTGGCTGGACCGGGTGGAGGATGTCTACCTGTGGGGGTTGTTCCGGCATCCGGTGGCGCCGGTCTGGGGCAAGGTGCTGCGCGAGGGTGCTGCGCTGATCTTGGGCGATGCGGCGCATCCGACGCTGCCGTTTCTGGCGCAGGGGGCCTCGATGGGGCTGGAGGATGCCTGGGTGCTGGCCGACCGGCTGGCGCGGCTGCCGCTGGCGGATGCGCTGGCCGCGTATCAGGCCGCGCGGTTGCCGCGCTGTAGCCGGATCGTGGCAGCGGCGACGGGCAATGCGCGGGCCTATCATTTGTCCGGCATGCCGCGCAGTCTGGCGCATACGGCGCTGCGGCTTGGCGGCAAGGTCGCCCCCGGTCTGGCGCTGAAGAAGTTCGACTGGCTGTATGATTTTGATGTGACGGCGGGGTGAGGCGTGGGCTTCATCTTGGTACAAATACTCCCGCCGGAGGCTCTTGCGGCTGATGCAGGGAGCCTCCGGCGGGAGTATTTTTCCCAAGATGAAGTCGCTTAACGCTCGCGCCACCAGTCTTGCGCTTGCAGTTTCCAGTAGGTCAGTTGCGCGGCAGCAAGGCCAAGCGGGCCGCCTGCCCAATCCAGACCGAAGGCTTTGAACATCTGGATGCGGTCGGTTTCACCGAGGATTGCCTCGGCCAGCACCTTGCCACAGGCGGCGGTCGTGTTCAGGCCGTGGCCACCAAAGGCGGTGGCGTGCCAGACGTTCGGTTCCATCTGGCCGATCTGCGGCATCAGGTGGCGGGCGTAGCCCATCTGGCCGGACCAGCTGAGGTCAGTTTTCAGACCTGCAAGCTGTGGGAAGGCACCGATCATCTCGCGGCGCAGTTCCGCAGCCACACCTGCGGCGCTGGCGGCGCGGGTGGTAATGCGACCGCCCCAGAGCAGGCGCTTGCCGCCATCGACGACGCGGTAATAATCCGAGGCGCGGCGGTCATCCAGCACGGCCTCTGGCGTGCGGATGGCGCTGGCGATCAGGTCGGGGGCGGCTTCGGAGAGCATCATGTAGGTGGCGATCGGCAGCACGGCGCGGTTCAGCCGCGGCACAAGGCCATCGGTATAACCGCCGGTGCAGAGCACGACGCGTGGCGCGTGGGCCTCGCCCTGCGCGGTCTTGATGATTTTGACAGTACCCCGCAGCTGGGCTTGGGTGGCGGGGGAGGCTTCATGGATGCGGCCGCCCAGCCGCTCAATCTCTGCCGCCAGCCCGCGCAGGTAGTTCAGCGGGTGGATGTGGAAGGCCTGTGCATCGGCCAGCCCGTGGAAATAGCGGTCGCTGACCAGTCGTTCGCGGATGGCGGCGCGGTTCAGGTAGGTGAATTCATAGCCGAAATCGCGGGCAAATTCGGCGGCATAGGCGTGCAGATCGGAGGCTTTGTCAAAGCGGCGCAGGTTGAGCAATCCGGGGGTGGGCTGCGCGCCTGCGATATTCAGATCGCTGATATAGCCGCGCACGCGGGCGACGCCTTCGATGGTCAGCCGGTGCAGGGCGCGGGCGGCATCAGGCCCGACGCGGGCAGCGATGGCGTCACCGTCACAGGCAAAGGCGGGCGAGACGATGCCGCCGTTGCGCCCCGAGGCACCCCAGCCGACCGAGTGCGCCTCCAGCAGCAGCGGTTTCAGGCCGCCGCGGGCCAGTTCCAGCGCGGTGACAAGCCCGGCCAGCCCGCCGCCGACGATGATCACCTCCGCCTCTGTGCGGCCTTGCAGCGCGGGGCGGGCGGTGATTTCGGACAGGCTTTGCGCGTAGTAGGTCTCGGGGTAGCTCAGCGGCATGGCGGGTTTCCTTTGGTCGGCCAAAGGGTTGTTGCCCTGCGTATGGTGCGAGTCAATGTGGCGGGTTGCGCCAATGTGACGGAAGGCTTCGGCGATCTGTCAGGCGTTCAGGTCGATCCAGATCGGGACGTGATCGGACGGCTTGTCGCCCGCGCGCACCTGTTTGTCGATCTGGGCATCGCGCAGCAGGTCGGCGGCTTGCGGTGACAGCAGGTGATGGTCGATGCGGATGCCGTTGTTGCGATCCCAGGCACCGGCTTGATAATCCCAGAAGGTATAGTGGCCGGGGGCGGCGTTGCGGGCGCGGAAAGCATCCGTAAGGCCAAGGTTCAGCAGGCGGCGGAACGCCTCGCGGCTTTGCAGCAGGTAGAGCGCGTCTTTCGCCCAGGCCTCGGGTTTGGCGGCGTCTTCGGCTTGCGGGATGATGTTGTAATCGCCGCAGCAGACGAGGGGTTCTTCCAGCGTCAGCAGGGTTTCAACGCGGGCCTGCATCCGCGCCATCCAGTTGAGTTTATAGCCGTATTTGCCGGCAGAGATGGGGGCGCCGGTGCTGTCAAATTCAACCGGGTTGCCGTTGGGCAGGTAAAGCCCGCAGATCCGGATCGCGCGGGTGCCGATCACGGTGGCCTCGATCCAGCGGGCCTGTTCGTCGCTCGCGTCGCCGGGCAGGCCGCGGGTGACATCCTCCAGCGGCAGTTTTGACAGGATTGCCACGCCGTTGAAGGATTTCTGGCCGTGGGTTTCGACGCGGTAACCCATTGATTCGAATATGTCGCGCGGGAAGGCTTCGTCCACCGATTTGATTTCTTGCAGGCAGACCACATCGGGGTTGGCGGTTTGCAGCCATGCCGGTAGTGCCTCGATCCGGGCCTTGATGCCGTTGATGTTGAAGCTGGCGATTTTCATGGGCGGCCCTTTCCGGTTTGATCCGTTTTAGGCGGTGGGCTTATTCCGCACAAGCCAGCCAGAGCGCGTCGAGGGCGTCAATTTCGGCGATATCATAGCGGGGCAGGTCTTCCCAATAGCGGCCGGTCGGGGTTTGGTAGTTCAGGGCGGCTTCGCGGGTGAGGGCGGCTTCGACCTTTGCTGCATCAAGCGGGTGGGGTTTGGCGGCGAGAAGATCGGCCAGCGTGGTGCGGGGGAACAGCAGGCGTGACGGGCCGCTGGACAGGTTGACCATGGCGCAGCCTTGCCGGGCGGCCAGCGCCATCAGCCGCACCGATTTCGCCTCCAGACTGCGCAGGGTGATGTCGGCGCGCAAGGGGTCGGGCGTGCCTTGCCCGTAGAAATGCGTCTGGCCGGGCGGGTAGTGCATGTCGCAGCCGAAGGCGGCAATGACGCGCGGGCGCAAGGTGTGCAGCGCCCAGTAGGCGGCGGTATAGGCCATGGTGGCCCCGGCGTAGACAAAACCACCGTGCGCGTTTTGCGCCGGGACGAAATCGGTCTCGGTGATCAGGGTTTGGCCGGGGCGGGGTGTTGGGATGCGGTCTGGCGGGAAATCCCACGGATAAATGGCGTAATCCCAATCCGGGCGGATGCGGTGGGCGTTGTTGATCGCCAGCAGCGTATCGAACCGGCGCGGCCAGCCTACGGCCTGCAGCGCCATCGGGGCAGAGCCCAGCATCAGAACAACGGTCATGATTTTCCCCTTTTGATCGGGGAGTTAGCGGGGCGGCGTGAAAAGGCGAGGCTCAGATCGAGAAAGATGTGCCGCAGCCGCAAGACGATGCGGCGTTCGGGTTTTCGATCACGAAGCGCGCGCCGATCAACTCCTCGGTAAAGTCGATCACCGCGTTGGACAGGAACGGCAGCGAAACCTGATCGACCAGCACGCGCTGGCCGTCTTTTTCCAGCACCAGATCGTCGGCGGCGGGATCGTCGAGCTTTATGTCATATTGAAAGCCGGAACAGCCGCCGCCTTCGACGGCAACGCGCAGCGACTTCTGCTGACCGGTCAGGTCGGCAATTTCGGCCAGACGGGCGAAGGCGCGGTCGGTGACGCGGGGCGGCAGGTTCATGGCATTTCCCTATCCATCGGGGGTGAAAACCGAATATAGGGGGCAAAGCCGCCTGCAACAAGAACGGACCGCCATGCTTGCCCCTTTTGCCTGCCACCCTGACCAATCGCGCGGCCGTTTGCACGAGGAGCGCATGTCGTCGTTCCGCTCGCCGTTTCAGCGCGACCGGGATCGCATCATCCATTCCAGCGCGTTCCGGCGGCTGAAGCACAAGACGCAGGTGTTTGTCGAACATGAGGGCGATTACTACCGCACGCGCCTGACGCATTCGATCGAGGTGGCGCAGGTGGCGCGGACGATCTCGGGGGTGTTGGGGCTGAACACTGATCTGGCCGAGGCAATCGCGCTGGCGCATGATCTGGGCCACACCCCGTTTGGCCATACCGGCGAGGATGCGCTGGCGTTGCTGATGCAACCTTATGGCGGCTTTGACCATAACGCGCAGGCGCTGCGGATCGTGACGCGGCTGGAGCGGCACTATGCCGATTTTGACGGGCTGAATCTGACGTGGGAATCGCTGGAAGGTATCGCCAAGCATAACGGCCCGGTCACCGGCCCGAATGCCGATGAAAAGCATGCGGGGCCTTTGCCTTATGCCTTGGCGGAAGTGAACGCGCTGTGGGATCTGGAATTGCACACCCACGCCAGCGCGGAGGCGCAGGTGGCGGCGATTGCCGATGATGTCGCCTATTCGCACCATGATCTGCATGATGGCTTGCGATCGGGGCTGTTTGATGAGGCCGACCTGATGCAACTGCCGGTCACTGGCCCGGCCTTTGCCGAGGTGGACCGGCTTTATCCGGGGCTGGAGAAGATGCGGCGCAGGCATGAGGCATTGCGGCGGGTGTTCGGGCGGATGGTGGAAGACGTGATCGCGGTGGCGCAGAACCGGCTGTCTTCGGCGGAACCGAAATCGGTCGAGGATATCCGCCTTCTGGGGACGACGGTGATCCGGTTTTCCAAACCGCTGTATCAGGAACTGAAGGCGATCCGCAGCTTTCTGTTCACCCGGATGTATCGTGCGCCGTCCGTGGTGGTGATGCGCAAGCAGGTGACGCAGGTGGTTGACGGGCTGTTTCCGCTGTATCTGAACCGGCCAGAACTGCTGCCCGAGGAATGGCGGCAGGATATCGAGGCGGCGGGGTCTGAAACAGAACTGGCGCGGATCGTGGCGGATTATGTGGCGGGGATGACCGACCGCTTTGCGTTGCAGGAAGGTCAGCGGCTGTTGGGGTGATGAGGGAAAAGAAAAGGTCCAGTGGACCTTTTCCCCGAAGAACGCCCGCCCCGTGGCCGGGCCGGGTAGCTTGCTTCGAACCGAAAGGAAACGCTGCGGGGCAGCGTTTTCCGGTTCGTTGCTCAATAGGCGGAACGCCGTTGAGCAAGGGAGTTTATGCCGCAAACCATTGTTGGAAAATCGGGGCGCGGCTGCCTGGGCTGGCGCGGTTTCGCGCCTGCCAAGGGGCAGGCAGGCGCGGCCCGGCCAGCCAGATCAGCGCCAGTGCGAGTGAAATCAGCACGTTATAGCCCGCCATGGAAATCCCCAACAGCTGCCAGGCGATTTCATCGCAGCGCACCGGGGCTGCGACAATGACATCGGGGTTCAAAAGATCAGCCCCCGACAGGCCCGAGATCGAGCCTGCGGTGCAAGAGGCCAGCCCCTCCCACCATTTCTGTTCGACGCCGACGTGAAACACGCCGATCCCGGCGGTGGTCAGCGCGGCCAGACTGCCGAGATAGGGCAGCGCACGGCTGCCCAGCCACAGCGCCAACAGGCCGATCAGCACGGCGGCAGCATGCGGCCAGCGCTGCCACAGGCACAGCTGGCAGGGGGCCAGCCCGCCGATATACTGAAAGCCGAAGGCCCCGAGCAGCATCGCCAGCGAACCGCCAGCGGCCAGAAGGATCAAAGCATTGCGCGACATCATTCCTCACATCATCCGCAGCGCGAGCCAGACCAGCCCCGCCACTATCACCAGCCCCGCCATCACCAGCGCCAGCCGGTGTTCGATAAACAGCGCCACCTTCTGGCCATAGCGTTGCAGCAGGAAGGCCAGCAGATAAAAACGCCCGCCGCGCGCGATGATCGCCGACAGGATGAACCATTTCAGATCGAATGACACCACCCCTGACAGAATCGTGACCACCTTCATCGGCGGCAGATGCGACAGGCCCGAGGTGATCAGCATGATCAGAATGGCGGTATCGCCGGTGTTGGATTTCAGCGCCTGAAACGCCTCCAATTTGCCGTAGAATTCCAGCACCGGCTGGGCCAGCGCCTCAAAGGCGAAATGGCCGATCCACCAGCCGAAGATGCCGCCCAGCACCGAGGTGACGGTGGCGATCAGCGCGTAGGTCCAGGCCTTTTCAGGCTTGGCCAGCACCATCGGGATGAACAGCACATCCGCCGGGATCGGGAACACCGAGCTTTCGACGAAAGACACCACACCCATCGCCGCTGGGGCGTGGCGCGAGCCGGCCCAGCGCAGCGTCCACTCGTACAGTTTGCGAAACATCGGCAACTCCGGTTTGTCTGGCCGCCATTGGCCACGGCGGGAAGGCGCGGTCAAGGGAGAGCCAGCAGGTGCAGCGGTTGCGCTTGGGGGCTGAGGGCCTATGCTGGCACAAATCGGCGTGAGGAGAACCAGTGCGATGGAATGGCGTGGACGCAGGGGCAGCGGCAATATCGAAGACCGGCGCGGCGTATCCAGGGTGCGTGCGGGCAGCGTTGGTGGCATCGGCGTGGTCGCGGTGGTGGTGATCGGCTATTTCCTTGGCATTGATCTGACGCCCTTGCTGAATGACACCGGGTCGGGCCAAAGCGGCCCGGCGGTCGAGATGACCGCCGAAGATAAGGCTGCAGGCGAATTCGTCTCTGTCGTGCTGGCCGATACCGAGGAAATCTGGGCGGGGCTGTTTCAGACCCAACTGGGGCAGGCGTATGACCCGGCAACGCTGGTGCTGTATAAGGGCGTGACGAATTCGCCCTGCGGCGATGCCTCGGGGGCGACCGGGCCGTTCTATTGCCCCGGCGACAACAAGGTGTATCTGGACACCGACTTCTTCACCACCATGTCGCAACAGCTTGGCGCGCATGGCGATTTTGCCATGGCCTATGTGGTGGCGCATGAAATTGGCCACCATGTGCAAGATGAATTGGGCATCCTCGGCAAGGCCAACCAGATCCGCCAGCAGGTCAGCGCGGCCGAAAGCAACGCGATCTCGGTGCGGATCGAATTGCAGGCGGATTGCCTGTCGGGGATCTGGGCGCGCGAGGTGCAGGCGCAGTTCGGCACCATCCAGAAGGGCGATTTCGAAGAGGCGGTGAACGCGGCCAAACAGATCGGTGACGATACCTTGCAGCGCAATGCCGGGCAGCGGCCGATGCCGCATACGTTTACGCATGGCACCTCGGCGCAGCGGTCGAAGTGGTTCATCACCGGGCTGAAGTCGGGCCAGATTGCCAGCTGCGACACCTTCAGTGCCAAACAGCTTTAAGTCGAAGTTTGTCGCCGAACCCGGTTGACGACGCACAAAGGCGCGGCTAAACCGCGCCGTAAGGTTGCCCGAGTGGTGGAATGGTAGACGCAGGGGATTCAAAATCCCCCGCCGCAAGGCTTGTCGGTTCGAGTCCGACCTCGGGTACCACCTCTCCCAGATTTTAAACAGGATGCGCTACAGGCGGTTGCCGCGGCGATGGCGCAATTGTGGCATTTCGCCGCAAAGCCGCAGAACGGGCACCGCTTTGGCAGGTCGTCCTGTGCAGACCGGCCCGGCGATTCGGCTTTGGCCCTGGCGGATTTTTCGGCATGCCGCACCGATGACGCGCAATTGCGAGCATTGATCCGTTTCTCGCAACAGCCCGCCGCAAATGTGGTGAAAGAATGGCAAAATTCCCCGGCCATGGTAAACCAAACTCCAACGCATAATATTGTTGCCTGACCGGAAACAATCATCGCGCGGGGCTTGCCCGAAGTACCCGCCAGAATAGTTGTTTTTGCTGAAAATTGCCTTGAATGGTGCATCTGCGACTGTTGGCGAAAGTGCAACAAGCAACGGCAAAGCGGTGGATTTCTGATCGGACTTCCTAAGGCTGATCCGGCCAATTCAGCCCGCTTTGCCACGAGCTTGCCGCAATCTCGACTTTTTTTACTTCCCGATAAGCCTAACCAGAGGTATTCAATAAGGGTCTTGCTGGGTAAGACAGTGTTGGCCGTGGGGGCGGTCGTTCAGTGGTTGCGCGTCGAAAGGCGCGCGTGTTGTGAGGAAGTGCTGCCGATTACCGGGTTTCTGCGACCCGGTTTGTCAAACAAGAAATTTTGCACGTTTGGCCAGAGATGCGAGTCTCTGATTGGTGGGTTATGCCCTTCACTTCACCTTTGACGACAGGCGTCATGGCGCAGGCTCCGGTTTCGCCGGGATCGCGCTGATCCGCAGCGGCCCCGTGCGGGGGCGGCGCGGGACTGGGTCGGAAGAGACGCGGGCAACCGGGTCTCGGGTGAAATGAGGAAACGGACATGCCGGTTTTTGCGCTTTATAACTTTGACGACCTTGACACCACGGCACGCGACAGCGCCGTGGGCAATGGTGCGCAGGATGGCATTTACCTGAACGGCGCTTCGGCTACCGGCGGGCAGGCCATTCTGGATGGCGAGAATGATCTGGTGAAAATCTATCACGACAACACCTTCCAGATGGATCGCGGCACGCTCGATATCAAATTCACGCTTGGTCAAAGCCCGCTGACCGATACGCAGACCGTGTTGTCGCGCGACAGCATCGGCCAGACCGACGGCGGCTATCGGATTGAAGTTCAGGCCGACGGTTCGGTGGTGATCAGCCACGAAACGCAGGCGGGCACAGAAACTTTCGGCACCCCGGCGGGCTTTGCCAACCCCGGTGATACCATCAAGCTCAGCTATTCCTGGGATCAGGGCGGCACCGGCGGCCAGTTGCTGATCAACAACTTTACCAGCGGCGGCAATTTTGCCGATGCGGTGCCCAATACGCTGACGATGGATATGGGCAGCGCAGGCATTGATCAGCCTTGGATCATCGGCGCAGGCCAGTCGAATTCGACGCCGGACCTGCTGAACAATATCGACCAGCATTTCGAAGGCTCGGTAACGATGTTCCAACTGTCGGACACCGTTGACAATTTCGGTGGCCCGGATGGCATCGTGCGCGGCACCGCTGGCGGCGATCTGATTGATGTCAACTACATCGACCCGTGGGATACCGACCGGGTGGACAACAACGACGCCTTCCTGCCGGGCGATGCGCCGAATGATGATCGCATTCTCGCGGGTGATGGCAATGACACGGTCTGGGCCGGGCGCGGCGATGACTCGATCGAAGGTGGCAACGGTGACGATTCAGTGCGCGCTGGCGACGGCAATGACTCGGTCTTCGGTCAGGCTGGCGACGACGTGATGTTTGGTCAATCCGGCGATGACAGCCTGTTCGGCGGCGACGGCAACGACTACGCCCGTGGCGGCGAGGGTAATGACCTTATCGACACCTCGGGCGGTGGTGGTGGCGGGCCGCTGCTGAGTGGCGGTGTGCTGCCGCTGCCGGATCAGGGCTATCCGGGGCTGTATCCGTCGGATGCCAACCCGACCAACGATCTGGATACCGTCTATGGCGGAACCGGCGATGACACCATCCGCACCGGCGACGATGCCGACATGGCGTTCGGCGGCTTTGGCAATGACCTGATCGACGGCGGCTTTGATGATGACCGCCTTGAAGGCAATCAGGGCAATGACACCATCATCGGTGGCGAGGGCAATGATTGGATTGATGCCGGTCAGGGCGATGATCTTGTGTACGGCGGCTATGGCCCGAACGTGCCGGATGAGGTAAACATCCGCGACGATCAGGGCGATTTGCTGCCAAACAACGGCCGCGACGATATTCATGGCGGCATGGGCAACGACACAATCTTCGGGTTGGATGACGATGACACCATCGATGGCGGTCAGGACGACGACTGGATCGACGCCGGCATTGATGACGATCTGGTGACGGGCAATGTCGGCAACGACACCATCATCGGCGGGCAGGGTGCCGATACGCTGTCGGGTGGCAATGACCGCGACACCTTCCTTGTCGGCACCAATACCGATGGCCTCGGCGACGTGATCGACGGCAACGAAGGCGGCGACGATTACGATACGCTGGATCTGCGCGGCTCTGGCCCGTTCCGCATTCGCTACGCGGCGGACAACCCGGAAAACGGCACCGTGGATTATCTGGACGTTGACGGCAACATCACCGGCACGCTGACCTTCACCAACATCGAAAACGTCATCCCCTGCTTTACCCCCGGCACGCTGATCGCGACACCGAAGGGCGAGGTGCCGGTGGAAAGCCTGAAAGCCGGTGATCGCATCATCACCCGCGACAACGGCATTCAGGAAATCCGCTGGACCGGGCGCAAGGATCTGGGCTGGCATGATCTGGTCGCCAATCCGCATCTGAAGCCGGTGATGATCCGTCAGGGCAGCCTCGGCAACGGCCTGCCGGAACAGGATATGATGGTGTCGCCGAACCACCGGTTGCTGGTCGCCAACGACCGCACCGCGCTTTATTTTGACGAGCACGAGGTTCTGGTTGCCGCCAAGCATCTGGTGGCGGGCAAGGGCATCGACGCGGTTGATGCGGTGGGCACCAGCTATATCCACTTCATGTTTGACCGCCACGAGGTCGTGCTGTCAAACGGGGCGTGGACGGAAAGCTTCCAGCCCGGCGACTACACGCTGAAGGGCATGGGCAATGCGCAACGGACCGAGATTTACGATCTGTTCCCCGATCTGAAAACCTCGGCCGGTCTGGAAGACTATCAGGCGGCGCGTCGCACGCTGAAGCGCCACGAGGCTCTGCTTCTGGTGAAGTAACGGTTATGCAGCCCAGAGCAGGCGGTCTGTCTGCTTTGTGAAGAAGGGGCTCCCATCCGGGGGCCCCTTTTTCTTGGCCTGGGCCGGTCGAGCGTGCAGGTCGCACGCGAGCGACATGCGCTTTCAAAGCAAAATCTTTCCAAAATACGCCCCTGAGTGGCGCGTCATTTTGAACCTTTGGCGAAGCGATGTTTGAAATGTGGCGGCGCTGTGGCGGCATATGATTTTGGCCACAAATCGAGCGCAAAGAAGCCTGATTTCGCGCCGTACTTGTCGAAAATTTACCGCGATACCGAGCTAATTTGCTGGAAAGAAATCCAAGGATTCCGGGCATTTTGCAGCGGAGTTTGATCGGCGAGCAGGGTTGGTAATGATTAAAATGTTTGGAAATCAATGTTCTGCACGCAATGCCTGCGTCCTGGTGGGTCCGTCTGGTGGCGCATCGGGCGCGCTCGAATCTTGTGTGTTTTCGGACAAATCTGTCTGCGTAAAGGTGTAACGACATGGCAATTGCAAACGAACTGACGATCAACACCTCTGCCACCGCGCTGGATATGGCGAATGCCATTTTCGGCAATGGCGTCACGGTCACGACCGCCTCTTTTCAGGGCGATGCCGCCTCGGCCGGGGTCTATTCCGGCGCGCTCAGCACCATTGCAGGGATTTCGTCGACCAATACCGGGGTGATCCTGTCCACCGGCCGGGTGGTGGATTTCACCAACAGCTCGGGCACCACCAACACCAACACCTTGACGAACCTGTCAACCGATACCGCAGCCGGCATCAATGGCGATGCCCAGTTGAATGCGGTGGCCGGGATGGCGACGTTTGACGGCGCGATCCTGAACGCGACCTTCGTGCCGGACGGCGACTATCTGACGATGCAGTTCGTGTTCAGCTCGGAGGAATATCCCGAATACGTCAACGGCAACGTCAACGATGCGTTTGGCGTCTGGGTCAACGGCAGCTTTGTGCCGGTGACGGTGACGGTGGCCGGCAATATCGCGATCGACGAGGTGAACGGCGGCAAGAACGAAAACCTTTACCGCGACAACACGCTGGATCAGTTCAACACTGAAATGGACGGCATTACCTATGTGCTGTCGCTGAAAGCGCCGGTCAACAAGGGCGTCGCCAACACCATCAAGATTGGCATCGCCGACGGTGGCGATGCGATTTACGATTCCAACCTGCTGATCATGGGCGACAGCATCCAGACCGTGACGCTGGCCAATGATGACAAGATCAACGTGCAGGCCTTGCAGTCGCGCACCTTTGACATTCTGGCCAACGACACCCAGACGGGTGGCAGCAATCTGACGATCACCCAGATCAACGGCACCAATGTGACCGCAGGTCAGACCGTCACCCTGACCTCGGGCCAGCAGGTGCGGCTGAACGCCGACAACACCGTGACGGTGTTTGCCAATGCCGTGCTGGGCACCGAAAATCTGACCTATACCGTGACCGACGGCGTCAATACCGACGTGGGTTACATCACGATGAACACGACGCTTTTTGTCACAAAAGACGGCATCGTTTCAGGCACCAGCGGCAATGACATCATCGACACCTCGTATCTGGGCGATCCGGATGGTGACCGGGTGGATGCCAATGACGCGACCGGCGTGCAGGGCACCACCGGCAACGCCGATGTGATCTATGCGGGCGCGGGCAATGACTATGTGATCGCGGGTGACGGCAGCGATATCATCGACGCCGACAGCGGTGACGACACGGTGTTTGGCGGCGCGGGCAATGACAAGGTAACGCTGGGCACCGGCAACGACAGTTTCGGCACGTTCAACGCCGACAGTGCTGGCAATGACACCGTCTGGGGCGATGCGGGTAACGATTTCATCATCGGCTGCGGCGACAATGACGTTCTGTATGGCGGCACCGGCAATGACACGCTGTCCGGCGGTGTCGGGTCTGACAGCATGTTTGGCGGTGATGGCGCGGATTGGTTCAACATCACCGATGACCATGATCTGGATACCATCGTCGGCGGTGAGGGCGGCACGGATTTTGACGCGCTGGGCTTTGGCAATTACCTGACCACTGCGGGCGTTAACGTCACCTTCACCGGCACCGAGGCGGGGAGCTATGTTTTCCGCGCGGCACCACCTGCTGATGTGGCATCTTCCGGCGTGTTCTCGGAAATCGAAGCTGTTGCGGGCACGGTTTACGCCGATAATCTGGATGCAACAGCGGCGACTTCGGCGCAGACGCTGTGGGGCGCGGGCGGCAACGATACCATCACCGGCGGTGCCGGGGCGGATGTGATTGACGGCGGCTCGGGTAATGACAGTCTGACCGGCGGCGCGGGCAACGACACCATCACCGGCGGCGCGGCTGAGGCGGTGGCGCCAAGCTATGCCAGCGTGACTGGCGCGGCCGGGTCGGTCAGCGGTGTGGCGGGTAACATCGGCTATACCTCGGTGTCCAGCGACAACCAGTTGACCGCCAGCGATCTGGCGGCTTTGCCGAACGGCTACTGGGTCGGCAACGGCGATCAGGTGGAAACCCACACCCATACGATGTCGCAGCAGGTGGCTGGGGCGCAGCTGACCTTTGCCAACCTCAATCAGGGCGAGCAGGTTACGATCTGGCTGGATGGGGTTGCGGTCAACCTGAACACGTTGATCGCAGCGGGCGCGGTGACGCTGAATGCAGGGGCGTCGGGCTATACGGTGAACGCGGCCGGTAAGTTGGTGAACCTGACCACCGATGGCACCCAGTTTGCGACGCTGACCATCAACGTGCCGTTCACCTCGATTGGCGTGCAGAACAGCGGCACGGCTGGCAACGGTACGATCTATGATTTGCGGGTCAACACCAACCCGGTCGGCTATATGGCTCCGGGCGGCGATGATACCATCAATGCGGGCACCGGCGATGATGTGATCACCGCTGGCGACGGCAATGACGTGGTGACATCGGGCAGCGGCAACGATTCAATCGACGCCGGGGCGGGCAATGACAGCGTTATTGGCGGCGATACCGATACCGGCAACGACACGATCTATGGCGGGGCGGGCAAGGACACGCTGGCGGGCGGCATTGGCGCCGATCTGATCCTGGGCGGCACCGAAGACGATGCCCTGTTCGGCGCACGGGTGGACAGCACTGCGGATGGGTCTGATACCTTGTATGGCGAGGCGGGTAACGACTATCTGCAGGGGCAAGCCGGGGCGGATATGCTCTATGGCGGGGCTGACAACGACACGCTGATCGGGGATGGCGCGAGTGCGACGATCGGCAGCAATGACACGCTGTATGGCGGCACCGGCAATGACCTGATCTTCGCAGGTGGCGGCGCGGATCTGGCGCATGGCGACGAAGGCAATGACCGGCTGAACGGCGAGGGCGGCAACGACACGCTGTATGGTGGGGTCGGGCTGGATGTGCTGTCGGGCGGGCTGGGCGATGACCAGCTTTTTGGCGACGACGGGTCCGATACGCTGCTGGGCGATGCGGGCAACGACCAGCTCAACGGTGGCGCGCAGCTTGATTATGTGGACTATTCGGCCTCGGGCGCTGCGGTCAACGTCAACCTGAGCACGGGCGCGGGCGCGGGCGGCGATGCGCAGGGCGATACCTATTACGGTATTGATGGCGTGATCGGCTCGGGGCTGAATGATACCATCATCGGCTATGACGGGCAGTCGACGGTGCCGGGGTTTGAATACACCAACGTGCTCTATGGCGCTGCGGGAGATGACCTCATCGATGGCATGGCCGGGAATGACAGCCTGTATGGCGGCATCGGCAACGATACGCTGCTGGGCGGCGCGGGCGATGATCTGGTGCAGGGCGACGCGGGCAATGACACGCTGGCGGGTGGCAGCGGTAACGATACGCTCTACGGCGGCGATGGTAGCGATGTCTTTGTGATCACCGATACCGACAACGGCGATACCATCGTCGGCGGCGAGGTTGCGGGCACCACTGACAGCATCACTTTTGGCAACGCCACCAGCACACAAGGCGTGACTGTCACCTTCACCGGGGCCGAGGCCGGGGTCTATCAATACGCCGGTGCTGCCAGTACCAACGGCAGTTTTGCCGAGATCGAGGCGATCAGCGGCACTGCCTATAATGACGTGATCAACGCCGCAGCCTCGACGGCGGCGGTGGCGCTGGTTGGCAACGCGGGCAATGACACCATCACCGGCGGTTCGGGCGATGATGTGATTGACGGCTCGGAAGGCGACGATTCGCTGTTGGGTGGCGCGGGCGCTGACACGCTGATCGGCGGGCAGGGCGGCGACTGGCTGATCGGTGGCGCGGGCAATGACAGCATGTCGGGCGGCGAGGGCCAGGATGCCTTTGTGATCCTGTCGGGGGCGGGGGTGGATACCGTTGTCGGCGGCGAGACCGGCTATGACTATGACTCGCTGGTGCTGAGCGACCCTGCGCAAGCGGTGACGGTGACGTTTACCGGCAGCGAGGCGGGCAACTATGTTTATGCCGGGGGCGGGTCCGGCACATTCTCGGAAATCGAGAATGTCGAAGGCTCGGGCGCCGCGGACAGCATGAACGCTGCGCTTGCGCTGACCGATATTGATCTGCGCGGCTATGCAGGCAACGACACCCTGACCGGGGGCGCGGGCGAAGATTATCTGGAGGGCGGGATCGGTGACGACAGCCTGACCGGCAACGCCGGCAATGATCTGATCAACGGCGACGCGGGCAACGATACGATCTATGGCGGCGTCGGCGACGACGGGCTTTATGGCGGCATCGGCAACGATTCCGTGCAGGGCGGCGAGGGCAACGACATGCTTGTCGGCGCTGACGGCAATGACACGCTGATCGGTGGTCTGGGCAATGATACGCTGCTGGGCGGCAATGACGCCGATCTGATCTGGGCTGCGGCGGGCGACAGCATTGTCGGCGGCGAGGGCGGCAACGACAACGATACTCTCGTGGTCGAGGCCGGGTCGATCATCACCTATGGCGGTGGCAACAACGAAGCGGGCACCATTGCGCTGGCTTCGGGCGGCACGCTAAGCTTCAGCGAGATCGAGCATATCGTCTTTGCAGGCCCGGTCGATGGCACTGCGGGCAATGACAGCATGGGGGGGGGTTATACCGACCTCAACGGCGACCAGATCGACGGCAGCGACGGGCTGAACGACACCATCTATGGCTATGGCGGTGATGACAGTATTGTCGCGGCTCTTGGCAATGACACGGTTTATGGCGGTGTTGGTAATGACACTGTCGATGCCGGGGACGGGCAAGACAGTGTGCTGGGTGGCGACGGCAACGACTTTGTCTACGGTTCGGGCGGCAACGATACGCTGCTGGGCGAAGCGGGCAACGATCATCTTTACGGGGGTGTTGGCAACGATTCCATTCTCGGCGGCATCGGCAACGACACTGTCTGGGGGGGGACGGGCGACGATACGGTTTCTGGCGAAAGCGGCAACGATTTCATCATGGGGCAGACCGGCAACGACCTGATGTTCGGCGGCGCTGGTGACGATGAAATCTGGGACGATGAGAACAATGACACGCTGTATGGCGATGCCGGCAACGATACACTTGGGGGGGGCGAGGGTGTAGACCTGTTCTACGGCGGCACCGGCGATGACCTGCTGTATGGCGTTTCCGGCAATGACAGCCTTTACGGTGATGACGATCAGGACCGTTTTGAGGTGTTCGGGACCGAGGCGGGAACGGTTGTTGTCGGCGGCGAGGGTGGCATCGACAATGACACGTTGGTTGTCAGCAACGTCATCGGGCTGACCTATGGCGGCGGCAACAACGAAAGCGGCGTGATCACCTTTGAAGGCGGCGGCACGCTGGCGTTCTCGGAAATCGAGCATCTGGTGCTGAACGGCGGCAACCCCGACGGCATCATCTATGGCACCGCAGGCGATGACAGCATCGGTGCGGGCTACGTCGATGCCAATGGCGATGTGATCGACAACAACGACGCGATCCTTGGCACCCCCGGATCAAACGACGACGAGGTTTATGCCGGGGCGGGCAATGACACCGTCAACGGCTTGCTGGGCAATGATTTCCTCTATGGCGGCGACGGCAATGACAGCCTGAGCGGCGGCGTCGGCAACGACTACATGCAGGGCGACGCAGGCAACGATACCGTGCTGGGCGGCGACGGCAATGACCTGCTGCGCGGCGATACCGGCAATGACCTGGTTGACGGCGGTGCAGGCGATGACACCGTTTACGGCGGGGCTGACAGCGATACGGTCTATGGCGGCGACGGCAATGATCAGGTCTACGGCGGCTTTGGCGACGATACCGTCTATGGTGGCGCGGGCAATGACACCATCACCGGCTCGGGCGAGAATGATCTTGTCTTCGGCGATGACGGCGATGACCTCATGCAAGGCTCGGATGGCGCTGATACCCTGATCGGTGGCGCGGGCGCTGATACCATGCTGGGCGAGGAAGACGCCGACAGCTTCTATGGTGGTGTGGGCGATTATGTTGATGGCTATGAAACCGTCACCACCGGCAGCGACAACGATACGCTGCACGTGTCGGGGGTGGACCACATCGTCTGGGATGTGCTGAACCCGGAAAACGGCGTGGTGCATTTCACTGGCGGCGGCACGCTGCAATTCTACAATATCGAGCATGTCATCGTTGATGGCACCGAAGTGCCGCCACCAAACTACATCGTTGAGGGCACCGCAGGCGATGATCTGATCGACGCCAACTATACCGGCGATCCGCAAGGCGACCGGGTAGATGCGTCCGACAGTGCCACGGCCAACAATGACGATCTGATCTATGCGGGCGCGGGCAATGATACGGTCTTGGCCGGGGACGGTAATGACACGGTGCATGGTGGCGACGGCAATGATTTTGTCAGCGGCGGCGCGGGCAATGACTATCTGATCGGCGGTGCGGGCAATGACAGCCTGAGCGGTGGCGAGGGCAATGACTCGCTCTGGGGCGATGCGGGGGCTGATACCCTGCTGGGCGGCCTTGGCGATGATGCGTTGCTGGGCGGCGATGGCGATGACACCCTGTTTGGCGAAGGCGGCAACGACACCCTTTGGGGCGAGCTTGGCAATGACCAGCTGGTCGGCGGGCTTGGCGACGACTGGCTCGAAGGCGAGGCGGGCGATGACACGCTGCGCGGCGACGACGGCAATGACAGCCTGTTCGGCGGTATTGGCAACGACAGCTTGCTGGGCGGCTTGGATAATGACAGCCTTGATGGCGGCGACGGCGACGATTTTCTGTCGGGCGAGACCGGCAACGACAGCCTGACCGCCGGGGCGGGTGCCGATGTTGTAAGCGGCGGTGCAGGTGATGATCTGCTGGACGCGGGCGCGGGCGATGATTTGCTGGATGCCGGAACCGGCAATGACGTTGTCAGCGGCGGCGACGGCAATGACTGGCTTTACAGCGGTGACGGCAACGACACCGCTTATGGTGGCGCGGGCGAGGATGTGCTGATCGGCGAGGCCGGCGATGACCTGCAATTTGGCGGCGCGGGCAACGACATCTTCTACGATGGCGACGGAAACGATACGCTGCTGGGCGAAGATGACCGCGACAGCTTCTTTGCAGGCGTTGGCGATGTGGTCGATGGCGGCGAGGGCGGCGATGATTATGACACGCTGGATCTGACCGCCTGGGGCCATCCTGGCACCAATATCATCTATGACACGATGAACCCGGAAAACGGTATCGTTGAATTCCTCGATGCCAGCGGTGTGGTGATCGGCAGCATGACCTTCTCGAATATCGAGAATGTGGTGGCCTGCTTTACCCCCGGCGCGATGATCCTGACCGATCAGGGCGAGGTGGCGGTTGAGGATCTGGCCGAGGGCGATCTGGTGTTGACCCGCGATTCCGGCTTCCAGCCGATCCGCTGGGTCGGGCGCCGCGATCTGACCGCGGCAGAACTGGCGGTGCAGCCGCGGTTCAACCCGGTGCGGATTGCGCAGGGCGCGCTGGGCGGTGATCTGCCGGAACGTGACATGCTGGTCAGCCCACAGCACCGCATGCTGATGACCGGCGCACGGGCCGAGTTGCTGTTTGGCGAACATGAGGTGCTGGTCGCGGCCACGCATATGGTCGGCATGTCGGGGGTGGGCCGGGTGATGCCGGAAACGGTCAGCTATATCCACATCCTGTTTGACCGCCATGAAGTCGTGCGGGCCGACGGGGCGTGGTCGGAAAGCTTCCAGCCGGGCGCGCAGACGTTGAACGGGCTGGATGCGGCACAACGCGCGGAAATCCTGGCGCTGTTCCCGACGCTTGCTCTGGGTGGAAACTACCCCGCGGCCCGGCTGACGCTGAAGGCAAAAGAGGCGCAGGTGCTGCTGCGCGCCTGAGCTTGACCCGGCAACTTTAGCGGCAATCGCCCCCGGTTTTCAAACTGGGGGCGATTGTCGCTGCGTCGGAAACATACCGCAGTCTGGCCACATTTCAGCCCATCACCAAGGTTAATTCCAAGTTCAGCTTAACTGGAGTTGTCTTGGTATGTCTGCGATCCGTGCAACTTTGATCTTGAAACTGCCGCACAGCACCCCGCTGTGTCGGTCGGGCGGGGTCTGAGCCATGGCGACGCTGATTTCAGGCCTTGGCGGCAGTTCCGGCTACGGCGAACAGTCGTTCAAGACCACCGGCGGCTATACCGGAAACCTCGACGACGGCTCGATGGCGGTCAACCTGACTTCGGTGTTTGGTGCGGGCGGCGTCAACGTCTACGGCACCAGCTATACCTCTATGTTCATCAACACCAATGGTCTGGTGACCTTTGGATCTGCCGAGCCAAGCTATACACCGGGGGCGCTGACGACGCTGGGCAAGCCCAGCCTTGCGGCGTTCTGGACCGATATTGACATCTCCAAGGGCGGCGACATCTATTGGGATCTGGATGCCACGACCGGCAAGATCACCATCACCTGGCTGAACGTGGCGGCCTATACCGGCGCTGGTACCAACAGTTTCCAGATGGTGCTGACCAATCTGGGCGGCGGTGATTTTGGCGTTGAATATATCTACAGCAATATCGGCTTCACCAACGGTGGCTATGGTGTGGCCACGGTGGGGCTGTCGAACGGCACCTCCAGCCAGACGCTGATTGAAGGCTCGGGCAATGCGGCGTTTCTGGCGACCTATGCCGGCAACGATTTTGATACCAACGACCCGGCGGGCGTCTACTCGATGCAGTTCGAGGCCGGCGCGGTGTTTCTGGGCGATGGCATTGTCAACGGCACCAGCGGCAATGATGTCATCGACGCAAGCTATGTCGGCGATCTGAACGGCGACCGCATCGACGCCAACGACGCCACCGGCTACGCGGGCACCACCGGGCAGGCCGACTATGTGCTGGCAGGGGCGGGCAACGATACCGTCAGTTCCGGGCTTGGCAACGATCAGGTTTACGGCGGCACTGGCAACGATGTGGTCAATGCCGGGGCTGGCAACGACACGGTTTATGGCGACAGCGAGAATGACAGCCTTGACGGCGGCTCGGGCCATGATCTGATCTATGGCGGCACCGGCGACGATACGCTGTCGGGTGGCGTGGCCTTTGCAGGCACCAGCTATGCGCCGTCTTACACCGAAGTCACCGCTGCGACGCAATCGGTGGCGGGCACCAGTGGTCGGCCGAATTTTACCGTCAGAACCGTTTCGGGCGACAACAACCTGAGCACCGGCACAAACGGCACGCTCAGCGGCTTTTTGCTGGGCAACACCGACGGCGTCGAAACCCATACCCACACTGCATCCAGCCAGATTTCGGGCGGGCAGATCCGGTTCAACGCGATCAACGCGGCGGAGACGCTGACGATCACCATCGACGGCGTGATGATCAACCTGAACACCGCCATTGCCGATGGCCGCGTGACCTTCAACGGCAATGGTGCCTATCAGATCAACGCCGCAGGTCAGATCGTGCGGATCGGCAGCGGCTCCAACGTCACCACGATCGGCACGCTGACCATCAACGTGCCGTTCACCGCCGTAAGCCTTGCCACCAGTGGCGGCAGCGGTGTAACGGCAGGCGTCTATTATGAATTCTACGCCAATACGACGCCGCTGGACGTCGCCGCCGAGACGGCGGGCGATGATACCCTGCTGGGCGGCGCGGGCGATGATCTGATCAGCGGCCTGGACGGCAACGACAGCTTGCTGGGCGAAGATGGCAATGACACGCTGGACGGCGGCACCGGCAATGACATCTTGTCGGGGGGCTTGGGCAATGATTGGCTGCTCGGCGCTGCGGGCAATGACAGTCTTGCGGGCGATGCGGGCAACGATCTGCTTTATGGGGGCGATGGCAACGACACGCTGGACGGCGGTGCCGACCATGATCTGCTTGATGGCGGCGCGGGCAACGACAGCTTGTTGGGGGGGCTGGGCGATGACACGCTGACCGGCGGGCTTGGCGCGGATGCGCTGGAGGGCGGCGCGGGCTTTGACTTTGCCGACTATACCGGCTCTGCGACGGCGGTGCATGTCGATCTTGGCGCGGGCACCGGGCTGGGCGGCGATGCGGCGGGTGATACGCTGTCTGGCATCGACGGCCTGTTCGGCTCGGCTTTCGATGATACCTTGTTGGGCTATGATGGCGAAAGCACGCTGCGCATTGACGGCCGCGCCGGGTCAGACAGCCTGTATGGCGGCACCGGCGATGACACGATCATCGGCGGTGCTGGCAATGATCTGATTCATGGCGGCGACGGTATTGATGCCCTGTTTGGTGGCGCGGGTGATGACACCATCGACGCGGGCGCAGGCAATGACACCATCTTTGCCGATGCCGGAGCCGACAGCATTCTGGGCGGCGCAGGCAGCGATCTGATCGTCGAAGACCTCAACGCCATTGGCGACGTGGTGGATGGCGGCGAAAGCGACGGCGACTATGACGTGCTGGATCTCAGCGCCTGGGGCTGGGCGCTGACCAATGTGATCTATGATCCGATGAATGCTGAAAATGGCACTGTCGAGTTCCTCGACAGCACCGGGGCGGTGATCGGGACCATGGCCTTCTCGAACATCGAGAAGGTGATCCCCTGCTTTACCCCCGGCGTGATGATCAGCACCGGGCGCGGCGAAGTGGCGGTGGAGCAGTTGCAACCGGGCGATTTGGTGATGACCCGCGATCATGGTTTGCAGCCGATTGCCTGGGTCGGCAGCCGCAAGCTGGGTCTGGCCGATCTGATCGCGCAGCCGCGCTTGCAGCCGGTGAAGATCGGGCAGGGGGCTTTGGGCTATGGGTTGCCGCTGCGCGATACGCTGGTGTCGCCGCAACATCGCATGCTTCTGGAAGGTGGTTTGCCAGAGATGCTGTTCGGCGAGGCCGAGGTGCTGGTGGCGGCGACGCATCTGACCGCGTTGGACGGGGTTCAGCAGATACTGACGCCGGGTGTGACCTACATTCACCTGATGCTGGCGCGGCACGAGATCCTGTGCGCCAATGGCGCGTGGACCGAAAGCTTTCAGCCGGCTGAACGCATGCTCGACAGTATGGAAGCCGCGCAGCGGGATGAGATTGAGCTGATCTTCCCCGATCTTGCGCTGGATGGCGCGGCGTATCCTGCGGCGCGGCCGACCTTGAAGGCGCACGAGGCGCGGGTGTTGCTGGCCCAGTAAGACCACGATTTCCGAGCCGGAAATCTGGCGAATTCGGGGGCTTAGCGGTTGTGTGCGCGCCAGATCGCCCAGGCCTCGGGCGTGTCCAGATCGGTAATCGCGTGCTGATCTGGCAAAGCGATCAGCCGGACGCGGGCCTTGTGCCGCTGCAACAGCTTGCGTGCGCCTTCATCGCCGCGCAACGCCAGCAGTTCGGCGCGCAGGTCGGCTGGAAGAATGACAGGGTGCCCCGGCGTGCCATCGGCAGCGGTGCCGCGACAGATCGCGCTGCGGTCTTGATCGAAAGCGTCGATCACAGCCCGCAAATCGGCTGCGGTCAATTCGGGCATATCCCCCGGCAGGATCATCACCGCACCTTGTGCGGCACTTGCACCGGCGCGGATCGAGGCGGCCATGCCTTCGGCCGCATCCGGCACCGGCAGCGCGGTAATATCCAGAGCTTCTAACGCCTTATGGCGCATCGAATCTTCCGGCCGCAGGGTCACGATCACCGCTGCGCAAACCAAGCGTGCCAGCCGCGCCTGCCTGCGCAGCATCGGCTCGCCGCCGACCTCTTCCAGCAACTTGTCACCGCCGCGCATGCGGCTGGCGGTTCCGGCGGCTGGGATCAGGATGGTCAGGGTCATGGTGCAAGCGTGAGGCAAAGCAAAACGCCGGTCAAGGACCGGCGTTTGCAACTTGGCTTGCAGCCAGCCTGATCGTTGCCGATCAGGCGTTCGGCGCGGGCGTCTTTTTCCCGAAAGATCGTCCGGGCGCGTCTTACCCCCGCATCCGCGCGCCATCGGCGTCAAACAGCGGGGTCAGATGCACCACGGCGCGGCGGCGTTCGCCAAGGATTTCGATCTCGCATTCCAGTCCGTCTTTCACCTGATCGGCGGGCAGGAAACCCTGCGCCAGCGACTTGCCGGTGTAATGGCTGAACCCGCCCGAGGTGCAGAAGCCCACGACCGCGTCGTTCAGCCAAATCGGCTCCCACGCCACGACATCGGCGTCATTGGCATCGACGATGAAGCTGACCAGCTTGCGCTTGGGTCCGGCGGCTTTCTCGGCGGTGGCGGCGGCCTTGCCGATCCAGTCGGCGTCCTTGTTCCAGCGGATGAAGCGGTCCAGCCCGGTTTCAGCCGGGGTATAATCCGGCGAGAATTCCCGGCCCCACGAGCCAAACCACTTGTCCAGACGCAAGGACATCATCGCCCGCATCCCGAAGGCGCGCAGGCCCAGATCGGCCCCGGCGGCGTTCAGCACATCCCACAGGTGGCGCACCGACATGTGGTCGCAGAAAATCTCATAGCCCAGATCGGCGGTGTAGCTGACCCGCTGCACGATGCAATTCGCCATGCCCACGGTCATCCGGCGCACATCCATGAACTTGAACGCATCCCCCGAGACATCGCTGCGCGTCACCCGCGCCAACAATTCCCGCGCCTTCGGCCCGGCAATCTGGAAGCCAGATCGTGCGTCCGAGACGTTTTCCACCGTCACGCCATCCATCGCGTGCTGCTCGAACCAGCGGTAATGCCAACCCTGCGCGCCATAGCTGGCGGTCAGCTGGAATTCGGTTTCGCTCAGGCAAGACACGGTGAAATCGCCGATGATCTTGCCGGACTGCGCCAGCATCGGGGTCAGCAACAGGCGGCCCGGTTTCGGGATCGCCCCCGCCATGATGCGGTCGAGCCACGCCCGCGCATTCACACCGCGCACGATATACTTGCCGAAGTTTTGCAATTCGTTGATGCCGACGCCCTCGCGCACCGCCATGACCTCTTGCCGGGTGGCCTCCCACGCGTTGGAGCGTTTGAAGGTCGGGGTTTCATAGGCAGGTTCGCCGGGCAGGGCGTAATAGTTCACCACTTCCAGCCCGTATTGCTGGCCCCAAACCGCGTTCATTGCACAGTTGGTGTCATACATCGGCGTGGTGCGGAACGGCCGCGCAGCCGGGCGTTCCTCGTTCGGATAGCCGACCGAGAACCGCATCTGGTAGTTCTCGATCACCTTCGGCACGGTATAGCCCGGCGTCGTCCAGGTGCCGAAGCGCGAGACATCAAAGCCGCGCGGGTCACGTTCGACCTCGCCCTCGATCATCCATTGCGCCAGCGCCAGACCCATGCCGCCGCCTTGGCTGAAGCCCGCCATCACCGCACAGGCCGACCAGTAATTCCGCAAGCCCTGCACAGGGCCGATCAGCGGGTTGCCATCGGGCGCAAAGGTGAACGGGCCATGGATCACCCGCTTGACGCCCGTGCGTTCCAGCACCGGGAAGCGGCGATAGGCGAAGTTGACCGAGTCTTCGATCTTGTCGAATTGTTCGTTCAGCAGTTCATGGCCGAAATTCCATGGCGTGCCGTCAACCGACCACGGCTCGCAGGGCTTTTCGTAAAAGCCGATGCAGAGGCCCCGGCCTTCCTGACGCAGATAGGACTCCCCTCCGGGGTCCATCACATGCGGGAATTCCTTGCCGGTTTTCAGGATATCCATGATTTCCGGGATGTCATCGGTCACCAGATACTGGTGCGCCATCGGCAAGAGCGGCAGGTAAACCCCGGCCATCGCGCCAATTTCCCGCGCCCAGAGCCCGCCTGCGTTTACCAGATGCTCGCAATAGACCGTGCCCTTTTCGGTGACCACTTCCCAGCCGGTCGCGGTGGGGTTGGTTTCCAGCACGCGGTTGTGCAGCACAATCTCTGCGCCGCCCATCCGCGCCGCCTTGGCATAAGCGTGGGTGGTGCCCGACGGATCAAGGTGGCCATCGAGCGGATCATAAAGCGCGCCGACGATGCCTTCCAAATTCACCATGCCATAGGTGAATTTCTTGATCTCCTCCGGGCCGAGGATTTCAGTATCCAGCCCCATGTAGCGGTGCTTGGCACGCTCGGCCTTCAGCTGTTCGAACCGGGCCTGATTGTCGGCCAGCGTGATGCCGCCGACGTGGTGCAGGCCGCAGGACATGCCGGTGATCGCCTCCAGCTCCTTGTACAGCCGGATGGTATAACCTTGCAGCGCCGCCATGTTGGTATCGCCGTTCAGGGTATGAAAGCCGCCCGCCGCGTGCCAGGTCGATCCGCTCGTCAGCTCTGACCGCTCGATCAGCATCACATCCGACCAGCCGAGTTTGGTCAGGTGATACAGCACCGAACAGCCGACGACGCCGCCGCCGATGACAACAACGCGGGTATGGGTTTTCATTTAGGAATCCTTCCAAGCCAGCAGGGACGCGCCCTTTTTCCCCTGAATAAGCAGTTTGGCGCAAATCACCGTTCCTTATGCGACAAAAACAGGTCGCAAATGAAGGTCGATGCGCGGCGATGGACCGCAGGCGAGGTTCATTGTAGCAAGGGCACAGCAAACGGAGGCGGAAATGCAGGGCAAGATTTGGCCGATCCTGATCGGTGTGGCGGTGGTTCTGGCATGCATGGTGGCGCTGCGGCCGCTGCTGCCGATCGACGAGACCCGCTATCTGTCGGTGGCCTGGGAGATGCGGCTTTCCGGCGACCCGGTGCATCTGACCAAGAACGGCGAGATGTATACCCACAAGACGCCGCTTTTGTTTGCGATGATCAATCTGGTCTGGCTGGTAGTCGGGGTGTCCGAATTTGCCGCGCGACTGGTTGGCCCGGCCTGTGCGGTGGGGATGGTGGCGGGGACGGCGGCACTGGCGCGGCGGTTCTGGCCGCAGCATGATCTTGGCCCGCGTGCGGCGCTGATCCTTGCCGGGTTTCCGGTGTTCCTGATCTATGGGTCGGCCACGATGTTTGATGCGCTGCTGGCCTTGGCCGTCCTGGCGGGGGTGGCGGCGCTGTGGCGGATCGGGCAGGGCAAGGGGGGCTGGGTTGGTTTCGGGCTGGCGCTGGCGTTCGGCGTCTATGCCAAAGGCCCGGTGATTTTCGTGCATCTGATGCCGATCTTGCTGACGTTGCCGCTGTGGGCCGCCGAGCCGCCACGCCCGGCGCAAATCGCCAAAGGCTTTGCCGGGGCGCTGCTGGTCGCCTTGGCGCTGGTGGCGCTGTGGTTGGTACCGACGTTGCTGACCGCGACGCCGGAATTCCGCACCGAACTGCTGTGGACGCAATCCGCTGCACGCGTAGCAGGTGGCCTCGCCCATGACCGGCCGTTCTGGTTCCTGATCGCGCTGCTGCCGCTCTTGTTGTTCCCGTGGGGCTGGTCGATCCGGCTGTGGCAGGGCTTTGGCGGCGCTTGGGCGGACCCGGCGATCCGGCTTTGCACGATCTGGGCGATTTCCACCCTGCTGCTGTTTTCGCTGATTTCGGGCAAGCAGGCGCATTACCTGCTGCCCGCCTATCCGGCGCTGGCATTGCTGTTTGGCTATGCCTCGCTGAAGGCCAAGTGCGGCTCGCAGCTGTGGCTGCCGCTATTGGCGATTGCGGCCGGGGCAGGGGCCTTGGGGCTGGGCTTCGTCCCGGCAGTGGGCGAGCTGGTGCTGTTGGCGCCCTATTGGCCGCTGACGGCGTTGGCGGCGATGAGCCTTGCGCTGGTGCTGACCACGACGCTGCTGCCGCGCATTCCGGGGCATCTGCTGGCGGGCGTGGCGCTGACGCTTGGGCTGCATGGTGTGGTTGCATTGACCGGGCTTTACCCCGCCTATGATGGCCGCCCGCTGGCCGCTGCCTTGGCCACACATGCGCCGGATGGGCTGGCGGTGGCGAATGCCGAATACCACGCCGAGATCAACTTCCTGGCCCGCCTGACCGCCCCGGTTGCGATGCCGCAGACCAAGGCCGACTGGCAGGCCTGGGCGGCGGCACACCCGCAAGGGGTGATCTTTGGTCGGGTAAAGGAAAACCCCCTGACGGCCGCGCCGCAGGAGGTTTTCAGCTATATGGGGCAAGCGTGGGGCCTGTGGCCCGCGCCCGCAGGTCCCGCGCTTATTTCTCGGGAATAAGCCCGCGTGGACTGAACCGCAGCACCAGAAGCAGCACCAGACCCAGCGTGACCAGTCGCAGATGCGGCGCGCCTTCGATCAGGTGTTGCTTCAACGCGCCATCGGCCAGCGGCATGGTCAGATAGCCCATGAACATCGGCCCCGCACTTTCCACGATCAGCCACAGCCAACCCAGCAACAGCCCGCCCAGCACCGCGCCCCAGTTGTTGCCCGAGCCGCCAACGATCACCATCACCCAGATCAGGAAGGTAAAGCGCAACGGCGAATAGTTGCCCGGCACCATCTGCCCCTCCATCGAGGTGAGCATTGCGCCTGCCAGACCGACCACCGCAGAGCCGATGATGAAGATCTGCAAATGCCGCTTGGTGACGTTCTTGCCCATCGCACTTGCAGCGATTTCATTGTCGCGGATGGCGCGCATCATCCGGCCCCACGGGCTGTTCAGCGCGCGTTCCGACAGCCAGATCACCGCCAGCAGCACCACTCCGAAGATCAGCATATACAACAGCTTCACCAGAATGGTCGAAGAGGTGATCGGGTCCAGCCCGTAGCTTTGCACGAAAGACAAGAAGCCGGGGTCTTTCTGCAGGTTCACCTCGTAAGGCACCGGCCACGGGCGCGGCATGTTGGTCAGGTTCTTCACCCCGCGCGCCAGCCAGTCTTCGTTTTTCATCACCGCCAGAATGATCTCGGCAATGCCCAGCGTGGCGATGGCAAGATAGTCCGAGCGCAGACCCAGCGCGGTCTTGCCAATCGCCCAGGCGGCGACGCCCGCAAACAGCGCGCCCACCGGCCAGGCCAGCAGCGACGGCAGGCCAAGGCCGCCGATATTGCCCGCCGTGGCCGGGTTGAACGCCTCAATCGCGGCAACTGCCGGGTCAAAGATGGCGCGATAGGCGAAGAAGCCGACGATCAGGATCACCGCCACGCCCAGATTGCGCACCCGGCCTTTGGCCATGCGCTTGTAGGCAATGACCGCCGCCGCAATCACCGCCACGCCAAACGCCAGACCAAGCAGCAGCCGTGGCCCGCCCGCAGCCCATGCCTCGGGCACGGGTGTCGAAGACACCACCACCACCGCCAAACCGCCCAAGGCGACCGAGCCGACGATGCCGGTCGAAAACAGCCCGGCATAGCCCCATTGCATGTTCACGCCCAAGGCCATGATCGCCGACAGAATGCCGATGTTCAGGATCTGCAGCGACACGTTCCAGCTTTGGAAAACCCCGGTCGCCACGAACAGCATGCCGACAGCCGCGAAGAGTAACAGATTTCTCGACATCTCATTTCCCCTTGAAAATGCCGGTCGGCATGAACAGCAGCACAATGATCAGGATCGCAAAGCTGACCGCGAATTTGTAGTCGGTTGACAGCAGTTGCAGCAGCCCCTCGGGGGCCATGTCTGCCGACACCAGGTAGCCCACCACCTTTTTCCACGCGTAGGTCACGAAGACTTCGGAAAACGCGATGATGAAGCCGCCAGCGATGGCACCCAGTGGGTTGCCTAGCCCGCCAACCACCGCCGCCGCCGCAATCGGCAACAGCAGTTGGAAATAGATGAACGGGCGGAAGGATTTATCCAGACCGTAAAGCGTGCCCGCAATCACCGCCAGCGCCGAGGCGATGATCCACGTCACCATCACGACCCGTTCGGGGTTGATGCCCGACAGCAGCGCCAGATCTTCGTTATCTGAAAACGCCCGCATGGATTTACCGGTGCGGGTCTTTTGCAGGAACCAGAACACCAATGCCACACAGACCGCTGCGGTGATCACGGTGACCGCCGTGGTGGTCTTGATCGCAAGGCCCTCGGACAGGCCGGTCAGGGTCTTGAATTCCTGCGCCCCCATCACAAAGCGCGCGCCATCGGCAAAGTTCTGCTCTTCTGGCCCGATGATGATGCGGGTCAGACCGTTCATGATGAACATCACGCCGGTCGAGACGATCACCAGAATGATCGGTGCGGCCTTTTTCTTGCGGTAGAATTTGTAGACCGCGCGGTCGGTGGCCAGCACGAAAGCCGCCGTGATGGCGATGCCGAAGGGCAGGGCCAGCAAGGCTGTGGGCAGCGGTCCGGCGCTGATGCCCATCGATTGCAGCCACCAGGTGATCAGGATCACCCACATGGTGCCGAATGCCATGGTGTCGCCATGTGCAAAGTTGGAAAACCGCAGGATGCCGAACACCAGCGTCAGGCCCAAAGCGCCCAAGGCAAGCTGGCTGCCATAGGACAGGCCGGGAACGAAGACAAAGTTCAGAAAGGCCACAAGGGCGTTGAGAATATCCATGGCCTCAGCCCCCCAGGAACGAACGACGGACTTCCGGGTCGGCAAGCAGAGCCTGTCCGGTGTCGGTGAAACGGTTGGCGCCTTGCACCAGAACATAGCCTTTATCGGCAATATCAAGCGCTTGGCGGGCGTTCTGTTCCACCATCAGAATGGAAATCCCGGTGCGGGCGACTTCGATGATGCGGTCGAATAATTCGTCCATCACGATGGGCGACACGCCTGCGGTGGGTTCGTCCAGCATCAGCACCTTCGGCTGCGTCATAAGCGCGCGACCAACCGCCACTTGCTGGCGCTGACCGCCCGACAATTCACCCGCCGCCTGATGTCGCTTCTGTTTCAGGATCGGGAACAGGTCATAGACCTGCGCCATGGTGTCCTTGATTTCATCGGTGCGGATGAACGCGCCCATCTCAAGGTTTTCTTCCACCGTCATGGTGGTGAAGATATTGTGAGTCTGCGGCACAAAGCCCATGCCCTTGCGCACCCGCGCTTGCGGGCTAAGCTTGGTGATATCCTCACCCTCCAGCCGCACCGCGCCGCCGCGCAGATTGAGCATGCCGAACACCGCCTTCATCGCGGTGGATTTGCCAGCGCCGTTCGGGCCAACGATCACCGCGATCTGGCCCTTTTCGACAGCCAGCGTGCAGTTGTGCAAGATATCGACCGCGCCATAGCCGCCGGTCATGTTCTCGCCGATCAGGAAGGGTTCAGCCATTGGCGGCCTCCTTCACCTTGTTTTTCAGGCCGGTGCCCAGATAGGCCTCGATCACCTTTTCATTGTTCTTCACTTCGTCAACCGTGCCTTCTGCCAGCACTTTGCCCTCGGCCATGCAGATGACCGGGTCGCAGAGGCGGGCAATGAAATCCATATCATGTTCGATCACGCAGAAGGTGTAGCCGCGTTCCTTGTTCAGCCGGACGATCGCATCGCCGATGGTGTTCAGCAGGGTGCGGTTCACGCCTGCGCCGACCTCGTCGAGAAACACGATCTTGGCATCCACCATCATGGTGCGGCCCAGCTCCAGCAGCTTTTTCTGCCCGCCCGAGATATTGGCGGCGCGCTGGTCGGCCAGATGGGTGATGGTCAGAAACTCCAGCACCTCATCGGCTTTTTCGCGGATGCGGCGTTCTTCTGCGGCGACAGCGCCGCGACGGAAGCAGGCGTTGAACAGCGACTCGCCGGATTGCAGGGCGGGCACCATCATCAGGTTTTCGCGCACCGTCATGCTGCCGAATTCATGCGCGATCTGAAAGGTGCGCAGAAGACCCTTGGCAAACAGCTCGTGCGGCGGCAGGCCGGTGATATCTTCACCCGCCATCAGCACCCGGCCACTGGTGGGCGGCAAGCGCCCGGCGATCACGTTGAACAGCGTGGTCTTGCCCGCGCCATTCGGGCCGATCAGCCCGGTGATGGACCCGGATTTGATGTGCAGTGACGCCCCGTCTACGGCGCGGAAACCGCCGAAATGCCGGTGAAGGTTTTCGACTACGATCATTTTTCCCCCTGTCCGCCGCCTCTTGTCAGGGGAAACCCCTGCGGGCGTGCTTACTTGCAGCAACGGCCCGAGGCTCACCCCGGGCCGTGCCTGTTGTCATACGTTCAGACAGAAATCAACGGTATTGCACGGTTTCAAACTTGCCGTCCTTGACTTCGAACTGCTTGTAGCGACCAGCCGATTCACCCGGCCCGATCAGCTCCACACCCGAAGCGCCGTCGTAGTCGATGTCCTGACCGGCTGCGAGCAGCTCCAGCGCCTTGCCGATTTCACCGGGAAGGATCTTTTCGCCCGGAGCGTTGGCGATTTCCATGATCTTGCCAGAATAGACCTTGGAGTCGGTCGAGCCAGCCGCCTGCATTGCCAGCATCAGCAGCGCTGCTGCGTCATAGCTTTCGCCAGCGTAGGGCGAGGTCGCGTCGAACGGTGCCGAGTTGGTCTTGCCCATTTCGGTTAGGATCGCAGCGCCGGCGCTGTCGGATTGCGCAACCTGGCCGTAGGAGCCGTCCAGAGCCGGACCGATGGTTTCGGGCAGGCTGTCGCCGACCATGCCGCCCGGCAGGCCGAACTGCGAGAACGCGCCCGAGTCGAGCGAAGCCTGGATGACACCCTTGCCGCCCTGATCCAGATAGCCTGCAACCACCAGAAGGTCGCCGCCAGCCGCTGCCAGCGAGGCCACTTCCGCCGAGTAGTCGGCCTTGCCGTCTTCATGCGGGATGTTGATGGTCACGACGCCACCCTTGGCGGTGAACGAGGTCGCAATCGCTTCGCCCAGACCCTTGCCGTAGTCGGTGTTGGAATAGGTCAGCGCGATCGACTTCACGCCCTTTTCCAGCAGGATGTCAGCCATGACTTCGCCTTCGCGCGCATCCGACGGCGCGGTGCGGAAGAACAGGCCATCATCTTCAGCGGTCGACAGCGCCGGCGAGGTCGCCGAGGGCGACACCATCGCAATGCCGTTCGGACGCGCAACCTGCTGCAGCACAGCCCCGGTCACACCCGAGCAGTCGCCGCCCATGATGCCCTTGACGCCATCAGCGGTGACGATCCGCTCTGCGGCGGTCACACCGGCTGCCGAGTCACCACAGGTATCGTCGGCGCGCACCGGAACGAAGTTCCAGCCGTTCACGACCTTGCCCGAAGCGTTGGCTTCCGAAATCGCCAGTTCAGCGGCGTTGGCCATGTGGCCGGTCAGCGATTCGATCGGGCCGGTAAAGCCGATCAGAATGCCAAGTTTCACGTCTTCAGCCGAAGCAGCGCCAGCCAGCAGCGCGGTCGCGGCCGAAGCCATAAGCAGTTTTTTCATTGTTAACTCCCTTGTTGGATCGCAATCCTGTCGTCGAACCTAGAGTGCCGTTTCGTAAAAGAAAAGCGTCTTGAAAATCCGCCTTGCTTTCCCCTACGGCAGCCAGTTTCGCATCAGGTTGGTGTATACATACTGTCGACACGGCGGTTCGGCAAGTATTTCGGTATTCTGATCGCCATTTTCTTCGCTCAAACGGTGCCTGATCTTTGTAGGGGCACAACCCCGCGCTGTCCCTCAAGATTTCCTTGCGGGATGGCTGCGGCCAACAAGCCTGGCTTGTCAGGACGTTGGGTCGGTCAGATCGACAGCCGCACGCCGATCCCTGGGCTGGGCATACCTTGTGTGCCGCGTTCGCGGTAAGGCGTGGTATTATAGTGGCTGCGGTAGCATTTCGAAAAATGCGACGGGCTGGCAAAACCGCAGGCCAGTGCGACGTTGATCACGCTCATATCGGTCTGCATCAGCAGGTTGCGCGCCTTCTGCAGTCGCAGTTCCATGTAATAGCGTTTCGGGCTGCGGTTCAGATAACGGCGGAACAGCCGCTCCAGCTGCCGCGTGCTCATCCCGACATCCTCGGCCAGATCCGCCGGGCTCATCGGATCTTCGATGGCATTTTCCATCATCTGGATCACCTGGCTCAGCTTCGGATGCCGCACCCCGATCCGGGTCGGAATCGACAACCTCTGCGTGTCCTGATCGGTGCGGATGGTCGAGTAGATCATCAGATCGGCGACGTTATTGGCCAGATCCTCGCCATGATCCGACGCGATGATCCGCAACATCAGATCAATCGAGGAAATCCCGCCCGCCGTGGACCAGCGGTTGCCATCCATCACGAAGACCGATTTGGTCAGATTGACCTCGTCAAATTCCTCGGCAAAACCATCCTGGTTTTCCCAGTGGATCGTCGCCTTCTTGCCATCCAGCAGCCCGGCCTTGGCCAGCGCATAAGCCCCGGTGCACAGACCGCCAATCGCCACGCCACGCCGCGCCTCGCGCCGCAACCAGCTGACCACCGGCTTGGTGGTGGTGTTCTGGATCTCGATGCCGCCACAGACCAGAATCGTATCCTCGCGGTCAATATCCTCCAGCCCGAAATCCAGCCGGAACGTCGCGCCGTTCGAACAGGTCTTCTCAACCCCGCCTTCGCCGCACAGCGCCCAGGTGTAGATCGGATGCCCCATGACGTGATTGGCCAGCCGCAAAGGTTCAATTGCGCCGGCGAAATTAATCATGGTGAACTTGTCCAGCAATAGAAAGACGAACCGGCGCGGTGCGTCTTCCTTTTCAACTTGGGTGGCTTTGCGCGCAGGGGAGGACATGTTGCGACCTGTTTGTGTCGGTTTCGGTGGAAGGAAACAGGAAAATCCGCCGTCCGCAAGGGTGAACCGCGGCGAAAAGCCGGGTTTCACCCTTTGCATTCCCGGTTATTTTTTCTATACCCACCCCGATACCGCTAACGGAAGGGGAAGCCCGATGACCAAGGGATGGACGAAATCGGATTGGCGCGCAAAACCGCGCGTGCAGATGCCCGATTATCTGGATGCAGCCGCGCTCAACGCTGTTGAGGCGCAACTGTCCAAGTATCCCCCGCTGGTCTTTGCCGGCGAGGCGCGCAAGCTGAAAAAGCAGCTCGCTCTGGCGGGCGAGGGCAAGGCCTTCCTGCTGCAAGGCGGCGATTGCGCCGAAAGCTTCTCGGAATTCAGCGCAGACAACATCCGCGACACCTTCCGTGTCATGCTGCAAATGGCCGTGGTGCTGACCTATGGCGCGAAAGTGCCGGTGATCAAGGTTGGCCGCATGGCCGGTCAGTTCGCCAAGCCGCGCTCGGCTCCGACCGAGGTGATCGGCGGCGTCGAATACCCGTCCTACCGTGGCGATATCATCAACGGCTTCGACGCCACGATGGAAGCCCGCCAGCCCGACCCGCAGCGCATGTTGCAGGCCTACACTCAGGCCGCCGCCTCCCTGAACCTGCTGCGCGCCTTCTCGACCGGTGGCTTTGCCGACATTCACCGCGTCCACAGCTGGACGCTGGGCTTTGCCGAACATGACAAGGCCGAACGCTACCGCGAGCTGTCCAACCGCATCTCGGATGCGCTGGATTTCATGAACGCCGCCGGGATCAACTCGGAAACCGCGCCGTCACTGGCTGCGGTGGACTTCTACACCAGCCACGAATCGCTGCTGCTGGAGTATGAAGAGGCGCTGTGCCGGGTCGACAGCATCACCGGCCAGAACGTTGCAGGCTCCGGCCACATGATCTGGATCGGCGACCGCACCCGTCAGCCCGACGGCGCGCATGTCGAATTCGCCCGTGGCGTGCTGAACCCGATCGGCCTGAAATGCGGCCCCACCACCACTGCGGATGATCTCAAGGTGCTGATGGCGAAACTGAACCCGGCGAATGAGCCAGGCCGCCTGACCCTGATCGCCCGCTTTGGTGCCGGCAAAGTCGGTGACAACCTGCCGCGCCTGATCAAGGCCGTGCAGGAAGAGGGCGCTAACGTGGTCTGGTCCTGTGATCCGATGCACGGCAACACCATCAAGGCGGCGTCGGGCTACAAGACCCGCCCGTTTGAATCGGTGCTGCGCGAAGTCCGTGAATTCTTCGCCATCCACAAGGCCGAGGGCACGATCCCCGGCGGCGTGCATTTCGAGATGACCGGGCAGGACGTGACCGAATGCACCGGCGGCTTGCGCGCAGTCTCGGATGAAAATCTCGCCGACCGCTACCATACCGCCTGCGATCCGCGCCTCAATGCCAGCCAATCGCTGGAACTGGCCTTCCTCGTCTCGGAAGAGCTGTCAGCCCAACGCGAAGCCGCCCGCCGCGTCGCGCTGTAATCGCTGTCACTTTATGCAAAAGGCGGGGGCCAAAATCCCCGCCTTTTTGTATGTGACATCGCTTTTGCGTTTCATCTTGGCCAAAATATCCTGGGGGGTGAGCGCAGCGAGGGGGGCTAGCCCCCTTGATCCGCCGCGCCGAAGCGCGACAGCGCGCAGGTGCGGTAATCCGCGTGCGCCGCAGGCGCGCCACTGGATCAGTCGCGCGAACTGACCAGCCGCAGCGCAGGCTTGCCGAAACTGCGTGGCGGTGCGGGTTGCAGCGGCTCGGCCACCAGCTCGGTTTCTGGCATCACGCGCAAGGCTGGCTGCGCGATCAACTCGCGCACCATGCCCGCAATCGCAAACCGCCGCGGCGCGCGGCCCAGACTGCCTTCGGCCACCAGACAGCCCAAGGCCAATCCCGGCTCGCCGCCCGACCCGATCACCGGCAACAGCAGCATCCGCGCCGACAGCGCCGGACGCCCGACGCCACGCTCGGCCTCCAGCCAGATTTCCAGCACCGAGGGGGCCGCGAACAGCTGTTCCAACTCGGCCGCCAGCCGTGTCCGCGCCGCGGGATCAAACAGCGCCGACAGCGGCATGCCGCGGACATCCATCGCCATCAGATCGTTCAACTGCATCCCCGCCAGCCGGAACCGCGCCTGACCCGCCGCGATGCGTTCAACCAGAAAAACCTTGTCCAGCGCCATCGCCAGCCCGCGCGGATCAATCTGATCGCGGCGCGGCAGGCTGCCATTCTGGCGCAGCGCCTCCCAATAGCCGCGCACCGCTTGCAGCGTCGCCCCGCCCGCGCTTTGCCCAGCAGCCATCCGGCTCATTGCACCGTCGTTCGCGCTGCCCCTGCCTTGGCCAAAATACGTCAACATCCCATTGCTCCCCAATCGGCGTGATGCTGTTGCCTGTCGAACGCCCGCTCGCCCGGCCCTCGCATGGCGAAATCGGTTAACGTCGCCGTAACACCTGTTACCAATGTCTTAAGATACACCAGATGCCGCGCCTTTTGCGGATAATCTCGACAAATGGTAAATACCGGTCCAAGCAAGGGCACGGGTGTAAAGGAGTGCAGCATGACGGTTTCCATGACGGGCTTTGCCGCAGCCAAAGGGCAGGGGGCCGGACATTCCTGGGCCTGGGATATCCGATCGGTCAACGGCAAGGGGCTGGATCTGCGGCTGCGGGTGCCGGATTGGATTGACGGTCTGGAACTGGCGCTGCGCGGCGAGATTTCCCGCAGCCTGCAACGCGGTAATGTCAGCCTGTCGCTGAAAGTTGCCCGTGATGGTCTGGCCGAGGGCGCCGAAGGTGTGCGCGTCAACATCCCGGCGCTGGCCGCCGTTCTGGCGGCGCTGAAACAGGTGGAAGATGCCGCGATGGAGGCAGGCGTCACCCTTGGTCAGCCGACAGGTGCCGATGTGCTGGCGGTGCGTGGCGTGCTCGATACCACCAGCGCCGATTTTGACGTCACACCCCTGCGCGCCGCGATCCTCGCCGACCTGCCGGGATTGCTGAAGGATTTCCATGCCATGCGCGCGGCCGAGGGCGCTGCCCTGCATGGTGTTATCGCCGCCCAACTGGACCGCATCGCCCGCCTGACCGACGATGCAGCCCTGGAGGCTACCGCCCGCCGCGACGCCGCCGCCACCACGCTGCGTGACGCCCTCGCCAAGGTTCTGGCCAATGCCGAGGGCGTTGACGAAACCCGGCTGGCGCAGGAACTGGCGCTGATCGCGGTGAAAAACGACGTCGCCGAAGAGCTCGACCGTCTTACTGCCCATATCGACGCCGCCCGCAGCCTGCTGGCCGAGCCGGGGCAGGTCGGGCGTAAATTCGATTTCCTGATGCAGGAATTCATGCGCGAGGCCAATACGCTGTGCTCGAAATCGCAATCTCTGGCGCTGACCCGCATCGGACTTGACCTTAAGACCGTCATCGATCAGATGCGCGAACAGGTTCAAAACGTGGAATAAAACATGGCGCGTCGCGGTCTTTTGCTGATCCTTTCCTCGCCTTCGGGTGCGGGCAAATCCACCCTTGCCCGCCGGTTGATGGAGTGGGATCCGACCATCCGCTTTTCGGTGTCCACCACCACAAGGCTGCCGCGCCCCGGCGAGGAAGATGGCCGCGAATACTACTTCCGCAGCCGCGAAGCCTTTGAAGACATGGTGAAAACCGGCGAGATGCTGGAACATGCGGAAGTGTTCGGCAATTTCTATGGCAGCCCGAAAGGTCCGGTGGAAACCGCGATGCAGCAGGGCCGCGACACCCTGTTTGATATTGATTGGCAAGGCGGCCAGCAGATCCGCAATTCGGCTTTAGGCCGCGATGTGGTGTCGATCTTCATCCTGCCGCCGTCGATTGCGGAACTGGAATCGCGTCTGCGCAGTCGCGCGCAGGACACGGATGAGGTGATCGCGGGCCGGATGGCGAAATCCCGCGATGAAATCAGCCATTGGGCCGAATATGATTATGTGATCGTCAACACCGATCTCGACAAGGCTTTTGCCGAGTTGACCACCATTCTGCAAGCCGAACGCCTGCGCCGCGACCGCCAACCGGATCTGAGCGATTTCGTCCGCAGCCTGAACCGCGAGTTTGAAACCCGATGATCTACGCACTCGACAGTATCAGCCCCGAAATCGCCGCCGATGCCTGGGTCGCCGACACTGCCGTTCTGATCGGTCGGGTTGTGCTGGAGCCTGCGGCCAGCATCTGGTTCGGCGCGGTGTTGCGGGGGGATAACGAAGAAATCCGCGTCGGGCAGGGCAGCAACATTCAGGAAAACGCCGTGCTGCACACCGATATGGGCTATCCGCTGACCATCGGTGCCAATTGCACCATCGGTCACAAGGCCATGCTGCACGGCTGCACCATCGGCGAAGGCAGCCTGATCGGCATGGGTGCTACGGTGCTGAATGGGGCAAAGGTCGGCAAGGGCTGTCTGATCGGGGCAGGGGCCTTGATCACCGAAGGCAAAGAGATTCCCGATGGGTCTTTGGTGATGGGCGCGCCCGGCAAGGTGGTGCGACTGTTGGACGCCGAAGCGCAGGCGCGGCTGCTGCAATCTGCGCGTGGCTATCATGCTAATGCGCGGCGCTATGCCAAGGGGTTGCAATTGCTGAAATAAAAAGGGGGCCAAGACGTTTCGAGTTTCGCTCAGGACCGAAGCCGAAATTCAAACACACTTGGTTTGAATTTCGGAGCCTTGCAAACTCGAAGCGTCAGATGGCCCCCTTGATCAGTGAAATTTCACGTCTTAGCCCCAGACGGCCTTACGGGCGATGCGCTCGGCATCTTCCGGGTAAATCCCCAGGTCCAGTGCGACGCGGCGTGGCATGCCGGCGATTTCGTCACGGGTCCGGCGGTAAAGTGCGCGTTTCGCGGCAGCCTCACGCATTTGGGCGATGATGGTTTTCATGGTGTTTCCTTTCCTCTGCGATGACGTGGCCCGGATGGCTTTGTCCCTTTCGCATGATCAGAATATGGCAAAACCGTTAGCGCAAACAACCAACAATGCTGCGGTGCGGCATTGCGTTGGCTGCATAGCTTGTGCAAATCTGCCGTGGCAAAAAGGAAAAGGGCACCCCAAGGTGCCCCAAAATTCTTCAAAAGAATTTTTACCAAGGATTTTAAGAAAATCCTTGGTCCAGCCTCAGATCAGCTTGCCCATCGCAACCGCGGTATCGGCCATACGGTTCGAGAAGCCCCATTCGTTGTCATACCAGGTCAGAATCCGCACCATCGTGCCATCAAGCACCTTGGTCTGATCCATGTGGAATACGCTCGAATGCGGGTCATGGTTGAAATCCGATGACACATTCGGCTGGTCGGTATAGCCCAGAATGCCCTTCAACCGGCCAGTGGCCGCGGCGCGGATCGCGTCGTTGACTTCCTGCACCGTGGTCGCACGGCTGGCTTCAAACACCAGATCAACCACCGACACGTTCGGCGTCGGCACCCGGATCGCCACGCCGTCCAGCTTGCCCTTCAATTCGGGCAGCACCAGACCCACCGCCTTGGCGGCCCCGGTCGAGGTCGGGATCATGCTCAGCGCCGCGGCGCGGGCGCGATAGAGATCCTTGTGCATCGTATCCAGCGTCGGCTGATCGCCGGTATAGCTGTGGATGGTGGTCATGAAACCGCGGGTGATGCCGATGGCCTCGTTCAGCACCTGCGCCACCGGCGACAGGCAGTTGGTGGTGCAGGACGCGTTGGAGACAATGAGGTCATCCTTGGTCAGCGTGCCATGGTTGACGCCGTAAACGATGGTCTTGTCTGCGCCGTCGCCGGGGGCAGAAATCAGCACGCGCTTGGCACCATTTTCCAGATGCGGCAGGCATTTTTCCTTGCTGGTGAAAATGCCGGTGCATTCCAGCACGATATCGACATGCGCCCAAGGCAGGTCTGCCGGATTCTTGATCGCCGTGACTTCAATCGGGCCACGACCGGCGTCGATGCTGGTGGCGGTGGTGGTGACGATACCCGGAAAGCGGCCATGCACCGAATCAAAGCGCAACAGGTGGGCGTTGGTTTCAACCGGCCCCAGATCGTTGATCGCAACAACCTCGATATCGGTGCGACCCGATTCGATGATCGCCCGCAGAATGTTGCGGCCAATCCGGCCAAATCCATTGATGGCAACCTTGACGGCCATGAAAACCTCCTGATGAAGCGCGACTCACGCAGCTGATGCTAGCGCTAACATCATGAAACCGACACGACAATCAACGCAAAACTTGGCCCCCTCAGCGCCAAACCGCGAGATATTCGATCAGATCTTCCAGTTTGCGTAGCAAAAACAGCATAACATGCCCGCCGTTCAATGCCACATCGGCAGAAACGGCGGCCACGATGATCAGCGCAAGCACAAGGGCGATACGGTCGGTCACGACCCCTCCGGTTATTGGAGGAGCCGCCCCATCACGCCAGCCACGTCGGCCATACGGCAGGAAAAGCCCCATTCGTTGTCATACCAGGCAAGCACCCGCACCGAGCGGCCGATCACCTTGGTCTGATCCGGGGCGAAGATAGACGAATAGGGCGTGTGATTGAAGTCGATAGACACTTTCGGCTCGGGATCATACGACATCACCATGCCCATATAGCCCTGCGCCGCCTCGCGCACGATCTCGTTCACTTCTGCCACCGTCACCGATTTCTTGGCGATGAAGGTCAGATCCACCGCCGACACGTTCGGCGTCGGCACCCGGATCGCGCTGCCGTCCAGCAGCCCGGCCAGTTCCGGCAGCACTTCGCCAATCGCCTTGCCAGCCCCGGTCGAGGTCGGGATCATCGCCATCGCCGCCGCACGGGCGCGATACAGGTCCTTGTGGCGGCGGTCCAGCGTCGGCTGATCGCCGGTATAGCTGTGAATGGTGGTCATGATGCCGGATTCGATGCCGATGCTGTCGTTCAGCACCTTGGCCAGCGGAGCAAGGCAGTTGGTCGTGCAAGAGGCGTTCGACACCACATGGTGATCCGCCGTCAACCCGCGATGGTTGACGCCATACACCACTGTCATATCGGCGCGCTTGGCCGGAGCGGACACCAGCACGCGCTTGGCGCCGCGTCCCAGATGCACCGCCGCCTTTTCGCGCTCGTTGAACTTGCCGGTGCATTCCAGCACCACGTCAACGCCCTCCCAGTCCAGATCGTCGGGGTTATAGGTGCTCATCACCCGGATCGGGCCGCGGCCAAGATCCAACTCGTTGCCCGACACTTTCACGACGCCGGGAAAGCGGCCATGCACCGAATCATATTTCAGCAAATGCGCGTTGGTCTCGATCGGCCCGGTCGCGTTGATCGCCACCACCTGCACGTCATTGCGTGCCGATTCCGCGATATGCGCCAGAGTGCAGCGGCCAATGCGGCCAAATCCGTTGATGCCGATGGTGATCATGCCCGATTCCCTTGCCTGCCAAGCCCAAACCTCAGGCGGCTATAGAAGACAGACTATGATCGGGAAAGCGCAAAAACGACGCATTTTCAGGATGTTAGCGCAAACTTAACCTGTTCGCGCTAACAAGCCACAGCCTTTGCATTCCTTTGCATGCGGGCTAGAACCTCTGCAAAGCAAAGATGAGGGTGTGATGAGCGGTTTGTTGGCCTTGCTGGATGATGTTGCGGCGATTGCAAAAGTGGCCGCGGCTTCAGTGGATGATATCGCGGCGGCGGCAGCCAAAGCGGGGGCCAAAGCTGCGGGCGTGGTGATCGACGATGCCGCCGTGACGCCGAAATATGTGCATGGCTTCGAGGCCAAGCGCGAATTGCCGATCATCTACCGCATCGCGCTCGGCTCGATGAAGAACAAGCTGGTGATCCTGCTGCCGGGCCTGCTGGCGCTGAATGCCTTTCTGCCGCAGGCGGTGACGCCCTTGCTGATGATTGGCGGCGCCTATCTGTGCTTTGAAGGTGCCGAGAAGGTGTTCCACGCGCTGTTCCCGCATGGCGATGCCGAGGTCGAGGCAGACTTTGACACCAAAGACCCCACCCATCTGGAGGAAGAAAAGATCGCAGGCGCGATCAAGACCGATTTCATCCTGTCGGCCGAGATCATGACCATCGCGCTGGCCGCTATCCCCGACAACACCTTCTGGATGGAGGCGATTACCCTCGCCATCGTCGGCATCCTGATCACCGTCGGCGTCTATGGCGCGGTGGCGCTGATCGTGAAGATGGATGATATCGGTCTGCATATGGCCGCTAACCGCAGGACCGCTGCTGCGCGGGCATTTGGCCGTGGGCTGGTGGTGGCGATGCCGAAACTGATGAGCCTGCTGTCCACCGTCGGCACGCTGGCGATGCTGTGGGTCGGCGGCTCAATTGTCATTCACGGCATGGATGTGCTGGGTCTGCATGAACCTTACGGCAGCATTCACCATCTGGCCGAACTGGCGGCGCATGCGCTGCCGCAGGCGGCGGGCTTTGTGCAGTGGGCGGTGACGGCAGCTTGTGATGGCGTGCTGGGGCTGGCCTTGGGCATGGCGCTGGTGCCGGTGGTGACGCGGGTGATCAGCCCGGCTTGGGCGCGGTTGACCGGCAAGGAAAAGGCCGCGCACTAAGCGCGGCCTTTTCGATTTCAACAGACGAAATTTGCAAAATTTCGGGCACGGATTTTTTCAAAATCCGCGCGCGAGCCTCACAGCAGCGCCTTCACCTTGGCGACGGTGTTCTCTGCGGTGATGCCGAATTCTTTGTACAGCCGCTCCATCGGTGCCGAGGCACCAAACGACGACATGCCGACGAAATCGGCCTTGCCATCGCGGCCCCGCTCGCCCAGCAGCCAACGGTCCCAGCCCATCCGCACCCCGGCCTCAATCGCCACCCGCACCGGACCCGGCGGCAGGATCTTGCGGCGATAGGCGTCATCCTGTGCCGCAAACAGCTCCATGCAGGGCATCGAAACCACGCGGGTGCCAATGCCTTCCGCCTGCAACGCCGCGCGGGCCTTCAGCGCAATTTCCACTTCCGACCCGGTCGCCATCAGAATGACCTGACGCTTGCCTTCCGCTTCGGCCAGCACATAAGCGCCCTTGGCGGTCTGGTTGGTGTTGGTATGCACGTTGCGCACCGTCGGCAGGTTCTGCCGCGACAGCGCCAGCACCGAAGGCGTGGTCTTCTGGGTGAAGGCAATTTCCCAGGCTTCGGCGGTTTCCACCAGATCGGCAGGGCGGAATACCAGCGTGTTGGGCGTGCTGCGCGAAATCGCCAGATGTTCCACCGGCTGGTGGGTCGGGCCATCCTCGCCCAGACCGATGCTGTCATGCGTCATCACATAGACCACTGGCACGCCCATCAGCGCCGACAGACGCATGGCCGGGCGGGCATAATCGGTAAAGCACATGAAGGTGCCCGAATAGGGCCGCACGCCGCCATGCAGCGCCATGCCGTTCATTGCCGAGGCCATGCCATGTTCACGGATGCCGTAATAGACGTAACGGCCCTTGCGGTCTTCCACGCCAAACACGCCCAGATCGGCGGTCTTGGTGTTGTTCGAACCGGTCAGATCCGCCGAGCCGCCGATGGTTTCGGTCAGGATCGGGTTCACCGCCGCCAGCACCTTTTCGGAGGCCGACCGCGTCGCCAGCTTCGGCGCGGTTTCCGACGCGGATTTCTTCACCGCCCGGATCGCAGCTGCCAGCTTGGCCGGGGCGTCGCCTGCGAAAATCCGCTTGAATTCCGCCTGCTTGGCCGTCGAAAGCGCAGCCATCCGCGATTCCCACTCTGCCCGCGCTACAGCGCCACGCGCGCCAAAGGCTTCCCATTCCGCCTTCACCTTTGCCGGAATCTCGAACGCCGCCGCAGTCCAGCCATAGGCTTCTTTCGCCGCCGCCATCTGCGCCGCATCGGTCAAGGCGCCGTGACCCTTCGAGGTATCCTGCGCCGCATGGCCCAAAGCGATATGGGTCTTGCAGTCGATCAGCGTCGGCTTGTCCGAGGTCTTCGCCGCCGTCAAAGCCCGGTCAATATCTTCCGGGTCATGGCCGTCGCACGACAGCACATTCCAGCCCGAAGCCGCAAACCGCGCCTTCTGGTCGGTCACATCCGACAGCGACACCTTGCCGTCGATGGTGATACCGTTGTCATCCCACATCACGATCAGCCGCGACAATTGCTGCTTGCCGGCCAGCGCGATCGCTTCCTGGCTGACACCCTCCATCAAACAGCCGTCGCCGGCGATGACATAGGTGTAATGGTCAACTATCTTGGCACCCCAGCGCGCGCGCAGGTTTTCCTCGGCAATTGCGAAGCCCACCGCATTGGCAATGCCCTGACCCAGCGGCCCGGTCGTGGTTTCCACGCCCGAAACATGGCCATATTCCGGATGCCCCGCCGTGATCGCGCCCCACTGGCGGAAGTTCTTGATCTGCGCCAGCGTCATATCTTCATAGCCGGTCAGATACAGCAGGCTGTAGATCAGCATAGAGCCATGCCCGGCCGACAGGATGAAACGATCCCGATCCGCCCAACGCGGGGCCTTGGGGTCAAACTTCAGGTGTTTTTCGAACAGAACCGTGGCCACATCCGCCATCCCCATCGGCATGCCCGAATGGCCGGAATTGGCGGCAGCCACCGCGTCCAGCGTCAAGGTGCGAATGGCGGCGGCGCGCATCCAGTGGTCGGGGTGGCGGGTGCGAAGGGTCTGGATATCCAAGGCCGAATTCCTGTTGCTGAAGGGCGAGGGTTGAGGCTGCATAACAGCCTGTGCAGCAAGATCAAGCGCGCCCCGCAAGGCTTTGGACGGAAAGGGAAGACTGTCCCCCGCGCAATCGGCTAAGATCAACCGAAGACGCGGGCAGGGGCGATTCGCACCCTGCGGCACAGAACCCGGTCGGCATCGCAGAGGCCGGGGCGGAACATGACAGAAAGGGCGCAGGGCCAATGCAGGATATCGCAGAGCTGGAGCGGCGCATTACAGCCGCGCTGGAACGCATCGGGCGCGGGGTGGAAGGCATCACCGCCACGCTCGCCGCCGTTGATACCACCCCGTCAGCGATGCTGCCCGAAAGCGATTTCGCCGCCCTGAATGAAGCGCTCGACGAAGAACGCATGCTCAACGCGCAGCTGAACGAACGCTTGCGCGTGGTGCATCAAAAGGACGAAGCCGAACGCGCAGCACTCACCGCCGAGATCGCCGCGCTGAACGCCGAGCTTGCCACACAGGCCGATGAACTGGCGCACTTGCGCGCCAGCACCGCCGCGCTGAACGCCGAACTTTCGGATCTGCGCGATGTGGCGTCGCTGGGCGTCACCGAACCCGAACATATCAACCACGCCCTTGTGGCCGAAATCGACGCTTTGCGCCAAGCCCGCGCCGCCGAGGCGCAGGAACTGGCCGACATTGTCGCAGCCCTCACCCCGCTGATTGAGGAGGCTTCGCATGCCTGATCTGGAAATTACCGTTGGCGGGCGCAGCTTTACCGTCTCGTGCCAACCCGGCGAGGAACATTTCCTGCGCGGTGCCGCCGCCATGCTGGATACCGAGGCCGCGCCGCTGGTTGCGCAAATGGGCCGCTTGCCCGAAGCCCGCATGTTGTTGATGGCAGGGCTGATGCTGGCCGACAAGACCGCCGCCGTCGAAGATGAAATCCGCCAGCTGAAGCTGAAACTGGCCGAGCTCGAATCCCGCCCGGTGCCCGAACGCGAGAAACTTGAAGTGCCGGTGGTGCCGCCGGGCCTGCGCGAAACCCTGGCAGAAATCGCCGCGCGGGCGGAATCGCTGGCGGCGTCAATCGAGGAAAAGGTCTGAGAGTAGAACAGGTTCTGTGCGACCGCCTACGCCGCCAAAACCGCCCCTTCGACAAACAAAAAGGACGACAATTTATCTAAAATTGTCATCCTCTCTGCATAAATATCCCACGGGGGAAGCGGGTTTGGTACAAAGCCGCGCGGGGGTGTGAAACCCCCGCGCCGCCCTATCAGCCAGCGTTGGCTTCGCGGATCTTATCCGCCGCCGCCTTGTCAAACGCCACGCCATTGGCCTCCAGCAGCGCATCCAGCTCGCCCGACAGCGTCATCTCGATGGCAATATCGCAGCCGCCGACGAACTCGCCTTTGACATACAACTGCGGAATCGTCGGCCAATCCGAAAACTCCTTGATGCCTTGGCGGATTTCCGCATCGGCCAACACGTTCACATCGGCGTAATCGACGCCAAGATAGTTCAGAATCCCCGCCACCTTCGACGAAAACCCGCATTGCGGCATCAGCTTGGTGCCCTTCATGAACAGAACCACGTCGTTCTTGGTCACGGTATCTTTGATTTGGTCCAGAGCGCTCATGCCCGTCATCCTTGTTTCTAACTGCCGAGATCGACGGCAGACATCCTTGCGTTACTCAGCGCAGCCCAGATCACTCCGGCGCTTTTGTCGTCAGCGCCAGCGCATGCAGCGCGCCGCTCGGCCCATCCATCTTGCCCTTCAGGCTGGCATAAACCGCACGCTGTTGCTGCACCCGGTTCATACCCTTGAAGCTGGCATCAATCACTTCCGCCGAAAAATGCGCGCCGTCGTCGCCCTGCACGGTGATGCGGGCGTCTGGAAACGCCGCGCGGATCAGGGCTTCGATGTCTTGGGCTTCGATGGCCATTGCGCACTCCTTCAGGCTTTGATGCGAATGTATGCTTGGGGCCGGGGGCCTGCAAGGGGGGCTTCACCCGCGCAGCTTGATCCACGCGTCGCGCAGCAAGCCATACAGCATCAGATCAACGCATCGCCCCAGCGCCGGGCGAAACCAGTGCTGACGCAACTGCCCCTCCAGCGTGAAGCCTTCGCGCGCGTAAACCCGCTGCGCCCGCAGATTCTCGCCGCTGGCATCCAGCCACAGCTTGGCGGCCGCCAGATCGGTGAAAGCATAGTCGATCAGCGCGCGCAGAAACGCCGTGCCCTCGCCGCTGCCCACCTGCGCCAAAGCCAGCCGGCGCAGCTCGATCCGCCCCGACGGCTCACCCAGCTCGCAATAAAGCGCAAAACCGCGCGGGGCCTGATCATCTTGCCAGATCAGCAAGCGGTGCGCCGGGTTGGCCAGATGCGCCGCCAGTGCCGCCTCATCCTCATCACTGATGAACGGTGCATTGTCCGGGCGCTGCGCCAGCGCCCGGATAAATCCGAAATCAGCCGGCGAGGCGGGCCGCAGCCTCACCCCACGGCCTGTTCGAACGCGCTGCGATACAGGGAAGACAGATCGGCCATCGGCGCGGTATCGCCACCCAGCGACACCACCGAGCCGCCAAACTGACCCACCAGCGCAACCACAGCCCCCGCAGCCTTGGCCGCCTCGTGCAGCGCCGCCAGATCGGTTTGCGCCACTGCAACCAGATAGCGCGCCTGATCCTCGCCAAACAGGAAGCCGGTATCGGCGCTGTCAATGATCACGCCAAGCCCGGCCCCTTCGGCCATCTCGAACGCCGCCAGCGCAAGCCCGCCATCAGCCAGATCGGTGCAGGCGCGGATGCGCTTGCGGTTGGCCAGCACTGCATCCGCCGAGGCCCGCTCTGCCGCAAGGTCCACATGCGGCGCATCGCCCGCCTCGATCCCGAACGCCTCGGCCAGCAGCGCTGATTGCCCCAGATGGCCCTTGGTGGCCCCGATCACCACCGCCAGATCGCCCGTAACCGGAGGGCCCGCAATCAGATCGTCGAGGCTGGCCAAAATCCCCACCGCGCCAATCGTCGGCGTCGGCAAAATGCCCGAGCCATCGGTCTCGTTATACAAAGACACGTTGCCCGACACGATCGGCATATCCAGCGCCGCCACAGCCGCCCCGATGCCCTTGATCGCACCGACCATCTGCCCCATGATTTCCGGCTTTTCCGGGTTGCCGAAGTTCAGGTTATCGGTTGTGGCCAACGGCTTCGCGCCCACCGCAATCAGGTTGCGGAAGGCTTCCGCCACCGCCTGCTTGCCGCCTTCAAACGGGTTCGCCTTGACATAGCGCGGCGTCACATCTGAGGTGAACGCCAGCGCCTTGCCGGTATCATGCACCCGCACCACGCCCGCACCCGCACCGGGGGCAATCACGGTATCGGCACCGACCATGCTGTCATACTGCTCGTAAACCCAAGCCTTTTGCGCATAGTTCGGGCTGCCGATCAGCGCCCGCAGCCCGGCAATCGCGCCGATCTGCGGCACATCGCCCAAGGCCGCCGCCGCCGGGGTTTCCACCCAGGGCCGGTCATATTCCGGGGCAGAGGACGACAGTTTCGACAGCGGCAGATCGGCTTTCACCTCGTTGCCATGCAGGATCAGGAAGCGGTCTTCCGGGATCGTCTCACCGACGATGGCAAAATCCAGATCCCATTTCACAAAGATCGCCCGCGCCACGTCTTCCAGTTCCGGCTTCAGAACCATCAGCATCCGTTCCTGGGATTCCGACAGCATCATCTCATAGGCGGTCATGTTGGTTTCGCGCTGCGGCACGTCATCGAGTTGCAGCTTGATGCCCAAGCCGCCCTTGTCGCCCATTTCCACCGCCGAACAGGTCAGGCCAGCAGCCCCCATATCCTGAATCGAGATCACCGCACCCGAAGCCATCAGTTCCAGACAGGCCTCAAGCAGGCGCTTTTCGGTGAAGGGGTCGCCAACCTGCACGGTTGGGCGTTTTTCTTCAATGGTATCGTCAAACTCGGCGCTGGCCATGGTGGCCCCACCGACGCCATCGCGCCCGGTCTTCGCGCCGAGGTAAACCACCGGCATACCCACACCCGAAGCCACCGAGTAGAAAATCTTGTCGGCATCCGCGAGGCCCGCCGCGAAAGCGTTTACCAGACAGTTGCCGTTATAGGATTTGTGAAAGCGCACTTCGCCGCCCACGGTCGGCACGCCAAAGGCATTGCCATACGATCCCACGCCCTCGACCACGCCCTTGACCAGATAGCCGGTTTTCGGATGCGACGGCACCCCGAACGACAGCGAGTTCATCGCCGCAATCGGCCGTGCGCCCATGGTGAACACATCGCGCAGAATGCCGCCCACGCCGGTGGCAGCGCCCTGATGCGGCTCGATATAGCTGGGGTGGTTGTGGCTCTCCATCTTGAAGATCACCGCCTGACCGTCGCCAATATCCACCACCCCTGCGTTTTCGCCCGGCCCGCAGATCACTTGCGGCCCCGTCGTCGGCAGGGTGCGCAGCCATTTCTTTGACGACTTGTAGGAACAATGCTCGTTCCACATCGCTGAAAAGATGCCCAACTCGGTGAAGGTCGGCTCGCGGCCGATGATTTCCAGCAGGCGCTGGTATTCATCCGGCTTCATACCGTGCTTTGCGATCAGGTCAGGTGTGATGGCTGGCTCGGTCATGGCATTCCCCGGATATGAGAGTTGGCGGCGTCATAGGCCAAGACGCGCCACAGGGAAAGGGGCGGGGGCGATTCCCGGCGCGACGCGGCAAAGTTTTTTCCTGCGTTGCGTCTGACGTTGCTGCGGCGCTGCTTTGCTGGGCAAACCGGGCCAGAGCCTGCCCTTGGCGGGGCAGCAAAAAATAACGGACCGTAAAACAAAAAAAAGGCCGAGCTTTCGCTCGGCCAAGTCCAACAGGGAGGTATGAAGCGGTAAGAGCGAACTCAACTACCGCCGCATGGGGGAGTACCTATAGCTATATCCGTTTTGCCTCAATAACGATCATGCTGCAAATGCAGCATTGCCGCCATGCGTCTAGCGCATGGCTGGCGTTTGTGATGGGCAGTGGCGTTGGGTTAAATCTGCTGGCGCTTGCGGAAGGCGAAGATTTCTTCCGTCACGAAATCGCGGAACGCCGACACCCGCTTGGAATGCCGCAATTCTTCCGGATAGGCCAGAAACACCGGCACTTCCGTTGATTCTGTTTCCGGCAACACCCTGACAAGATGCGGGAAATCTTCGGTGATATAGTCGGGCAGCACGCCGATGCCCAAATGGTTCAGCACGCCTTGCAGCACGCCGAAATAGTTGTTCACCGTCAGCATCGACGGAATATCAAAGCTCATCAGATCAGCGACAAGATTTGCCCCTGCTGCTACCTGCGCCGTGCCCGCGTGCTGGCAGATCAGCCGGTGCTGGGTGAAATCTTCCATCTTTTGCGGCGTTCCGGCCTCGGCCAGATATTCCGGTGTCGCGTAGAGCCGCATCTTGATATTCATCAGCCGCTTGCGGATCAGATCGGCCTGTGACGGCTCTTTCATCCGGATCGCCACATCCGCCTCGCGCATCGGCAGATCGAGCACGCGTTCCTCCAGCATCAGATCAATCTTCAGGCTGGGGTATTTCTTGTAAAGCGCGGGCAGGCGCGGCGCCAGCCACAGCGTGCCAAAGCCGGTGGTGGTGGTGACGCGCAATTCGCCGAACACCTCATCCTCGCTGTCGCGGATGCGGGCGGCGGTGGCATCCAGCCGCTTGACCATGGCTTGCGTCGCGTCAAACAGCAGTTCGCCCTGTTCGGTAAGAATCAACCCCCGCGCATGGCGGTGAAACAGCGTCACCGACAGGCTTTCCTCCAACGCGCGGATTTGCCGGCTGACCGCAGATTGCGACAGATGAAGGACTTCGCCCGCATGCGTCAGGCTGCCTTTATCGGCAACCGCGTGAAAAATGCGCAGCTTGTCCCAGTCCATCGGTATCCCTGTCTTGTTGTGTAGGACGCTAACATAGAGGCTGCGTATCTAGGCATTAAAATTCTGCTGTAAACGGGTCAAATGCGCGGAAATTCCCCGTCTGCGGCAAATTGCGGCGTCACAAGCGTGTCATGCAATCCCATCAGAATGCGGCGGACGGTTGATCCAAGCCGCACAGTCCGGGGCCCTTCATGCAGCAAAATACCCTCAGCCGCGATATCAGCTATGCCACCGCTGCCCGCAGCAAACCCGGCCGTGCGCTGATCCGGGCGCTGGAAAATGCCACCGGGCGCCGCCACCTGATCCGCCGCGCCGCAGGTTACGAGGCCGAAATCGCCCAAGGCCGGTCGTTCTGGCAGGTGATCCCCGACCGTTTCGGGCTGACTTTCGATATCATCGGCGGCAGCCTGAGCAATATCCCGCGCAGCGGCCCGCTGGTGCTGATCGCCAACCACCCCTACGGCATTCTCGATGGCCTGATGCTGGGCAAACTGCTCGATGCCAGCCGCGGCGATTTCCGCATTCTGGCCAATTCGGTGTTTCGCCGCGCCGAAGACCTCAACCGCGTCCTGCTGCCGATTTCCTTTGAGGAAACCAAGGCGGCGGTGAAACTGAACCTTGAAACCCGCGCCACAGCGCTTTCCTATCTGGGGCAGGGCGGCGCGATCGGGGTGTTTCCAGGTGGCACCGTGTCCACCTCTGCCAAGCCGTTTTCGCACCCGATGGACCCGGGCTGGCGCAATTTCACCGCCAAGATGATCGCAAGATCTGATGCCACCGTGGTGCCGGTGTATTTTGAGGGCCACAATTCCCGGCTGTTCCAGCTTGCCTCGCGGCTGCATTCCAACCTGCGCCTCGCGCTGCTGCTGAAAGAATTCAAATCCCGCATCGACGAACCCGTGCGCGTCGTCATTGGCGATCCGATGCCGCGGCACCTATGCCCTTTCGCCTTCGCCGCTTCAGTCTTATGATCACGGCTACGAATTCGAGGCGAAATACAAGGCGCGTTAAGCCGGGGCCAAACCCGGCGCGCGAAAGCGGGCAGGAGGCTCCCATGGCAGTAGGTGTGTTCGACAGCGGCATCGGCGGCTTGACGGTTCTGGACGCGCTGCAAAAGCGTCTGCCCGATGTGCCCTTCGTCTATTTCGGCGACAACGCCCACGCGCCCTACGGCGTGCGCACCCCCGACGATATATTCAATCTGACCACCGCCGCCACCGAACGGCTGTGGGCGGAAGGCTGCGATCTGGTGATCCTTGCCTGCAATACCGCCTCGGCCGCCGCCTTGAAGCGGATGCAGGAAAGCTGGCTGCCGCCCGGCAAGCGGGTGCTGGGCGTGTTCGTGCCGCTGATCGAGGCGCTGACCGAACGTCAGTGGGGCGACAATTCGCCGCCGCGCGAAGTCGCCGTCAAGCATGTGGCGCTGTTTGCCACCCCCGCCACCGTCGCCAGCCGCGCCTTTCAGCGTGAACTGGCCTTCCGCGCCATCGGCGTCGATGTGGAGGCACAACCCTGCGGCGGTGTCGTCGATGCCATCGAACAGGGCGATGAAATTCTGGCCGAAGCCTTGGTGCGCAGCCATGTCGAGGCGCTCAAACGCCGGATGCCGCATCCGCAGGCCGCCATTCTGGGCTGCACGCATTATCCGCTGATGGAAAAAGCCTTTGCCGAGGCGCTGGGGCCGGGCGTCAAAGTGTTCAGCCAAGCCAATCTGGTGGCCGAAAGCCTTGCCGACTACCTGCAACGCCGCCCCGAAATGCTGGGCAGCGGCACGCAGACCAAATTCCTCACCACCGGCGATCCGGCTTCTGTGTCCAATAAAGCCACGCAATTCCTGCGCAAACGCGTCACGTTCGAGGCGGCCTGACCCAGACGCGGGGCTGATCAAGCCACCGCCTTGGGGCTTGCCGGTGCCCCGGCGGGTTCGGTTGCCTGCCCGCATCGGCGGGGTTTCGCCCGCGCTTTTGCCAATCTGCGGTTGCGCTGATCTGCATCAGTCTTGCCCCCAACGGCCCGGCCTAGATTGGCACATCGCGCCGACCCCGTTGTGGGGCCAGCGCCAGCCTTGGAGGCTATATGACCCGTCGCATCCTTACCCCCGCATTCATGGCCGTGTTTCTTGCCAGCACCGCGCTGACCGCGCCTGCCTTCGCCACCGAAGATGCCATGGTCAAAGAGATTGAAGTCACCATTGACCTGCCGGCGATCACCAATCCCGCCGCTGCGATGCGCTACACCAACATCGCGGGCGATCTGAAAGAAGCCATTGCTGCGCGTCTGATCAATCGTCTGTCCGACAAGGGCATGAAGATCGGCGTCGATATCTCGGAAGTCGAACTGAGCAGCTCGTTCACCGATGCCATCGGCACCGCCGATACCCGTCTGGTGGGCGCTGTGAACTTCACCGACGAAACCGACAATTCGCATTTCAAATCGTTCGAACTGACGGTGGACGTCAACCAGGCCAAGCCGTTCTTCCCGGCCGAGCTGGATGTCACCAAACTGTCGGCGAACAGCAACGTCTTCTACAACGCGATGATCTCGGCCTTTGCCGATAACGTCGTGCTGAAGTTGAACGAATAACCCCACACGCGGGTTTTAGCACAGGGGCTGCGCCGTAAAGGCGCAGCCCTTTGTCAATCCTCAAGTCCTCACTATCGCCCGTTCTTCAGGCAATAGGCCACCATATCCCATTGGGGTTCATCCGAGCGGATCCACTTGCCAATGCAGGCTTCCACTTCCGGGTCGCTGTATTTCTTGGCGTTGTAGTCGAAGGCAACATCCAGAAACGCCTCACCCTGTTTCTCGATTTCATAGGCAACCATATCGTATTGATACTCGCGCCGGGTCAGCCATTTCTCCGAGGCATAGCGGACGATGGCGTCAATGGATTTTATCGTGCTGTATTTGCGATAAAGATCGGTCGCGCGGTCATGGCCTTCACGTTGTTTTGTCATGCAATAGCGGAACATCTGTTTATCGGTCTGGCCGCGTTTCGTCCATTGCTCGGCACAGGTTGCCTGCGCTTTGGCCTCGTCGAGTGCCGGTGGTGCAGCAAGGGCCGCGCCGGGGAACAGAGCCAGCGCGGCACAGCCGATCAACAAAAGCAGTCCCAGTCTTGTGCAGGGCTGACGTGCTGGTTGTTGCATCGGGTTTCATCCTCTGATTGCTGTTGCTGATGCAACGGTGGTGAAGCTGTCTTGCCGTGTCAACAGACGTTCCGCACCGGTTCTTTTCATGTTCGGGTCGCGCCATCGCTGCGAACTGAACGCAGCCGAGCGGTCAGCGCCTTTCACAGCATATCTGCAAAATATCGTTAATACTTGGTGAACGGATTTTGATAGGGATATGATATTTATGGTAAAAAACTTTTGTCCACGTGTGGACAGCATCCCCTTGCCCGCAAACATTCCCCGGTCCATCCTCCACCAAACAACCCCGGAGGCCCGCCATGATCCCGCTCGACCAGCACCGCGAAGCCCGTCTTGAGGCTCTGCAAGCCGAGGATGGCTGGCTGAATCTGATCGCGCGCGAGCCGATCAACCCCGGCCCGCAAACTGTGGGGGAGGCTGCCGACAACCAGATCCGGCTGCCCTCCGGCCCCGACCATCTTGGCACGCTGATCCCCGGCCCGGACGGCTATCTGTTTGAAACCGCAACCGGCATGCAAGCGTTCGCCGCCAAACCCGACACGCCGCCGCAATTGCGGGTGCCGCCGTTCCTGCTGGAAATCCACACCGCCGACGATCAACCCGCCCTGCGGGTGCGCGATCTGACCCTGCCACGCGTGGCCAGTCTGCACTACTTTCCCACCAACTCCGACTGGATCATCCGCGCCCGCTGGCAAGCCCTGCCCAGCCCGCTGCAACAGCCGGTCGATCAGAAGGGCGGCACCACCACCACCGTCACCCTGACCCACACCGCGCATTTCACCCACGCAGGCCACGCCGTCACCCTGCTGGCCACGCACTGGAAGGGCGGCAAGCCGATGTTCGTGATCCGCGACCAGACCTCGGGCCGTGAAACCTACGCAGCCTCGCGCTTTCTGATCGGCGAGGATGCCAGCGACGCCGAGATCACCCTCGATTTCAACCGCGCCTTCACGCCGCCCTGCGGTTTTACCGACTTCGCGATCTGCCCACTGCCACCGCGTGACAACATCCTGCCCTTCCGCATCGAGGCAGGCGAGCGGCTGACCACAACCATTTAGATCAAACCCGCAGAGCTTCGCCAAATACGCCGCAGCCACGCCGCGATTTCGCCCAGAAGCTTGGGTTATACCAAGGGGCGAGTTGACGGTGCTGTGCTGTCAGAAAACGACTGCCGTGGTGGGATCAGCCGTTTCTCGTGTGTGATGATTTCAAAGGCACGCCTGCGGGCCTTGCAGGGGATAGATTTAGATGCCGATCGGTTCCGCCACCAATGACGTGCAAATGATCAACATCGCGCTGACCGCAGCCGATGGATCAGCCGCGAACTGGCAAGACCCGACGCAGATGATCCCGCTGGGCATGAACGACAACCCCGAAGCCTTCGTCGCCGCGATCCGCGCAGGGCTGCCGCTGGTGAACAATCTGCGGGTGATGTTCAACGAATATTCCTTCAACGCCGACGGCTCGATGAACCCGCAGTTTGAACGCTTCCTTGCCGCCGCCGCCGCGCAGGGCTTTGAACTGACGATCTGCTACGGCGGTGGCGACACCCAGCGGCTGGGCAACGGCGATGCCACCCACCCGCGCCTGACCAATGCCGAGGCGCACGCGGCGCTGGAGGCGAACTTTAGCACCGTTTCCGGCGCGTGGTCGCAGATGATGACCTGGATGAACCAGCACACAGCGGTTGAAAGCGCGGTCTATGGCTGGGAGCTGATGAACGAGCCCGCCGCCTACCGCGAAAGCATCCGGGCGAATGGGGCCGATGCGACCTATAGCACGCAAAGCTTCGTGCAGCTTTATGCCGAACATGCCGCGGCCTTGACCCGGCAGATCGAGGCGCAGGCGGCTGGCAATATTCTGGTCGGTGGCTGGGGGTACAACGGTGACTTTCTGGCCCTGCAACAGAACTTGGTCGGCAACCAGACCGCGATCGACTACTTGCGCGCGGCGGTGGGTGATAATCTGGTGTGGTCGTCGCATTTCTTTTCCGGTTGGCTGGGCACCTCGGGGGCGGCCACCCCGGCAGAGTTGCAAGCACAATTCGACGCGCTTTTTGCGCCGATCCGCAGCGACAATATCCTTGTCACCGAAGTGAACGTCCATGGCACGGTCGATGCCGTGACAACGCCTATTGATACCACCGATATTCTTGCTGCCAGTCTGGAGTGGTTTGGCAACAACGGCATTGGCATTGGCTGGTATCCGGGCCTGCAGGAAGGCGCGTCGCATTTGCTGACGATTGAACGCAACGCCAGCCTTACCTATCGCCACCAGCATTCGCTTGCGCATGCGCTGGACGGATTCTCGGCGGCAGATGCGCCGCTGGCCCATGCCGGGGCTGAGGCGCTGACCGCGGTGCTGACCACAGCGCGGCTGCGCAATGAAGGCTATCAGGTTGATGCCGGCGAGGCGCTGTTTGACATCGCGACGCAAATGGGCAGCGCGTTTGGCTATGGCGGCAATGACACGTTGGCCGGAACCGACCTGTCGAATGACTTCCTTTACGGTGGCGCGGGGCAGGATGTGCTTGCTGGCTTGCGGGGCGACGATTTTCTGTTTGGTCAATCTGGCAACGACGTTCTGCGCGGCGGCGATGGGCAGGACCAACTTTTTGGCGGCGCGGGCAATGACTGGCTTGATGGCGGTGCCGGGGCCAACCTGCTGGATGGTGGCGCGGGCAATGATGTGTATCGCGTTTGGTCGGTGGAGGATGTGGTCAATGAATATGCCAACAGCGGCATCGATACGATCCGCACAACGATGGCCAGCTTGTCGCTGCTGACCGGGCGTGTCGGGCAGTATACTCATGTTGAAAATCTGGTTTATGATGGCCGGGGCAATTTTGTTGGCATTGGCAATGGCTTGAACAACCGGATCCTTGGGGCGGCGGGCGCGGATGTTCTGGATGGTGGCTTCGGCAATGACCGGCTGTTCGGCAATGGTGGCAGTGATACGCTGCAAGGCGGCGCAGGCAGTGATGTGCTGAACGGCGGCGCGGGCGGCGACCGGCTTGATGGCGGCAGTGGTTCGGATTGGGCAACATATCTGACGGCCACGGCGCGCGTTGCTGTCGGGCTTGCCGGGAGCAGGGTGGTGCAGGCCGGCGAGGCCGTTGGCGACAGTTTCGTGTCGGTTGAAAACCTGCAAGGCTCGAATTTTGGCGATCTTCTGGTCGGCGATGCCGGGAACAACCGGATTTGTGGGATGGGTGGCGCAGATGTGCTGCGATCAGGGGCGGGGGCGGATCTTCTAAGCGGCGGCGCGGGCGCGGATACATTTGTGTTTCTGGTTGGTGACGGCCGCGACACTGTGCGGGATTTTCAGGATAACATTGACACCTTGCGTATCAGCACTTTGGCCGGAGCTTCGATGGCAAATGCTGCACAAGTTGGGGCGGATGTGGTGTTCACCTTGGGCGCGGGCGATCAGGTAACGGTGCTGAACACCACACTTGCCGCCGTGTCGGACGACGTGATTTTCCTGTAACCGGCGCGTGCGCTCTGCGATTTCCGCTTGCATCTGATCCCCCCTGACGCCACATCTTCGGCAATCTTTTCAGGAGGGATGACATGACCCATCGCATCGCCATTCTTGGCGCGTCCGGCTATACGGGGGCCGAACTGGTTCGCTTGATTGCCACGCATCCCTCGATGAAGATCGTCGCGCTGTCGGCCGATCGCAAGGCGGGCATGGCGATGGCCGAGGTGTTCCCCTTCCTGCGCCATCTTGATCTGCCGAAGCTGCAAAAGATCGAAGAGATCGATTTTTCCGAGGTTGATCTGTGCTTCTGCGCGCTGCCGCATGCGACAACGCAGGTTGTGGTCTCGGCCTTGCCGCGCAAATTGAAGATCGTTGATCTGTCAGCGGATTTCCGGCTGCGTGACCCGGTGGAATATGAAAAATGGTATGGACAGCCGCATACGGCGGTGGATCTTCAGGCCGAAGCGGTCTACGGGCTGACCGAATTCTATCGCGATGATATCCGCAAGGGGCGTCTGGTCGCCGGCACCGGCTGTAATGCTGCAACGGGGCAATATGCGCTGCGGCCACTGATTTCCGCGGGGGTGATTGATCTGGACAATATCCTGATCGATCTGAAGGCAGGGGTATCGGGGGCGGGGCGGTCGCTGAAGGAAAACCTGCTGCATGCTGAATTGTCGGGCGGCACGCACAGCTATTCGGCGGGTGGCAAGCATCGGCATCTGGGTGAATTTGATCAGGAGTTTTCCAAACTCGCGGGTCGCCCGGTGCATATTCAGTTCACCCCGCATCTGCTGCCGATGAATCGCGGCATTCTGGCAACAACTTATGTGCGGGGTGACGCGCGTGAGGTGCATAAGGTGCTGGCCAAGGCCTATGCCGACGAGCCGTTCCTGCAGGTGCTACCCTTTGGCGCACTCCCCTCGACACGCGACATCGCCGGGTCTAATTACTGCCATATCGGCGTTATCGGCGATAGGATTGCGGGACGGGCGGTGGTGATCGCCTGCCTTGACAATCTGACCAAAGGCTCGTCGGGGCAGGCGTTGCAGAATGCCAACCTGATGTTGGGCATCAAGGAAACGGCGGGGCTGATGTTGGCGCCGATGTTCCCGTAAGAGGATGATATGGCTGGATTAAAAGGGCTGAAAAAGCAGCGCCGGATTCAGGTGATCTTGCTGGCTTTTGCGCTGCTGGCGGTGTCTAGCGGACTGATTGGTTATGCGATGCGCGACGGCATCAACTTTTTCCGCTCGCCCAGTCAGGTGGTCAGCGACCCGCCACTTCCGGGTGAGGTGTTCCGCATCGGTGGGTTGGTGGAAACTGGCAGTCTGGTGCGTGGGCAGGGCGAGACAGTGACTTTTGCAGTGACCGACAGCAACGAAGTGGTGCAGGTCAGCTTTACCGGCGTGCTGCCCGACCTGTTTGCCGAAGGTGCGGGGGTGGTTGGCACCGGCTCGATGGAGAATGGCACTTTTGTCGCCAGCGAGATCCTTGCCAAGCATGACGAGGAATATATGCCGAAGGAAGTCGTTGACGCGCTGAAAGAGCAGGGCGTTTACGTTGAGCCTGCGAAGGAGTAGCGCACGGCGCGGTATCGTGGCGTTAAGCCGGATGCCGCAGCATTGCCCCAGAGCTTTGGGGGAACGCGATGAAGACAGTGAAAGTGTTGGCCGCCGAGATTGTTGCGCGCGAGGGTGGCTTTGTGAATGACCCGGATGATCCGGGCGGGGCCACCAAACATGGCGTCACGCTGACCACCCTGCGGCGGCTGGGGCTGGACATCACCCGTGACAGCCGGATCGATACTGCCGATGTGCGGGCACTGACGCAGGCGCAAGCGGCTGATATTTATGTGGAATATTACTTCAAGCGCCCTGGCCTTGCGGCTTTGCCCGACCCGCTTCAGGCATCGGTGTTTGACATGTAAGTCAACGCAGGCGGCAATGCGGTGAAGGTGTTGCAGCGGTTGCTGACCACGATGGGCTTTCCCTGCGACCCCGACGGGCAGATCGGGCCGCAAACCATTCGTGCGGCACAATTGGCCTATGACGCAGCACCCAGCCATCTGGCCGACGCTTACGGCATTGCCCGGCGGAATTACTATTACGCGCTGGCCGATGCCCGCCCGGCCAGCCGCAAGTATGCCCGCCGCCGTGATGGCGGTAAAGGCGGCTGGATCGCCCGTGCCGAAGAATTCATCAGTCCACGGTATCATCTGACTTTGGCGCAACATCAGGCACGGGTGGCATCATGGGGATGATCGGCAATCTGGCGGGCGCTGCGGGCGCGGTTTCGGCTTTGGGTGATGCGGCCAAGGGGGTGGCCGAAGTGTTCGTGCCTTCCGCCACCAAGCGGATGGAGCTTTCGGCGCAGGCGCAGACGGCGGCCTTGGAGCAGTTCGGTGTCGAGTTTCAGAATGCCTCCGACGGCTGGTTTGACCGGCTGGTCAACGGGTTGAACCGGCTGCCCCGGCCGTTGCTGGCCTTTGGCACCATCGGGCTGTTTGTCTATGCGATGACCAACCCGCAGGACTTTGCCCTGCGGATGGTCGGGCTGAACGCGGTTCCCGAACCGCTGTGGTGGCTGCTGGGTGCTGTGGTGGCGTTCTACTTTGGCGCGCGGGAAACCTATTATTTCCGCAACCGCCCCATCAGCGTGCCGCCCGCTTTGGGGGGCGCAGCGGCGCAACTGCGCGAAGATAACCCGGCTTTGCAGGATTGGCGCAGCAGCTAAGGCTAGCCGGTTCTTGACCTGTCTCACCGGCTCTGGCATTGCCAAAGCAATGAGACAGGAATTGATCAAATGAACCTCTTCGCTGAAATCCGCACCTTGGTCACAGATAGCCTGACCGCGCTGGCCGCCGAAGGTGTGCTGCCCGCCGGTCTTGACCATGCGCAGGTTGCGGTCGAGCCGCCGCGCGATCCGGCGCATGGCGATATGGCCACCAATGCTGCGATGGTGCTGGCAAAGCCTGCGGGCATGGCTCCGCGCGCGATTGCCGAGGCGCTTGCCGCACGCTTGGCGCAAGATCCGCGTGTGGCGGGTGCAGAAGTGGCTGGGCCGGGGTTTCTGAACCTGCGGCTTTCGGCGGTGATGTGGCAGGGGTTGGTCAAGGCGGTGCTGACAGAGGGGCTGAGTTTCGGCAAATCCGGCATGGGCGCGGGCCGCAAGGTCAACGTCGAGTTCGTTTCGGCCAACCCCACCGGGCCGATGCACGTCGGCCATGTGCGTGGCGCGGTGGTGGGCGATGCGCTGTCGCGGCTGCTGGCCTTTGCCGGTTGGGACGTGACGCGGGAATACTACATCAACGACGGCGGCGCGCAGGTCGATGTGCTGGCCCGGTCTGCCTATGAACGTTACCGCGAAGCCAACGGGCTGGAGCCGGAAATCCGCGAGGGGCTTTACCCCGGCGATTACCTGATCCCGGTGGGCGAGGCGCTGAAGGCGCGCTTTGGCACCAGCTTGCTGGACAAGGATGAAAGCGTCTGGCTAGCGGAAATCCGTGACATCGCCTCTGCGATGATGATGGAGGAAATCCGCGGCGATCTGGCGGCTTTGGGTGTCAGGATGGATGTCTATTCCAGCGAAAAGGCGCTTTATGGCACCGGCCAGATTGAAGCGGCAATTGATACGCTGCGTGGCATGGGCCTGATCTACGAAGGTGTGCTGGAGCCGCCGAAGGGCAAGACCCCGGAAGACTGGGAGCCGCGGGTGCAAACGCTGTTCCGCAGCACAGCGCATGGCGATGACGTGGATCGCCCGGTGATGAAATCAGATGGCTCGTGGACTTATTTCGCCCCCGATATTGCCTATCATTTCAACAAGGTGCAGCGCGGCTTTGATGAGCTGATCGACATTTTCGGCGCGGATCACGGTGGCTATGTCAAGCGGATGAAGGCCGCCGTGTCGGCGTTGTCGAACGGCCGCGTGCCGCTGGATATCAAGCTGGTGCAGCTGGTGAAGCTGTATAAGAACGGCGAGCCGTTGCGCGACGTGGTCGAACAGGCGGGCGCGGATGTGACCCGCTTCATGATGCTGACCCGCAAGAACGACGTGACGCTGGATTTCGACTTTGCCAAGGTGCTGGAACAGTCGAAAGATAACCCGGTGTTCTATGTGCAATACGCTAACGCCCGGATCAATTCAGTGCTGCGCAAATCGCGCGAGGCCGGGATCGATTGCAGCGACGCCGCCCTGGCGCAGGCAGATCTGGCAATTCTCAGCCACCCTGCCGAGATCGAGATGGCGAAAAAGCTGGCCGAATGGCCGCGTCTGGTGGAAATCGCCGCCAAGGGCAACGAGCCGCATCGGGTGGCCTTCTACCTTTACGAACTCGCCTCGGAATTCCATGGTTTGTGGAACAAGGGCAACGACGACACCAGCCTTCGCTTCGTTCAAGAGGGTAATGCAGCAACATCGGCGGCAAAAGTTGCCCTGGCTCGGGCCACGGGCGTTGTGATTTCGGCCGGCTTGGGTATCCTTGGGGTCACTCCTGTCGAAGAAATGCGCTGATCATTGTGTCCGACCGGAGCAGGCAAACGATAAAGCAGGGGGGGCACGTATCGCCCCTGCACGCGAGGCAAGGCATGGCGGACGTGGATTTCGATGATTTCGAAGACGGCTACGCTGCCCCCGATTCCGGGGGATTTGGTCGTTGGGTCAATCTGGCAGGGGCGGCTTGTTCGGTTGCGCTGATCGCTGGGCTTGGGCTTTGGGGCTACAAGTTGGCGGTGCGTGACGTTTCAGGCATCCCTGTGGTGCGCGCACTAGAGGGGCCGCTGCGGATTGCGCCGGAGAATCCGGGTGGTGAAGTGGTGCTTCATCAGGGCCTGTCGGTGAATGCGGTTGCGGCGGCGGGCACTGCGATGCCTTTGCCCGACACGCTGAAACTTGCCCCTCGCCAGGTTGAGTTGGCCGCCGAAGACGAGGCGGGTTTGGCGGTGCTGTCCGCGTTACCCGTCGCCCCAGCCGACAGCGTGGGTGACGCGCCGCTTGCCGTGGCCGCACCGCCCGAATTAGGCCCGAGCGTTGCGCCGGTCGAGGTGGCTGCACCCGAAGTGCTGGAACCGGCTCCGACGGATGGGGCGTCGGATCTGGCCCCTCTGGTTGCCGCAGAGCCCTTGCCCGCAACGCAGGAGGATGCTGTTGCCGCCGCGCTGGCTGCGGCTTTGGCCGATACGGGCGATGCCCCGCTCGAAGCGGATGCCAGTGCCGATGCAGGTCTGGCTGTGGCGAAATCGCAGCGGCCGCCGGCGCGTCCGGCCCGTGCTGATGCGGCGGTTGTGGCTGAAGCCCCGGTTGCCGACGTTGCTGCCCCGGCACCCGATCAGATCGCCGCCGTTGCCCCAAGCGAAATTGACCCGTTGACCATCGCCACCGGCACCCGTCTGGTGCAATTGGGTGCGTTCGACGACGACGCGGGCGCGCGGGCAGAGTGGACCAAGCTGCAAGGCCAGTTCCCTGAGTTGATCGGTGGCAAAGCGATGGTGGTGCAATCGGCGCAAAGCGGTGGCCGCACCTTCTTCCGCCTGCGCGCGCATGGCTTTGCCAATGAAGACGAAGCGCGGCGGTTCTGCGCGGCTTTGTTGGCTGAAAACGCCTCGTGCATCCCGGTTGCGCAACGATGATCGGTCACGGCGCGGCTATCTTTGGCTGCGAAGGCTTGGTATTGACGCGGGCAGAGCGTGATTTCTTCCGCGATTATGACCCGTTTGGTTTCATCATCTTCGCTCGTAACGTCGAGACCCCCGATCAATTGCGCGCTCTGACCACAGACCTCCGTGAGGCGGTTGGGCGCGATGCGCCGATTTTGATTGATCAGGAAGGCGGGCGAGTGCAGCGGCTGCGCGCGCCGCATTGGCGCGACTGGGCAGCGCCGCTGGATACTGTCCAACAGGCTGGTCCAAACGCAACCCGGGCGATGGCGCTGCGGTCTATGGTGATTGCATCCGAATTGCGCGCGGTGGGCATCGACGCAAATTGCGCGCCGGTGGCCGATATTGCCGGGGCTGACACGCACCCTTTCCTGCGCAATCGTTGCTATGGCCAAGACATTGAAACCGTAACAGAAATCGCCCGTGCCGTGGCCGATGCGCATCTGGTGATGGGGGTGCTGCCGGTGATAAAGCACATGCCGGGGCATGGCCGGTCGGTCAACGACACCCACCTTGATTTGCCAACCGTGACCACAGATCGCGCAACGCTGAATGCGACCGATTTTGCGCCGTTCCGCGCGCTGGCCGATCTGCCGATGGCGATGACGGCGCATATCGTCTTTGCTGCCTACGACACCCGTCCCGCGACGCAATCGCCTGAGATGATCCGGGTGATCCGCGAGGATATCGGCTTTCAGGGCCTGCTGATGACCGATGATCTGAACATGCAGGCGCTGTCGGGGTCGCTGGCGGATCGGACTTTCCGATCCATCGCGGCCGGCTGCGATATTGCGCTGCATTGCAGGGGCGATCTGGCGGAAATGCAGGCGGTGGCGGGAGCTGCGGGCGAGATGTCTTCCGCTTGCCGCAGCCGGGCTGCTGCGGCGCTGGCACAACGCCGCCCGGCAAGTTTCGTTGACATCGCCGCGCTGGAGGCCGAATTTCACGCCCTCGTAGACGAAGGCGTGCATGGCTGATCCGACCCCAGACGATTGGACTGCGACAGAGCGGGTTCCGGCGGCGGAGCGGCTGGCCTCGGAAGCGCTGATCGTTGATGTCGATGGTTTCGAAGGGCCGCTCGATCTGTTGCTGATGCTGTCGCGGACGCAAAAGGTCGATCTGCGCAAGATTTCCGTGCTGCAGCTGGCGGAACAATATCTGGTGTTCGTGCAGCGTGCGGCAGCCCTGCGGATAGAACTGGCGGCTGATTATCTGGTGATGGCTGCCTGGCTCGCCTTCCTGAAATCGCGGTTGCTGCTGCCACCTGAACCCGGCGAGGCGGGGCCATCGGCCGAGGATCTGGCGGCGCATCTGGCGTTTCAGCTCGAACGGCTGTCGGCGATGCGCGAGGCTGCGGCGCGGCTGATGGGGCGCGACCAGTTGGGCCGGGATTTCTTCGCGCGCGGCCTGCCCGAAGTGGTTCTGCGCAAGACGAAGGTGACTTATTCCGCAACCCTGCTGGATCTGATGCGCGCCTATGCCCGCATTCGCACCAAGGATGAATTCCGCCCCTACGCCTTTGATCGCAAAGACGTCTATACGATGGAAGACGCGCTGGAACGCATGCGTGGCCTGTTGGGCTATGCCGGGGAGTGGTCTGATCTGACCAGCTTCATGCCTGAAGGCTGGGAGGTATCACCAGCCCGCCGCAGGTCGGCAACGGCGGCGCATTTCGCCGCCATTCTGGAATTGGCCAAGCGCGGACAGGTGCAAATCAAGCAGGGCGACACCTTTGCGCCCTTGATGATCCGTCGTAAGGAAGGCCAATGACCGATGCCCCGATGGAAAAGAGTCTGTTTGATGCCCCGCCGATGGGCGAGCAGGAACGCATGGTCGAGGCGATCTTGTTTGCATCCACCGAAGCCGTGACGCTGGCAGAATTGGTGCAGCGCATGCCGCACGGTTGCGATCCCGCCGAGGCGCTGGTAACGCTGCGGCGCAGGTATGAGGGGCGCGGCGTCAATTTGGTCAAGCTGGGCGATGCCTATGCCTTCCGCACCGCGCACGATCTGGGCCATCTGATGCTGAAGGAAACCTCTGAACAGCGCAAGCTATCGCGCGCGGCGATCGAGACGCTGGCGATCATAGCCTATCATCAGCCGGTGACGCGGGCGGAAATCGAGGAAATCCGCGGCGTTGCAGTCAGCCGTGGCACGGTGGACCAATTACTAGAAATGGATTGGATCCGGCTCGGGCGGCGGCGGATGACGCCGGGGCGGCCAGTGACCTTTGTGGTGACGGACCATTTTCTGGATCATTTCGGGTTGGAATCGGCCCGTGATCTGCCGGGGCTGAAAGAGTTGCGCGCGGCGGGATTGCTCGATAGTCGCCCCTTGCCGGGCGCGCTTGCAACCCCAGCTGATGATGAAGAATCGCCCACAGGGCAGAGCGAGTTGTTTGAGGACTGACGCCATGGACCGCATCATTCAGATGATCTTGAACAAGCTCTTGGGGCGGCTGGTGAATACGGCTGTGAACAAGGGGGTCGATTACGCCGCGCGGCGCGGCAAATCGCCCGCGCAGATGACAGCGGCAGATCACGATCAGGCGCGACAGGCCAAGGAAATGACCAAGCGGGCGCGGCAGGCTGCCAAACTGGCCCGCCGTCTCCGTTAATGCAGAAAGGCCCGCAAAGCGCGGGCCTTTCTGCATCGTTTCCAAACGCTTAGCGCGCGCGACGACCGCCGCGGCGACCCGAGGTTGCCTGCGAGGCTGCGGCAGATGCCTCGGCAAAAGTGGCACCGGCTTCGACGGCCTCCAGCACCTTGGCAAAGCGGATCCACTCACCACCGTTGGCGTCGTGATTCATCAGGAAGTTGGCGGCGCGGATCGCTTCCATCTCCATCTGGCGGACCGGGTTCATGATGGCGCTGGTCATACCTGCGCCAATCGCCATCGGCAGGAAAGCGGCGTTGATGCCGTGACGATGCGGCAGGCCGAACGAGATGTTCGAGGCACCGCAAGTGGTGTTGACGCCCAGTTCTTCGCGCAGACGCCGCACCAGTGCAAACACTTGCTGGCCAGCCGAGCCCATCGCGCCGACCGGCATTACCAGCGGGTCAACCACGATGTCATGCGCCGGGATGCCGAAATCGGCGGCGCGCTCGACGATCTTTTTCGCAACAGCAAAGCGCACATCCGGGTCCTGGCTGATGCCAGTGTCATCGTTGGAAATCGCCACCACCGGCACGTTGTATTTCTTCACCAGCGGCAGCACCAGTTCCAGCCGCTCTTCTTCGCCGGTGACCGAGTTCAGCAACGGACGACCTTCACAGGCCATCAGACCGGATTCCAGCGCGCCCGGAACCGACGAGTCGATGCACAGCGGCACGTCAACGGTTTGCTGGATGATCTCGATCAGCGCCTTCATCAGCGGCGGTTCAACAAAGTTGTTGTCGGCGTAGCGCGGGTCTGCGGCCATCTTGTTGGTGAACACGGCACCCGAGTTCACGTCCAGCACGGTTGCGCCGCAGGCCACCTGTTCCAGCGCATCCTTGATCACGGTTTCGAAATTGCCCGCTTCCAACTCGGCGGCCAGTTTCTTGCGCCCCGTGGGGTTGATGCGTTCCCCGATCACGCAGAAGGGTTCGTCAAAGCCGATGACAACGGTTTTGGTTTTGGATTCGATAACAGTCCGGGTCATGGAAATGCGTCCTTATGCTTGGTTGGCCGGAACGCCAGCGGCGCCGCCATTTTCGGTAACCCAAGCGGCATTGGTTTTGATGCCGCCCAGCGGGAAGAAGTGAACCTGTTCGATGCCGAAGGCCGGATTGGCCGCCTTGTGCGCCGCAAGGCCCGAGACGAACTCGGTCGGCTCGTAGGGCAACAGCAGCTTGGTGACATCCATCGCGCGCTTTTGCAGGACGCGCAAGCTTGCACCGACACCGCAGGAAATGGCGAACTTGATCAGGGTTTGCAGCTTGGCGGGGCCCGCCACACCGATATGGATCGGCAGATGCACACCGGCTTCGGCCAGTTTGTTGGCCCAGGCGATCACCGGGTCTGCTTCAAAGCAGAACTGGGTGGCAATCGCCATTTTCGCGTCGGAGCGTTCGGAAAACGCCTGTTTCCACTTCAGCGCCTGCATGACGATGGCATCGCCGCCGTCCTTGTCGATGTCTTTGTTGCCTTCGGGGTGGCCCGCGACGTGCAGGCGGTCAAAGCCATCAAACAGCCCGCTTTCGATCAACTGCATCGAGCTGTCGTAGTCACCTGCCGGAGTATTGACACCACCGCCCAGCAGCAGCGCCTGCTTCACGTTCGCCTCGCCCTTGTAGCGCGCGATCCAGTCGGCCAGCGTCGCCTTGTCGGGAATGATGCGGGCCGGGAAGTGCGGCATCACGTCAAAGCCTTCGCCCGCGATGCGCTTGGCGGTGGCGACCATGTCTTCGATCGGCGTGCCCTCGATATGGGCGATATAGACGCGGGTGCCCTTCGGCAGCAGCGCGCGGAAATCTTCGACCTTCTCGGCAGTGCGCGGCATCACTTCGATGGAATAGCCCTTCAGAAAGGCCTCGTTCGCATCGGTATTGGTCGCAGGCTTGGTGTCTTTGCGGAAAAAGCTCAGGGCCATGTGGGCCTCCCTCTTATGGTCAGGCTTGCGCCCAGCCCTCGGCGTTGATCAGCGCCTTCAGGCGCTCGGTGTCGTAGGTGGCGTCCAGTTTCGCGGCTTCTGCGGCGGCGATTTCAGCCGGTTCACCTTCTACGGTATAGGGTGCGGCCTTGCGCCACTCTGCGAGATAATCGTCTGCATCCTTGGCACCGATCTTCATCGCGCAGCGGTCAATTGCCTGTTCAAAGCGTTCCGGCAGTTGCACTTTTGATCCCGAGCGGCCCTTGCCCACGATCACTTGGGCCGGAATGTCGCGCCAGAATACCACGGTGACGTCAGGCATTTGTTGATTCCCTCGACTGGTCTGGACCCTGTTCTAGTCGCCCATCCGCGACAAGCAGGGTCGGTTTTCGACATGGCGCGCGCTTGATGCGACCAAGCGGGGTGCTAGCGTGAAACAGCACCCGCAACCAGTGCCACGGATCGGAGAAGTTTTCATCAAGAACATGACAGATTGATGACTCTGCACCTCGGGATTGCTGCGACAAAAGGGCAGAGTGCTTGCCAGTGCGGCGCAACGGGTCTACTTTGGGGACAACCACATATGGAGGGCGATTATGGCGCCCGAGCGTCCCCGGGGGGCGGACGCGATGAACCTTGCGGTCGAAGCGCCAATCGGCGTTTTCCGCGATAAAGACCCGTCGGCTCCCCCAAGGCCAGGGTTCAGGGGGCTTTATGCCGCCGTGGATCTGGGCACAAATGCGTGCCGCATGCTGATTGCCCAACCAAAGGGCAGTCAGTTTGTGGTCGTGGACAGCTTTTCGAAGACTGTTCAGTTGGGCGCGGGGCTGGAAGCCTCGGGTCGGCTTGGTCGTGCCTCGATGGGGCGGACGATGCAGGCTTTGCGCATCTGCCAGAAGAAGATTGAGCAGCATGGCGTCAGCCGGATGCGATTTGTTGCGACTGAGGCCTGTCGGCGGGCGCGCAATTCCAAGGAATTCATCCGGCAGGTGCGGCGCGAAACCGGGCTGGTGGTGGAAATCATCCCGCCCGAGGAAGAGGCGCGGCTGGCGGTGATTTCCTGCGCGCCGTTGGTGAACAGATCGACGGAACAGTTGCTGGTGGTCGATATCGGTGGCGGGTCAACGGAACTGGTGTGGATTGATCTGTCTGGCGTGGTGCCGGAAGATCGTGCCCATGCGATCATGCGGCTGCATCGCGGCTTTCAGGCCGATCCGGGTGGGGCGCGGGTGGTAGACTGGATTTCGGTGCCTCTGGGGGTTGCAACTCTGAAGGACCAGTTTCAGGATGTGGAAGACGATGCCGCACGTTTTGCCTTGATGAGTTGGTTTTTTGAAGAAAACCTTGCGTCGTTTTCGCCCTACAATGCCGCACAGACTCGTGCGGGCTTCCAGATCATCGGCACCTCGGGCACAGTGACAACGGTGGCGGCGTCTTTCCTCGGTTTGCGCCGTTACGACCGCACCAAGGTTGACGGCTTGCAGATGACCTCTGACCAGATCGACAGCGTGATCCGCGAATATCTGTCGCTGGGGCCAGAGGGGCGACGCACCGATCCGCGCATCGGGCGGGACCGGCATACGTTGATCATGTCCGGCGCGGCTATCCTTCAGGCGCTGATGCGGATATGGCCAACCGACCGCCTTTCGGTTGCCGACCGCGGCCTGCGCGAAGGGCTACTATATGCACAGATGAGCGCCGATGGCGTTTTAGAGGACGGACCGTTCGAATGACTGAAAAGAACACATCGGGTCGCGGCCAGCGCGATCTGCGCGTGCGGGTTAAAACCGCCAAGGGCCGCAAGCTGTCTTCGACGCTGTGGCTGGAGCGGCAGTTGAACGACCCCTACGTCATCCGTGCCAAGAAAGAGGGATTCCGGGGTAGGGCGGCCTACAAGATTTCGGAACTCGACGACAAATACGGCTTCCTTGTGCCGGGCGCGCGGGTGGTCGATCTGGGCTGTGCTCCGGGCGGCTGGTGTCAGGTTGCTGTCAAGCGGGTCAACGCCTTGGGCGATAATCCGAAAAAGCCGATTGGGACCGTATTGGGCATCGACTTGCAGGCGATCGAACCGATCGCGGGGGCGCAGATTCACCAGCTGGATTTCCTGTCGGACGAAGCGGACGCGCTGGTCAAGGGCTGGCTGGGTGGCCCGGCGGATGTGGTGATGTCGGACATGGCGGCTTCGGCTTCGGGGCACAAGGGCACAGACCATCTGCGCATCATCGCCCTGATCGAGGCGGCGCTGGCCTTTGCTTTCGATGTGCTGGAAGAGGGCGGCACATTCGTTGCCAAGGTGCTGGCAGGCGGCGCGGAAGCTGAAATGCAGACGCAGTTGAAGAAGTCGTTCGACAAGGTCGCCAATGTCAAGCCGCCGGCGAGTCGGGCGGACAGTTCAGAGAAATTCGTCGTCGCCCAAGGTTTCCGTGGCAAATCTACCCTGACCGGGTCTTTCCTGCCGCGCGAAGATGACCAAATTTGATCTGGTTTCGGAAACAATCACTGCGAAGCGGAAAAACAAAAGGCGCCCAATGCGGCGCCTTTTTGCTTAAACCTTGATCTGTCTTCGGCAGGTATCAGCCGCCCCAGGTGCGGATGGGGCCGCAATCCATGTGGACAAAGTTAGAGCCATAGTAATGGCCGACACCACCCGCCGAGCAAGCCTCTGCCGCTTTGGCCATTTGCTTGACCGAGCGCGACTTCAGCCGCAGGTCAGCCGCCTGACCCTTCATGTGCAGCGAATTCTTCGCCACGCCGCGCGATTTCGACCGCAGCATCGAATTTGTGGCCGGGCTGCGGTAGCCCGACAGCAACATGTAGGGTTCATTCACATCCAGCAGGCGGTGAGCCGCCGCAATGATGTCAAAGTTGCGCGGGTCCATCTTGACCACGGCGTCATTGCGCCAGTCGCGCATGAAGTGATTGATTTCTTTCAACGCTTCCGGAATGTATTCGCCTTCGATCCAGTAGATCGTATCCATGCTTTCACCGGTGCGGCCCGAATACATCCGAACCCGGCGGATATCGCCTGCGCCCTTGAGCAGGCCGAAAGCATTGGAATAGGTGGGGGCCGCGATAACGGCAGTCGCCGCAAATACACCCAGCAGCCCACGCCGCGTGATCCCGTTCGAAGTCATGTTCGCCATTCTTTGCGCCTGTCCCGTAGCTAGTCTTTGACCGCCTGTTGCGACGGTTCTGTCTGTCACTTCATCCCCAAGTGCCCCGACCTTATGGCACAGCTTGGAATGAAGCCAAAGAGCAGAATGGCCGCTGCGACTCAGTCTGGCAGCAATAGGCAAAAAATTGCTGAAAACTCCGCCACCAAGGGGGGGATTTCCGCGCTTCGGTTATTCGTGGCGAATATGCGACAATCAGGGCAGATCGACGCGGCGGCAGGCAGCGCCGGTGCCGAGACGAGTTTACAGTTGTGCCATTTTGACACAGACTTTCATGCAGCCAGAAAGGCGATTTCGCCGGACCCCAGGATTGCCCAAGGATTGATCGTGTCAAAGAGTTTTGCCGTTGTTTCGCGCGGGTTGATCCGCGCCTTTACCGCCAGCACGGCGCTGGCTTGCACCTTGGCAGTTGCCGCGCCGGTCTGGGCCCAATCGACGGCTTTTACCCGGTCTTTGGCGGAAGCTGCGGTTCAGCAGGAAGACGCAGCGTCGTTTTATCGTGGCACTGGGTATAAGACACTGTGGACCGGCCCGCAGGATGTGGCGCGTAGGGCGGCGCTGATTCATGCGTTGCAGGCCGCTGGTGATCAGGGGCTTCCGGCGCGGCGCTATGATGCCGTTGGGTTGATTGCGGCGGCGCAGGCGGCGGTGACGGAAGGCGACCGTGGCCGCTTGGAAATGGCGATGACGCAGGCGTTTTTGTCTTACGCGCGTGATCTGAGTTCCGGCGCGCTGGACCCAAAGAAGATTGACGCCGGCATCGTGCGGGAAATCAGTCGGCCCAACCCGGCGGTGTTGTTGCGCGGCATCGCATCAGCGGCCGAGCCTGCAGTCTTCCTGCGTGGCCTCGCGCCACAAGCCCCGGAATATGCGCGGCTGGTGAAGGAAAAGCTGCGGCTTGAGCAGGAGTCGTCCACGATTCAGTCGGTTTCGGCGCAGAAATTGCAGCCAGGCGATATCGGCCCTGCGGTGATCGTCCTGCGGGATCGGTTGCAGGAAATGGGCTATCTGGGCCGTTCGGCCACCGCGAGCTATGACCGCCAGATCCAGCGCGCCGTGCAGCGGTTTCAGCTGGATCAGGGTCTGGCCGCCGATGGCGTCGCGGGCGAGTCGACGATCAAGGCGCTGAACACCGCCCCGCAGCAACGGCTGCAGTCGGTACTGGTTGCGCTGGAGCGGCTGCGTTGGATGGCAGGCACGCCCTTGGGCGCGCGGTATATCTGGGTGAATCAGCCCGATTTCAGTGCTCAGATCGTTGATAATGGCCGGGTGACGTTTCAAACGCGCGTGGTGATCGGCAAGGATGTGCCCGATCAGCGCAGCCCGGAATTTTCGGACCAGATGGAATATATGGTGATCAACCCTAGCTGGGGGGTGCCGCGGTCGATCATCGTGAAGGAATATCTGCCTTTGCTACAACGCAACCGCAATGCCGTCGGGCATTTGCAGGTGGTGGATGGCTCGGGCCGGGTGGTGCCGCGTGGGGCGGTGAACTTCGCCGCCTACAGTGCGTCAAGCTTTCCGTTCGGGCTGCGGCAGCCGCCTTCGGATGGCAATGCGTTGGGGAAGGTGAAATTCATGTTCCCAAACTCGCACAATATCTATCTGCACGACACCCCGGCCAAGGCGCTGTTTGCCAATGAGGTGCGCGCCTTCAGCCATGGCTGCATCCGCTTGGGTGATCCCTTTGATTTTGCCTATGCCCTGTTGGCCAAGCAAAGCCCCGACCCGAAAGGGCTGTTCCAGGAACATCTGGACACCAAGCAGGAAAACGCGGTGTCGTTGAAAGAGCCGGTGCCGGTGCATCTGGTGTATTTCACCGCGTGGCCGACGGCCAAGGGCGGCGTCGGTTATCGCCGCGATGTCTATGGCCGCGATGGCCGTATCTTTGAGGCATTGACCGAAGCTGGGGTTGAACTGTCGGATCTGCAAGGCTAGGCGGCTGCGGTTTTCTTGTCGGCTGATGCGGTTTGGTTTTGCGCGGCAAGGCTGCGAATTGCGGTTCAATACCGGCGCAATCCGTTCTAATCATCGGCAAACTGCCGGAGGACGTCATGGCCCACTCGATCCGCGATATTGCCGCCGCCCTTGGGGCATTGGCCGAGGGCGATCTTGATCTGACTATTATCCGAGCGTCGGAGCCCGCTGCAGCGGGCCCAAAAGATCTGGCGCTGGCGATGGACCCGCGCTACGCCGACGGCATCGCCAAGGGCGCAGCGCAGGCGGCGTTGCTGTGGCCGGGGGCAGATTGGCGGGCTTTGGGGCTGAAAGCGGCGATCTTCGCGCCGCGCGGTCGGCTGGCGATGGCGGGGCTGACGGTGATGCTGGACCCTGGCCCCGCGATTGCGCCCGGCGTGCATCCGATGGCTTTGGTGGATGCCTCTGCCCGGATCGGCGAAGACGCGGCAATTGGGCCATTCGTGGTGATCGGGGCTGGGGTGCAAATCGGCGCGCGGGTGCGGATTGCCAGCCATGTCTCGATTGCCGAGGGAGCGCGGATTGGCGACGACGCATTGATCCTGCAAGGCGCACGGATCGGCGCGCGGGTGACCATTGGCCACCGCTTCATCTGCCAGCCCGGTGCCGTGGTTGGCGCAGATGGGTTTTCCTTTGTGACGCCGGAGAAATCCGGGGTTGAAGAAATTCGCGCAACCCTTGGACAACGCGACGAAATCCGCGCGCAAAGTTGGACGCGCATTCATTCTTTGGGTGCTGTTACCTTGGGCGATGATGTGGAACTGGGTGCCAATGTGGCGATTGATCGCGGCACCATCCGCGATACGGTGATCGGCTCGGGCAGCAAGCTCGATAACCTCGTGCATATTGGCCATAACGTCCAGATCGGGCGCGATTGCCTGCTGTGTGGTCAGGTTGGCATTGCCGGGTCGGCGCGGATCGGCGACCGGGTGGTGCTGGCCGGGCAATGCGGCGTCAATGACAATATCTTTGTCGGGGATGATGTGATCGCGGGCGGGGCTACCAAGATTTTCACCAACGCCCCGGCAGGCAGGGTGCTGCTGGGCTATCCGGCGGTGAAGATGGAAACCCATGTGGAAATCCAGAAGAACCTGCGCCGCCTGCCGCGTCTTGCCGCGCGGGTGGCAGCGCTTGAAAAGGTCATATCCTTGTCACCTGAGGCGGATTAATCTGCGCAGAACGGATTGGGAAATAGCATGAACGTGAAAAACAGGGTCATCGCCATCATTGCCGAACAAGCGGTGCTGGATGTGTCAGAGATCAGCCTTGATCAATCGCTGGATAGTCTTGGCTTGGACAGCCTCGGGCTGGTGGAAGCGATCTTTGCCATAGAAGAGAGTTTTGACGTCTCGGTGCCGTTCAACGCCAACGAGCCATCGAAAAGCGGTTTTGATCTGTCGTCGGTGGCCGCGATCATCGTCGCCGTGGAAGGGCTGATCGCGCAGAAAGCCGCATGAGGCGGGTGGTCATCACCGGCGCGGGCACGGTGAACGCGCTGGCGCCGGATGTGGCGGGCACCTATGCCGCGATGGCAGAGGGTCGCTGCGGCATTGGCGCTTTGGATATTCCCGACAAGGACCGGCTGCTGGTGCAGATCGGCGCGCAGGTGCAGGGCTGGCAGCCCGAAGCGCATTTCTCGCGGCAGGAGTTGCCGCTGCTGGATCGGTTCGCGCAATTCGCGCGGGTCGCAGCGCGGCAGGCGGTGGATCAATCCGGGCTGTCGTTTGACGGCGAATTGGCCGACCGCAGCGGGGTGATTTTGGGCACGGCAGGCGGCGGGCTTGGCACCACAGACGATACTTATCGTGCCGTTTATGCCGAGGGCAAGAACCGGGTGCATCCGTTGGTGGTGCCACGCCTGATGCATAGCGCCGGGGCCAGTCATGTAGCGATGGCACATAATCTGCGCGGACCCAGCTTCAGCGTCGCCTCCGCCTGCGCCAGTTCCAACCACGCGATGGGGCTGGCGTTTCAGATGATCCGCGGCGGTGGAGCGCAGGTAATGCTGACGGGCGGGTCAGAGGCGATGCTGTGTTTTGGCGGCATCAAGGCATGGGAGGGGTTGCGGGTAATGTCACAGACCGCTTGTCGCCCGTTCAGCCTGACCCGCAACGGCATGGTGCAGGGTGAAGGCGCTGCCGTCTTCGTGTTTGAAGACTTTGATCACGCGCGGGCACGCGGGGCGCAGATTCTGGCGGAAGTGATTGGCTTTGCAATGACATCGGATGCTGCCGACATCGTCATGCCGTCGCAGGACGGGGCCGCGCGGGCGATTGCCGGGGCGCTGCGCGATGCGGGGCTGAAAGCTGATCAAGTCGGCTATATCAACGCGCATGGCACAGGCACGGCGGCGAATGACAAGACCGAATGTGCGGCGCTAACGCAGGTGTTTGGCAGCCATGCCAGCCAGTTGATGATCTCGTCCACCAAGGCGATGCACGGCCATATCATCGGCGGCACAGGTGCCGTGGAGCTTCTGGCCTGCCTGATGGCGTTGCAACAGGGGGTGATTGCGCCCACCATCGGCTATGAAGCCGCCGATCCTGACTGCGCGCTGGACGTGGTGCCGAATGTGGCGCGGCAGGCGCGGGTCGAGGTGGCGCTGTCGAATGCCTTTGCCTTTGGTGGCCTGAACGCGGTGCTGGCGCTGCGGCGCGCACCTTAACTGAAAACCCCGCCCAAATGGACGGGGTTTTGTGGATTACGCCTGAAATCTACTTCGGCAGGGTCGTGGCAACCGCATCATAGCCTGCCGTGAAGCCTTTCAGCGACACGTCCAGATCAACCTTCTGATCTGGTGCGGCGGCGGGAATGATCGTCATCGTGGCCTTGGCACCTTTCTTGAACTGATTGACCTCTTCGGCGGTAAAGCCCACGCGGGCGATGCAGCCAATCTGAGCGCAGAAGGTGAACGGGTAGATCTTCGGCTTGGTGCCATCAATCGCCAGCAGCAGGTTGGCGGTCAGCAAGGTTTCCAGCGGCGCAATGATGGTGGCCCCGGCCGCAGCCTGGCCGCCTGCCGGCAGCGGGAACATGCTGATTTCAGCAACGTTGTTGCCGTCTTTGTCTTTCAGCAACTGGTAAAGCTGGCACGGGTCCGAGCCATCCGCCATTTTGGTGCAGCGCTGTTCCCACAACTCGAACGCAGCCAGCGTGTAGGTCTGGCCCACTTCGGCGGTTTCCTGTGTCAGCGGAGCGGCAGGCTCACCTGCCTCGGTGCCCATGTTCAGGCCATCGGCTACGGGTGCATCCGCAGCGGTGGCCTCGGTCGCAGGTGCCTCGGTGGTGGTCTCTTGTGCCAGAACCGGCGCTGCGGCGAGCGCCAAAGCCAGACCAAACGAGAGGGCAAAAGTGCGGGGCAGTTCCGTCATCGACATTGCTGTCACTTCCTTGGTTGTTTGCGCAGCGCTTAGCACGGGTGCAAGCCAGAGTCAGGTGCGAAAAACATCACCGTGCGGCGAGGATGCGCGAAAAGCTGCTGACCAGATCACGCGCAAGCCTACGCGCAAAAAAGGAAAAAGGGCCGGAAGCCCGACCCTTTTTCAACTTGTTTTTTGCTCCCTGTCGGACTGGCCGACTTGTGATGCAGACGCTACGGCGGTTTGGCGTGGGCGTCAACAGGAATTGTATCGCTTTTTCACCCGGACAATCACAGAAAAAAGCCGCGCCTTTGTGGGGCGCGGCCAGTCTGACAGGGAGGAAGTCACAGCCGCGCGCAACAAATGCGGCCCGGCAAGATCCATACTGGCACAGAGGGGTTAACAATGTATTTTGACCGCAAACGGTCGCCGTTCTGGTGATCCCGGTGGTGTAAAGGGCGATGTAATGGCAGAGACGATTTTTGTGGGCGGTGGTGGTGAAGGCTATGGTCTGCCGCAAAACTTGCTGCTAAAATATGGCAACCGCCACGGCCTGATCGCGGGGGCCACCGGCACCGGCAAGACCGTGACGCTGCAAATTCTTGCCGAAGGCTTTTCGTCGGAAGGTGTGCCGGTCTTCATGGCCGATGTAAAAGGCGATCTGGCGGGCATCGCGGCGGCAGGCTCTGCCAGCCACAAGCTGCACGAGGGTTTCATCAAACGCGCAGCCACTATCGGGCTGGATCTGCAATACCGCGCTTTCCCGGTGACTTTCTGGGATGTGTTTGGCGAACAGGGCCATCCCATTCGTGCCACCGTCGCCGAGATGGGGCCGCTGCTGCTGTCGCGTCTGCTTGAACTGTCGGAACCGCAAGAGGGGGTGTTGAACGTCGCCTTCCGGCTGGCTGACGAGGAAGAACTGCCGCTTCTGGATCTGAAAGACCTGCAAGCGCTGCTGACCTTCGTGGCCCAACATGACAGCGAGATTTCGGCGCGCTATGGTTTGGTGTCTTCGACCTCGGTCGGGGCTATTCAGCGCCGTCTGCTGGTGCTGGAAAATCAGGGTGCGGCACAGATGTTTGGCGAACCGGCGCTGGATCTGGCCGATCTGATGCGCACGGATGCCAATGGTATCGGGATGATCAACCTGCTGGCCGCTGACAAGCTGATGCACAGCCCACGGCTTTATGCGACCTTCCTGTTGTGGCTGCTGTCGGAGTTGTTCGAGGAACTGCCCGAGGTGGGCGACCCGGAAAAACCCAAGCTGGTGTTCTTCTTTGATGAAGCCCATCTGCTGTTCAACGACGCGCCCAAGGCATTGGTTTCCAAGGTTGAACAGGTTGCCCGGCTGATCCGGTCCAAGGGCGTCGGGGTCTATTTCATCACCCAGAATCCCGCTGATGTGCCGGATATGATCTTGGGCCAGCTTGGCAACCGGGTGCAGCATGCCTTGCGCGCCTTTACCGGCAAGGATCAGAAAGACCTGAAGCTTGCCGCCGAAACCTATCGGCCCAACCCGCGCTTTGCCATCGAAGACGCGATTCGTGACGTCGGCACCGGCGAGGCGGTAACTTCGTTTCTGGAAGCAAAAGGTGTGCCGGGTATCGCTTAACGCACGCTGATCCGCC
>WRPH01000025.1 GCA_009773375.1 Paracoccaceae bacterium
CAGCCGGGCGCGCAACTGCCGCCCGCTCTGCCGCAGCCGCCAGCGGCTTGGCAACCGCCGGACGCGAGGCGGTGCCCTTCGCCGCCCCCAAAGCCGGAGCCTTGCCCGCAGGTTCGTCACCCTGTCTGCGGCTGGAAAACGCCATCAAAGCCGCAGCCGAGGGCGGCGGCGGCAGATCATCTTCAATCGTCGGGTTGATCACCCGCGCGGTTTGCGCCGCAAGCGCCGCCTTGATCGCGCCAACGCCTTGCGGTTCATCCTCGACAGGGCTTTCATCGGCGACATCCAGCGCCATCGGCGCTTCGTCCATTTCGGGCAGGACCACGGCGGGCGGCATCGGCGCAGGCTCCGGCTGCACCATCGGCTCGGCCAGCGTGTCGGCGAGGGCCGCAATCAGATCGCGGTCGTCATCCTGCACATCAGCACGCCATGCGGCTGCGCTTTGCATCTGCGGCAGCTCTTGCGGAAATTCGGCAGGCGCGTCCCAACCCGGTTGATCTGCGGGCAATTCGATTGGGTCCGGCGCGGGCAGCATCTCGGGCTCTGGCGCAATTTCCGGGGCGCTTGGTTCTGGCAGATATTCCGGTTCCGGCAGATCTTCGGGCGCGGGCTGTTCTTGCGGTGTCGGCTGGTCTTCCGGTTCCGGCACATACGCAGGCTCTGGCGCAGGGACCGGTTCCGAAAGCGGTTCAGGCTCGGGCAGTGGCTCTGGTTCGGGCTGATATTCGGGGGCGGGCGGCGCTTCCGGGGCAGGTTCCACCGGAAAGCTGCGTGGCGCTGGCGTCACAGGCCCGACATCACGTTCAACCGTATCGCCGGGGGATAGCAAGCTTGCCGCCAGTGCCGTCGTGCCAAACCACGGCTCGCCGCGGTACTGGTGATCTTCGGGTGCCGCAACAAAGGCCAGCGGGTTGAACCGATGCTCTGCGGCAAAGCCTTCTGCCTCGGCGAGGGTTTCCTTGGCGATCACCGCAACCTGCACCTCGGGGCCGTCGCCGTGATAGTCGAACGCCAGATCGGCCACGTCATAGGGCGTGCGGCCTTCCAGCGCCGCCATCACCTGCACATGGCGGCTGTCGGCATCGGGGCCGGGGGCGTAGACGCTGGTATACAGGATCTGATCGTTCGGGATGATCAGCTTTGTGGCAAGACCACGCGGCGAAAGGCCCAAAGCGGTGGCGCGCAAATAGCCCAAAGCCTCGGGCAAATCTGGCGTGTCCAGTGGAACCGAGCCAACAATCTGCCATCCGCTGCCAGAACGGTGCAGCAGGCTGATGGTCTCGTTCTGGAAGTCGAGTGCAAAAGCTGGTTTCATTTCACTGGTCTAGCACGAGGTCAGGGGCGGCGGGAACGCAGCCCGGCGGGTTGCGCCCTTCCTATAGCAGGTTTTTGCCGAAGGAAAGAAAAAGCCAGAATTGTGCCAAGGTTTGGCTTGCGGCTTTGGCCGCGACAATCCACCTCTGTCTTGCAACTTTTGGAGGTTCTGATGCGTGTGTTGAATGCCTTGATGCTGTCTGCGGCGCTTGCGTTGCCGTTTTCCGCCCCCGCCTTTGCCGAAGCGCTGGTCACCGTCACCGGTGAAGCCACCGTCGAGGCCACGCCCGACATGGCAACGATCTCGCTGGGCGTCACCACCGAAGGCCAGACTGCCGCCGAGGCGATGACCGCGAATTCGAAGGCCTTGCAGGCCGTGGTTGAACGGCTGAAGGCCGCCGGGATCGAGGACCGCGATCTGCAGACCTCCAACCTGTCGCTGAACCCGAACTGGGTCGGTTATGATTCGGGCAGCACGCCGAAAATCGCGGGCTATGTCGCCTCGAACATGCTGAACGTGCGGGTGCGCGCGCTGGATGGTCTGGGGTCGGTGCTGGATGCGTCAATCGCCGATGGCGCCAACACGCTGAACGGCATCAGTTTTGAATTGGCAGAGCCGCGCCCGGCGCTGGACGAGGCCCGCAAGGCCGCCGTCGCAGATGCCCGCGCCCGCGCCGCCCTGCTGATCGAGGCCGCAGGCGGCACGCTGGGCAAGATCGTCTCGATCACCGAAAACTCCGGCTATGGCAGCCCGATGCCGATGTTCAAATCCGACGCCGCCGCCGCCCTGGTGCCGGTGGCCGCAGGTCAGATCGGCCTGTCGGCTTCGGTGACGATCAGCTTCGAAATCGCCGAGTAAATCCGGGGTCTTTGCCTTCACTTTGGTTCAAGTATCCCCCGCGGAGCGTCCGGCAGATGCGGCGGACCCTCCGGGGGGAGTATTTTTGCCAAGATGAAGCCGGGCGGTGTCTGATCCGGCACCGCCCGGCTTTATTCAGGCGGTGGCCAAGGTCAGCGCCTGATCCAGATCGGCGATGATGTCTTTCACATCTTCGATGCCGATGGAAACCCGCACCACATTCGGCGCGGCCCCGGCGCGGATCTGCGCGTCTTCCTCCAGTTGGCGGTGCGTGGTCGAGGCCGGATGGATGATCAGGCTGCGGGTATCGCCAAGGTTGGCGACATGGCTGAACAGTTTCAGACTATCGACCAGCTTGACGCAAGCCTCGTAGCCGCCCTTCACCGCAAAGGTGAACAGTGCTCCGGCCCCCTTCGGCACGATCTTTTCCGCCCGCTTGATGTAGGGCGAGGATTTCAGCCCGGCATAGGTGACGAATTCGACGCGCGGGTCTTGCTCCAGCCAGTCCGCCACGATCTTGGCGTTCTCGACATGGCGCTGCATCCGCAGCGACAGCGTCTCGATCCCCATCAGGGTATAATGTGCGCCTTGTGGGTTCATCGTCATGCCCAGATCGCGCAGGCCGACGGCGATGGAGTGGAAGGTGAAGGCCATCGACCCCAGCGCCGGGTGGAAGGCGAGGCCGTGATAGGCCGGTTCGGGTTGCGACAGGCTGGGGAACTTGTCGGACGCCGACCAGTCGAACTTGCCGCTGTCCACCACCACGCCGCCGGTGACGGTGCCGTTGCCGGTCAGGTATTTCGTCGCCGAATGCACCACCAGCGTTGCGCCGTGTTCGATGGGTTTGCACAGGTAGGGGGTGGCGGTGGTGTTATCAACGATCAGCGGAATTCCGGCCTGATCGGCGATGCGGGCCAGCGCGTCCAGATCGCTGATATAGCCGCCGGGGTTGGCGATGGTTTCGCAAAAGATCGCGCGGGTGTTTGCGTCAATCGCGTGTTCGACCGCCAGCAGGTCATCGGTATCGACGAATTTCGCCGACCAGCCAAAGCGTTTGATGGTCTGGCTGAACTGGGTGATGGTGCCGCCGTAAAGCCGCGACGAGGCGACGATGTTCAGCCCCGGCCCCATCAGCGGGAACAGCGCCATGATCTGCGCCGCGTGCCCCGACGAGCAGCAGATCGCCCCCGCGCCGCCTTCCAGCGCGCAGACCCGGTTGGCCAGCGCCGACACGGTCGGGTTGGTCAGGCGGGAATAGATGTAGCCAACCTCTTGCAGATTGAACAGCTTGGCGGCGTGGTCGGCGTCGCGAAACACATAAGCGGTGGTCTGATAGATCGGCACCTGCCGCGCGCCGGTGGCGGGGTCGGGGGCGGTGCCTGCATGAATGGCGAGGGTGTCGAAGCCGAGGCTGTCGGTCATGGTTTCCTCCAAGATTGACTGGCGACAGGTTAGGCCAAAGGGGGGCAGGCGGGCAACGGCAAAGAAATCGCGCTGTCCGCGTGTGGCTGTGTTTGGAAGTTGTTTATTTTCAGGGTGTTATCTTTAGAAATTCAGTCTCTGTTAACAAGTATTCGAAGTGCTGCTTTGATTGCGGGACTTGATCCAGAACAAGGACAATCACCGGAATCATCGTCATATTCAATAAATCATATACAAGGGATAACCCGATGAAACCGATGCTTTCTCTTTCTGCGATGGCCTTGCTGGTCGGCAGCACCATGGCGTTCGCCGGTCCGGTGCAGGATTTTGAAACCGCGTTGCGTGCCTCTTACGGCACTTACCGCATCGCGCTGTTTGCCACCAATTCGGGCGACGCCGCCAAATCGGCCAAGGCGATGGCGGGTTTTGCCACAAGCTGGGCCGCGCTGAGCGCGAGCTATGGCACCACCCCGCCGCCGCAGTATGAATCCGACGCCGCCTATGCCGAAACCTTCGCTGCCGTGCAGGCCCAGATCGACGCAGCCAAGGCTGACATCGACGCAGGCGCTTTGCCGAAGGCGCATGAGGCGCTGGAGGGCGTGCGCGGCGCGATCGGCTCGTTGCACGAACGCAATGATATCGTCAGCTTTTCCGACCGGATGAACGCCTATCACGCTGCGATGGAAGAGGTGCTTGGCCTTGAACTGGCCGCGACCGATGCAGTGACGCTGGCCGAACATGCCGGGGTGATGGGCTATCTTGCCGCCGAGATTGTCCGGCTGCCCGCACCCGAAGCGGCGGGCAATGCCGATTACGCCAAGCTGCAAGACGCGTTCACCGCCTCTGTCAAAGCCTATTCCGATGCGGTCAAGGCCGGCGACGCCGCCGCGATCAAGGCGGCGGTAGACGGGCTGAAGGTGCCGTATTCGAAATTCTTCCTGATGTTTGGCTGACCGGGCGGGCCGTAGCGCTTGCGCTGCGGCCGAACCGCCTTAGCATCGGCAAACCATCAGGGGGCTTGCCGATGCTGACACCGTTTCACCTTGCCATCCATGTGCATGATCTTGACGCCGCCCGCGCGTTTTACGGCGGCATTCTGGGCTGTGCCGAAGGCCGCAGCACTGACACCTGGGTCGATTTCAACTTCTTCGGCCATCAGCTGAGCCTGCATCTGGGCCAGCCCTTTGCCACCACCAATACCGGCAAGGTCGGCAGCCATATGGTGCCGATGCCGCATATGGGGCTGGTGCTGCACTTGCCTGACTGGCAGGCGCTGGCCGAAAAGCTGACCGCGCGAGGCGTGGATTTCGTGCTGCCGCCCTCGGTACGGTTTCAGGGCGAACCCGGCGAGCAATGGACGATGTTCTTCCGTGATCCGTCAGGAAACCCCATCGAGATCAAGGGGTTCCCAAGCCTCGACGGGGTTTTTGCGCATTAGCCTGCCCGCGTGTTGTCAGACCAGCCAGATATCTGCCGCCGTCAGAACGGCACCGCTTTGCAGATCGGCCACAATCAGCGCCTCGCGCGCACCGGAGCCGTCACGATCAAACCACAGGGTTTGATCGGTGGTGTTGAAGATGAAGTAATCGTTCGCGTCCAGCGCCAGATTGTCGGCCGCGATCACAAAATGATCCGCCGACAGCGTCCCCACGCCACCGGTGTAGCCAAAGCTGGCGGCGTCGATCTCGATCCGGTCAAAGTAGCGGGTGAAATCCGCAATCACATCGCCGCGCCCGTTCCAGCTGCTGAACACGAAGGTATCCGCGCCGTTGCCGCCGACCAGATAATCCTTGGCCTTGCCGCCATCCAGCCGGTCGTTGCCATCGCCGCCGGTCAGCGTATCGGCCCCCGCGCCGCCGTTCAGGCCATTGTCAGCGGCATTGCCGGTCAGCCGGTCTGACCCGCTGCCTGCGGTGACATTCTCGATGCTGGTATAGCGGTCACCCAGCACCGCATCGCCACGGTTGCGGGCCGCATTGCTCAGGTCCAGCGTGATCGAGCTGGTCAGATACGAAAAATCCAGCAGATCGGTGCCATAGCCGCCTTGCACGGTTTCGGCAGAGTTGCCCAGGATGAAGCGGTCGTTGCCGTCGCCCCCCTGAATAGCGCCGACAACAACCCCGCCGCGGCCGTCATAAAGATCGTCGCCGCCGTTCAGGTCGATGCCGCCGCGAATCACGCCAGAGTTGGTGACATGGTCGGTATAGATGTTGCCCTGAAAGGCACGGCCCGCCGATTCGAGCGTGCCGGAGTTGATGAACTCCAACGTGCCTGAACCGAATTTGTTCCAGATTCCGAAACGATCCCCGATCATGGTGCCGGTGTTGATCACCGTCGTGGTGCCGCCATCGCGCACAAACAGGCTGGCGGCGGTGCCAAAGGCGACGATGCTGCCGTGGTTTTCCAACCGGCTGCCGATCCCATCCAGAATCACGCCATCGGCATCGTCCACCACCCCATCACCGCCTGCCGTGACGCTGCCACCGACTTGAATGATGACGGTTTGCGCGGTGTCGGTGCCGATGGTGTTGATGCCGTCATCCTGTGCCACGACGTGGCCCTCGACAACAATCTGATGCGTGCCGCTGAACGTGATCACCGCATCGCTGTCCAGCGACGTGATCGTGATGCCGGCGCCGATGTGCAGATCATCGTTTCCAGACAGGATATAAACATGGCCAAGGGTGGTTTGGGAGGTGGCTTCGATCAGCATGGTTTACTCGCTATTCAGGTAATCAATAGAAGCTTTTGCTACCATGATTTTGCCACAATGTCGCCCCGGCTTTGCTGCAATCTTGCCGGGGCCTTCCCGTTGCAAAAGCTGTGATGGTTGCGGTGGGCTTGCGTCGGATCGCCGCCTTGGCCGAAAACGCCGGGATCGAAGACATCTGCCGTGGCCGGGCTAGAGCAGCCACAGCCCTTCGCGTTTCAGCACAAACCGAATCGCCTGTTCGCGGCGGGGCAGGTCGGAGCGGTCGAACAGCGCGCGCACCTTGCGGCCCCGGTTCTGGTAGATCATCAGTTTGGCGGGTTCATGGTCGCGCAAGATCCGCCGCAGTTCCTTGCGGCCTGCGACTTCTTCCAGCACCGCAACCACCCGGTCGCTTTCGCGGGCATAGAGCAGCGGCAGGCTGCGATAATGGCAGGTAACGTCGCCATCCAAGCCTGCCAGATCCGGCCCCGGACGGCCACCGCCGAACGAGTGGATCACCAAAGGCAGCGCGATCTGGTCGAGCCACGGGTAAAGTTCCTGACAGACCAGCGCCTCGGGGCGGTCATCGCGGATGGCGCGGGCATAATCCAGAAACCGCGCGCCGAACGCCTTCGGGCTGGCGTGAAAGAACCAGCCGGCGTTGAAATACAGGAACCGCTGCCAGTAATTCTGCGGCTGGGTCAGATCGAGCGTGTCGTCAAAGCTGAGCCCGAATTTATCGTATAGCGATTTCCAGACTGTTGCCAGATCCGGCCCATAAAGCTCTTGCTGCGGCCAAGTGCCCTCGCGCCGCATCGACGCCGAGGGTTTGGCAAAATCAAAGCCGACTTGCGCGAAATCGCCGGTGATCAGCGTGTCGGTATCCAGAAACAGGAACGGCGCATCCGGCAGGGCGGCCAGCGCCTCGATCTTGTTGCCATGCGGATAGGCCTGGCCAAAATGCTGCGCCTCGAATGGCAGGATTTCCGCGCCAAGGTCTGCCAGCATGGCGCGCACCGTTGCGTCGGTAATGGCAGGGTTTCTTGGCCAAAGCCGGTTCTGCTGCGGTTCTGCCAGATACAGCTTTCCGGCGAAATCCGGGTTGGTGGCGCGCAGCGACGCCGCCAGCAGCAGAGCTTCGTATTGCAGCCGCCCGGATTGCACCACGGCGAGGATATTGAACGCTTGCCGCACGGGGGAATGCTCGGTCATACTGTCTCTGACGGGGTTTTGCCCCGGTTACTGGCTTTGCAATATCTATAGGTGCGAACGCGGGGCGACAAAAGCGAAAGGACAAAAAGATGCGGAGGATTTTGTGGATTGTTGCGGTCTTGGCGACAATGCCGGGGGCGGGTTTGGCGCAAAGCTTTACCACGGCGGCGGAAATCAAGCCGATCCTGGAAGCCACCCGCAGCGCTTGGGTGGCGGTGCGCGAATATGACGGCCGCGATCTGGTGTATTTCACCCATCTGATGGCCTGGCGCTGCGGTATTGCCGAAATCCGCTATGGGCTGAACGGCACCGCCGCCGAAACCCTGCTGCCGATGGAGCCGTGCTATGAAACCGAGGCGGTGCCGAACGCGCTGAAGCCGGATTCGGGGGTGGAGATTTACCTGAACGAAGCCTTGGGTTCAGTGCAAAGCGTGGCGGTGCGGTTGCTGATGGACGACGGCAGCGAACTTGTCGCCGATTACCCCCGCGCCGCCGTGCTGATGCCTTAAGCCTTACGGCTTTGGCGTGAAGCGCAAAGACAGGCAGGACATGCCGCCATCCAGCTTGGCGCATTCGGAATTGCCGATCTCGCGCACGTTATAGCCCGCCTGTTCCAGCGTGGCGCGGGTGTTCGGGAACCCGGCGGGCATGATCACCAGATCGTTGAAGCGGATGGTATTGGCGCAAGCCTCTTCGCCATCGGCCACATGGATCACCTTGTAGCCTGCAAAGCAGCCGGACTCTGCCAGCCGTTTGGTGGACAGGATGGTTTCGCCGTCGAGCAGCGAACAGTCGGTCTTGAAATGCAACACACCCGGCGGGGTGAAGACTTCGCGCACGCTATGGCCCCAGGGCGCGATCCGCCGGGTCAGCTCAGCCACCCCGGCGGCATTGGTGCGGGCAGAGCGGCCAACCAGCACTTCGGTTTCCGTCACCAGAATATCGCCGCCTTCAATGAAACTGTCAGCGCCTTCGATCTGCACCACCTGACCATAAAGCGCTGCCAGATGCGGCGCCATTTCCGCAGCCTCGCCCAGCCGCGACGGCGCGCCGGGGCGCATCACCACAGCACCTTCCGGCAGGCAAAGCGCGGTATCCTCGACAAACACCGAATCCGGGAACGCCTCCAGCGCTGGCAGTTCCACCACCACCGCGCCGGTGGAGCGTAGCGCTGCAACATATTCGGCATGATGCGCCTGCATCAGCGCCAGATCCGGGGTGCCGGTATCAACGGCGCGCAGGCCCGCCACGATGCTGGCCGAAGGACGGCGGGTGATGGCGTGGCTGAAGGTGAAAGACCGCATGACAAGGCTCCGGCAAAAGGGTTGCCAGACCATAACTGATCCGCGCCAAGCCGCAACCGGGGTAGAAAGTGAAAGGCAGCCGTTTGGATAGTCCAATAAAAACAAAGCGCTGGCCGAAGCCAGCGCCTTTTGTTTTCAGATCATCTTCGTAAAGATGGTGGGCGATCCTGGGATCGAACCAGGCGTGAGTCGCCTCGGCGGAGTTACAGTCCGCTGCCACACCTTGTAGCATATCGCCCACTGGCGGCGTGATTAGCGAAGCCATCCGGGGGCGTCAAGGGTGGTTGGGCGGAAAAATGCAGCTTTCCCCCACGGGTGCAATAAGATGCCCCGATTTGCGACCGGCTCTTGCGCTGACGCGCGGGCCGCCGCATTGTCGCGCCCGGATGAAAAAGGGGCAGGCATACGATGTCGGGTGCGAAAAAACCGTCTTGGGTGGTGGATAAAGAGCGCAATCGCCGCGCCGAGGCCCGCGAAACCGTGTGGCTGTTCGGCTTGCATGCGGTGCGCGATGCGCTGATGAACCCAAGCCGGGAAAAAATCCGGCTGGTGGTCACCAAGAACGCCCTCGACAAGCTGGAAGAAGCGGTCGCCGCCTCTGGCATGGAACCCGAACTGACCGATCCGCGGCATTTCTCGGTGCCGATCGACGAAGGCTCGGTGCATCAGGGCGCGGCACTGGAGGTCAAGCCGCTGAACTGGGGCAATCTGGCCGATGTGGCGATTTCGGGCGCGGGCGAGCCGCTGATCGTGCTTCTGGACCGTGTCACCGACCCGCATAACGTCGGCGCGGTGCTGCGCTCGGCCGAAGTGTTCGGCGCGCGCGCCGTGGTGGCGCCGCGCCATCATTCCGCACCCGAAACCGGGGCCTTGGCGAAAACCGCCTCGGGCGCGCTGGAACGCCAGCCTTACCTGAAAGTGACCAATCTTGCCGAGGCGATGGTCGAGCTGAAGGAAATGGGCTATACTGTGATCGGGCTTGATGGCGATGGCACGGTGGAACTGGGTGCGGCGATGGCACAGGTCGGCAAACGCCCGGTCGCATTGGTGCTGGGCGCAGAAGGCCCCGGCCTGCGCGAAAAGACCCGCGAAACCTGCGACATGATCGCCCGCATTCCCTTCGCTGGCGGCTTTGGCAGCCTGAACGTGTCGAACGCCGCCGCAGTCGGGCTTTACGCGGCGGCTACCCGCTAAAACTTGTCTAAAATGGTCATCCTCTCTGCTCAAATATCCTCGGGGGAAAGGTGCTGCGCACCTTTGGGGGGCGAGCCCCCCGTGACGCCGCAACCTGACCCACCTTCACAAATCCGCGAGCCGATCTTTAACGTCGCCGCGTGGTCCCCATATCAGGAACACGAGCCGCAGATATGGAACTCCTGCGCTGCATGTTCACTGTCCCTCGTTCCACACCTTGGCGTTCCGGTCTCAGGCCTATACCCTGCCGGAGCGCCTTTTTCTTTGCCGGAGCCCAACCGATGCCCGCCGCCCCCCCGCCAGATGAGTCCCGGATCCGCGAGATCCTGACCTCGGTGAAAACCATCGCCCTTGTCGGCTGGTCGCCGAAACCCGACCGCCCCAGCCACAGCGTTGCAGCTTTTCTGGCCGCGCGTGGTTATCGGGTGATCCCGGTCAATCCGGGGCAGGCGGGCCAGACCGCGCTTGGTGAAGTGGTGCGGGCCTCGTTGGCCGAGATCGACGGCGGCGTCGATATGGTCGAGATCTTCCGCCGTTCAGAAGAAGCTGGCGCCGTGGTGGACGAAGCCCTTGCCGCCTTCCCGGCCTTGCGCGCGATATGGATGCAACTGGGCGTCGAGGATGCCGCCGCCGCCGCCCGCGCCGAGGCGCGTGGGGTGGCCGTGGTGATGAACCGCTGCCCCGCCATCGAGATCCCGCGTCTGGGCTTGTAGGCGCGCGCGGGCCATCCAGCGTGATCTGATCGCGCGGCTGCGCCGCAAGCCTTTTGAGCGCTGCCGCGCGCGTGCGCTCCGCGCGGGGATATTTTTGCCAAGATGAAGTTGTGCCGTGCTGATGCTGTCAGGCCGCGCTGCCGCAGCGTTTGCAGGCGCGGTATCCGGCGGCGGTTGCCGCCTTTGCGCTGTCAAACAGCCGCAGATTTTGCCGTATCGGCGGGCGGGACGGGCAGCCGAAGCGGCAAAAGATGCCGGTTGTGGTCACGCCATAAACCCCGCCCCGAGAGGCTCGCGCCAGCAGGTCCTGCCAGTCTGGATCGCTTGGCAGTCGTCCGGGTTGCAGCTTCATGCCAGCCTCCAGATGCGGTTGGCAGAGCGTAAACCGAACCACCGAACGGCTGCGACCCGGATCGTGCTTATTTCACCCGGCTCCAGGTGCCGCCATCTCGGCAAATCCCCAGCATGCAGCCGCGCACCGCCAGCTTGTTGCCTGCCAGAGTCATGTCGGAGTTATAGGTCTTGTCGCGGTCGGGCGACCAGACCTTGCCGTCGTCATAAAACCCGTCCGGATAGGCGACCATATCCCAGATGATGTTCTTGCCGATATTGTCGCTGGCAATCTCTTTGCCTGATCCGTCAAACGCCCGGATCAGCGTGCCGCAGAATGCTGCACCACAGGGCTTGATCTGCACATGGCCGAAATTGCCGTTATCGTCGGGCTTGGTCTTCCATACCCCTTCGACCGGGTCGGCAAGACCCGCGCCCGCCGCACAAATCAGCAGCGCCGCCAGCAGCATTTTCTTCATCATCGTCTTCCTCCCTCAAGGCTTGCCGCAAGGTTTGCCCGCATTTCTGCGCCGATCAACCGTGACGTCGGGTCGCGCGGGTCTTGGCAATTGCGTGACGGCTGCTTAAGAGCCAAGCAAAGTCATGGAGACCTTGCGATGATCCTTTATCCGGCGATTGATCTGAAAGACGGCCAATGCGTGCGGCTGTTGCGTGGCGAGATGGCAGCGGCGACCGTGTTCGGTGATGATCCGGCGGCGCAAGCGCTGAAGTTTCAGGATGCGGGCTGCGCATGGCTGCATCTGGTTGACCTCAACGGTGCCTTTGCCGGAGCGCCGGTGAACGCCGCAGCGGTCGAGGCGATTCTGGCCGCCGTCAAGGTGCCTGCCCAGCTTGGCGGCGGCATCCGCGATATGGCGACAATTGCGATGTGGCTGGAAAAGGGTCTTGCCCGCGTGATCCTTGGCACCGTCGCGGTGGAAAACCCCGCCCTGGTGCGCGAGGCAGCAAAGGCCTTTCCCGGCAAGGTCGCGGTGGGCATTGACGCGCGCAAGGGCTTTGTCGCCACCAAGGGCTGGGCGACGGAAACCACGGTGCAGGCCACCGATCTGGCGCGCAGTTTTGAGGACGCAGGCGTCGCCGCATTGATTTATACCGACATCGACCGCGACGGCGCGATGCAAGGCCCGAACATCGAAGCGACCGAGGCTTTGGCCCGCGCGGTGTCGATCCCGGTGATCGCCAGCGGTGGCGTCAGCCGTATGGCCGATCTGATCGCGCTGCGCGAGACCGGGGTGATCGCGGGGGCGATCTCGGGCCGCGCGCTTTACGACGGCGCGATTGATCTGGCCGAGGCGCTTGCGGCCCTGAAACGCTAAGGTCATCCTCTCTGCCCAAATATCCTCGGGGGGGGAGGCGCTTGCGCCGAGGGGGCGCGAGCGCCCCCTTCCGCCTTCGCCCCTTTCCCCGACCCGCCGCACACGCTAAGGTTCGCCCATGCTGAAAACCCGCCTGATCCCCTGCCTTGATGTTGCCGATGGCCGTGTGGTCAAAGGCGTGAATTTCGTTGGTCTGCGCGATGCCGGCGATCCGGTCGAAGCTGCCCGCGCCTATGATGCGGCGGGGGCGGACGAGCTGTGTTTTCTGGATATCCACGCCACGCATGAAAATCGCGGCACCATGTTCGATCTGGTGACGCGCACCGCCGAGGCCTGCTTCATGCCGCTGACGGTCGGCGGCGGGGTGCGCAGCCATGAAGATGTGCGCGCGCTTTTGCTGGCAGGGGCGGACAAGGTCTCGTTCAACTCTGCCGCCGTTGCCAACCCCGATGTGGTGGCCGAGGCGGCGGATCGTTTTGGCAGTCAGTGCATCGTGGTGGCGATCGACGCCAAAACCCTCGCCCCCGGCAAATGGGAGATTTTTACCCATGGCGGTCGCAAATCCACTGGCATTGATGCGGTGGAATTTGCGCGTCTGGTCGTGGCAAAGGGGGCGGGCGAGATCTTGCTGACCTCGATGGACCGTGACGGCACCCGCGCCGGCTTCAACCTGCCGCTGACCCGCGCGATTGCGGATGCGGTTTCGGTGCCGGTGATCGCCTCCGGCGGCGTCGGCACCTTGCAGCATCTGGTCGATGGTGTGGTCGAGGGCGGTGCCAGTGCGGTGCTGGCGGCGTCGATCTTCCACTTTGGCGAATTCAGCATTGCCGAGGCCAAGGCCTATATGGTGGCGCATGGCATTCCGATGCGGTTGTCATAAGGATATGGATATGAACGCCTTAAGCAGACTTGCCGCCACGATTTTCGCGCGGAAATCGGCTGACCCGGAAAGCTCATGGACAGCCAAGTTGCTGGCAAAAGGCCCGGAGAAATGCGCCGAGAAATTTGGCGAAGAGGCGGTCGAGGCGATCATCGAGGCGGTGAAGGGCGACCGCGCCAAGCTGACCGCCGAGGCGGCGGATGTGCTGTATCACCTGCTGGTGATGCTGGCCGCGCGCGATGTGACGCTGGCGGATGTGCTGGCGGAACTGGAGCGCCGCGAAGGTGTCTCGGGCATCGCCGAGAAGGCCGCACGCTAAGGCGCGGTGCGTGCAAGCACGCACCCTACCTCATGCGGGCAATCCTTAAGATTGCGTGAACGTCAGCCTGCAAGCCATTGAATTTTTGGGGCCAGCTTGGTGTCCGCGCGTGGACATTGCCCGCTCACGGCTTCCAGCGCAGGAAATTGCCGATCAGCCGCAGCCCGACGGCTTGCGATTTTTCCGGGTGAAACTGCATCCCCAGCATCGTATCACGGCCGATGATCGCGGTGATATCCCCGGCATAATCGACATGCGCCAGCCGATGCGCCGGGTTTTCGACGCGGAAGTGGTAGGAGTGGACAAAATAGGCGTGATCGCCGGTCTTGATGCCATCCAGCACCGGATGCGGCCCAAAGGACTGTTCGTCGATCACCAGATCATTCCAGCCCATATGCGGCACTTTCAGCGCCGGGTTTGCCGGGGTGATCTTGACCACCTCGCCCGGAATCCAGCCAAAGCCTGCGGTGTCTTCATATTCGCGCCCCCAGCTTGCCATCATCTGCATGCCGACGCAGATGCCCAGGAAGGGGCGGGCGCGGGAGGTGACGGCCTCTGCAATCGCCTCGAACAGCCCGCCGTAAGACCCGAGCGCGCGGCGGCAGGACGGGAAGGCACCATCGCCCGGCAGCACAATCCGGTCGGCGCGGGCGACATCTTCGGGGCGTGACGAGACCAGCACGTCGCCGCTGCCGGTTTCCTGCGCCATGCGCTGGAAGGCCTTTTCGGCCGAGTGCAGATTGCCGGAATCGTAATCGACGAGGACGGTGAGCATCTTGAAGCGCCTGTTCTGCCGGAAGGGCGGAGCCTCCGGCGGGGATATTTGAGCAGAGAGGATGACCTAGAGCGCGCCCTTGGTCGAGGGCAGCACGCCGGCCTGGCGCGGGTCTGGCTCCACTGCTTCGCGCAGGGCGCGGGCGACGGCTTTGAAAGCGGCCTCGGCGATGTGGTGGTTGTTCAGCCCGTGGATCAGATCGACATGCAGAGTGATGCCGCCGTGGGTTGCGAAAGCCTGAAAGAATTCGCGCACCAGTTCGGTATCGAAGCTGCCGATCTTGGCGGCGGTGAACGGCAGGTTCCACACCAGAAACGGCCGCGCCGACAGATCGAGGGCGCAGGCGACCTGGGTGTCATCCATGGCGAGGCGAAAGTGACCGTAGCGGCGGATGCCTTTCTTGTCGCCCAAGGCGCGGGTCAGCGCCTGACCCAGAGCGATGCCGACGTCTTCGACGGTGTGGTGGTCGTCGATATGCAGATCGCCCTTGGCCTGCACGGTGATGTCGATCAGCGCGTGTTTCGCCAGTTGATCCAGCATGTGGTCGAAAAAACCGACCCCGGTCTGGCAGGCAGACAGGCCGCTGCCGTCGAGGTTCACCGCGACGGCGATGGCGGTTTCGTTGGTGGTGCGGGTGATTTCGGCGCGGCGCATGGCTGGCTCCCAGAGGATGGTGCTGCCTTATAGGCCGGGGGGGCGGATTTGAAAAGCCGCAGCGGGGAAAAGCAGTGGAGCTTGGCCGCTAGGTCTGTATGTTGGCGCGCGATGATTGCGCGAAAGGCACCCAATGACTGACCTCAGCTGTTTCAAAGCCTATGATATTCGGGGACGTCTTGGCGCGGAACTGAATGAAGATGTTGCCCGCAGGGTCGGACGCGCCTTTGCCGAGGTGTTGGGGGCCAGGCGGGTGGTGCTGGGCCGCGATTGTCGTGCCTCGTCCGCGGCCTTGGCGGCGGCGGTGGCGGAAGGGCTGCTGGCGGCTGGGGTTGAGGTGCAGGATCTGGGGCTTTGCGGCACGGAAGAGATGTATTTTGCCACCACGGCGTTGGCTGCGGATGGCGGGATCGAGGTGACGGCCTCGCATAATCCGATGGATTACAACGGCATGAAGATGGTGCTGCGCGGCTCGGCACCGTTGGATGCAGCCAGCGGGTTGGCGGCGATCAAGGCGCTGGCGCAGACTGCCGATTTCGCACCAAAGGTTCCGGGCGGGCGGGTGGTCGATGCGCAAGCGGTCCGCGGGGATTATGTGCAGCGGGTGTTGTCTTTTGTCGATATCGCCGCGTTGCGGCCAATGAAGATCGTGGTGAACGCGGGCAATGGCGCGGCGGGGCCGACGTTTGATGCGATTGCGGCGGCACTGGCCGGGGCTGGGGCTCCGCTGGAGTTCATCCGCATGCATCACGCGCCGGACGGCAGCTTTCCCAACGGCATTCCGAACCCGCTGTTGCCAGAAAATCAGCCAGTGACTGCCGAGGCGGTGCGGGCCGCCGGGGCCGATATGGGCGTGGCCTGGGATGGCGATTTCGACCGCTGTTTCCTGTTCGACAGCGATGGCACGTTTGTGCCGGGCGAATATGTGGTGGGGCTTCTGGCCGATGTGTTCGTGGCGAAAGAGCCGGGGGCGGTGATCATCCACGACCCGCGGGTGATCTGGAACACGCTGGATGTGGTGGCGCGGGCGGGCGGGCGGGCAGTGGCGTCGCGCACCGGCCATGCGTTTCTGAAGCAGGCGCTGCGCGATACGGGCGCGGTTTATGGCGGCGAGATGTCGGCGCATCACTATTTCCGCGATTTCATGGCCTGCGATTCCGGTATGATCCCCTGGCTTTTGGTGGCCGAACTGATGGGGCGGAGCGGCCAGAGCCTTGCGCAATTGCTGGCGGCGCGGCGGGCGGCGTTTCCATCCTCGGGAGAGATCAATTTCCGGGTGGCAGATGTGGGCGCGGTGGTGGCGCGGATCGAGGCAGCCTATGCGCCTCGTGCCCAGGCGCGCGACGATCTGGATGGGCTAAGTCTTGATTTCGGCGATTGGCGATTCAATCTGCGTGCCTCAAACACCGAACCGTTGCTGCGGCTGAATGTGGAATCACGCGGGCGGCCCGATCTGGTGGCGCAGGGCGTGGCCGAGATTTCGGAGCGGATTGCAGGCTGATTTGGCACGAAAAAACCCGCCCTTTTCGGGCGGGTTTGTCAGCTGAAGGGCGGGCCGATCAGCCTTGCGGGCAGATGCCATTCACCAGTGCGATCATGCAGGCGCTGGGGCTGGTGACAGGGGCCGCGGGTGTAGCTGCGGCCGGTGCGACCGTCGGGGCCGGAAGCGGGGATGCAGGCGCGGCAGCTGGCGTGGCCGTAGTAGGCAAGGTCGCGGTCGGCAAGGTTGCGGTCGGCGTGGTTGCCGCTGGCAGCACGGTCTGGCTTGCGCCGGGAAGTGCTGCAGGCGCCGCGGTCAGCACCGGGGCCGAGGGCGTCGCGGCAGCAACTGCGGTCGCAGGGGCAGCCACTGCGGGCTTCTTTTTCGCGGCAGCCGGTTTCGGCGGCAGCTTCAATCCGTTGGGATAAGAGCCATCGGCGTTCAGCACCACAACCTTGGCACCGTCAAGCACCCGTTCATAGAGGTCCATCACGTCCTGGTTGATCATGCGGATACAGCCCGATGAGGCGTTCTTGCCGATCGAGTCCCATTCCGGCGTGCCATGAATACGGTAGCCGTAATCGACGCCGTTGGTGGTCAGATACAGCGCGCGCGCGCCCAAGGGGTTGGTCAGACCGCCGGGCTGGCCCTTTTCCCATTGCGCCAGTTCCGGCTTGCGCGAGATCATCTCGGATGGCGGCGTCCAGGTCGGCCACGGGCGGCGGTTGGTGATCAGTGCCTCGCCCGACCACTGGAACCCGGCCTTGCCGACAGCGATGCCGTAGCGGGTCGCCTGATTCCTGGCGGTGACCAGATAGAGATGCTTGGCGGCGGGGTTGATGATGACTGTGCCAACCGGCTCTTCGGTAGGGTAATAGACCGTCTGGCGCTGAAACTCGGACGGCACTTTTTCGACCGGAACGGCGGGCACGGTGAAGGTGCCGTCGTTCTTGGAGGAATACACCCCCTCGACGATCTTCGGGGCAGGGGCCTCGACAATGCCTGCCTCTACCAGCGACGGATCGGGCACACAGGCGGCAAGGGACAGCGACAGCGCGGTCGCGGTCAACAGTTTAATCGTCAGAAAACGCATGGATCAGCCCATTCAAGTGGGGCGGCCAAGGCCAGCCGCCCAGATTCTGTTGAATTTACGCTAGTGGAGGGGGCTTGCTTCGTCAAAGCCCGAAGCATCCATGCGGCTGATAATCACAAGGTCGTGCGCAGATGCCAAAGCTCGGGGAACAGTTCAACCTCCAGCATCCGGCGCAGGTAGCTGACACCCGAGGTGCCGCCGGTGCCGCGTTTCAGCCCGATCACCCGTTCGACAGTGGTGACGTGGTTGAAGCGCCAGCGGCGGAAGTAATCTTCAAAATCGACCAGCTTTTCGGCCAGCTCGTAGGCCTGCCAGTATTTGATCGGGTCGCGGTAGACGGTTTCCCACACCCGCTGCACGCCTTCATGCACCACCCACGGCTGGCGCAGATCACGGCTCAGCACCTCGGCGGGCACAGGAAGGCCGGCGCGGGCGAGGTGGCGCAAGGCTTCGTCATAGAGCGAGGGGCGGGCGAGTTCGGCCTCCAGCATGGCGATGATGTCGGCGCGGTGGGCATGCGGTTTCAGCATCGCCAGATTGCGGTTGCCGACGGCGTATTCGATCAGCCGGTATTGCCAGCTTTGGAACCCTGACGATTGCCCCAAGCCTTCGCGGAAGGTGGTGTAGTCGGCGGGGGTCATGGTGCGCAGCACGTCCCAGGCGTTGTTGAGCTGTTCAAAGATCCGGCTGATCCGGGCCAGCATCTTGAACGCTTCGGGCGCGCGGTTTTCCGCCACAGCACGCCGCGCGGCGTCAAGCTCGTGCAGCGCCAGTTTCATCCACAGCTCCGAGGTCTGGTGCTGGATGATGAACAGCATCTCGTCATGCGCCGGGGTCAGTTGCCGCTGTGCTGTCAGGATCTGGTCGATGTGCAGGTAATCGCCATAAGACATGCGGCCGTCGAAAGACATCTGTGCGCCGTCGCGGGCGGGGTCGTAGGTGGTCATGGAAATTCTCCGTCTGTTGAGGGGAAGGCCGGGCGGTCAGGCCCGGACCAGCCGGTTCAACACGGAAAGCGTTCCGATGGTGCGCCACAAGGCAATCCAGCCAGCGGGACGGCAAAGCGCGGCAGAGGCGGCTTTCACATTGGTCAAAATATCCCCGCCGGAGGCTCCGGTGGTTGGGCCGGGTGCCTCCGGCGGGGATATTTGTACCAAGATGAAAGCCATGCCGGATCAGGTCACTTTCGCGCGGGTCTTGTACTCGGGGCGGTCCCAGAGGTTGTTCTGCATGATGTCGGCGATGATGGCGATGGCTTTTTCAACGTCACCTGCGTCGATGAACAGGGGGGTGAAGCCGCAGCGGATGATGTCAGGGGCGCGGAAATCGCCGATCACGCCGCGGGCGATCATCGCCTGCATGATGGCGTAGCCTTCGGGGTGGCGGAAGCTGACCTGGCTGCCGCGCAGGGCGTGGTCGCGCGGGGTGGCGAGATGCAGCGTCGGGCAAGCGGCCTCGACCCCGGCGATATACTGGTCTTGCAGCGCCAGCGATGCTGCGCGCAGGGCGGCCATATCGACCGTGTCCCAGATATCCAGCGACGCCTCAAGGGCGGCGAGTTGCAGGATTGGCGGGGTGCCGACGCGCATGCGTTCTGCGCCGGTGGCGGGGCGGTAATCCAGATCGAAGGCGAAGGGGGCGGCGTGGCCTTGCCAGCCCGACAGCGCCGGGCGGGCGATATCGGCATGGCGGGGGGCGACGTAGATGAACGCCGGGCCGCCGGGGCCGGAGTTGAGATATTTATAGGTGCAGCCCACGGCGAAATCGGCGTTGCATTTGGCCAGTTCGACTTGGAAGGCACCTGCGGAATGCGCCAGATCCCAGATCGCCAACGCGCCTTTTTCATGGGCGCCGGCGGTGATCGCCGCCATGTCGTGGCGTCGGCCGGTGCGGTAATCGACCTCGGTGATCATCGTCACGGCGACAGTTTCGTCGATGGCGTCCAGCACGGCTTCGGGGGCGACGGTTTTCAGGGTGTAGCCGTTGCCAAGGGTGCGGCAGAGGCCTTCGGCCATATACAGATCGGACGGGAAGTTGCCGGTATCCGACAGGATCACGCGGCGGGTGGGGTTCATCTCAAGGCACGATGCCAGCGCCTGATAGACCTTGATCGACAGGGTGTCGCCCATCACCACATGGCCTGCTTCAGCGCCGATCAGACGCGCGATCCGGTCGCCGACGCGCATCGGCTTGTCCATCCAGCCCGCCTTGTTCCAGCCGGTGATCAGCATGTCGCCCCATTCGGCCTCGACCGTTTTGGCCACCCGCGCCGCCGTGGCGCGCGGCAGCGGGCCGAGCGAGTTGCCATCAAGATAAATCATGCCCGCAGGCAGGTGGAACTGGGCTTTGGTGGCGGCGAAGTCGGTCATGCAGGGCTCCTTTGCGGGCAGGGTCGCACGCTTGGTCTGGTTCGATCAATAGGGCAGTTGCACAAAATTTCAAGCTTGAAATTGTTTTCGAATGGCGCTTTGCTGAGCCAGGCGCGTTGGTGGCGGTAAAGGGGGCGGGTCATGCTGCGAGAGATTGATATTCCGCCGCTGTGGCTGGGCCTGGCTTTGGCGCTTAGCTGGGCGCTGTCGCGGATCTGGGTCTGGCCGATGCCGGGTATCGGTGTGGCGTTGATCGGGCTGGGCGCGGCTTTGATGCTGGCCGCGGTGGTGCAGATGCTGCTGTCGCGCACGACGGTCATTCCGCGCCGCAACCCGCGTGCCTTGGTGACGGCGGGGGTGTTTCGGATCAGCCGCAACCTGATCTATCTGGCCGATGCGCTGATCCTGACCGGGGCGATTCTATATTGGGGCGCGCTGTTTGCGCTACCAGTGATTCCGGCCTTCATGTCGTTGATAACGCAACGATATGTCAAGGATGAGGAAAATCGTCTGCGGGCTGAGTTTGGCGCGGAATATTCGACCTGGGCGGCGCGGGTGGGGCGTTGGCTGGGGCCGCTCTGAAGCGCTGTGGCCGCCTTGGTAGCTTGAAGCCGACAGGTTTTTCACCAGAAGCGGCAATCAGACATTGAACTATCGGTCTGCGATGTTAAGGCTCGCAGGGAATTTGGCGGCGGTCACGACCTGGTCTTGAACCGCCCATGCGACGGGGGGAATACCGTGAAGATAGGTGCACTGAGTGAGATTTTTGCAGGCGAGAACCGGGTGTCGATGACCCCGGATTCGGCGCTGCAACTGGTGAAGCTGGGGCATAGCTGCTGCATTCAATCCGGGGCGGGGGCGAAGGCCGGGTTTTCAGACGCGCTCTATGCCAAGGCGGGGGTTGAGGTGTTGCCAGACGCGGCAGCGGTGATCGCTGCGGCGGATGTGCTGGTCAAGGTGCGCGGGCCGGAAAAGGCCGAAGCCGAGGCCCTGCGTGACGGTCAGACGCTGATCTCGTTCTTCTGGCCTGCGCAGAACGCGGAACTGCTGGAAATCGTCAAGGCCCGCGGCGCGACCGTGGTGGCGATGGACATGGTTCCCCGCATTTCCCGCGCGCAGAAGATGGACGCGCTGTCGTCGATGGCCAATATCGCGGGCTACCGCGCGGTGATCGAGGCCGGGTCCAATTTTGGCCGCTTCTTCACCGGGCAGGTGACGGCGGCGGGCAAAGTGCCGCCAGCCAAGGTGCTGATCGTGGGCGCGGGTGTGGCCGGTCTTGCCGCCATTGGCACCAGCGTTTCGCTGGGTGCAATCGTGCATGCGTTTGACGTGCGCCCGGAAGTCGCCGAGCAGATCGAATCGATGGGCGCGTCGTTCGTCTATCTGGAGTTTGACGCAAGCGAATTGCCCGATGGCGCGGCGACGGGCGGTTATGCGGCCCCTTCCAGCCCTGCCTTTGCGGCCAAGCAACTGGCGAAGTTCCGCGAATTGGCCCCCGAGATGGACATCGTGATCACCACCGCGCTGATCCCCGGACGGCCCGCGCCCAAGCTGTGGACCGCCGATATGGTGGCCCTGATGAAGCCCGGTTCGGTTGTGGTTGACCTTGCCGCCGAGCGCGGCGGCAACTGCGATCTGACGGTGATGGATCAGAAGATCGTGTCTGACAATGGCGTCACCATTGTTGGCTATACCGATTTCCCCAGTCGGATGGCCGCACAGGCCTCGACGCTTTATGCGACCAATATCAGGCACATGCTGACCGATCTTACACCGAAGAAAGACGGTGTGATCGTGCACAACATGGAAGACGACGTGATCCGTGGCGCGACCGTGGCGAAGGATCAAGCGATCACCTTCCCGCCACCGCCGCCGAAAATCGCGGCGATTGCGGTGCAAAAGCCGAAGGAAAAGGTCAAGGAATTGACCCATGACGAAAAACGCGCGGCGGAAGCGGCGGCGTTCAAGGCGCAGACCCGCAATCAAGTGGGCATGCTGGTGATTGGCGGCGGGTTGATTTTGCTCGCGGGGCTGTATGCTCCGGCAAGCTTCATGTCGCATTTTATCGTGTTCGTGCTGTCGGTTTATGTCGGCGTGCAAGTGATCTGGAACGTCAGCCATTCCTTGCACACGCCGCTGATGGCGATCACCAATGCGATTTCCTCGATCATTATCTTGGGTGCGCTGATGCAGATCGGTTCGGGCAGCTGGGTGGTGACGGTGCTTGCCGCGCTTGCGGTGTTCATGGCGGGAATCAACATTTTCGGTGGCTTCATGGTCACCCGGCGCATGCTTGCCATGTTCCAGAAGTCGTAAGGGAGCAGGCATATGGAAATTGGATTCACCACGGCGGCCTATGTGGTCGCAGCCGTTTTGTTCATTCAATCCTTGGGTGGGCTTTCGGGGCAAGAGAGTGCCAAGCGCGCGGTTTGGTATGGCATCGTCGGCATGGCGCTGGCGGTTGCGGCGACGCTTTATGGGCCGGGAGCGGGTAACTGGCTGATTTCGCTGGTGATGATTGCGGCAGGCGGGGCGATTGGCTGGGTTGTGGCGCAGCGCGTGCAGATGACGGAAATGCCGCAGCTGGTGGCGGCGATGCACTCTCTGGTCGGTTTGGCTGCGGTGTTCATCGGCTTTAACACCCACATCGAGATGGTACGGGTGGCGGGGCTGGACGAGGCCGCGCGGGCTTTGTTGGATGGCTTCGCACACAAGATTGCTGAAAAAGGGGCCGTTGAGCTGTCGATCCTGCGGGTGGAAACCTTCCTTGGCGTGTTCATCGGGGCGGTGACCTTCACCGGCTCGGTGATTGCCTTTGGCAAGCTGGCGGGCCGCGTCGATGGCAAGGCGAAAAAGCTGCCGGGCGGACATATGCTGAACGCGACGGCGGCGATTGTGTCGCTGGTGTTGCTGCTGGTCTATCTGCAAAGCGGATCGACGCTGGCGCTGCTGGGCATGACCGTGGCGGCGTTGTTCATCGGCTATCACCTGATCATGGGCATCGGCGGCGCGGATATGCCGGTGGTGGTGTCGATGCTGAACAGCTATTCCGGCTGGGCGGCGGCGGCGATTGGCTTCTCGCTGTCTAACGATCTGCTGATCGTTGTGGGCGCGCTGGTGGGTTCTTCAGGGGCGATCCTGTCTTACATCATGTGCAAGGCGATGAACCGCAGCTTCATTTCGGTGATTCTGGGCGGCTTTGGTGGCACCACCGGGCCTGCGATGGAAGTGACTGGCGAGCAGATTGCGATTGATGCCGAAGGTGTGGCGGCGGCGTTGAACGACGCGGATAGCATCATCATCATTCCGGGTTATGGCATGGCGGTGGCGCAGGCGCAGCAGTCGGTTTCGGAACTGACCCGCAAGCTGCGGGCGGCGGGCAAGACCGTGCGCTTTGCGATCCATCCGGTGGCGGGCCGTCTGCCGGGGCATATGAACGTGCTCTTGGCCGAGGCGAAGGTGCCTTATGACATCGTGATGGAGATGGACGAGATCAACGAGGATTTCCCCACCACCGATGTGGCGATCGTGATCGGCTCGAACGACATCGTCAATCCGGCGGCGCAGGAAGATCCGAACTCGCCCATCGCGGGCATGCCGGTGCTGGAGTGTTGGAAGGCGAAACAGGTTTTCGTTTCCAAACGCGGGCAGGGTACCGGCTATTCCGGCATCGAGAACCCGCTGTTCTACAAGGAAAACACCCGGATGTTCTACGGCGACGCGAAGAAGAGTCTGGATGCGCTGTTGCCGATGATCGAGTGACCTGCCTGTGGCACAGCCTGATCTAGCCGACATTGCGTGTTTACCCCCTGCTGTAAAACCCCGGTCGTGTGACCGGGGTTTTGCTTTTCTGCAACAACCCGGCTGCATACCTCAGTATCCTGCGAAAACACTGGAAGCGGCGCAATTTGCGCTGCCAGATGCGCGTCAGACTCTGAACCAAGGCCCGCCCATGACCCTGATTGACCACCCGCTGCGCTATACTTTGGTAAATGAATTGCATGCGCGGCCGTTTCCGGCGCTCAGCGCGCCCTGCGTGGCGGCCTATATTGCCATCAAGGCGCCGCAAGATCCGCAAAACCGCGACCGCGCGGCGGATCGGGCGCATTTGCTGGCGATGCTGGATCGGCACGGCAGCCCGCATCCGCAACCGGAGGCGACGCATTTCTCGGGGATGGTGGGACGGTCCGAGCTGAAATGGGAAAGCCATACCGAGTTTGTTACCTATTCCGCGTTTTCCCCCGGTCTGCCGGTGCGGCCATTTGATCCCGCCGAGATGGAAGTTTTCCCGGAAAATTGGTTGGCCGAGGCACCCGGCCAGCGTGTCGCCTCGGTGCTGATCCGGGTGGAGGTGATGGAGCCGGAGGAAAGCCTGATGCTGGCCAAGCTGGAAGACTGGTTTGTGCCGGAAAGTCTGGCGGTGGCGCGGGTGGTCGAGGGTGCGGCGGTGGTGGCGGGGGATTTCCGTATTGATCCGGCGGGGCAGATGCGGTTTGCGGTGTTCGTGCGCCCCGGCACTGGCGCGCGGCGAATTGGTCGGATTGTGCAGCGGCTGTGCGAGGTGGAAACCTACCGCGCGATGTCGATGCTCGGGCTGATCCGGGCGCGGCGGTTGACCGAACGGCTGAACCTGCTTGACCCGCGGCTGTCAGCGCTGGTTTCGGGGCTGGATGGGGTGACACGGCCAGCGGAGGTGGCGCTGCATGAATTGCTGGCGATTTCGGCAGAACTGGAAAGCCTTGCGGTGCAGCATTCCTTTCGCTTCGGTGCGACCGGGGCTTATGAAGCGATCGTCAGTCAGCGTATCGCAGCCCTGCGCGAAGAACGCGTCGGCGGGCGACAGACTTTTGGCGAATTCATGATGCGGCGCTATGATCCGGCGATGCGCACGGTGAAATCGGCGGAAGGTCGGTTAAGGTCGATGGCGGAACGGGCGATGCGGGCCGCGGAATTGTTGCGCACGCGGGTGGATGTGGAACGTTCGGCGCAGAACCAGAAACTGCTGGAAAGCATGGACCGCCGCGCTGATCTGGCTTTGCGGCTGCAACATACGGTTGAGGGGCTGTCGGTGGTGGCGATTAGCTATTACGCGGTTAGCCTCGCGGCCTATGTTGCCTATCCGCTGACCGAGGCGCTGCATGTGTCCAAGGGCATGGCGATGGCGGTTCTGACGCCGGTGGTGGTGCTGTGGGTCTGGCTGGCGCTGCGGCGGATCAAGGCGGCGGTGCATTAGAGCGGATTTCCTTCAATCTGTTTCAGATTGAAGGAAATCCAAGACAAGATTTGCCTGTGGTTGTTGCGTATTGTGCCGCCTTGAAGCCCGCGTTAGCGCCCGCGAACGCGCGGGTCGAGCGCGTCGCGCAGGCCATCGCCGATATAATTGACGCTGAGAACGGTCAGCGAGATCGCAAGGCCGGGCCAGATCACCCGCTCGGGGTAGATCTGCATGAAGGACAAGCCATCATAAAGCAGCCGACCCCATGTCGGGAAATCGGGCGGAAAGCCAAGGCCAAGGAACGACAGCACCGATTCGGTGATAATCGCCTCGGCGATGCCAAGCGTGGCGGCCACCATCACCGGCGAGACGACATTGGGCAGGATGTGGCGGATGATGATCCGGCGGGGTGCCGCGCCGATGGATCGTGCTGCCAGCACATATTCCCGCTCTTTCAGCGCCAGCACCTCGCCGCGCACGATGCGGGCGGCCTGCATCCAGCTGGTGATGCCAATGGCGAAGACGATCAGCAAGAATGCCCCCATCTCTGGCCCCAGAATGCCAGCGACGCGGTCGCGGAACAGCATCACCATCACCAGCAGCAAAGGGATCAGCGGTAGCGCCAGAAACATGTCGGTCAACCGCATCAGCGGGCCGTCGAGGCGTTTGTAATAGCCCGCCAGCACGCCGATGAAGGTGCCGAAGGTGATGGCGATGATCATCGCCACAAAGCCGACGGCAAGGCTGACCTTGCCCGCAGCCATCATCCGCGCCAGCATGTCGCGGCCCAGCTGATCGGTGCCCAAGGGGAATTGCAGCGCCGGGCCTTTGTTCTTTTGCTTGATCGCCTCGACCACGGTCAGCTTTTCGGGATGCCAGAAATACGGCCCGATCAGCACGGCCAGCACCAACACTGACAGCACGATCAGGCCGAACATTGCGCCCTTGTGGCTGCGGAATTGGCGCCAGATCGCGGCCCACTGGCTTGGTGGCTTGCTTGGCGCGGCGGCGGACAGATCAGTCATAGCGGATCCTCGGGTCGAGAAGGCCGTAAAGCACATCGGCAATCAGGTTGAACAGCACGATCAGGATCGCGAAGATGAAGGCGAGGGTTTGCACCATCGGCAGGTCGTTGCCGTGAATGGCCCCGATCAGTGCTGATCCGATGCCGTTCACCCCGAACAGGTTTTCGGTGATGATCGCGCCGCCAAAGATCGACGGAATCCCCAGCGCAATCACCGTGACCACCGGGATCATCGAATTGCGCAGTACATGTTTCAGCACCACGGTGCGTTCGCTCATGCCTTTGGCGCGGGCGGTGCGCACATAGTCGTGGCCCATGTTTTCCAGCATGGATGACCGCATGTAGCGGCTGATCGCGGCGGCGTTGGCAAGGCCCAGCGTCATTACCGGCAGGGTCATCTGCTTGATCTGTTTGACGAAACTTGCCCAATCGGTGACGACAAGCGTGGTGTCGTATTTGGTCGGAAACCAGCCCAGCATCACGGAAAAGATGATGATCAGCAGCGTGCCGGAAAAGAACGTCGGCACCGAAAAACCGATCATCGCCAGCAGGGTTCCGGCCTGATCGAACCACGAATATTGCCGATAGGCCGAATAGATGCCGATCGGCACCGCGATCAGCACGCCGACCAGATAGGCGGTGCCGATCACTTTCAGGGTTTGCGGGATACGTTCCCCGATCAGCGAAAACACCGGGCCGCGGGTCTGATAGCTGATGATGCGTTGCATGCCGTCGGCGAAACTGGTGCCGAACAGCGCATCAATGCCGTTCAGCGGCTCGACATAGAAGAACTGCTTCAGCCACAGCAGGTAGCGGACATAAACCGGCTGGTTGATACCCATTGATTCAAGAATCTTGGCGCGCACGTCGGGAGGCACCGTCAGTGGGATTTCGGACGCGGGGCTGCCGGGGGCGAGGTCCACCAGAAAAAAGATGACCAAAGAGATCAGCAAAAGCGTCGGGATGGCCAAAAGAAGCCGTCTCAGCGTGTAGGTGAGCATGCGCAACGCCTCGGATGATCTTTTCGTAAAAGGGTGGGCGGGGCCGGAATTTGCAGAAAATTCAGCGGCCCCGCCCGGTTCAGGTTACTTCACGCGGAACCAGTCCTGGGCGTTCCACATTTCGGTATCCCAGGTGTTCAGCATGACACCGCCCAGCGTCAGCGAGGCTGCCGACAGACGGCCACGATCCACCAGAGGCACCACGACATAGCTGTCTTTGGTCAGCATCTCGTTCATCTTCTTGGCGAGGTCTGCCCGCATCGTGACATCAGCGGTTTTCGCCATTTCGGCAACCAGCGCGTCATAGGCCGGATCGCAGAAACGGTTGATGTTTTCACCCTGCCATTGGTTGGCCGGGCCGGGGATCTTGTCGCACATGTATTGCGCCAGATAGGGCTCGGGATCGGTGCCGTCGAAGTTGTTGGCATACATTTCAACGTCGGCATAGAACTTCTGGAAGGTGTCGGGCGAACCGGCATCACCACCGAAGAACACCGAGGCGTCAACGGTTTTCAGTTCAACCTCGACGCCGAGCTCGGTCCACCAATCCTTGACCAGCGCCTGGAAGTCCTGACGCACCGGGTTGACCGAGGTCTGGTAGAGCAGGTGCAGCTTCTTGCCATCCTTTTCGCGGATGCCATCGGCGCCCACGGTCCAGCCAGCTTCGTCCAGCAACGCCTTGGCGGCGTCCATCTGATGCGGGATGCAGTCGGTGTTGGCGCTGGCGAACATTTCCGGTGCGGGCACCAGATTGCAGGTCGGACGACCCGCCGAGCCATAGCCGACATCGACAAGGATCTGCCGGTCAATCGCCATCGACAGCGCCTGACGCACTTTGATGTCCGACAGGATCGGGTGCGGATGCGCGACGGTGGAACGCTCGCCTTCCGGCAGGTCTGCCGACGGGTCGGTCATGTTCATCTCGATGCGCTCGACCAGCGTGCCGAAGCCGTTCAGGAACACGCCCTTGCCGCCGGTTGCCATTTCGGCTTGCAGGTCGGGATTGATCTGGGTGTTCCAGGCGTAGTCGAATTCACCGGTCTGCATCACGGCGCGGGCGGCCGCTTCGGCATCGCCGCCGCCTTTTACGGTCATTGTGGCGAAGGCGGGTTTGGCTGGATCGCGGTAGTTTTCGTTGGCAGCCAGCGTCACGGTGTCGTTGGTCTTGAATTCGGTAACCTTGAACGGGCCAGTGCCGATCGGCATGAAGTTCTGATCGGTGCAGGTCGAGGCCGCCGCGCCAAGGCAGTTGGCGAACTGGACCGCTTGCAGGATCGGCGAGGTGCCGCCGACGAAGGCCTGATAGGGGTTCGGCTTGGCGGCAACGAAGGTGATCTTGACGGTCAGATCATCCGGGGTTTCAATCGAGGCGATCCCTTCGTAGCGGGCCGCCTGTGCGCAGCCGCCTTCCGGGTGGGTGCAATAGTCGTAGGTGAACTTGGCATCTGCCGAGGTAACCGGGGTGCCATCCGACCACAGCAGGCCCGGCTTCAGCTTCCAGGTGATCGAGGTCAGGTCAGCCGACACGCCGCCGTTTTCAACGGTAGGCACCGATTCTGCCAGACGGGCGATGACTTCGCCCTTTTCGTTGAAGCCACCCAGGCCTTCCAGCACCAGCGAGGCGGTTTCCACATCCTTGGTGCCCGAGGACAGGTAGGGGTTCAGCGTCGAGGGGGCCTGCCAATACAGCACGTTGACATGGCCATCGGCGCCGCGTTCGGCGAAAGCGGCGGGGGCGAAGGCAAAGGCGCAGGCCGCGCCCAGTAGGGCGGTTCTCAATTTCATTTGGTCTCTCCTTGTTGAAGGTGCTCGTTGGCCTCGGGTACGCCGGTTGGTCCGGCTTTGGCGTCCCCGGTTTCGGGGGTATAGAGGAAGCAGGCGACGTGACGCCCCGGCTCGACCTCTTGCAATTCGGGTTTTTCTGCGTGGCAGCGCGCGAAGGCTTTCGGGCAGCGGGTGCAGAAGTTGCAGCCTTTCGGCGGGCGGGCAGGCGAGGGCACATCGCCTTTCAGGATGATGCGCTGCCGCCGTGCAAGGCTGGGATCGGGTTCGTTCACCGCCGACAGCAGCGCCTCGGCGTAAGGGTGCAGCGGATTGGCAAACAGCGCATCGCGGGGGGACAGTTCGGCGATCCGCCCCAGATACATCACCGCAACCCGGTCAGCGATATGGCGGACCATCGACAGATCATGGCTGATGAACAGATAGGTCAGCCCCAGCTTTTCCTGCAAATCTTCCAGCAGGTTGACCACCTGCGCCTGAATAGACACGTCCAGTGCGGCAATCGGTTCATCGCAGACGATGAATTTCGGGTTCAGCGCCAAAGCGCGGGCGATGCCGATGCGCTGGCGCTGACCGCCGGAAAACTCATGCGGAAAGCGGTTGGCAAAGCGGCGGTTCAGGCCGACCGCATCCATCAGCTCATAAACCCGTTCCAGACGGCGTTCGGGCGACCAGTTGGTGTGTTCCACCAGCGGTTCGCTGATGATATTGGCCAGCGTCATCCGCGGGTTCAGGCTGGCTTGCGGGTCTTGAAACACCATCTGCATGGTCGGGCGCTTTTTGCGCAAGGCCTCGGGGGACAGCGTGGCGATGTCTTCGCCTTCGATCACCACCGACCCGGCGGTCGGTTCATAAAGCCGCAGTAGCGCCCGGCCCACGGTGGATTTGCCACAACCGGATTCGCCGACAAGGCCAAGGGTTTCGCCCTGTTGGATATCAAACGACACCCCATCCACCGCTTTCACATCGCCGGTATGGCGGCGCAGAATGCCGGAATAGATCGGGAAATACATCTTCAGGCCATCGACCCGAACCAGAGTTTGCGGGCTGGCGTCAAGCATCGGCGGCCTCCGGCGTCCAGTGGCAGGCGACATCATGGCCAAAGCCCACTGGGCGCGCATCAAGGCTGCGGCGCTGCGGATTTTCGGCATCGCAGCGGGCGAAGCGGTGGGTGCAGCGGTCACGGAAGGCGCAGGCGGTGGGGGCGGCTGTCATGATCGGCGGCTGGCCTTCGATCACTTGCAGCCGGTCGGCGCGCGCCCCGGTCAGTGAGGGAATGGTTTTCAACAGCGCGCGGGTATAGGGGTGCTGCGGGTTGGCGAACAGATCCTTGACCGGGGCCTGCTCCACCACTTGCCCGCCATACATCACCATCACCCGATCAGCGATGCCGGCAATCACGCCCAGATCATGGGTGATCCAGATGATCGCCATGCCCAGCTTTTGCCGCAGCTCTTTCACAAGCTCAAGGATTTGCGCCTGAATCGTCACATCCAGTGCGGTGGTGGGCTCATCCGCGATCAGCACATCGGGATCACAGGCCAGCGCGATGGCAATCATCACCCGCTGCCGCATACCGCCCGAGAATTGGTGCGGATAATCGCCCAGCCGTTTGCGGGCATCGGGGATGCCGACCAGTTCCAGCAGCTCCACCGCACGATCCGCCGCCTGCGCCTTGGTCAGGCCCATGTGGCGGCGCAAGGGTTCGGCAATCTGAAAGCCGACGTTGAACACCGGGTTCAGGCTGGTCATCGGGTCTTGAAACACAAAGCCGACCTTGGCACCGCGCACGTCGCGCAAGGCATCCGGCGTGATGCGCAGCAGATCCTGATCGCCCAGCATCACCGTGCCTGCGCGGATTTCTGCGGGCGGCATCGGCAACAGCCCGATCAGCGACATCATCGTCACCGACTTGCCCGAGCCACTTTCCCCCACCACGCCCAGCAGTTCGCCGCGCTCCAGATGGAAGGAGACATCATTGACGGCGTGAATTTCGCCTCCGCGGGTGCGAAAGACAGTTCTCAGCCCCCTTACAGCAAGGACGGGCGCGGCCCCATCGGGCATAGGATACTCCCCAGGTCTTTGTTATTCTTTTATTTTTGACGAGATCAGGGTCAAGCCCGCCCCGCGTTGGGTGAAGTCTTTCCGATTTCCCCTTAGCTATCAATCCTGAATTTTGGCTCCATTCCAGATTGTTATTTCGTCATTCTGCCGGATCGGCCCGGCATTTTGCCTGTATTGACAGGGATCGTGGCCAGCTTCACCTTCGCACACAACATATGGGGATCGTCATGCAAGAGCTTACGCCGCGTCAACTTCTGGACCAACTGGTCAGCTTTCCGACGGTGAGTCGCGGCAGCAACCTCGATCTGATTGATTGGCTGGAGGCATATCTCGCCGGGCATGGCATTGCCGCGCACCGGCATTGGAACGAGGACCGCAGCAAGGCGGCGCTGTTTGCGCATGCCGGGCCGTGGCAGCCGGGCGGCGTGGTGCTGTCGGGGCATTCCGATGTGGTGCCGGTGGACGGGCAGGCGTGGTCGTCTGATCCGTGGGTGGTGGTGGAACGCGACGAGCGGCTTTATGGCCGGGGCACCTGCGACATGAAGGGCTATGTGGCGTTGTCGGTCTGGGCCTTGGTGCAGGCGCACAAGCGCGGCGTGACGCGGCCATTACAACTGGCACTTTCTTATGACGAGGAAGTCGGCTGCACCGGCGCGCCGCCGATGATCGCCGCGATGCAGGCGGTGTTGCCGCAGGCCAGTGCCGCCGTGATCGGCGAGCCGTCGCGGTTGAAGCTGATCAATGGCCACAAGGGCGGCACCGGCTATCATGTGCATGTGAAGGGCTTCGAGGTGCATAGCTCGCTGCTGCCCTATGGCGTCTCGGCAATCATGGAGGGCGCGCGGCTGATCGGCTGGATCAACGCCAAGAACGCCGAAATACAGGCCCGCCCGATCACCCCGGCGGCGGCGGCGTTCTACCCGCCGTTTACCACCCTGCATGTCGGCATGATCGAGGGCGGCACCGCCCATAACATTACCGCCGCTGACTGCCGCTTTGCCGTCGAAATGCGGGTGGTACCGGGTGAAGATATTGCCGCGCTGGAGGCGGAATTTGTCGCCGAGGCCGAACGTCTGTCGGCATCGCTGCGGGCGGTGCGGCCAGAAGCGGGGGTGCATCTGTCGCGGTTTTTCGGCGTGCCGGGGTTGAAACCGGAAATCGAAGGGGCTGCGGAAACGCTGGTGCGCCGCTTGACCGGCGACAATGCCGTTGGCGTGGTGTCTTACGGCACCGAGGCCGGGCAGTTTCAGGAGGCGGGTTATTCGGCGGTGGTCTGCGGCCCCGGCGACATCGCACAGGCGCATCAGCCTGATGAATATCTGGAAGTGGCGGAATTCGAAGCCGGTCTGCGCTTCATGCAGGTGCTGCTGGAGGATCTGGCATGAGGACCTTCCCGATCTCGGAGGCAACGCCGCTGCGGTTTGCCGGGCCGCCGCCTGCCGCCTGCGATGTGGTGGTGCTGGGCGGTGGCGTGATCGGGGTGATGACCGCGTGGCATCTGGCCGAACGCGGGCTGAAGGTGGTGCTGTGCGAAAAGGGCCGCATCGCGGGCGAGCAGAGCAGCCGCAATTGGGGCTGGATCCGCCAGCAGGGCCGCGACTTGGGCGAATTGCCGATCATGGTGGAAAGCCTGCGGATCTGGAAATCCCTGGCGCAGCAATTTGGCGAGGGGTTGGGGTTTCGCCAGGAAGGCGTGATGTATCTGGCCCGCACCGAGGCCGAAATGCAGGGCTTTGCCGAATGGCTGGGGCATGCCAAGGCGCTTGGGCTGGATACCGAGCTGCAAACTGCGGGGCAGGTGCAGGCGGCGATCAAGGGCGCGGCAGCACCGTGGCTCGGCGGGCTGCTGACGCCTTCGGACGCGCGGGCGGAACCTTGGGTGGCGGTGCCGATGCTGGCCGAAGGCGCTGTGGCACGCGGCGCGGTGCTGGTGGAAAACTGCGCCGTGCGCCGGTTGGATCGGGCGGGCGGGCGGCTCACCGGGGTTCATACCGAACAGGGCCGCATCGCTTGCGATCAGGTCGTGGTGGCGGGCGGCGCGTGGTCGTCGCTGTTCCTGCGCGCCGAAGGCATCTCGATCCCGCAGCTTGCGGTGCTGGCATCGGTCGCCGCCACTGAAAGCCTGCCCGAGATCTATGCCGGTAACGTTGCCGATGACCGTTTCGCCTTTCGTCGCCGTCTTGATGGCGGCTACACGATTGCCCCCGGTGCCAGCCATGATTTCTTCATTGGTCCGGATGCGTTCCGCCATGCGCTGACTTACCTGCCGGTGCTGAAAAAGGATTTCAGATCGACCATCTTCCGCCCCAAGGCCCCGCGCGATTTCCCCGATGGCTGGGGCACCAAGCGGCGCTGGTCGGCGGATCAGACATCGCCGTTCGAACGCATGCGGGTGCTGAACCCGGCCCCGAACATGCAGGCGCTGGCAGATGTGCAGGATAGCTTCGCCGCGGCCTTGCCCGCGCTTGGCCGCCCGAAACTGAAGGCGGTCTGGGCCGGGATGATCGACACCATGCCCGATGTGGTGCCGGTGATCGACCGTGTGGCGGCGCTGCCGGGGCTGGTCATCGCCACCGGCATGAGCGGGCACGGCTTTGGCATCGGGCCGGGCATGGGGCGCGTGGTGGCCGATCTGGTGGCGGGAAATGCGGTCGGCCACGATCTGTCACGCTTCCGGCTGTCGCGGTTTTCCGACGGCAGCAAGATCGCGCCGGGGCCAACGCTGTAGCAGACGCGGCGTTCGCACGAGGTAGGGTGTGTGCTTGCACGCACCGCTGGTTTACAACGCCCACCACCACCGCTAAACGCTGCGTTTTGCGCATAGCGGAGGCTGTCATGACGCTCTTTTGTGGGATCGACTTCGGCACCTCGAATTCGACCGTTGCCTTGGCAGACGCCAACCGCGCCTGGCTGATTGCCCTTGAAGGCGATGCGGTCACGCTGCCCTCGGCGGTGTTCTGGGAACAGGATGGTGGTGCGCCGGAGTTTGGCCGCGCGGCGATGGCAGCCTATCTGCGCGGCGATGAAGGCCGGCTGATGCGGGGCCTGAAAAGCACGCTCGGCTCTGGCATGATTGATGAACGCACCGCGGTTGGCGCGCGGGCGGTGTCGTTCCGCGAGGTGCTGACCCGCTTCATGCGCCATATGGTCGAGGCGTTGCGGCTGCAGGCTCCGGGTGCCGACAGGGTGGTGCTGGGCCGCCCGGTGCATTTCGTTGATGACGATGCGGCGGGCGATGCCAAGGCGCAGACGGTGTTGGAGGAAATTGCCAAGGCGCTGGGGTTCCGCGAGGTGGCGTTCCAATTCGAACCGATCGCTGCGGCGCTGCAATATGAACAGGGCATCGCTGCGGAAGAGTTGGTGCTGATCGTCGATATCGGCGGCGGCACCTCTGACTTCTCGATCGTGCGGGTGTCACCGGATCGGGCGCGGGCGGTGGACCGGGCGGCGGATATTCTGGCCAATGACGGTATCCGGGTCGGTGGCACTGATTTTGACCGCCTGCTCAGCCTTGCCGAAGTGATGCCGCATCTGGGCTACAAGGCCACCACCAAGGGCGGCAAGGGGCTGATGCCTAACCATTATTTCCTTGATCTGGCAACCTGGCACCGCATCAACATGCTGTATACCCAGCGCTGCCTGGCGGACCTGAAGGCGTTCCGGCGCGAAATCGACCGCCCCGAGCTGCTGGACCGGATGATGCATGTCGTGGCCGAACGGCAGGGTCATGCGGTGGCAATGGCGGTGGAAGCGGCGAAGATTGCGCTGTCGGATCAAGAGGCGGTGCGGTTGCAGTTGTCGGCGCTGACCGGCGGGCCGAACCCGATGCTGCGGCGCGAGGCGTTCGAGGCGGCGGTGGCGGCTCTGATCGCGCGGATCGCGGCGATGCTTGCGTCAACGCTGGCGCAGGCGGGTTTGCGCGCTGATCAGATCGGCACTGTGTTCATGACCGGCGGCTCGTCGGGCCTGCCGGTGCTGCGGGCTTGCGTGCAGGCGGCGCTGCCGGGGGTTGCGATTGCCACCGGGGATATGCTTGGCTCGGTCGGCACCGGCCTTGCGCTGGATGCGCGACGGAAGTTTTCCTGAGGGGGCAGCATGGCGCTGGCGGCAATCACGGCATTTCTGCCCGAGGCAATCGGGTGGCGGCAGGATTTTCACGCGCACCCCGAGTTGGGCTTCGATCTGCCGCGCACCTCGGCGCGGGTGGCTGATCTGCTGCGCAGCTTTGGCTGTGATCAGGTGGTGACGGGTCTGGGGCGCAGCGGCGTGGTCGCGGTGATCCACGGGCGCGGGCCGGGGCGCGGCATCGGCTTGCGCGCCGATATGGACGCGCTGCCGATCCATGAGGCGACCGGCCTGCGACATGCCAGCACCATGCCGGGCCAGATGCACGCTTGCGGTCATGATGGCCATACCGCTATCGGGCTGGTGGCAGCGAAATATCTGGCGGGGACGCGGGCTTTCAATGGCCGGGCGGTGATGATCTTTCAACCCGCCGAGGAAGACGGTGGCGGCGCGCGCGCGATGCTGGCGGATGGGCTGATCGACCGCTTTGGCATTGATGAGGTTTACGCGCTGCACAATATCCCCGGTTTGGCCGTGGGCGCGTTTGCCACAAGGCCGGGGCCGATCATGGCGGCGGCGGATATGTTCCGCATCACCCTGACCGGGCGCGGCGGCCATGCCGCACAGCCGCATCAGGCCTTGGATACCACGATGATTGCCGGGCATGTGCTGGTCGCGCTGCAAACCGTGGTGGCGCGCAATATCGACCCGCTGAAGCCAGCGGTGCTGACAGTTTCAACCGTGGCGACCGACAGCAGCGGCGCTTGCGTGATCCCGCAAACGGTGGTGCTGACCGGCACTACCCGCTCGTTTGAAGTCGCGGTGCAGGATGTGCTGGAATCCCGGCTGCGTAGCGTGGCACAGGGCGTGGCGCAAGCGCATGGCGGGCAGGCCGAGGTGTGGTATCTGCGCGATGCCCCGGCGACGGTGAACGCGGTCGAACAAACGGGGTATGCCGTGGCGGTGGCAGAGGCGATTTCCTCGCAGGGCAGTCGGCTGGCCGATCCGGTGATGGTGGCCGAGGATTTCTCGGAAATGCTGAACGCCCGCCCCGGGGCTTTCATGTTCATCGCAATGGCGACAGCGCGCTGCTGCATCATCCGGGCTATGAGTTCAACGATGCCGCGATTCCTTACGGCGCGGCGTGGCTGGCCGGAATGGTCGCGGCGCGCGGCTGATCCCTCTTGCGGCGGGCGGCGCTTTGCTCAAATCATGGCGCAAAGGAGAGCCGTCATGCCCATCAAGAACCGTTTCGCCGAGATGCTGCCCGAGATCGCCGGATGGCGGCAGGATTTCCACGAGAACCCCGAGCTGCTGTTTGACGTGCATCGCACCGCTGCGAAGGTGGCTGATCTGTGCCGGGGTTTCGGCTGCGATGAAGTGACCGAGGGTATTGGCCGCACCGGTGTTGTGGTGGTGATCAAGGGCAAGACCGACACGGCTGGCCGGGTGATCGGTTTGCGCGCCGATATGGACGCGCTGCCGATCCATGAGCAGACCGGGGTGGCCTATGCCAGCAAGGTGCCGGGCAAGATGCATGCTTGCGGCCATGACGGCCATACCTCGATGCTGCTGGGGGCGGCGAAGTATCTGGCAGAGACGCGCAATTTCGACGGCACGGCGGTGCTGATCTTTCAACCGGCCGAAGAGGGCGGCGGCGGCGGGCGTGAGATGTGCGAAGCCGGGATGATGGACCGCTGGGGCATTCAGGAAGTTTACGGCATGCACAACATGCCGGGGATTCCGGTCGGGCATTTTGCGATCCGGCCCGGCGCGATGATGGCGGCGGCGGATCAGTTCGAGATCACGGTGACGGGGAAGGGCGGTCATGCTGCCAAGCCGCATGACTGCATTGATACGACGGTGGTGGCGGCGCATATCATCGTGGCGATGCAGACCATTGCTTCGCGCGGGGTGGACCCGTTGAAACAGGTGGTGGTTTCGGTCTGCACGGTGGCGACGGATTCGACGGCGCATAACGTGATCCCGCAGGTGGTCAAGATGAAGGGGACGGCGCGGACGATGGATTTCGGCGTGCAGGATTTCGTCGAGCGTCGGGTGAAGGAAATCGCGGAAGGCACCGCGCTGGCTTTGGGGGCGAAGGCAGAGGTGGTCTATACCCGTGGTTATCCGGTGACGATGAACACGCCGGAAAACACCGATTATGCCGCCGAGGTGGCCCGTGCGGTTTCGGGGCAGGTCGATGCCGATACCGCGCCGTTGATGGGGGCCGAAGATTTCAGCTTCATGCTGCTGGAGCGGCCCGGCGCGTATATTTTCGTCGGCAACGGCGATACCGCGATGGTGCATCATCCGGCCTATAATTTCGACGATAACGTGATCCCTTACGGATCAAGCTGGTATGCCGGGATGGTTGAGACGCGGATGCCTGCGGCCTGAGTGTCCACATGTGGACAGGGGCTGTGGCTTCATAAAATCAAGGACTTGCAGGCGGGCGTTAAGGCGTTGGTAACGCTTTAGCGCCCTGTCCGTGCTTGAAAAGCGCTGAAAAGCCACGCCCCTAGGGCGTGGTTTCAGCCGCCGGTATGGCTCATGTGGCGGGTCATCTGACCTTTGACGGCCTGCCGCGAATAGTCGAAGTCATGGCCTTTCGGCTTGCGGGCGATGGCCGCGCGGATGGCTTGGTGCAGGGCGGTATCATCGGCGCTGGCCCGCAGCGGCGCGCGCAGGTCGGCGACATCTTCCTGCCCCAGACACATATACAGCTCGCCGGTGCAGGTCAGCCGGACGCGGTTGCAGCTTTCGCAGAAGTTATGCGTCAGTGGCGTGATGAAACCTATGCGCTGGCCGGTTTCGGCAAGCCGGACATAGCGGGCGGGGCCACCGGTGCGGTCGGGCAGATCGACCAGCGTGAAGCGGGTTGCCAGTTCTGCGCGCAACTCTTTCAGCGGCCAGTATTGATCGAGCCGCTGCGCCTCGCCCATATCGCCCATCGGCATGACCTCGATGAAGGTCAGATCGTGGCCGTCGCGGGCGCACCACTCGGTGAGGCGGAACAACTCGGACTCGTTGAAACCCTTCAGCGCCACGGCGTTGATTTTCACCTGCAGACCGGCTTCCTTTGCCGCCGCGATGCCATCGAGCACCTGCGAAAGCCGCCCCCAGCGGGTGATTTCGGCGAATTTCGCATCGTCCAGCGTGTCAACCGAGACGTTGATCCGCTTCACCCCAACCGCCGCCAGATCGCGGGCGTATTTGCGCAGCTGCGAGCCGTTGGTGGTCAGCGTCAGTTCCTTCAGCGCGCCCGATTGCAGGTGCCGCGCCATCGCCTCGAAGAAGGTCAGGATGCCCTTGCGCACCAAGGGTTCGCCGCCAGTGATGCGCAGCTTTTCCACGCCCATAGTGATGAAGGCGGAGCAAAGCCGGTCCAATTCTTCCAGCGTCAGCAGATCGGCTTTCGGCAGGAAGGTCATGTGTTCGGTCATGCAATAGGCGCAGCGGAAATCGCAGCGGTCGGTGACCGAGATGCGCAGGTAGGAGATTGCGCGGGCGAACGGGTCTATCAGGGGCGGTTGCATCATGGCGTAAAGGTAGGCGCGGCGAGGGCGCGCGGCAAGGCTGAATGCGGCGGTTGCGTGGGCAGGCGCGGCAGACTATCGTCGTAGGATGAAGCAGATCATCCTTATTTCCGTGCTGGCCAGCTTGGCGCTTTCGGGCTGTGCCGTGTTTGACAAGCTGCAGCGGCCCAAACCGGCTACGGTGCAGATCGTGGCGCCGGTAGAGCCTGCGGTGACGCTGCCGGCCTTGGGCAGCGGACAATCGGCGGCAGCGCTGGACCAAAGCACTGCGGCGGAAAAGGCGGCTGCGACGGCAGGACCTGCCAGCGGTGCGCGGGTTTTGGGCAAGGCGGTGGTCGCCTTGGGCAGCCCGGCCGAGCAGGGGTTCTGGCTGAAATCGGCGCTGGTGGTGACGGCGGGCAAGGGCCGGGTAGTGACCGCGGGCGGCGCGTCGGTGAACGTCGATCTGATCCCCGGCGAGGGGGCGGCGCTGCTGTCGCTGGCGGCGTTCCGGGCGCTGGGGCTGGGGCTGACCGATCTGCCGGAAGTGACGGTTTACGCGGAGTGAGGCGGGCAAACCGCAAGCAAACTCTGCGGGGCAGAGTTTGCTGGTTTGTTGCTCATAAGGCCGAAGGCCGTTTGAGCAAGGGAGTTTGCGCCGCAAACAAGGGTTTGAAAATCGGGGCGCGGCTGCCTGGGCTGGCGCGGCTTCGCGCCTGCCGAGGGCAGGCAGGCGCGACCCCATTTGACGCGTGTTAAATCGGGTAAGAGGCGGCTGGCTTTCGGCTGAAAGCTCGTCTCTTACCCCAGATACTGCGCGGCTTCCTTGCGGGCAAAGCTCTTCATCCGCGGCCCGTGCTCTTCCAGAAACGCGGCGGTGCGGGCTGGGTCGTGTTTGGACAGATCGCGCAGCCACCATGCTACGGCTTTCTGGATGAACCAATCCTTGTCATCGCAATAGGCGGCGGCCCATGTCAGCACGCGGTCGCGGATTGCCAGCTCGAACGGTTTTGGGAAATTCTGCTTGGTGAAAGGCAGGGTGGCGACAAGTGCCGCGCGGCGGGCCCACATGTTTTCGGAGTGGGTCCAGCCTTCCACCGTGTCGATCCGGGCAGGGTCGGCGGTGATGCGCTTTTGCGCGGCGATGCAGGCGTGATCGGCAATCGCCCAGGCGTCGAACTGCGGCACCCATGCACAGATCAGATCCCAGGCGGCCTCGTCGGGCTTGATCCGGGCTTGCGTCAGCAGTTTGGCGGCGGCAATGCGAGCCTCGTGGATATTGCTGTCCCAGAGGTCAGCGGCGAGCTGGATGCGGTCTTCAAGGCTGCATTCGGCGCGCCACTGGCTGGTGAGTGCCTCGATCTGCGGCACTTTCAGGCCAAGATAGCGGCGGTCGGCCTTGTGATAGGCGGCGGCAATCGCGGCCTGTTCGGGGTCGCCTGCGGCTTCGAGTTGGGCGAGGGCTTGCGCGATCATTCGACTGTCACCGATTTCGCCAGATTGCGCGGCTGATCGACATCGGTGCCTTTGGCGATGGCAGTGTGATAGGCCAGCAACTGCGCCGGAATGGCGTAGAGGATCGGCGCGAAGGCGTTGGACACCGGCGGCATGGTCAGGGTGCGCCAGCAGTCTGCCCCGGCCTCGGCGATGCCTTGCGCGTCGGAAATCAGCAGCACCTTGCCGTGGCGGGCCATCACCTCTTGCATGTTCGAGACGGTTTTCTCGAACAGATGGTCATGCGGGGCCAGAACGATCACCGGCACGCGGTTGTCGATCAGGGCGATGGGGCCGTGCTTCAGTTCACCTGATGCATAACCTTCAGCGTGGATGTAGCTGATTTCCTTCAGCTTCAGCGCACCTTCCAAGGCAAGCGGGAACATGGCGCCCCGGCCCAGAAACAGCACATCCTGCGCCTCGGCCAGCTCATCGGCGATCTGGGCGATGTTGGCGGTAAGGGTGAGGGCGTGGTTCATCAGGCCGGGCAAAGCGGCAAGGTCGGCAAGGTAACGCGCAACGTCGGCGGGCGTCAGGCGACCACGATCGACGCCGGCTTTCAGCGCCAGCAGCGCCAAGGTGATCAGCTGGCAGGTGAAGGCCTTGGTCGAGGCCACGCCGACCTCTATCCCGGCCATGATCGGCAGCGCCAGATCGGCTTCGCGGGCGATGGAGGAGGTCGGCACGTTGACCACGGCGACGATCTTGGCAACCTTGTCGCGGCTGTAGCGCAGGGCTGCGAGGGTGTCGGCGGTTTCGCCCGACTGGCTGACGAACAGCGCCCATTGCGTGGGCGACAACGGCGGTTCACGGTAGCGGAATTCAGACGCGATGTCGACGTCGCAGGGCAGGCCCGCGATCTGTTCGAACCAGTATTTTGCGACGTGACAGGCGTAGCTGGCGGTGCCGCAGGCGACCATGGTGATGCGGTCAACGGCGGTGAAATCGACCTCCATCGGCAATTTCAGGCTGCCGTCATGGACATAGCGGCGCAGGGCGTCGGCGATCACAACCGGCTGTTCAGCAATTTCCTTGGCCATGAAATGTTTGTAGCCAGCCTTTTCGATCCGGGTGGCATCAACCTGAATCCGGCTTTCGGCGCGGTTGGCCAGACGGTCCTGATCATCATAGATCGTGGCGCCCTTGCGGGTGACGACGGCCCAGTCGCCTTCTTCCAGATAGGTGATACGGTCGGTCATCGGCGCCAGCGCGATGGCGTCGGAGCCGACAAACATTTCGCCGTCGCCGTGGCCGATAGCCAGCGGCGAGCCTTTGCGGGCGGCGATGATCAGATCTTCTTCGCCATCAAACAGGAAGCACAGCGCGAAAGCGCCTTGCAGGCGCTTCAGGGTCTGGCGGGCAGCCTCGACCGGGGTGGCACCCTGCGATATGTACATATGTGCAAGAAGTGCGACCGTCTCGGTATCGGTTTCGGATTCCGGGATAAAGCCCGCGCTTGCCAGCTCGGTGCGCAGGTCGCGGAAGTTTTCTATGATGCCGTTATGCACCACGGCCACCGGCCCTGAGCAGTGCGGGTGGGCGTTGGTGGTGGTGGCGGCACCATGGGTGGCCCAGCGGGTGTGGCCGATGCCAACCTTGCCCGCAAGCGGTTCATGCACCAGCAGATCGGACAGGTTCACCAGCTTGCCGACGGCGCGGCGGCGGTCGAGTTTGCCCTTGTGGACAGTGGCGATCCCGGCGGAATCATAGCCGCGATATTCCAGCCGTTTCAGCGATTCAACCAGCAGCGGGGCAACCTCGTTATTGCCCAGAACGCCTACAATCCCACACATTTACGCTTTTCCTTTCGCGGCCTTGATGGCCTTGAGGCGGGTCATCAGCGCAGTGGCGAGGCCCGGTTTGTTGACTTGTTTGGCGCGGCCCAAAGCGACAGCCTCGGCGGGGACGTTATCGGTGATCACCGAACCGGAGGCGGTCAGCGCATCGTCGCCCACCGTCACCGGGGCCACCAGCATGGTATCAGAGCCGATGAAGGCGCGTTTGCCGATTTTGGTGCGGTGTTTCATCACGCCGTCATAGTTGCAGGTGACAGTACCTGCGCCGATATTGGTAAATTCGCCGATGTCGGCATCGCCGATATAGGTCAGGTGGCCGACCTTGACGCCCTCATCCAGAATGGCGTTCTTGATTTCTACGAAGTTGCCGACGTGGACATCCTCGGCCAGTTCGGCACCGGGGCGCAGGCGGGCGAAGGGGCCGACGACAGCGCCGCGGCTGATGTGGCAGCCTTCGAGGTGGCAAAAGCCCTTGACCTCGGCCCCGGATTCGATGGTGACGGCGGGGCCGAACAGCACGTTCGCGCCGATGATGGCGTCGCGGCCGATGTGGGTATCGAGCGCGAAAAAGACGGTTTCGGGCGCGGTCAGGGTGACACCGTTTTCCAGCGCCTCGGCGCGGGCGCGCGACTGGAAGGCGGCCTCGGCCTCGGCCAGTTGCGCGCGGGTGTTGACGCCCAGTGTTTCGGATTCGTCGCAGATCACCACGCCTGCGGACAGGCCTTGCGCGCGGGCCAGTTCGGGCAGATCGGTCAGGTAGTATTCACCAGCGACGTTGCTGTTTTCGACTTTCGAAATCAGGTCAAACATCACCTTGGCGGAAGCGCACAAAACTCCGGAGTTGCAAAGGGTTACAGCGCGTTCTTCATCTGTTGCGTCTTTGTATTCGACGATTTTATGCAGGGTTTCGCCATCGGCGATCAGGCGGCCATAGCGGCCGGGGTCTTTTGCCTCAAACCCCAGCACCACGACGGAGTGGCGGGCGCGGGCGTGCAACATCGCCTCCAGCGTTTCGGGGCGGATGAAGGGGGTGTCGCCATAGAGCACGATCGCCTCGCCGGACATGTCCGCCAGCAAGGGGGCGGCCATGGAAACCGCGTGGGCTGTGCCAAGTTGCGGGTCTTGCACGACGCATTCGCAAGCCTCGTCAAAGGCGGTGGCGGCCTTGGCCACATCTTCCGCGCCGTGGCCGGTGACGACGACGATACGGGCCGGTTCAAGGCTGCGTGCGGCGGTCAGGGCGTGGTGCAAGAGCGGCGCGCTTGCGACGTGGTGCAGCACTTTCGGCGTGTCGGAATTCATCCGGGTGCCCATGCCTGCGGCCAAAACAATCACTGAAACCGACATACTGCCTCTTCCTTTTCTTTTGTCTCCGTTTTACCCCGGATCAGCCGGGCCGCAAGGGGTGGCTTTTCACGCAAGGTTACAAGATGAAAACTGTGGTTTTTGATCTGGATGGCACGTTGGCGGATACCAGTGCGGATCTGTTGGCGGCGGCGAATGCGTGTTTTGAGCAATTGGGCCATGGCCTGGTGCTGGATGGCCGCGATGTGCTGACGGCGTTTCATGGCGGGCGGGCGATGCTGCGGGCGGGGTTTGACCGGCTGGGGGTTGGCTATTGTGAAGACGATATTGCGCGCGCGTATCCTCGGCTGCTCGCGGCCTATGCGGATGGGATTGATACGCATACGCGGATGTATCCGGGCGCTGTGGCGGCGGTCGAGGCGTTGCGCGCGGCGGGGATGGCGGTTTCGATCTGCACCAACAAGCCGGACTATCTGGCAGAGGAATTGCTGCGTCGGCTGGGCGTGCGCGATCTGTTTGGCGCGCTGGTCGGGGCCGACACCTTGCCGGTGCGCAAACCTGATCCAGCGCCCTATATTGAGGCGGTGCGGCGGGTCGGCGGGTCGGTGGCGCGCTCGATGCTGGTGGGCGATACCGAAACGGATCGCAAGACCGGGCGGGCTGCGGGGGTGCCGGTGGCGCTGGTGACGTTCGGGCCGGAGGGGGCCGGGGTGGCGCGGCTGGCCCCGGAGGCGTTGCTGGACCGGTTTGAAGATCTGCCGGGGCTGGTGCAGAGGCTGTTGGTTTGACTCGGTTTCGGGGCGGGCCTAGGGTGCCGGCATGACAAAACCGCCGTCTCGCCATGCTGTGACTTTCGTGTTGCTGAGTGTTCTGCTGGACATGATCGGCTTTGGTTTGATCATCCCGGTGTTGCCGGGGCTGATTGAAGAGGTGGGGCAGGTCGGGCTGGCCGAAGCCTCGCTGATCGGCGGCTGGATGTTCTTTGCGTTTTCGATGGCGCAGTTCGCCTTCAGCCCGCTGATGGGCAACCTTTCCGACCGTTTTGGCCGCAGACCGTTGTTGTTGCTGGCGATTGCCGGGCTGGGGGCGGATTATCTGTTGCAGGCTTTCGCGCCGACGCTGCTGTGGTTGTTCATCGGTCGGGCGATTGCGGGGTTTTGCGGATCAAGCTGGATCATCGCCAATGCGTTCATCACCGATGTGACCACGCCGGAAGACCGGGCGAAGTATTTCGGCATGATGGGGGCGGCGTTTGGCGTCGGCTTTGTGTTGGGGCCGGCGATTGGCGGCTTGCTGGGCGAGTTCGGGCCGCGGGTGCCGTTCTTTGTGGCGGCGGCGATTTCGGGGCTGAATTTCATCTATGGCTGGTTCGTGCTGCCCGAGACGCTGGCTCCGGCCAACCGGCGGGCGTTCAGTCTGGCGCGGTCAAACCCGTTTGGCGCATTCAAGGTATTTCGCAGCTATCAGGGCGTGGTGCCGATGTGTGTGGTGCTGTTCGTGTTCTTCTTTTCCACCAGCGTTTATCCGGCGATCTGGCCCTATTGGGGCATGGCCAAGTTTGACTGGTCGCCGTCGATGGTGGGCGTCACGCTGGCGGTGTTCGGGGTGATCATGGCGGGGTTTCAGGGCTTGTTGGTCGGGCCGGGGGTGAAGGCGTTTGGCGAGCGCAAGCTGGCGCTGATCGGGCTGATCGCGGCGGCGATTGCGGCGGTGGGCTATGGGCTGGCCGGGTCTTTGGCGGTGGTGGTGATCCTGATGGTGGTGCATGGGCCTGAAGGCTTCATCCATCCGATGCTGACCGCGATGATGACACATCGGGTGCCGGACGATGCGCAGGGCGAATTGCAGGGCGGTGTTTCTGCGATCATGAATGTGGCGATGCTGGCGGGGACGGTGTTCTTCAGCCAGATCTTTGGCTATTTCATGCGGCCGGGGGGCTGGCAATCGCCGGATGTGGGCTATTTCATTGCCGGGGCCGGGGTGCTGCTGGCTTTGGTGTTGTTTGTGGTGCTGGTGCCGAAGGATGACAGAAAAGCATGACGCAGGAACGCTTTACTGGCAGTTTTACCCAACAGGAGCCGATCCCCGAAGCCGGGATAGAGGCCGCGATGGCAGTGCTGCGGCATGGTCGGTTGCACCGCTATAACACCGCACCGGGCGAAGTGGCCGAAACCGCTCTGCTGGAGGAGGAATTCGCCGCCCTGACCGGGGCGCGCTATTGTCTGGCGGTGGCCTCGGGCGGCTATGCGCTGGCTTGTGCGTTGCGGGCGCTGGAGGTGCAGCCGGGCGAGCCTGTGCTGACCAACGCCTTCACGCTGGCCCCGGTGCCGGGGGCGATTGCCAGCGTTGGTGCCAAGCCGGTGTTTGTGGAAATCACCGATCAGCTGGTGCTGGATTTCAGCGATCTGGAGGCCAAGGCCAAGACGACGGGCGCGCGGGTGCTGATGCTGTCGCACATGCGCGGGCATCTGTGCGATATGGAGGCGCTGCTGGGCCTTTGCGCGCGGCTGGGGCTGCGGATCATCGAGGATTGCGCCCATACCATGGGGGCGGCGTGGAAGGGGGTGGCCTCGGGGCGGCAGGGGGTGATCGGCTGCTATTCGATGCAGACCTACAAGCATGTCAACGCCGGTGAGGGCGGTTTGCTGATCTCGGACGATGCCGAGGTGATGGCGCGGGCGGTGCTGCTGTCGGGGTCTTATATGCTCTATGGCAGCCATCGCGCGGCCCCTGCGGTTGAGGTGTTCGAGGCGGTGCGGATGCAGGTGCCGAACGTGTCAGGCCGGATGGACAACCTGCGGGCGGCGATTCTGCGGCCACAGTTGCGGCTGTTGGCCGAACGGGTGGCCCGCTGGGCCGAGCGCTATCAGGCGCTGGAGGCGGGTTTGCGCGGCGTGCCGGGCTTGCGGCTGGTGGAGCGCCCTGTGGCAGAAACCTATGTCGGGTCGTCGTTCCAGTTCCTGCTGCCGGATTGGTCGGCGGCGCGGATCGGCGCGTTTCTGGGCCGCACGCTGGCGCGCGGGGTGGAACTGAAATGGTTTGGTGCGGCTGATCCGGTGGCATTTACCAGCCGCTATCAGCACTGGGGCTATGCTGAGCCGCAAAGCCTGCCGCAGACCGATGCGATCCTGGCCGGGCTGGTGGATATGCGGGTGCCATTGACGTTTACGGTGGCGGATTGCGCCCAGATTGCCCGGATCATCCGCGCCGAGGCTTTGACGGTGGGGCAGGGGCCGGAGCCGGAAGCAGTTGAATTGCCGGTGATTCAGTAGGGCAGATTGGCCAGCGTTGCCTGCGTGGCCAGCCGCCGGGGTTTCACACCCCGGACCCCGTGGGATATTTGAGCAGAGAGGATGACAATTTTAGATAAGTTTTAGGGAGTTTTCGTCTGGCCCGTGTTGTAAAGCGGCACGGTTGAGATCGACATTTTCGCCGAGCCGTCGGTGAGTTCGGTGGCGTGGGTCAGGTAGATCAGCACCTGATTTTTCTGATCGAAAATCCGGGTGACGTTCAGCGATTTGAAGATCAGCGAGCGGCTTTCGGAAAACACCGCCTCGCCGCTTGGGGTTTTGTCGATGGCTCCGATCTGGATCGGGCCGGTCTGGCGGCAGGCGATGGAGGCGTTCGACGGGTCTTCGAACCAGTTGCCTTTCGACAAGCGATCCCACATCGAGCGTTCAAAATAGCTGATATGGCAGGTGACGCCTTGCACCTTGGGGTCGGGGATCGCCTCGATGATGATGTCGTTGCCGACCCAATCGACGCCGACGCGGCCGATTTCTTCGGCTTGCAGGCACAGCGGGGCGAGGCAAAGGGCAGCGGCGACGAAAAGGCGCATCGGGCGAGCTTTCTGTATGTTTAGGGTCATCACATTGGGGTGGGCTGGGCGTTTGGCAAGGGCCATGCCGTTGATTGCGCGACTCGCCGCCGGTTTTGCGATAGGGGCAGGCGTTGTTTGCGGTATGCAAGTGCATACAATCAGCCAAACCCCTTGCAAGCCGCTGCGTTTTTCCGACTGGCTTCGGTTGACCCGGCACGGGGGGCAGAGTAAACGGGGGACCAGAGTGCGGAGGGCGTTTGGCCCCCGGCGCGTAAATGCCAGCCGAAGGAGCCTTGCGTGGACCAACTTCTCCGTGAGTATCTGCCGATCCTTGTTCTTCTTGCCATTGCTGTCGGGCTTGGCCTTGTGCTGATCCTTGCGGCAGCGGTGATCGCGGTGCGTAACCCCGACCCGGAAAAGGTTTCCGCCTATGAATGCGGGTTCAACGCCTTTGACGATGCGCGGATGAAGTTTGACGTGCGGTTCTACCTCGTCTCGATCCTGTTCATCATCTTCGATCTGGAAGTGGCCTTCCTGTTCCCCTGGGCGGTGGCCTTTGGGGAGATCAGCATGGTCGGGTTCTGGTCGATGATGGTGTTCCTGTCGGTGTTGACGGTGGGCTTTGCTTATGAATGGAAGAAGGGGGCGCTGGAATGGGCGTGATGAACACCGGAGTCCAGACGGGCGCGAATACCGCGGGGCCTGACCGCGAGGTTGCCACCCAGGCGCTGAACCGTGAATTGCAGGACAAGGGCTTTCTGCTGACCACGACGGAAGATATCATCAACTGGGCGCGCAACGGCTCGCTGCACTGGATGACCTTTGGTCTGGCCTGCTGTGCGGTCGAGATGATGCACACCTCGATGCCGCGCTATGATCTGGAACGCTTTGGCACCGCACCGCGGGCCTCGCCGCGCCAGTCGGATCTGATGATCGTGGCGGGCACGCTGACCAACAAGATGGCTCCAGCGCTGCGCAAGGTTTACGACCAGATGCCGGAGCCGCGCTATGTGATCAGCATGGGGTCTTGCGCCAATGGCGGCGGCTATTACCACTATTCCTATTCAGTGGTGCGTGGCTGTGATCGGATCGTGCCGGTGGATATTTACGTTCCCGGCTGCCCTCCGACGGCGGAGGCGCTGCTGTATGGGATTTTGCAGTTGCAGCGGAAAATCCGCCGCACTGGCACGCTTGTGCGCTGAGGGGGTGCCATGTCTGACGCATTGAACGCTCTGGCCGCGCATCTGGCCGAAAAACACCCCGAGGCTGTGCTGGGCACCGAACTGGCTTTTGGCGAGCTGAACGTGACGGTGGCTTTGAGCCACATCGTCGCGTTTGTGGAGTTTCTGAAAACCGATCCGGCCTGCAAGTTTTCCTCGCTGGTCGATATCACGGCGGTGGATCACCCCGAGCGGGCCGACCGCTTTGACGTGATTTATCACTTTCTGTCGATGTACACCAACGCCCGTATCCGGCTGAAGGTGGCTGTGGGCGAAGAAGAAATGGTGCCGTCGATCCACGAGATCCACCCGTCGGCGAACTGGTTTGAACGCGAAGTGTTCGACATGTTCGGGATTTTGTTCTCGGGCCACCCGGATTTGCGCCGCATCCTCACCGACTATGGGTTCCGCGGCCATCCGCTGCGCAAGGATTTCCCGACCACCGGCTATACCGAAGTGCGCTATGACGAGGCGCAAAAGCGCGTGGTCTACGAGCCGGTGAAGCTGGTGCAGGAATACCGTCAATTTGATTTCATGTCACCGTGGGAGGGTGCCAAGTACATCCTGCCGGGTGATGAGAAGAAAGCATAAGGGGCTGATCATGGACGGCGATATTCGCGTGAACACCTATGATGACGGCTCGGCTGACGCGCTGACCGGCGAGCAGCGCATCCGCAATTTCAACATCAACTTCGGCCCGCAACACCCCGCAGCGCATGGCGTTTTGCGTCTGGTGCTGGAGCTGGACGGCGAGATTGTCGAACGCTGCGATCCGCATATCGGCCTGTTGCACCGTGGCACCGAAAAGCTGATGGAAAGCCGAACCTATCTGCAGAACCTGCCGTATTTCGACCGGCTGGACTATGTGGCACCGATGAATCAGGAACATGCTTGGTGTCTGGCGATTGAGCGGCTGACCGGCACCGTGGTGCCGCGCCGCGCCAGCTTGATCCGGGTGCTGTATTCGGAAATCGGCCGGATTTTGAACCACTTGCTGAATACCACCACGCAGGCGATGGACGTGGGGGCGCTGACGCCGCCTCTCTGGGGCTTTGAAGAGCGTGAAAAGCTGATGGTGTTCTATGAGCGGGCCAGTGGCGCGCGCTTGCATGCCGCCTATTTCCGCCCCGGTGGCGTGCATCAGGACCTGACCGACGATCTTCTGAACGACATCGAAGCGTGGAGCCATACCTTCCCGAAGGTGCTGGACGATCTGCACGGGCTGCTGACCGAAAACCGTATCTTCAAACAGCGCAACGCCGATATTGGCGTGGTGACGGAAGAGGATATTCAGGCTTACGGCTTTTCCGGTGTGATGGTGCGTGGGTCAGGTCTGGCGTGGGATTTGCGCCGCAGCCAGCCTTATGAGTGCTATGACGAGTTCGATTTCCAGATTCCGGTTGGCAAGAACGGCGATTGCTATGATCGCTACCTGTGCCGGATGGAGGAAATGACCCAGTCGATTTCGATCATTCGCCAGTGCATTGCCAAGCTGCGGGTCGAAAAGGGCGACGTGCTGGCGCGTGGCAAGCTGACGCCGCCGAAACGCGGGGAAATGAAGACCTCGATGGAGGCTTTGATTCACCACTTCAAACTTTACACCGAAGGCTTCCATGTGCCTGCCGGTGAGGTTTACGCAGCGGTCGAAGCGCCGAAGGGCGAGTTTGGCGTCTATCTGAAGGCGGACGGGTCGAACAAGCCTTACCGCGCCAAGATCCGCGCTCCGGGGTTCCTGCATTTGCAGGCAATGGATTACATCTGCAAAGGCCACCAGCTGGCCGACGTTTCTGCAATCATCGGCACGATGGATATCGTGTTCGGGGAGGTCGACCGCTAATGCTGCGCCGCTTGCACAAAGAACAGCCTGCGTCTTTTGAATTCACCCCGGCCAATCTGGCTTGGGCCAAGGGGCAGATTTCGAAATATCCGGCAGGGCGTCAGGCTTCGGCGGTGATACCGCTGCTGTGGCGCGCGCAGGAGCAAGAGGGCTGGCTCAGCCGTCCGGCGATTGAATATGTCGCGGATATGCTGGGTCTGGCCTATATCCGGGCGCTGGAAGTGGCGACGTTCTACTTCATGTTCCAACTGCAGCCGGTAGGCTCCGTGGCGCATGTGCAGATTTGTGGCACCACGTCTTGCATGATCTGCGGCGCGGAAGAGCTGATTGCGGTGTGCAAGGAATTGATCGCGGACAAGGCGCATCAGGTTTCGGCAGATGGCAAGTTCAGCTGGGAAGAGGTTGAATGCATGGGCGCTTGCGCCAATGCGCCGATGGCCCAGATCGGCAAGGATTATTACGAAGACCTGACGCCCGCCAAGCTGCGCGAGCTGATCGGGCGGTTCTCGAACGGCGAAGTGCCGGTGCCGGGGCCGCAGAATGGCCGCTATGCCGCCGAGCCGCTGTCGGGGCTGACCTCGCTGAAAGAATACGAGGCGGGGCGCAAGCCGTATAACGCAAGCGTGCAGAATGCGGTGGATATTGGCGATACCGTCAAGCGGATTGATGGCACCGAAGTGCCGTTGACCACGCCTTGGCTGGGCAAGGCGGTGACGGCTGATCCGAAGACGGCGGCGATGCCGGAAGCGGCTGTGGCAGAGGCGGGCAGCAGGCCTGCGGCGCTGGCTGCGGCGCGGGATGGCGCGGCCGACAATCTGCAAGAGCTGGAGGGCATTGGCCCGGCGCTGGCAAAGCTGTGCCACGAGCTGGGGATTTTCCACTTTGACCAGATCGCCGCGTGGGGGCCTGCCGAGATCGCCTGGATGGATGGCAACCTGAAAGGCTTCCGTGGCCGGGTCAGCCGCGACAAGTGGGTCGCGCAGGCCAAGATCATCGTCGAGGCCGGGCTGGAAGAATTCCGCCGCCGCGCCAAAACCAACGATTACTGAGGGTTATGATGGACCATTCGTATGATCATGCTCCCGTGTTGGGCCCCTGGGCCGGCGGTTGGGCTATTGCGTTGCTGGCGGGCCTGTTTGCAGCGGCGCTGGCGCGGGTGATCGGTCAGGTTGACATCACCGCAGCGGCGATTGTCGGCGCCGTGGTGTTTGGGGTTTACGGCGTGCTGCTGGGCAGTGACGGCGTGGAATTGACGGTGTCGGAAGGTCATGGCGACGGCCATGACCATGGGCATCACTGAGGCGGGAATGGCTGCAACCGATCCCCAGCAAGCGCGGGCGCGACAAGCAAAGCGGGTGGCTTTGGTGATCGTCGGGACGATGTTGCTGTGGATGTTGGCGCAGTTGATCGGGGCGGAATTGGGCTTGCCGCTCAAATACACGTTCCTGATCGATCTGGCGGCTTTGGCCGGGTTCATCTGGGCCTTGGTCGTGACGTATCAAATTTGGCGCGCGCGCCGCACGTAGGAAGGGGCAAACATGCTCAAGGATCAGGACCGCATCTTTACCAACATCTATGGGATGCACGACCGTTCGTTGGCGGGTGCCAAGAAGCGCGGCCATTGGAATGGCACCGCTGAAATCATCCAGCGCGGGCGCGACACGATTGTCGAACAGGTCAAGGCTTCGGGGCTGCGCGGGCGCGGTGGCGCCGGCTTCCCGACGGGTCTGAAGTGGTCGTTCATGCCGAAGCAGTCGGACGGCCGCCCGTCCTATCTGGTGATCAACGCCGATGAATCTGAACCCGGCACCTGTAAAGACCGTGAGATCATGCGGCACGACCCCCATACGCTGATCGAGGGCGCGCTGATCGCATCTTTCGCGATGGGGGCGAACACCTGCTACATCTATATCCGTGGCGAATATATCCGCGAGCGCGAGGCTTTGCAGGCGGCGATCGACGAATGCTATGACGCAGGGCTGTTGGGCAAGAACGCGGCGAAATCCGGTTGGGATTTCGATCTGTATCTGCACCACGGCGCGGGCGCTTATATATGTGGTGAAGAAACCGCGCTGCTGGAAAGCCTTGAGGGCAAGAAGGGCATGCCGCGGATGAAGCCGCCGTTCCCGGCAGGCTCGGGGCTCTATGGTTGCCCGACCACGGTGAACAACGTCGAATCGATTGCTGTGGTGCCGACGATCTTGCGGCGCGGAAGCGATTGGTTTGCCTCGTTCGGTCGCCCGAACAACGCGGGCACCAAGCTGTTTGGCATTTCCGGCCATGTGAACAACCCCTGCGTGGTTGAAGAAGCGATGTCGATCCCGCTGAAGCAGTTGCTGGACGAGCATTGCGGCGGCGTGCGTGGCGGCTGGAAGAATATCAAGGCGGTCATCCCCGGCGGGTCTTCGGTGCCGATGCTGAACGCGGCGCAGTGCGAGGAAGCCATCATGGATTTTGACTGGTTGCGCGGCGCGCAGTCGGGCCTTGGCACGGCGGCGGTGATCGTGATGGATCAATCGACCGACATCATCAAGGCGATCTGGCGGCTGTCGAAGTTCTACAAGCATGAATCCTGTGGACAGTGCACGCCCTGCCGTGAGGGCACCGGCTGGATGATGCGGGTGATGGACCGTCTGGTGCGCGGCGAGGCCGAGCTGGAAGAAATCGACATGCTGATTTCTGTCACCAAGCAGGTTGAAGGCCACACCATCTGCGCGCTTGGCGACGCGGCGGCTTGGCCTATTCAGGGCTTGGTGCGGCAGTTCCGCGAAGAAATCGAAGATCGCATCAAGGCCAAGAAATCGGGCCGTATGGGCGCGATGGCGGCGGAATAAGTGAAGGGGGCGGCTTTCATGGCTTTGGGTTTGCTTTCGGCTTGCGTCGGTGCGGGTTCGCGCCCGATGCCGCTTGCCGAAAGTGGGCCGGTGGCGGTGGAGCTGGCGGGCAAGTCCTATATTGCTGATCTGCAACCTTCCGAAGCCGGGGCAACCTTGGCGATGACGCGGGATGCGGTGGCGTTTGGCTATGACGAAGGCGCCGAGGCCAAGCGCGCGGCGGCGGCGTTTTGCGCCACACGCGGTGGTCGGGTGCATCCTGCGGCTTACGGGCATTTTGTCGCCGGGGCTTGGGTGTTCAAGGGGGGCTGCGCATGACGAATGCTGTCAGGTTTTCCGATAACACTCTGATTTGTGGCGCGTGTCATGGCATATCAGCCGGAAAAGCCGCAGTTTCCAAGGCAGTCACTGCTTTGGAGGCAACCATGACCAAACTGTTTCGTTCGCTGACGTTGATCGCTGTGCTGGGGGCGACCCCAGCGTTGGCGCTGGAGCCGTTGAATCAGGAAGCGCATATCAACGAGTCGCTGGTGGCGGGCAAGGTCGGCGATACCATCCGCAAGACCTGCCCGTCGATTTCGGCGAAGATGTTCGTTGTGCTGCAAAAGCTGAACGAGCTGGAAGGCTACGCGCGCGGCAAGGGCTATGCCGAGGCCGATGTGAAGGCGTTTCTGAAAGACCCGGCTGAGAAGGCGCGCATCAAGGCTTTGGCGCAGGATTATCTGACCAAAGCCGGAGCGGTGGCGGGTGATCCTGAAAGCTACTGCAAAGTGGGCCGCGATGAGATTGCCAAGGGCACTTTGGCGGGCAGCTTGCTGAGGTCGTGGAAATGACCCAACCGCCGGGATATCAGCTTGCCGAATTGAACGTGGGGCGCCTGTTGGCCCCAACGAGCGGTCCGCGCGTGGCTGAGTTCATGGGTGCTTTGGACAAGATCAACAGTCTGGGCAAGCGGATGCCCGGATTTGTCTGGATGATGGAAGGCTCGGGGCACCCCGGTGCTGGCAATACCGAAGCGAAGATCGACGGCGATGCGCAGTTTATCTCAAACCTGACGGTTTGGGAAAATGTCGAGACGCTGGAGGCGTTCGTGTTCAACACCATGCACCGGGCGTTTTATGCGCGGCGGGCCGAATGGTTTGAAGTTCTGGGCGGCATGCATTTCGTGATGTGGTCGGTGCCTTCCGGGCATAAACCGACGTTGGATGAAGCCCTTGAACGGCTTGCACTTTTGCAGGCGAACGGCGATACGGATCGGGCTTTTGGCTGGTCTTACCTGAAAGAAGCGAAGGCGTGGAAGGCCCACGCATGCGCACAAATGGCAGCGGAGTAAGCTGATGTCGAACCTCAAGAAAATCAGCATCGACGGGATCGAAGTTGAAGTCGATGGCGCGATGACCATCATTCAGGCGGCGGAAGTCGCCGGGGTGGCCATTCCGCGCTTTTGCTATCACGAGCGTTTGACCATCGCGGGCAACTGCCGGATGTGTCTGGTTGAGGTCGTTGGTGGTCCGCCGAAGCCTGCGGCAAGCTGTGCGATGCAGGTGCGCGATCTGCGCCCCGGCCCGAATGGTGAGGCTCCGCTGGTGAAAACCACCTCGCCGATGGTGAAGAAGGCCCGTGAGGGCGTGATGGAATTTCTGCTGATCAACCACCCGCTGGATTGCCCGATCTGCGATCAAGGCGGCGAGTGCGATTTGCAAGATCAGGCGATGGCGTTTGGCGTCGATTTCAGCCGCTACCGCGAGCCCAAGCGCGCATCGGAGGATCTGAACCTCGGGCCGTTGGTGGAAACCAAGATGACGCGGTGTATCTCTTGCACCCGTTGTGTGCGGTTCACCTCGGAAGTCGCCGGGATCACCCAGATGGGCCAGACCGGGCGCGGCGAGGATTCCGAGATCACCAGCTATCTGAACCTGACGCTCGACAGCAATTTGCAGGGCAATATCATCGACCTGTGCCCGGTTGGGGCGCTGACCTCGAAGCCCTACGCGTTTACCGCGCGGCCGTGGGAATTGACCAAGACCGAATCCATCGACGTGATGGACGCTTTGGGCAGCAACATCCGGATTGATACCAAAGGCCGCGAAGTGATGCGGATTTTGCCGCGCAACCATGACGGCGTGAACGAGGAATGGATTTCCGACAAGACCCGCTTCATCTGGGACGGTCTGCGTCGGCAGCGGCTGGACGTGCCTTATGTGCGTGAAAACGGCAAGTTGCGCAAATCGAACTGGAACGAGGCTTTGACGCTGGCTGCGGCTGCGATGCAGGGCAAGCAGGTGGCTGGTCTGGTCGGCGATCTGGCCCCGGTGGAGGCTGCCTATTCGCTGAAGGCGCTGATCGAATCGCTAGGTGGCAAGGTTGAGGCCCGCACCGATGGCGCGCGGCTGCCGATTGGCAACCGCTCGGCCTATGTCGGCAATGCGACGATCGAGGATATTGATACCGCCAAAGTGATCTTGCTGATCGGCACCAACCCGCGGGTTGAGGCTCCGGTGCTGAATGCGCGGATCCGCAAGGCCTGGGCGGCTGGTGCGACCGTTGGTCTGTTCGGCGAAAAGGTCGATCTGACTTATGATTACAAGCACATGGGGTCTGACCGCGCTGCTTTGGCCGAGTTGGTGGGCCGTGTTACCGAAAAGCCCGGAACGCTGGTGATCGTCGGCCAAGGTGCCTTGAACGAGGCTGATGGCGAAGCGGTGCTAGCGCATGCGATGGCCTATGCGCAGGGTGCGGGCGGCAAGATGCTGGTGCTGCATACGGCGGCTGCCCGCGTCGGCGCGATGGATGTGGGGGCCGTGACCGAAGGCGGTCTGGTTGCCGCGACCGAGGGCGCAGAGGTGATCTACAACCTTGGCGCGGACGAGGTCGAAATCGCTGCCGGGCCGTTCGTGATCTATCAAGGCTCACATGGCGACCGTGGGGCGAACCGGGCTGACATTATTTTCCCGGCGGCGGCGTATACCGAAGAAAGCGGCTTGTTCGTGAACACCGAAGGCCGCCCGCAACTGGCGCAGCGCGCTGGCTTTGCGCCGGGTGAGGCCAAGGAAAACTGGGCAATCCTGCGGGCACTGTCGGCAGAACTGGGCAAGACCTTGCCATGGGACAGCCTTGCAGCCTTGCGCAAGACGATGATTGCGGCGCATCCGCATCTGGGCCAGATCGACGTTGTGGCCGATAACGGCTGGCAGCCGCTGGCGCTGCGCGAGATGGGGCGTGCGACGTTCCGTAACGCCTTCAAGGGCTTCTATCTGACCAACCCGATCGCCCGCGCCTCCAAGGTGATGGGCGAGTTGGCGGCGATGGAAGCGGATCGTGCCAAAACCAAACTGGCAGCGGAGTAAGCATCCATGTGCCGCCTCTGCACCAGAATTGCTGCCGGAACGCTCGCCTTGGGCGTGCTGTTCGGCTGCGCTGGTGGCGAGCAGGGCGCAAAAGGACCTGCGAACCCGGAATACCTGGGCATCGAGACGTTGCTTCTGGATGGTGATCTGGTGAATTTCCGCGTGGAAATGACCGGCGCGCGCAATAATGCTGACGTGGCGGCCTATGCTGCCTGTGCGGCGGCGCAGTATGCGTTGATCCGGGGCTTCGGATTTGCGCGTCATGTGCGGACAAATGTTGATAAACAGGGTGGAACTTGGCGCGGGGATGCGGTTTACACCATCTCGGCGGCGCTGCCCCGCGGGTTGAAAACGATAGATGCCGAAGTAACCGTGCGCGATTGTGGCGCGCAAGGGATACCAACGGTTTAAAGGACGTGAGGGATCATGGCTGAATTCTTGCAAACGGGTCTTGGCATGGCGCTGCTTATTGCGCTGCAAAGCCTTGCGATTGTCGCATTCGTGATGATCAGCCTGCTCTTTCTTGTCTATGGCGACCGGAAGATCTGGGCGGCGGTGCAAATGCGCAAAGGCCCGAACGTGGTGGGGCCGTTCGGCCTGCTGCAATCGGTGGCGGACGCGCTGAAATATGTGGTCAAGGAAATCGTCATTCCGGCGGGGGTTGACCGCCCGGTGTTCTTCCTGGCACCGATGCTGTCTTTCGTGCTGGCGATCCTGGCCTGGGCGGTGATCCCGTTTGATAGCGGCTGGGTGCTGGCCGATATCAACGTGGCGATTCTGTTCGTGTTCGCCGCATCGTCGCTGGAAGTTTATGGCGTGATCATGGGCGGCTGGGCCTCGAACTCGAAATACCCGTTCCTTGGGTCGTTGCGGTCGGCGGCGCAGATGATTTCTTACGAAGTCTCGCTGGGTCTGATCATCATCGGCATCATCATCTCGACCGGCTCGATGAGCTTTTCCAGCATCGTTGCGGCGCAGGATGGCAATCTGGGCCTGCTGAACTGGTACTGGCTGCCGCACTTCCCGATGGTGTTCCTGTTCTTCATCAGCGCCTTGGCTGAAACCAACCGTCCGCCGTTCGATCTGCCGGAAGCGGAATCGGAACTGGTTGCGGGCTTCATGGTTGAATATTCCTCGACCCCCTACCTGTTGTTCATGGCGGGCGAATATATCGCGATCTTCCTGATTGGTGGCTGGCTGTCGCCGATCCCCGGTCTGGCTGATGGCTGGTGGTGGATGGTGGCGAAGATGTGGGTGTTCTTCTTCTTCTTCGCCATGGTGAAGGCCATCGTGCCGCGCTACCGCTATGACCAGCTGATGCGGATTGGCTGGAAAGTGTTCCTGCCGCTGTCGCTGGCTTGGGTGGTCATCGTGTCTTTCCTTGCAAAATACGAAGTGCTCGGCGGCCTGTGGGCGCGCTGGACGATTGGAGGCTGATCATGGGACCGGCACGCACCACCGACTATGGCCGCGCAGCGAAGTATTTCCTGCTGTTTGACTTCTTCAAAGGCTTCGGCCTTGGCTTCAAATACTTCTTCGCGCCGAAATCGACACTGAACTATCCGCATGAAAAGGGGCCTCTCAGCCCCCGATTCCGCGGTGAACACGCGCTGCGGCGTTATCCGAATGGCGAGGAACGCTGCATCGCCTGCAAACTGTGCGAAGCGGTTTGCCCGGCGCAGGCGATCACCATTGATGCCGAACCGCGCGAAGACGGCTCGCGCCGCACCACGCGTTATGACATCGACATGACCAAGTGCATCTATTGCGGCTTCTGTCAGGAAGCCTGCCCGGTGGATGCGATTGTCGAGGGGCCGAACTTCGAATTCTCGACCGAGACGCGCGAAGAGTTGTTCTACAACAAGGACAAGCTGTTGGCGAATGGCGAGCGTTGGGAAGCCGAGATCGCGCGCAATCTTGAACTCGACGCGCCGTATCGGTGATGTGATGACAGACGCATTCAACCAGATCTTCAAGCAGATGATGGAACAGGGCCAGCAAATGGCCAAGGCGTTTGCGCCCGGCCTTGAGGGCGTGGATGTGAAGGCGTTTGAGAAGCTTTTCCCGGCGATGCCGAAGGAAATGCTGGAAGCGTTCTTCGGCAAGACCTTCAACCCGGAAGGCCTTGATGCGCGCACCCGGTTTCTGGTGACGATTGCGGCGCTGACCGTGCTTGGGCCACTGGGCGAGGCGCAGATGCGGACGACTGTGATGAATGCGGTTGCCGCCGGGGCCACCAAACGCGAGATCGCGGAAGTGATCTGGCAAATGTCGATGTTCGGCGGCGTGCCCGCCATGCAGAAGGCGCTTGAGATTGCGCAAGCCGTCTTTGCCGAAACCGAGGAGAAAGCGCCATGAGCGTTGCAGATTTGGCCTTCTACGCCTTTTCCACCGTCACAATTGCGGCGGGGTTGCTGGTGACGCTGTCGCGCAACCCGGTGCATTCGGTGCTGTGGCTGATCCTGGCCTTCCTGTCCTCGGCGGGGCTGTTCGTGCTGCTGGGGGCTGAATTCGTGGCGATGCTGCTGATCATCGTCTATGTCGGCGCGGTCGCGGTGCTGTTCCTGTTCGTGGTGATGATGCTGGATATCGACTTTGCCGAGTTAAAGGGCGAAATGGCGCGTTATATGCCGCTTGGCCTGCTGGTTGGCGTGGTGATCATCATGCAGCTGGTGCTGGGCGTTGGCGCTTGGGTGCAGGCGGAAGGTGCGATGGGGCTGCGCGCCGCCGTGACGCCGGACATGGCGCAGGTGGAAAACACCCGCGCGCTGGGGCTGCTGATTTACGACAAGTATCTGATGCTGTTCCAGCTGTCCGGGCTTGTGCTGCTGGTGGCGATGATCGGCGCGATCGTTCTGACGCTGCGGCACCGCAAGGATGTGAAGCGGCAGAACGTGTTGCACCAGATGTGGCGCGACCCGGCGAAGGCGATGGAGCTGATCGACGTGAAGCCGGGGCAGGGGCTCTAGTCGATTTCCGCGCGGAAATCGGCTGCGAAATTCGGGTGAATTTCGTCGGGACTGAATATTGCGGGGTAACCTGCTGCAAGACTGTAACGGGCAACGACCCGGAGGGACGAAAATGGTAGGACTTGAACATTACCTGATTGTGGCGGCGGCTTTGTTCGTCATCGGGATTTTCGGCATCTTCCTGAACCGGAAGAACGTCATCGTTATCCTGATGTCGATTGAACTGATGCTGCTTGCGGTCAACATCAACTTCGTCGCCTTCTCGTCGCAACTGGGCGATCTGGTGGGGCAGGTCTTCACCATGTTCATCCTGACCGTTGCCGCCGCCGAGGCTGCGATTGGCCTTGCGATCCTTGTGGTGTTCTTCCGCAACCGCGGCACCATCGACGTCGAAGACGTCAACGTGATGAAAGGCTAAGCCCATGGCAACGATCATCCTTTTTGCGCCGCTGATCGGCTCCATCCTGTGCGGCTTTGGCTGGCGGTTGATCGGGGAAAAGGCGGCAACCTGGCTTGCTACCCTGCTGTTGTTCGTGGCGGCGGTGCTGTCGTGGAACATCTTCCTGACCTTTGACGGCGAGACCCAGCACATCACCGTGCTGCGCTTCATCGAATCCGGTTCGCTGACGACCGAGTGGGGCATCCGGCTCGACCGGATGTCGGCGATCATGCTGGTGGTGGTGAACTCGGTTTCGGCCTTGGTGCACCTCTATTCGATCGGCTACATGGCGCATGATGAAAACTGGTCACATGGCGAAAGCTATCGGCCGCGGTTCTTTGCCTACCTGTCGTTCTTTACCTTTGCGATGCTGGCGCTGATCACTTCTGACAGCCTTGTGCAGATGTTCTTCGGCTGGGAAGGCGTGGGCGTTGCCTCGTATCTGCTGATCGGTTTCTATTACAAGAAACCAAGCGCTAATGCGGCGGCGATGAAGGCGTTTGTGGTCAACCGGGTGGGTGACTTCGGCTTTGCCTTGGGCATCTTCGCGCTGTTCTACCTGACCGACAGCGTCAATTTTGACGACGTGTTTGCGGCGGCACCGAAGCTGGCGGAAACCAACCTGCGCTTCCTGTGGACCGAGTGGAACGCGGCGAACCTGATTGGCGTGCTGTTGTTCATCGGCGCGATGGGCAAATCGGCGCAGTTGTTCCTGCACACCTGGTTGCCGGACGCGATGGAAGGCCCGACGCCGGTGTCGGCGCTGATCCACGCGGCCACCATGGTGACGGCGGGGGTGTTTCTGGTCTGCCGGATGTCGCCGATTTATGAATTTGCACCCGATGCCAAGACGATGATTGTCGTTGTTGGGGCCACCACGGCGTTCTTTGCAGCTACGGTGGGTCTGGTGCAGAACGACATCAAGCGAGTGATCGCTTATTCGACCTGTTCGCAGCTTGGTTATATGTTCGTCGCGGCTGGCGTGGGTGTTTACCCGGTGGCGATGTTCCATCTGTTCACGCATGCGTTTTTCAAGGCGATGCTGTTCCTTGGCGCAGGCTCGGTGATCCATGCGATGCACCATGAGCAGGACATGCGGAATTATGGCGGGCTGCGCAAGAAAGTGCCGTTCACCTTCTGGGCGATGCTGATCGGCACGCTGGCGATCACTGGGGTTGGTATTCCGCTGACGCATTACGGCTTCGCGGGCTTCCTGTCGAAGGATGCGGTGATTGAAAGCGCTTGGGTTGGTTCGAACTATGCCTTCACCCTGCTGGTGATCGCGGCCTTCATGACCTCGTTCTATTCGTGGCGGCTGATGTTCATGACCTTCTTTGGTGCGCCGCGCGGCGATGCCGAGAAGCATGCGCATGCGCATGAAAGCCCGGCGGTGATGCTGGTGCCGCTGGCGGTGCTGGCGATGGGCGCGATCTTTGCCGGGATGGTCTGGTATAACAGCTTCTTCGGCGATGAGGCCAAGATGCGGGCCTGGTTCGGTATAGAGGCCGCAGCGCAGGGCGAAGCAGCTGCGACCGACCATGGCACTGAGGCCGCTGCTACCGAAGCTGCTCCGGTTGACGCTGCGAGCTCGGAACACACGAACGAGGCGGCACCCGCTGCACCGGAAGCTGTGACCACCGAAGCGGCTCCGGCTACGACGGCAGAGGTGGTCGCGACGGAAGCCGCAGCACCCGAAGCCGGGGTTGCCCCGAAGGGCGCGATCTATCTGGGCGCGGATAACCATGTGATCCACGAAGCGCATAATGCGCCGACCTGGGTGAAGGTGTCGCCATTCGTGGCGATGGTGCTGGGCTTCTTGCTGGCGTGGAAGTTCTACATCCGCAGCCCCGAGCTGCCGGGCAAACTGGCGGCACAACAGCGCCCGCTCTACCTGTTCTTGCTGAACAAGTGGTATTTCGACGAGCTTTACGACGCGATATTCGTGAAGCCGGCGCTGTGGCTGGGCCGTTTCCTGTGGAAGCGCGGCGATGAGAAGGTGATCGATGGCACGCTGAACGGTGTGGCGTTGGGGATCATCCCGTTCTTCACGAAACTCGCGGGTCGGTGGCAATCCGGCTACGTCTTTACATATGCCTTCGCGATGGTGCTGGGGATTGCTGCCCTGCTGACCTGGATGACGCTTACGGTGGGGCACTAAGACCATGACTTACCTTCTTTCGATCATCACCTTCCTGCCGGCAGTCGCGGCGGCCATTCTGGCGCTGTTCTTGCGCGGATCAGGCGAGGCTACGGCCAATAATGCCAAATGGCTGGCGCTGATCGCCACTTCGGCGACCTTTCTGATCTCGCTGATCCTGTTGGTCGGGTTTGACCCTGCCAATCCGGGCATGCAGTTCGTCGAGGAAGGCTCGTGGATTGCGGGGCTGCATTACAAGATGGGCGTGGACGGGATCTCCATTCTGTTCGTGCTGCTGACCACCTTCTTGATGCCGATCACCATCCTGTCGTGCTGGGGTGTTGAAACCCGCGTCAAGGAATACATGATCGCCTTCCTGCTGCTGGAAAGCCTGATGCTGGGCGTGTTCATGGCGCTGGATCTGGTGCTGTTCTACCTGTTCTTCGAGGCAGGTCTGATCCCGATGTTCCTGATCATCGGCATCTGGGGTGGGCAAAACCGGATTTATGCCGCGTTCAAGTTCTTCCTTTATACCTTCCTCGGCTCCGTGCTGATGCTGGTTGCGATGATCGCCATGTATATGGCGGCGGGCACTACCGATATTCCGACGCTGATGGCGTTTGAATTCTCGTCCGAGCCGATGGCGGTGCTGGGCATGACCATCACGGGTGGTCTGCAAACGCTGCTGTTCCTTGCCTTCTTCGCCAGCTTCGCGGTGAAGATGCCGATGTGGCCGGTGCACACCTGGTTGCCGGATGCCCACGTGCAGGCACCGACGGGTGGCTCTGTGGTGCTGGCGGCGATCATGCTGAAGATGGGCGGCTATGGCTTCCTGCGCTTCAGCCTGCCGATGTTCCCGGTCGGGTCGGCGGTGATGGCGGATCTGGTGTTCTGGATGTCGGCGATTGCGATTGTTTATACCTCGCTGGTGGCGCTGGCGCAGGAAGACATGAAAAAGCTGATCGCCTATTCGTCGGTGGCCCACATGGGCTATGTAACGATGGGGATTTTCGCCGCGAACCAGCAAGGTGTGGATGGGGCGATTTTTCAGATGATCAGCCACGGCTTCATTTCGGGCGCGATGTTCCTGTGTGTTGGCGTGATTTATGACCGCATGCACACCCGCGAGATCGACGCCTATGGCGGTCTGGTGAGCCGGATGCCGGCTTATGCGCTGGTGTTCATGTTCTTCACCATGGCGAACGTCGGTCTGCCGGGCACCAGTGGGTTCATCGGCGAATTCCTTGTGCTGGCCGGGATTTTCCAGGTCAACACCTGGGTTGCGGCCGTGGCGACTACAGGCGTGATCTTGTCGGCGGCTTACGGGTTGTACCTCTATCGCCGCGTTGCCTTTGGCGCGCTGGTGAAAGAGGCGCTGGCGACCATTCAGGACATGAGTCGTCGGGAGCGGGCGATCTTTGCGCCGCTGATCGTGATGACCCTGTTGCTGGGTGTCTATCCGGCGCTTGTCACCGATATCATTGGGCCGTCGGTGGCCCAGCTTGTTACAGATTACCACGCCTCCATTCCCGCGGTTGCGGAAGTGGCAACGCACTGAAGGACACCAGAGATGAACGCGACTGATCTTCAAATCGTTCTGCCCGAGGTGATCCTTGCGCTTTATGCCATGGCTGCACTGTTGTTCGCGGTTTACGCAGGTAAAGACGCTTTGACCGGGGCAATCACTTGGGCCACGGCGGGGGTGTTTGTGGCGCTGGCGGGCTATATCGGCTTCTCGGGTGAGGGCGCGAATATCGCTTTCGGGGGCATGTTCGTCGATGATGCCTTTGCGCGTTTTGCCAAG